>JBAPRH010000028.1:0-49262 GCA_049280995.1 Acidobacteriaceae bacterium
GTCTTCTGCTTCGCCAACAACATCAACACGGCTGACGGCGGCACGCATCTCTCCGGCTTCAAGACCGCGCTCACCCGCACCATCAACTCTGCAGGCCAGCAGCTCGGCCTCTTCAAAGACGTCAAAGAGAATCTCTCCGGCGACGATGTGCGCGAGGGTCTGGTGGCCGTCATCAGCGTCAAGCTGTCCCAGCCGCAGTTTGAAGGCCAGACCAAGGGCAAGCTCAACTCGGACATTGCCGGCATCGTGCAGGCGCTCGTCAACGAGAAGCTCGGCATGTTCCTCGATCAGAACCCGCCCATCGCCAAGCGCATCATCAATAAAGCCATTGAAGCCTCCCGCGCCCGTGAAGCAGCGCGCAAGGCTCGCGACCTCACCCGCCGCAAAGGCGCGCTCGACGGTGGAGGCCTGCCCGGCAAACTCGCCGACTGCTCCGAGCGTCAGCCCGACCGCTGCGAGCTCTACCTCGTCGAGGGTGAGTCCGCAGGCGGCACCGCCAAGCAGGGCCGCGACCGCCGCTTCCAGGCCATCCTGCCGCTCAAGGGCAAAATCCTCAACGTCGAAAAAGCCCGCTACGACAAAATGCTGGGCCACGAGGAAATCCGCGCCATGATCACCGCGCTCGGCTGCGGCATCGGCAAAGATGACTTCGATGTGTCGAAGCTGCGCTACGGCAAGATCATCCTGATGACCGACGCCGACGTGGACGGCTCCCACATCCGCACCCTTCTGCTCACCTTCTTCTTCCGCCACATGCAGGAGCTGATCAAGCGCGGCAACGTCTACATCGCGCAGCCGCCGCTGTTTAAAATCAAGAAGGGCAAGTTCGAGCAGTACATCAAGGACGAGCGCGAATTCGTCAAAGTGATGATCAAGCGCGCCTCCGACGGCATGGTCGTCCGCCACGGCGAAAGCGCGGAAAAAATCGAAGGCGAGGCCCTCACCAAATTCATGGGCCAGTTGAACGAGTACCTCGGTTTCTTCGACAAGGTGAACAAGCGCCTTCGCAATGAGGAGATCACCGGCCTGCTCGCCCGCCACGAGCTCGCGCACCGCTCCGACTTTGAGAGCGAGAACGAGAAGCCTCCGGCCAAGTTGCAGGCCCTGCACGATGCGCTGGATGGAATCAAAAAGAAGTATCGGTTCAGGGGACTCTCCGCGCCTGAGCGCGACGAGGAGCACCAGACCTGGTCCTTCAGCTTTACCGACTCGGAGGGCGCGCATCGCTGGATCAACTGGACACTCGCCTCTTCTCCCGAATACCGCCAGATGACCGCCAAGTACGTGCAGATCAAGACGCTGCTGGAGCCGCCGTTCCTCGTCGAATACGTCTCGAAGGCCGCCGCCACACCCGATGCTGAAGAATCCGAAGGCGAGACCACTGGCGAAGTCGAGGCGGCCAAACCCGCGCCCAAACGCACGGGGCGCGCCTCGCTGGAGCCGGTAGAAAAGCAGACCGCCCACGAACTGTTCGAGTATGTCATCGAACAGGGGCGCCGCGAGTATCAGGTGCAGCGCTACAAGGGGTTGGGCGAGATGACCTCCACGCAGTTATGGGAAACCACCATGGATCCCGAGCGCCGCACGCTTCTCCAGGTCAAGCTCGAAGACATCGCCGAGACCGAGACCATCTTCACCACGCTGATGGGCGAGGACGTAGAAGCCCGCCGCAAGTTCATCGAAGAAAACGCGCTGGACGTGAAGAACCTGGATATCTGATTGGTCTCCATCCCGGAGGTATCGGGGTCATCCTGAGCGAAGCGAAGGATCTGCGGTTTCAATTCAACTACAAAGGGCGGCCACCAAGCCGCCCTTTTTATTCTCTGAAAGAAGTAATGTCGTTGGCTGCCGTCGAGCCTTCCGGTCGGCATACAACAGTTCTTGAAATTTACGCCCTGATCCACATGGACATGGATCATTACGTCCAAGCTTTTCGAGAAGCTCCTTGTCTCCGTGGACAACGCGATGGCCTCGCTTCACCTGGGTCTCTGATGGGAAGCCTCTATGGCGTTTGCTGCTCTTTTCAAAAGCAGAATTCTTCGTCTAAGTTGTCGATACGCATGATGCACCTCCTGCGCGTCAGTCCAGCATACCTCACCCGACGATAAACGAACTCTGTCAAGGGAAGAATATGTAATCGCCAGTAAAAAAATGAGTTGCAGATGCAGTTGATTTCCACCGAACTGCTATACTGGGATTAAGAGACATATCTCAACGAAGAGGCGCAGCCCGCAAGCTGCGCCTCTTGCATTTTTGTGCTGATTCGCCGGAAATGGCAGCTAACTCCTTTATTTTCAGGATCAAATTTTGTAAGTCCTTTGTTTACAGGATCACCTCTGCTTAAGTCTTTTGTTTTCAGGATCAAGATATCTTTCTTAACCAGTATGCGCCGATGAATCCGCCCGCTTTTGCTCCCGCCCGCTGGCCCTTGATCGCTGCCACTTTGACCGTTGACCCGATATACTTGCCCTTCGAAAATTTCCACAGCTCAGGACGAATCTATGCCGCTCGACCGCCGATCCTTTCTCGCCATCGCAGGCAGCGGAGGCCTCGCCTCCACGCTCTTTCCCGGTGCCCTCTACGCGCTCGCTTCGCAAGCCGAGTCTCAGACCCGGACTCCGGCCCAAGGCAAAGCCGCCCCAAAACCCGCGCCAATCACCCCCGCTCCAATCACCCCCGCTCCAATCACCATAGAAATGATCGACCAGGCCGCCGTGCTGGCCGGCGTCCCCATCACGGCCGATCAGGCGAAGATGATGCTCGATGGGCTGAACCAGCAGCGCGCGGCCTACTCCGCCATCCGCAAGCTGCACCTGCCCAACAGCGTGGCTCCAGCCTACGTTTTCGACCCGCTGCCGTCGGGCGCGTCCGTCAACACCAGCCAGCGTCCGCCCGTTTACAGCCAGGCCGCCGCAACCATGCCCCGCAACCTTGAGGACGTGGCCTTCTACACCGTTCCCGAACTGGCCGATCTCGTCCGCCGCCGCAAAGTCTCTTCCGTCGATCTCACGCAGATGTACCTCGCCCGCCTCAAGCGCTACGACCCGCTGCTGCACTTCGTCATCACGCTCACCGAGGAGCGCGCGCTGGCCCAGGCTCAGGAGGCCGACCGAGAAATCTCCGCCGGAAACTATCGCGGCCCGCTCCACGGCCTGCCCTGGGGAGCCAAGGACCTGCTCGCCGTCAAGGGCTACCGAACCACCTGGGGCGCGGGCGGCTTCGAGCATCAGATGATCGATGAGGACGCCACCGTGGTCAAGCGCCTCGACGCCGCCGGGGCCGTGCTCATCGCCAAGCTCACGCTCGGCGCGCTGGCCATGGGCGACAAGTGGTTTGGAGGCCAAACCCGCAATCCCTGGAACCCCAAGCAAGGCTCGAGCGGATCATCCGCGGGTCCAGCCGCCGCGACCTCAGCGGGATGCGTCGCCTTCTCCGTCGGCTCGGAAACGCTCGGCTCCATCTCCTCGCCCTCCACGCGCTGCGGCGTCACCGGCCTCCGTCCCACCTTCGGATTCGTTCCCCGCACCGGAGCTATGGCCGTCAGTTGGACCATGGATAAGCTTGGCCCCATCTGTCGCGCCGTTGAAGACTGCGCCATCGTCCTCTCGGCCATCCACGGCCCCGACGGAGAAGACCTCTCGGTCCGCAACGCCGCCTTCAACTGGAACGCGAACTTCGACTGGAAGAGCCTGCGCGTGGGCTATCTCACGTATGACTTCAAGCCCCGCAAACCCCTCACCGACCCGAAAGCTCCGGCCATCGA
The DNA here is from genome assembly GCA_049280995.1 of Acidobacteriaceae bacterium. Classification (GTDB taxonomy): domain Bacteria; phylum Acidobacteriota; class Terriglobia; order Terriglobales; family Acidobacteriaceae; genus Silvibacterium. The sequence goes on from JBAPRH010000028.1 coordinate 3,764, forward strand.
GCGCGCTTACCACGCGGTTCGCGCCTACGATCACAAGTACGACATGGCCGCGCTCGACAAACTGCGGTCGATGGGCGTCAACCTCATTCCGCTCGATCTGCCTGAGTTTCCCTACGATGCCATGACGCCGCTGCTCACCGCCGAAGCGGCCGCCGCTTTCGACGAGCTCACCATGACGGGACGCGACCGCCTCCTCACCCAGCAAGGCCCTGAAGACTGGCCGAACGACTTCCGCGTCTCGCGATTCTATCCCGCCGTCGAATACATCCAGGCCAACCGCGCCCGCACCCTCGCCGTCCGCCAGGTCTCCGCGCTTTTCCGCAAGGTGGACATCATCGTCGCCCGCAGCACTGGCGAGCAGCTCACCGTCACCAATCTCACCGGACACCCCGCTTGCATCGTCCCCAACGGACTCCGCGGCCCCGACGCGCCCCAGCCGCCACCAGCCGACACCGCAGGCGAACCCCTCGGAGGCCCCGGCACACCCGTCAGTATCACCTTCCTCGCCAATCACTATCAGGACGCAAAGCTGTGCGCCTTCGCCCGCGCATATCAGCAGGCCACGGGGTTCCAGAAGTTGCACCCTAAATTAGCTATAGTGAATCGAAAGGGAAAAAATGACACCCAAGGCCAAGAAGCACCGCAGAAGAAGCTACACAGAGATGTTCATTGGCAAATTGCTTGAACTTTCAGGTGGTGAACCGAGTCTCATTGGAAACAAAACACTTCAGAGAGCTCTCGATTGGGACGACGATCGTTACAAACGCATCAGATCCGAACTCCAGGGGCGTAACGAAATAATTCGCGGTAAGGGCCAGGGCGGAAGCGTTGGTATTGCCGATAAGCCTGGAACTGGTCCATCACCGTTGAAAGCGTTCATATCCTATTCTCATGTGGACGAAGAATTAAAGAGTGGATTCGTTAAGCATCTGGAGCCTCTTCGGCGATCAAAACTGATCGACTCTTGGAGCGATCGCGAAATCAAGGCGGGGGAAGAATGGGACAAACAGATTTCAAAAAATCTTGAAACGGCCAACTTCATCTTTCTTCTGGTCAGCATCGATTTCATCAATTCAGCTTACTGTTACGATGTCGAACTCGAAAAGGCAATTGAACGCCATTCAAAGCGCGAAGCGATCGTAATTCCAATTATTCTTCGCAGCTGCATTTGGAAAGGAGCTCCTTTCGCTAAATTGCAGGCGTTGCCATCAAATGGAAAGCCAGTGTCGCTGTGGCCGGATAGAGATGAGGCTTTCATGAATGTCGCGGAGGGTATTCGCGATGTCATTGAACAGATGAATGAGGAGTAGCCGGTTGTACTCTTCTAATCCTCTCCTCGAAGCCCGCCATCTCGTGAAGACCTACGCGCAAAGCGCCCCGGCGGTCAACGACGTATCGTTTTCGATTGAGCGCGGCGAAACGCTCGGCCTTGTGGGCGAATCCGGCTCCGGCAAATCCACCATTGCGCGCATGGTCATGGGGCTGATCGAGCCGACCTCGGGCAGCGTCCTCTTCGACGGCCAGACGCTCACCGGCCTTGCACCGCGCAAGATGCGCCGCCTTCGCCGGCGCCTGCAGATCGTCTTTCAGGACCCCTACGCCGCGCTCAACCCGCGCATGAGGGTCGAGGACATCGTCGCTGAGCCGCTCATCATTCATCGCGCGTGCCCGCGTTCCGGACTGCGCGCCAAGGTTGCCGAGTTGTTGCGCGCCTCCGGACTCGACGACTCAGCCATGCCGCGCTACCCGCACGAATTTTCCGGAGGCCAACGCCAGCGCATCAACATCGCCCGCGCCCTCGCCTTGCGCCCCGAGCTGATCGTGCTCGACGAGCCGCTCTCCGCGCTTGACGTCAGCGTCGCCGCGCAAATCGCCAACCTGCTGCGCGACCTCCAGCGCGACTTTTCGCTGACGTATCTGTTCATCTCCCACTCCATGCCCATGGTGCGCTATCTCTCCACCCGCATCGCAGTGCTTCATAACGGGCGCATGGTCGAATACGGAGACACCGCGCAGATATGCAATGCGCCGCGCGAGTCCTACACACAAACCCTCATCGCGGCCACGCCGGAAATCCGCACGGCCTAGCATCCCATACAATCCAATCAGAATGCACTCCGCTTTTCTCCTTCATTCAACATCTGCGCGCTCGCTTTTGCTGCTCTTCGCGGCTCTTGTCGCCGGATTCGTCAACTCCATTGCGGGAGGCGGCGGCTTCATCGCCTTTACGGCGCTGATCAAAGGTGGGCTCCTGCCCATCCAGGCCAACGCCACTACCACCGTGGCCCTGTGGCCTGGTCAGTTCACCTCCATCGCGGGATACCGCGAAGAGTTGCGCCGCCACCTCAGACTCGTCATCCCCATCGCGCTCGTCGCCGTCGTCGGGGGCTTTGCCGGAGCCTGGACCCTGCTCCACAACAGCCAGGAATCCTTCCTGCGCCTGGTGCCGTGGCTGTTTCTGGTCGGCTCAACCGCCTTCGCCCTGAGCGGACCCATCTCGCGCGCGGTAAAGCGCCGCACCGAGCGATACTCCGGCGGCGAGGAGCATATTCACCTTCTGCCGCTGCTCGCCATCCTGCTCTGCCTGTGCTTTTATATCGGCTACTTTGGCGCTGGGGCGGGATTGCTGGTGATGACCGCACTCGCCTTCTGCGGAGTCGAACGCATTGCCGAAATCAACTCCCTCAAGGTCGTCACCACCACCATCGCCAACGGAGTCGCGGTCATCACCTTCATCATCCACGCGGCGGTCATCTGGCGCGACTGCTGGTACATGATGATCGCCTGCGCCATCGGCGGATACACCGGCGCGCGCAACAGCCGCCGCGTCAGCGACCGCGTCCTGCGCCCCATCATCATCGTCTTCGGCTTCACGGTCGCCATTTACTTCTTCCTTCACCGGAGCAGCTTCTGATGCGCCTCACTCTCTGGGTCGTCAACCTCGTCGGCACAGCCGCTGCGGTCTGCACCACCATCGCCTTCGTGCCGCAACTGGTGCGCGTCTACCGCCTGAAAACCGCGCGCGATATTTCGTTCGCCATGTTCCTGGTCTTCTCCGTGGGCGAGCTGCTCTGGCTGATCTACGGAATCTTCATCCACTCCCTGCCCGTCATCCTTGCCAACGCCGTTACGCTGGGCCTGGCGCTGGCTATCCTCTCGCTCAAGGCCCGCTACGACCGGCTCTAGAAGAGCCTAACAGCCCCCCAGCACTCCGCGAATACCTCCGCGATTGCGCATCCCGCGAGTATCTGCAATATTTCCAAAAGTGGCTGTCAACGATCAAGAGAAAGACCGGCAGGTCATCACCTCACGCATCCAGCGGCTGCGCATCCGATTCCAGCGCGCGCATAAGTTGCTGGGCGGGCACTACTGGTTTCCCCACGTGCCGCTGGCGATCATGCTGGCGCTCGCCGGCGTGCTGGTCCTGCGGATCAGCTTCGGGACCAGTTGGTCGCCTTACCTGCATAGCTTGACGGAGGGCGAGTTCCACCTCCGCTTGCGCCTGCTTCCCGCCCTGCTCATCGGCCTGGGGATGCTGACCATGGCCTTCGGCCTGCTCTGGCGCTCGCGGGTGGCGTGGCTGATGGCCCTGCTGCTCGCCATCACCGCCGCGCTGAACACTCTCCTGGGGACTCGCCACCCTGAGCGGCTTCTGGTCGCGTATTTCATCATCATCCTTGCCGGCCTGCTTTTCTCGTGGCGTCACTTCGACCGATCCAGCGTAGCGGCCAGCACTCTGTTCGCGCTCACCTCCGTCATCATGCTCCTGCTGTACGCCACGTTCGGAGCCCTCTACCTAGGCAGCCAGTTCAAACCGCGCATCCACGACCTCATTACGGCACTCTATTACTCGATGGTCACCATGAGCACCGTCGGCTACGGAGACATCACCCCCCAGACGCCCGAGGCCCGGTTATTCACCGTATCCATCATCGTTCTCGGCGTCGCCGTATTCGCCACCTCGCTCACCGCCGTCATCGGCCCTCTGGTGAGCCACAGTCTTCAGCGCATCGTCAACCGCAAGGGTACAAATATGAAACGGGAAAACCATTTCGTCGTGATCGGGAACACTCCGTTAGCCGTCAACACCTGGCGCGAGCTCAGCAGGCGCGGCCTTCCCGTAACCCGCATCCTGAGAGACGCCCCGGAGCCGGGAGAGCTTAAGGACATCGACCACGTCATCGGCGACCCCAGCCAGACGGAGGTCCTGCGCGAGGCGGGCGCGGATCATGCCAACGCGGTGCTGGCCATGCTCGTCGACGACTCGGAAAACGCCTTCGTCGTGCTCGCCGTGAAAGAGCTTGGCGGAAGCGCGCGCACCGTGGCAGCCGTCAATGATGCTCGCCATCTCAGCCGCGTCAAACTTGTACAGCCGGACGTTGTCATCGCTCCGCAGGTGCTGGGCGGCGAGCTGGCGGCGATGCTGCTGGCCGGCGAACAGGTCACGCCCGACTTCGTCATGCAGCGCGTTTTCCAGAACGTCGGGACAGGATCAGCAGGCAAGTCTTAACACGTCCATCCGCCCCGGACTCGCGCTTCAACTGCTTCTGCGGGACAATAGAAGTAATCATGAGTCACGAAGGTATCCGTTCCGTAAGCCCGGAGGAAGCAGAGAAAGAAGAGCTCGAGCAGCGCGAGCTTCCCCCCCTCGCCAAAGAGCCAGCCAAAATCCGCGTCCACAAAACCGACGGTACCGGCCTCGAAATCGAATGGAAAGACGGCCACCACAGCGTCTGGACTTTTGCCTGGTTGCGCTATGCCTGCCCCTGCGCCAACTGCCACGACGAACGCCAGAAGACCGGACGCGTCCTCGGCGAGCCCAAGCCCCAACCGGCGACGTCACAGCTCAAGCCCCCACCAGCGCCCATTGTGGCAAAGCCTGTGGGCAACTACGCCATGAGCTTTATGTGGAACGACGGCCACCGAACTGGAATCTTTTCCTGGGATTTTCTGCGGCGGCACTGCCAGTGCGAGGAGTGCAGGGCAGCAGCCGGGGAATAGGCCCGTCACTTCACTAATTGATCCATTCGCTCATCATGTGCGGGAAACTCTTCCCGTGCGCTCCAACTGCGCTCAATCAGCTCCAGAGCCGCCCCCGCATCGCGAGCCACCCGCACCAGCGCGCGATTCTCAACCCGGATGAAGCCCTCGCGTACGCCATCATCCAGAAAACGCAGCAGCGCATCGTAATAGCCTTCTACATTCACCAGAACGCAGGGCTTGGAGTGGATGCGCAACTGCGCCCAGGTCACAATTTCCATGAACTCATCCATGGTGCCGAAGCCGCCTGGTAGCGCCACGAACGCGTCCGCCCGCTCCGCCATCAGAGCCTTGCGCTCATGCATGGTGCCGACCACCCGCAGTTCGGTCAACCCGCGATGGCCGACCTCCTGGTCCATAATCAGCTCGGGAATAACGCCCACGACTTCGCCGCCCGCCGCGAGCGCCGCGTCCGCGGCCACACCCATCAGGCCGATAGAGCCGCCGCCAAACACCATGCCGTAACCGCGCTCCGCAAGGGCGCGTCCCAGATCGCGCGCCGACGCCGCATACTCCGCCCGTGCCCCCACCGCCGACCCGCAGAAGACGCAAATCCATTTCCTGAACTTTTCCGACATCGTGAAACCAGTTTAACGAACAATTAGGATAGAGACAGAGACTCCCGCCATTGCATCCCTTACTCGCCAAACTCAATCCCCAGCAGCGCGAAGCCGTAGAAGCTGTGAACGGCCCGGTGCTCATTCTGGCCGGCGCCGGGTCGGGCAAGACGCGCGTCATCACGCACCGCATTGCCTGGCTGATTCAGGAGCGCGGCGTCGCGCCCGACTCTATCCTCGCCGTGACCTTCACCAATAAGGCCAGCGCCGAAATGGCTGAGCGGGTTGAAAAGCTCATTGGACACACCACATTGGCCAAGCCGCTGGTCGCGACCTTTCACTCCTTTTGCGTGCGCGTGTTGCGCCGCGACATTGAAGCCCTTCGCGTCAACAACGACGGTCTCACCAAAAACTTCGCCATCTACGACGAGGCTGACCAACAGGCCGTCGTCAAGGCCGCCATGCGCCGCATGGGTCTCGACGACAAGCAGCTCACCCCGCGCGTGGTGCTCTCCAAAATCTCCTGGGCCAAGAATCACATGATCGACCCGCAGGAGTATTACCTCAGCTCCTCCGACCCCACCGGCGAGCGCGTCGCCCACATCTTCGAGGCGTACAGGAAAGGGCTGCGCAAGGCCAACGCCCTCGATTTCGACGACCTCCTGCTGGAAGCCGTGCACCTGCTGAAAGTCTCCAGCGAAGTGCGCGAGCGCTACAACCGCCGCTACCGCTACCTGTTGATTGACGAATATCAGGACACGAACCGTCCGCAATATGAGCTGATGAAGCTGCTCGCTGGCGAGGGAAAAAACGTCTGCGTGGTCGGCGATGAGGACCAGAGCATTTACTCCTGGCGCGGCGCGGACATCCGCAACATTCTTGAATTTGAGAAGGACTTTCCCGGCTCGAAGACCATCCGTCTGGAGCAGAACTACCGCTCGACGCAGATCATCCTCGAAGCCGCATCCGCCGTCGTCTCCCGCAACACGCAGCGCAAGGGCAAGTCGCTCTGGACCTCGCGAGAGGGCGGCGCGCTCATCGGCTACTACGAGGCTCCCGACGGCGAAAACGAAGCTCTCTTCATCGCCGACTCCATCCAAAAATACCTGCGCAAAGCCGGGCAGGATGAAGAAACGCCGCGCGCCGCCGTGCTCTACCGCACTAACTCGCAGTCGCGCCTGGTGGAAGAAGCGTTGCGCCGCTACGGCATCAAGTACACCATGGTCGGCGGCTTTTCGTTCTACGAGCGCGCCGAAATCAAAGACCTGCTCAGCTACCTCAAGCTCGTCCAGAACACCAACGACTCGATCGCGCTCCAGCGCGTCATCAACACGCCCACGCGAGGCATCGGCAAAACAACCATGGAAACGCTGGAGCGCGTCGCGCTTGAAACCGGCACGAGCACCTGGAACGCCATCACCCGCGCCCTCCGCGAGAAGCTGCTCCCCTCGCGCGCCCTGGTCGCGCTGGATAATTTCCGCCGCATCATCGAAGACGCCCGCGCGCTGCTCGAGCCGAACTTCGCCGAAAAGCTCACCGCTGATCTAGCGGAAGAAAAAGCCGACACCAGCTTCAATATCGCCGCGACAAGCGGCAACGCAGCCGGCGATTCCGACACCAGCTTTGACTTCGGCAACGCAACTCAGCCGCTGCTCGACCTCTCGCACGAAGCCGCCGTCGACGCCACGGCCTTCGACCCCTTCGCCGACGAGCCTGCCGTCCCGCACGCCTCGCCAGAGCAGCAAGAAGAAGCCGTACCCGGCTTCCGCAAGCCAGGCGACGCCGCTACTCTGCCCGAGTTGATCAAGTTCCTCATCGACCGCAGCGGCTACATTCGCTCGCTCGAAGAGGAAGGCACGCCCGAGGCCTTCTCCCGCATCGAGAATCTGAAGGAGCTGGCCAATGCTGCGCAGGACGCGCAGGAGCGCGGCGAAACACTTCCCGAATTTCTGGACCACGCAGCACTGGTCAGCGACACCGACCAGTACGATGCCGAATCGCGCGTCACGCTGATGACGCTGCACGCGGCCAAGGGACTCGAATTCCCGATGGTCGTTCTCGCCGGCCTCGAAGAAGGCCTCTTCCCGCATTCGCGAACGCTCAACGACCCCAACCAAATGGAAGAGGAGCGCCGCCTCTGCTACGTCGGCCTTACCCGCGCCATGAATTCGCTCATCCTCACGCGCGCCCGCTACCGCCGCCGCTACGGCAATGACATGCCCGAAGCCAGCCTGCCTTCGCGCTTCCTCGAAGAAATTCCCGCGCACCTGTTCGAGCCCGTCGGCGGTGCCACGCCCGCCGCGGTCGAACGCGCGCGCTACGGCTACAGCGAAGACAGCTCCGCCCGCCACTACAGCTACGAGGACGAGGACCAAAGAGCGACCTCACTCGCAGTGCGCGGCGGGCGCACGGCGAAGCCCGCCAACTCCATCGACAACATCGCCCGTTTCTTCTCTTCGCACGGCGCCGGCTCGACGGGAATCAAGAGCGGGCAGCGCGTCCGGCACCCGAAATATGGAGAAGGCATCGTCTTTCGCCGCGAGGGTGATGGGGAAGACGCGAAGATTACGGTACAATTTTCAAAGTTCGGAGTGAAAAAGCTAGTGGAAAAATTCGCTCAGCTAGAGCGACTGTAAGCCGCAACTGTGCTCCACGAAAGATAAGGACATTCATGGCAAATACGAAGTCAATTGAAGACAAGGCAGAACGCAAAAAGGTAAAGCGCACAGCGCGCAAGAAAGCTGCTCCCAAGGCCGCCCGCACCCAGCCGCGCGGTTCGAATAAGAAAAAACTCAAGAAGCTTAGCCGCGGCCAGAGCAAGCGTTAAGCGATCGCCCCATCTGTTCGCCGGTCAGGCAGATGGGGCTGTCGATTGACCTTCCTGCGGAGTGCGACGCCGCGATGGCATTTCCGCGAACATCGGTAGCGGCCACGCGCAGCGATTGCCTGGACGGCAAGTCCCCCGATTGCCTGGACGGCGAGTCCCCCGGTACACTCCTGATTGAATCAACAGGAGTCGCATTCTGCCACGCCAGGTCTTTGCCTGTAAATCTATCGACAAGCTCATTGCCGAGTCGGAAGAACCCGAGCACAAGCTCCGCAAAACTCTCGGGCCGCTTTCCATCACCTCGCTCGGCATCGGGGCCGTCATCGGTTCCGGCATCTTCACCGTCATCGGCACGGCGCTGGCTGGCGAAAAGTTCGACACCTCGTCCATCCTGAACACGCCGTTGCTCGACTACGTTGTTCGCCACACTGCCATGGCTGGCCGCCCCGGCGCCGGGCCCGCTCTGGCCGTTTCGCTGGTGCTTGTCGCCATCGTCTGCGCTTTCACCGGCCTCTGCTATGCCGAACTGGCGTCGATGATCCCCATTGCCGGCTCGGCCTACACCTACACCTACGCCACCATGGGCGAGCTCATCGCCTGGATCATCGGCTGGGACCTCATCCTCGAATACGCCTTCTCCAACATGGCCGTCTCCGTGGGCTTTGCCGGCCACGCTGTCGCCTTTCTGGACTGGTTCGGCATTCGCCCGTCTTTGCGATGGATATCCCCCGCCTATCTGCCCTCCGGCCTCACTGACTTTCAGGGGCACGTGCTCTACCATCCCGGCTGGCACTTCGGCTTCAATATCCCCGCATTCCTCATTGTCATGCTGCTCACCATCATCCTTGTGCGCGGCATCCGCGAGTCGGCGGGCGCTAACAACATCATGGTGCTGCTCAAGATTTCGGCCATCCTGCTGTTCATCGCCGTCGGGTCATACTACGTCCATCCCAGCAACTGGCATCCGTTCTACCCCAACGGATGGTCGGGGGTGCTCACCGGCGGCTCCATCATTTTCTTCACCTACATCGGCTTCGATTCCATCTCCACCGCCGCCGAGGAATGCAAAAATCCCCGGCGCGACGTCCCCATCGGCATTATCGCCACGCTCATCATCTGCACCATCCTCTACGTGGGAGTCGCCGTCGTCCTTACCGGCCTCATTAACTGGAGCAAGCTCGTGGACGACGCTGCTCCCGTCGTCAACACAATGAAGAAGGTCTATCTCAAGCATCCCAACGCGGTCCTGCACTATACCCACCTCGCCGTGATCGTCGGCGCAATGCTGGGTATGATCTCATCCATCCTGGTCTTCCAGATCGGACAGGCGCGTGTCTGGTTTGCCATGTCCCGCGATCGGCTGCTGCCGAAGGTTTTTTCCAAAGTCCACCCGCGCTTCCGCACTCCCAACGTTTCCACCTGGGTCGCGGGATTTGTCGTCGGCGTTCCCGCCGGCCTGCTCGACATCGGCACGCTGTCCGACCTGACCAACATCGGCACGCTCTTCGCCTTCGTGCTGGTCTCCGCCGGAGTCCTCATCTTGCGCTACAAAGAGCCCAACCGCCATCGCGGATTCCGCTGCCCTGGCGGGGCCGTCCTTCCGGTGCTCAGTATTTTCTTCTGTGGACTGCTCATGACTGGGCTACCCATCCTCACCTGGATACGCTTCTTCATCTGGCTCGTCATCGGTCTTATCATCTACTTCTTCTACAGCCGCAAACGCAGCGAATTCGCTGCCGGGAATCCAGCCATCCATCCGAAATGATTGCTCACCCTGTCAGACCGGCCAAAGCAGCCGCAGCCGCTTCTGTGCCACCTTCAACGTCGCACTCTCCAAGCCAATCACTTCTCCATCCGCCTCCACCGGCAGCGGAGTCTCATACCTAAACCCGAGCACCGGGCGGCACACCACCTGCACCGCGTCTTCATAAATCGGATAAGGAAGCCGCAGCTTTTCAACCGCTCCGTCGCGGCCCCTCCGCGTCACCACGGCATGAAAGCCGGCATGTGCCAGCCCCATTCGCCCAGTGTGCGGAACAGCAGCCACCCGCAAATGCGGCGACCGTAAATCTCCCCCGGGCCGCCAGCGATCAATCGCCGGAACCCGCACGGCCAGCAGCTCGCAGGCGCGAAAGACGCGAACCGCTCCATCCATTCCACCCGCGCCGTCCATTCCACCTGCGCCCGTCAACTCCACATCGAAAGGCTGAATCGCATGCCGCAACAGTAGCCGCGCGCCGCTGGCGTAATACGCGCCGCGCCCCCACAGCCGCTTGCTCCAGCCGGACGGAGCAAGATTCATCACCGCCGCATGAACGCCGACTCCGGCGGCAATCGTAAAATACCAGTTTCTCTCGCAATCGCCGTTTTCTTTGCAGGCAATCTCGCCCAGCGGAATCTCAACCGCCTCCGCGCGCCACTGCGTCCGGAGCGCGGCCACCGGGTCGCGCGGCAGCCGCAGGTTGCGCGCCAGCACATTGCCCGTGCCCAGAGGAATCACGCCCAGTGCAGCCTGCGATCCCGCCACGCCCTGCAACACGTAGAACAGCGTCCCGTCGCCACCGCACGCAAAGACCGTGTCGAATCCACTGTCCACTGCCTCACTCGCCTGTTCCCCCGCAGTGCGGCCGCCGAGCGTGTCCCGTACCTCCGCCGCGCAGCCCTCCGCGCGCACAATCGCGGCACAGCGCTCCACGATGGCACGCCGGCCGCCGCGCGCCGCAAGCAAAGGATTCACAAAAAAGACAACCCGCCGCATCCCCCAAGCATGAGGCCACGCACGGCAATCCGCAATCTCGAAACGCCGGACCATGCCCCGCGCCGCCCCTCGCGTATCATTTCTCCAACATCGCTTTCGCAGAATCACGCCCGAGGGGAGAATCGCGCAGGATGAAAGTTGGAGTCTTCACGCCGTTGCTGTCAGAGCTTCCGCTGGCCGCAGTTCTCGACAAGCTGAAAGCTCTTGAGATCCACACCGTTGAGCTGGGCACCGGCAACTATCCCGGCGACGCCCACTGCAAGCTCTCCATGCTCGACCACCCTGCCGCGCTGACTGAATTTCAAAAATTGCTCACCGATCGCGGAGCATCGATCAGCGCGCTGAGCTGTCACGGAAACCCGTTGCATCCCGACCCGGCGCGCGCTCGGCACGATCGGGAAGTGAGCCGCCAGACCATCCTGCTCGCCGAAAAGCTCGGCGTCTCCACGATGGTCGAGTTTTCGGGATGCCCCGGCGACTCACCCGGCGCGAAGCATCCGAACTGGGTCACCTGCCCCTGGCCGCCTGACTATCTTCAGGTCCTCGACTGGCAGTGGAACGAAGTTGTCGCGCCGTATTGGATCGAGCACGCCAGATTCGCCGCCGATCACGGAGTGAAAATCGCCATCGAGATGCACCCCGGCTTCGTCGTCTACAGCCCCGAGACGCTGCTCCACCTGCGCGCCCTCACCGGCCCGACCGTCGGCTGCAACTTCGACCCCAGCCATCTCTTCTGGCAGAACATCGACCCCATCGCCGCCGTCCGCGCCCTCGGCGACGCCATTTTTCACGTCCACGCCAAAGACACACAGCTTTACCCGGCAAATCTTCCGCTCACCGGAGTTTTGGACACCAAGCCCTACACCGACGAGCGCCGCCGGGGCTGGATCTTCCGCACCTGCGGCTACGGCCACGGAGCTGAGTGGTGGAAGGAATTTGTCTCTACGCTGCGCATGTGCGGCTACGACCACGTCCTCTCCATCGAGCACGAAGACAGCCTGCTCTCCGCTGAAGAGGGCCTGACCAAAGCGGCCGCATTCCTAAACGAGATCGTAATCCGCGAAAAACCCGGGCTCGCGTCGTGGGTCTGACTCGGCGTCCCGCGTCTAGTTGGTAGAAGCGCCGCCTGTCCGGACAAAAATCACCGAGGACTTGTCCGAATACACTTCCTTCCAGTTGTGCATCAGCGGAAGCACATACGCCATAGGCGACGTGCGCTCCAGCAGGCAAAACCCTATGTGGTACTTGTCCAAAAGCAAATTCGGATCGCTCTCGAGCATCGCCCACTGGCCGTATTCCGTGAGCACACCGGCCCACTCGTACAGGTCGGCGCGCCCGTCGATGAAAACCGGATGCTCCGGCAACGTCCAGATCAGATACCCTCCGTACCCATACGCGTTCAGCATGTTGCCGGAGAGATGGTTCGCCTTGATATACTCCACCGCTTTTACGGGATTCTCCTTATCGATCTGCTTTGCAATCACTTGTCGGCTCGGAAATCCCAGAAACACTGCCAGCGCCATCACCGCAATAAACAGCAGGTTGGGCAGAGGCCGGTCTTTCCCGGGGTCATATCCCTCCCAGAAATCTGAGAGCAGACGCGCGACAATCGGGGCCGCTAATATTCCGAAAACAAACGCCAGACGCTGGTGGCTTAAGGCCAACCACGTTCCCAGTGCCAGCAATGCCAGCTCGTGCAGGTACAAAACCTCTGACCGCCTCACGATCAGAACGACAAATACAAGCAGCAGGATTGCCAGCAACGCGGCTCCGCGCGGATCGCTCACCGGCAGCGGCAGCCATTCCTGCACGTTGTTCACATTCACCGGCTGCCGCAGCATCGTGTCAACCGGATATAGCACTTGCTTCCAGCCCGCGGGATTGAGAAAGGTCGCTGCGCCCGAGAGCGCCAGCGCAAGAACGAACATCTTCCGCCGGCGAAACTCCCATCTGCTACACACCAGCGCACCCGCCTGGAAGTTGAAAAAAGAGCAGGCCAGAACGACGCCAAGGACAAGCAGGCCAAGAAAGAATGAGCCATGACAATTTACCCAGAGTAAAAACAGAGGCGGCAGACAGAGCAGCCATCGCGGATCGCGGGTCTTTCCCAGGTGCAGCACGAGCAATTCAAGCACCAGCAGAAAATACCCGATCAACTGGGGCCGTATCGAAAGGCCAACCGTTGAAAAGAACCACAAAACGATCGCCCCCAGCAACCCGATCTTGGCATTGCCGGAATAGAGGCTGCACAGTGCATATCCTGCGAGCAAAAGCGCTGTTGTGAAGCAACAGAGCCACAGCATCAGCCCGGAATAACCGTCCAGCCGGTATGCCCCATAGATCAACAACTGGGACAACCACTCCTGCGGAACCAAAGCGTGATGGAACGCGGTGAAGGAAAACAGATCGACGGTAGGAATGGCGTGCGTTTTCCAGATGATCTCGCCTGACTTCAGGTGCCACCACATGTCAGGGTCGCTGAAGCGGCCCCGCACGCTCAGCACGGCCAGCACGGCCAGCGAGCTGGCCATGGCCACAGGAAAAGAAAAGATCCTTCGCAATATGGAAACCGGAACTGGTCTTAGAACAGGCTCGGCTGGCGGGAGGGTGGTGCTCAAGCGGTTTCCATGTCCATATCATCCTGCGTGGCCAGTGGATCGTGGTCCGCGAGCCGGATCAGGCGGTGCAGGTACGCCCGGGAAATATTCAGGCTGCGCGCGGCCATCGTCTTATTTCCATTATTTTCGCGAACCGCCGCTTCGGCCAGCTTGATCTTGTAGTCGCGAAGCTGGCGCTCGAACGAGTTCGCCGGGTGATAATCGCCGATGTTCACCAGGCACTCGTCGCGGATATTCCCCGGCAGGTCTTCCTCGGTGATGTTTTTGCCGCTGGTGACAATGATCGCCCTCTGAACCACATTTTCCAGCTCGCGCACATTCCCCGGCCACGAATAGGCCTGCAGCAAAGCCATTGCTCCGGCGTCAATCTCATCCACCTGCTTCTGGTAAATCTGCGTGTAATGCCGCAGGAGATGGGTCGCAATCTGAGGAATGTCTTCGACGCGCTCCTGCAGGGGGGGCGCCGTAATCTTCATCACGTTGATGCGGTAATAGAGGTCCAGGCGGAACTTCCCCTGGCCCACCAGCTCGCTCAGGTCCGCGTGCGTCGCAAAAATCAGCCGCGCCCGCAGCGGAATCAGTTTGGTGCTTCCCAGCCGGCTGAATTCGCGTTGCTGCAGCACGCGCAGCAGCTTCACTTGCGTGGAAGGGCTCAGCTCGCCGATTTCGTCCAGAAACAGCGTGCCTTCGCCGGCCTGTTCGAGGTAGCCCTCGCGCGCGCCCACCGTGCCGGTAAAGGCGCCTTTCTCGTGGCCAAATAACTCGGCCTCAATCAGCGTCTCCGGAATCGCACCACAACTGACGGCGACAAACGGGCGGAGCGAATGAGTACCCAGGCTATGAATCGCCCGCGCGATAAGCTCTTTTCCCGTGCCGCTTTCGCCCGTAACCAGCACCGAGGCATTCAGGCTCGCGACTCGCTGGACAAGGTCATAGACCTGGCGCATCTGCGGGCTCGAACCGATCATCTGATCGCACGAGCTGATTTCCTCGATAGGTTTGCGCTCCGCGCTGCTTTCCCGCTTCAGCAGGGTGCGCTCATTCACCCTCCGCATGATCGCCCTCAGCTCACGTACCGAGGGCGGTTTGCGGCAATAACTATAGGCTCCCAGCCGCACCAGCTCTTCCGCGGTTCCCCGCAGGCTGTCATCGGCCATGATGACTGAGGAAACTGGCGAGGCCACAATCCGCTTGCAGGAGGCGATCCGGTCTTTCAGGGAGGACTGATTCGAGTCCAGGTCAACAATAACTACGTCCCACTCTCCCAGGGAGAGCTTCCGCGCCGCTTCGTCCTCGCTTCGCTCCAACTGCACCTGGAATTCATGTCCCAAAGCAGAAGATAAAATCGGCAATAATTTCCGGTCTTCCGAGTACAACCCAATGCGTACCATTTCTGGGTAATCTCCCTCAATCCGTCTTGAACTAACTGCGAAACTTATCGAGCAGTCGGGGACCAGGGTCTCCATATGAACACGCCAGACGTGCGACGGGCACGTCCTTCATGTTCGCCACGGAGATGCGGGGAACGTTCTTCCTGTCATGTAGCTAGTTATTGATAACTAAACATTCCGAAAAAGTCCAGAACTTTCTGGCCGCCGGCAGGTAACGTATACTCCTGAATACGTAATCTTTTGTATATATGACGATGGTAATTAAGCCACAAACTGACTGGTAATCTGGCATCGCTGCTCTCATCCTCTTATCGACGGACGGCGCGAATTCCTGAACCCACTGCCTCAATCCATTAACCCTTGCAAGGAGGGACGATCCATCCGCCTTTCCCTAAATGGGGTCGTTTCGACCGGTAATCGATCGTGTTCAAGGGCCAGACAGTAGGCCGCGCGTGTGTGTATGCACCGCTTCATGTGCTCAACGACTGTATACAACTGTTGACATGCGCCCGAAATCTGCTGCTTCTAACTGTTTTGAATCCAGACGATCTCACCTTCCGTAATGTGGATAGCAAATTGCAACTCCATTTGCACCACCCATTGGAAGAGAAGGGATTCTTGATGCACACGTCGATCGCCTGGTGGCCGACACTCGCTCTTGTGGTGGCGGCCACCGCCACCGATCTGCGCAGCCGGCGCATTCCCAACTGGCTGGTGCTTCCCTTTTTGGTGGCGGGTATAGCAGTATCTACCTGGCTTCATGGCTGGCACGGGCTTGAACAAAGTCTCGCCGGGATGGCGCTCGGTGGGCTATTATTTGGCATCCTCGCTGTGATGGGTGGAATGGGAGGTGGCGACGTAAAGCTGTGCGCCGCAATCGGCGCCTGGATCTGGTGGCATCAATTGATTCTTGCGCTGGTTCTGACCGGACTTGCCGGGGGTATCATGGCTCTATGCTGGGCGGTCGCCGGAGGGTTTCTCGGCGAGATGTTCGGAGGGGCCGCGAACTTGGTCTTCGGTTTCGGGAAGCGCGGCTTAAAAACCGATCCGGAACTAACGCTCGCCAATCCGCTTGCGCGTAAAATGCCCTACGCGCCGGCAATCGCCATCGGAACACTGATGTCGTTTTTAGCTCATTAGTAATGATGGATCACCTGCAGATGAGTATTTTCTTCGAAATCCGTCACCACCGGTTGCCGCAGCGGAAAGCTGCGGAAGACCAGGGAGTAACATTCTCGTAATGTCTGCCTTTACCCAGCATCCCGATACGCTCGGCGCCCAGGTCCTGACGGTCGCGCTGATCGGCCCCGAAGAGTCCCGTCGCCGGGACTTGGCCGTTGCGATCGCCGGACCGCAGGCGACGGTCGCCCGGGAGTACCGTGAGTACCCCGGCCTGGACGACGTTCCCCAGCTGCTGGAGGCTGGTTATCACGTTGTTATTATCGAACTCGATACGAATCCCGAGCAGGCGCTTGACCTGGTCGAGCACATCGGCAGCCGAAGCGACGTAACCGTAATGGTGTATTCTGCGCGCGCGGATTCCGAGATGCTGGTTCGTTGCATGAGGGCAGGCGCACGCGAATTTCTCACTCCGCCCTTTACTCAGTCAGCGGTTGTGGAGGCTCTGGTGCGGGCGTCGGTTCGCCGTCCCTCCACCCACGCCGCCAGCAAACAGGCTGCGGGCAGGTTGCTGATTTTCACCGGCGCCAAGGGCGGTTCCGGTGTCACCACCCTGGCCAGCAACTTTGCGGTTGCGCTCGCCAATGAATCGTCCCAGAATACATTACTGATCGACCTTGACCTTCCTCTTGGAGCGGCCGCACTCGATCTTGGAATCACGGCTCCCTTCTCCACAATTGACGCCATTCAGAACGCCAATCGCCTAGACTCCAATTTTCTGGCTCGCCTGCTGACCAAACACAGCTCGGGCCTGTCCGTGCTTTCCGCACCGGACAAGTATTCGCCGTTTTCTGTTTCTGACGATGCGCTTGAAAAGCTGCTGACCTCCGCCCGCCAGGATTTTGAATATGTTGTCGTCGACGCCGGATCGGCCGTCGGCTCGACCTACACGCTGCTGGTCGACATGGCCACGACCGTTTACCTGGTTACGCAGGTCAGCATCTCCGAGCTGCGCAATTCCAACCGCCTTATCACGGAGTTCTTCGCTTCCCGCGCGACCAAGCTCCAGATTGTACTGAATCGCTTCACGCCTCGTTCCCTGGTTATTGACGAAGAAAGCATCGCAAAAGCGCTCACACTGCCGCCTACCTGGAAAGTCCCCAGCGATTATCCCGTGGTGCGACAGGCACAGAACAGCGCCACGCCGTTCGCTATGGGCGACTCGTCTATCGGAAACGTAATCCGGCAGATGGCCAGAACAGCATGCGGCCTCTCCGCCATTCCGGAAAAGAAAAAGCGGTTTGGCCTGGGCCTGTTCGGATAAGAGAGTGAAGCTCCTTTGTTTCGTAACGATAATAGGAATGGGATAGCGTGGAACAACTAAACCTCGAGAGTTTCAAAGCAGAAGTACACCGGACGCTGATCTCCAGGCTCGACCTGGAAAAGCTCTCCCGCGTCAACACCGGTCAGGCGCGCCACGCCGTCGCCGGCATGATCAGCGAAATTATCTCCAGCCAGCGCGTGCCTCTGAACCTGAACGAGCAGGACAAGATGCAGGAGGAGCTGCTCGACGAAGTGTTCGGCCTCGGCCCGCTCGAGCCTCTGCTGCGAGACAAAGCCATCTCCGACATCATGGTCAATGGCAAGGACAACATCTTTATCGAAAAAGGAGGAGTTCTCCGCCGCGTAGAAGGCTCCTTCCGCGACGACCGCCATCTGATTCAGATCATTGACCGCATTGTCTCCCGCGTAGGCCGCCGAATCGACGAGTCCTCGCCCATGGTCGATGCCCGCCTGCCCGACGGATCGCGCGTCAATGCCATCATTCCACCCCTGGCGCTCGACGGCCCGGCAGTCTCGATCCGCCGCTTCGGAACAGGCCCGGTCGCCGCCAGCCAGTTGACTGCGCTGAAAAGCATTTCGCCGGAGATGCTGGAACTGCTTGCCGCCGCTGTCCGCGCGCGCATCAGCATCCTGATTTCCGGCGGCACCGGCGCCGGCAAAACCACCCTGCTGAATATCCTGTCCCAGTTCATCCCGCAAAACGAGCGGGTCGTTACTATCGAAGACGCAGCCGAGCTCCAGCTTTCGGTCCAGAACCTCGTGCGCCTCGAAACGCGTCCTCCCAACGTCGAAGGCCAGGGAGCCATTCGCCAGCGCCAGTTGCTCATCAACAGCCTTCGCATGCGCCCCGACCGCATCATCATCGGCGAAGTCCGTGGCGAAGAAGCCTTCGACATGCTCCAGGCCATGAATACCGGCCACGAAGGCTCGATGGCCACCATTCACGCCAATACCACCCGCGACGCCCTTGGCAGACTCGAATCCATGGTTGCCATGAGCAACCTGAATTTGCCGGAGCGGACGGTCCGCCAGCAGATAGCCTCGGCCATCGCGATTGTGGTCCAGGTATCCCGTTTAAGCGATGGCAGTCGCCGTGTCGTCAACATCTCCGAGATCACCGGAATGGAAGAAAACATCATCAGCATGCACGAGATCTTCAGCTTTCAAAGGAAGGGCATCGGGCCGGAGGGCAGAGTCATCGGTGCGTTTCAGCCCAGCCGCATCCGCCCCAAGTTCCTTGAACGGCTTCGCGTATCAGGAATCATGTTGCCGGCCAGCATGTTTGAGAATGTAACGGAAGTGAGTTAGGAGCAGAAGGGAGGGGGGATTGATATGACACTCATCATCGTTCTCGTGTTTCTTGGAGTATTCGGAGTCGCCGCTCTGCTGCTGATCGCGACTGGGACAGGTGCTTCTCAGCAGACCAAGCGAACTCTCGTCGTGCTCGACGCGGCCCTCAGCGCCGACCCGCTCAAGCCCCCCGATCCCATCGTCGACGTCCGCAAAGCAGAATTACTCAGCGCGGTTCCCTTGCTCAATCGCCTTTTGCTGAAATTTGAGGTGGCTCCCCGGCTTCGCCATCTGCTTTATCAGGCCGACTTGAAGTGGACGGCAGGCGGGTTGATCCTGATGTCAATCGCTGCCTTCGTCATCCCGGCCTATATCGTCCACCTCGAGACCGGAGAAGCTTTACTCACCTTCGTGGTCGGGCTGTTCGCGGCTTGTTGCCCGATCGGGTTTGTCCTCGCCAAGCGCAGAGCCCGTTTCAACAAAATTGAACGCGCGCTGCCGGATGCCCTAGGCCTGATGGTGAGCGCCATGCGCGCCGGCCACAGTCTGAATTCATCTCTCGATCTGGCAGCCCAGGAAGTTCCCGACCCCCTCGGAACCGAGTTCCGGATTTGCTTTGAAGAGCAGAACTATGGCCTCGAATTGAACACGGCCATGCACAATCTGCTCTCCCGCGTTCCCCTCCAGGACCTGAAAATGGTGGTCACCGCCATCCTCATTCAGAAGGAAAGCGGCGGCAACCTCGCCGAGGTGCTCGATAAAGTGGCCTACGTGATCCGTGAGCGGTTCCGCCTGAAACGCCAGGTCCGAACTCATACCGCCCAAGGGCGAATGACCGGCTGGGTCCTGACGATGCTTCCCGTCGTGCTCGGATTCCTGTTGTATCTCATCAACCCGAAAGATATGAGCCTTCTCTGGAGACGCCAAGTCGGCATTGATCTCCTCTACGCGGCGGGGGGCATGACCATTATCGGCGGATTGATCATCCGCAAAATCGTCAACATGGACGTTTAGGTGACTTATGGGAATTGCTGCCTTCGCATTTATCGTGTTCTTCCTGTTGATTGCCAGCGCGGGGCTCATCCTGTTCTATCGGGAAGCCATGCTGCAGAGAATTGCCGCCGTCACCTCGCAGCGCGGGAAACCCGAATCCAAGGGCTTCGTGAGCACCATTCAACACACCGGCCTTTCACTCTCCGCCATTGTGGGACATCTCGACCGTGTCATGCCGACCAGCGAGAAGGATATCTCGACTGCCCGCCAGAAACTCATTCGCGCCGGATACCGCAATGAGTCGGCGCTCAAACTCCTGCAAGGCTCGAAAGTGTTCGTCCCCCTGGTGCTCTGCACTTTGCTGCTGGTCACGGGATTTGGCCACCACAGCCCCTTTCTCTTGTATGCCATGGCGCTGGGCCTCGGCTATCTTGCACCTGACATCTGGCTTCGCAGAAAGATCGCAGCTCGCAAGGCGCGTATTCGCCGGGCGTTGCCGGACGTACTCGATCTGCTGATTATCTGCATCGAAGCCGGTCTCAGCCTCGACCAGGCGGTCATCCGCACCGCGCAGGAACTCGGCGCGGTCCAGCCGCAGTTGAGCGACGAACTCGGCATTGTCGTTCTCGAACAGTCGGCCGGCAAGCCCCGCGCTGAGGCCTGGAAAGCTCTTGGCGACCGCACCGATGTGGAGAGCGTCCGCAACCTCGTCTCGGTGCTCGTCCAGGCGGAAAAATTTGGAACCAGTATCGCCCGAACACTTCGTATTCATTCCGAAACCCTCAGGACCGAACGCCGCCAGAAAGTGGAGGAGCAGGCAGCCAAGACCACCGTCAAACTGGTCTTTCCGCTCGTTCTTTTTATCTTTCCGTCTATCTTTCTCGTAACCCTGGGCCCCGCGTTCCTCAGGATGTCGGAGTTTTTCAAGAATTTCAAATAATAAGTAGGAAAGGAGAGCTGACGTGAACAATACAATAATTATCAGGGTTGTGGCCGGCGTTATTGCTGTCGTCTTGCTGGTCATCCTGATCCAGCGTCGCCGCAAGAAAGCAAGCTAAGTGAACTGTCGTCTCCGATTGGGAGACTCGCGGAAGTGTAATTTGCCGGCTGCAAGCGTCGTCGGATCAGCTGCAGAATACTCCGGCGGGCTTCGCTGCCGCGAAAAGGCCTTGGCGCTTCGATTGTAGACCTGTGTTTCGGAACAGAAGAATGGGACTCGCCTTCTTCTGTTCCGGAACAAACCGTGGCCTGAGCGGCCTCGCCAACAGAACAGAAAGGGACTGCACAAAAAGGTCGCGTTCAAGGAATCAACACTCGGAATTTTGGGTGGCCGGTTACGCCCGCAAATGCAGAACACGATGGAAAAACGAACCTACTGCGTTTACAACCAGACCCGCGAGTGCTTTCTCTGCCTGGATGTTACCCCGGCGGACACCACCTTTTCACGCCTCAAAGGGCTGATCGGGAAACTGAAGCTCAAGCTTGACGAAGGGCTCTGGATAGTCCCGTCGCAGGGCGTGCATACGCTCGGCGTGCTCTTTCCCCTCGATCTCATCTATCTCGATGAGCACCACAAAGTTCTCCACGCCATCGAACATTTCCCCAGGTTCCGAATTGCGCCGTTGAGGATTCAGGCAGCAAGCGTGTTGGAACTGCCAACTCATACCATCTATTCTTCGCAAACTCAGCCAGGGGATCAGTTAATCATCTGCGCGGTCGAGGAGATAGAAAGCCGGATCAATCGCGAAGCCGCCTCGCTGCTCGAAAATCAGGCCCGCTAATCGGCTCAGCCTTCCCCGGACTCGACGAAAATTAGCGAGATATGAGACAAATAAACTCGATGTTCAACAGCGGCAGTGCCGCTTCTGTATCGCCAAAGGCTGACTTCGGCCCAATTCATTTCTTGCCGGCGACCCCGGCTCTGCGCCGGCAAATGCGCACTCCATTGGAAAATGTTCACTGTTACTTCATAGGGCCACGGGAAACTGCATGACGCCAATCAAAGCCTGGTTCAAGGCGCTTTTGAACGAAGATCAGAGGAAGGCTTCCCGGAGCAAAACCCCTCCGCTCGTCGCTTATTTCTGGGACGGCGGCGAACCCGTGGCTCGCCCGGTCCGGAACATCAGCCCGACAGGCTTTTTCCTCGCGACCCAGGAGCGCTGGCTGCTCGGAACCCTGCTCATGGTTACCTTGCAAAGAACCAAAACCGATGCCGCCCTGCCCGACTGCTCCGTAATCGTGATGTCCAAAGTGGTTCACCATGGCCAGGACGGCGTGGGCTTTGCCTTCCTCCCGGTGGAGAGCGCGACTCCCGGACAACAGCCCGGCACCGGCTCCCACGCCGCAGATAGAAAAGCCCTCGATCGATTCCTGCGCCGCGTCGCCGCCGACCGCGATTAAACCAACGGCAGAAGCAGGATAAGGGTAATGTGAGCCGCGTCGAACAGCCGCTTCTCTGGGAGTCGGGCACGCCGACTTGCGCGGAAAGCGCGGCCGCGCTAGCTGTCGACCTGAATGATGGAACCACCGATGCAGCGGGGCTACTGCGAAATCACCATCGCTGAGGTGCTCTGGATACTGAGCGTCTTCTGGCTGATAAAGGGGATGTTAAGCGGGAACTTGTAGGTGACCGTCACTTGCACCTCATTCCCCGGTGTGTTGGATCCACCCGAGCTGCAACCTGACCACGATGTGGGCAGCGTCGCGCTCACCGTGCACCACTCCGTGTTGACGGTCGTGTTGCCCGCAATAATGCTGGGGTACCCGAGATTCTGCACAAAGCTCTGTATCTCCGTCCCCGAGGCGCCGCAGTCCGCCAGACCCGGGGTATTCGAACAGGAATTCGCACCGCGCACCATGGCCCACCGAGACGCTTCGCGGGCGGCTTCATTCACATAGTGGTAGGCAAAGAATGCCAGGCATATTTCCATGATGCCGATCAACAACACAAACATGATCGACGCAGACAGTGCGAACTCAACCAGCGTGGCGCCGTCGGAGCCAAAGGCTCTCCGCAATCGCATTCGCCCGGCCTTAGCTGAACGCGAATTGCCGCGCGTCGTCATTCCCGCCAAACCTTTCACTGGAGGACCTTCTGGACCGCCTGGCCGTTCAGGGTAAAAGTTTTTGGAATCCCGGGCAAATGAATCAACGGGTCAAAGGTTGTTTGCGTCTGGACGGTAAGGATCTGCTCAATATTCGAGCCGGAGCAGTCCGTCGGCTGGCAGGTTGAGGCTGACCCGTCGGAACAAATGCAGGAAACCGACGCGGATGTGGTCCCCAGCGTGATGTTCCCTGCGTCGTTCGCGGCCGCTTGCTGGATTCCGTTGAGATCGGCCGCCGCGTCAGCGCTCTCGCCGCCATATTGGACCCCGGCCATGGCTGCGTTCGATACCTCGATGGCCGCATATTCCGCCCTGGCAAACTCGCCTGCGCCCACCAACAACACAACGAAGACAGGCAACACAAGCGCCAGTTCAACCAGAGCGCCGGCCTGCTCCGCACAGATTCTGCCCCACACGCACCGCCCGAAGCGGCCCTTGTCATCACCCGGAATTCTCACGATTCGCATGCCTTACTCCACCATTACAATTTTCCCAAGCAGGGCGGACGCATTGATTAGCTGGTACTGTTTGCTATTGAACGACCCGCTCCCGCTAAGGTACAACGAGTCGACGATAAAATCCGTGTATACGTTGTTCGAACCGGACCCGCTTATGGTCAGCTGCGAGTCGGGAGCATAAACAATGCCCTTGAGAGTCATGCTGCCCGAGCCGCTGATCGAAATTGATTTGTTGTCGTTCGCTGGCTGGTAAAATACGATCCCGTTGTACGTCCCTGAGGTCGGTGCCTCAAGGTCCATCGAACCGCTTCCGCTCACCGTCGTGCTGCCTTCCGTATAGAAAGTGTTGTTTGTACCGGTGATACCGCCGGAACCTGTGAGACTCAGGTTGCCAGTGGTAATGTAAAGACCGCTGCCGAGAGTGAGCGACGAGCTTCCCGAACTGGTGAAGGTCCCCATCGTGTAGTTCCCGTTCCCGGTCGTAATGTTTCCGCTCCCCGTATCGCAAAGGCATCCGTTCACGATCACATTCCCATCACCGATAGCGGTCCCCCCGCTGCCTGCGTTCGTGATGGAGCCATTGACGATATAATTCCCGGCGCCAAAGGTCATGACGTGGCTGGTGCTGTTGTTTATGGAGCCGGCAATGTTATATGTGCCGCTGCCTAACGTCATTGCCCCACTTCCGCTGTCGTTGATATTGCCGCCGACGTCAAAAGTGTAAGTCCCGGTGCCGCTGACGATTTTCCCGCTGCCCGTATTTGCGATATTGCCTGTGACGTTGTAAATCCCGGAACTGAAAGTCAGAGTTCCCGTCCCACTGTTGGTGATAGAGGAGTAGGTGCCTGGATTGACGTTGCAATTTGAAGTGCCTGAACAGGTGAAAGCGCTCCCCGAACCACTGGGTGCGGTAGCCGTTCCGGTCGGAATAGTCGGCGGTGTCAGCGTGATTGGGCTGGCGACCGGCGCAATTCCGGTCGTTGGATCACCATTGGTGCACGTCGGGTTGCAGATCTTGATGCTTCCGGAACCCGAGTCCTTGTAACTGCCAACAATGCCGATCGAGTTGGCCTCGATGCTGCCGCTCCCTGTCAGATCCAGCGCATCGCTGGCGCTCGAATTATCGTAAACGCCGCAGGTAGGCACATTGATGCTCCCGGACCCGCTGATTGGGATATCGACCCCGGATCTGCCCAGCGCCCAGACGCATCCATCGGTAGTCCCGGCCCCGGCCACCGCCCGGGCACTTACCGAAACCAGGGAATGACCGAACATGCCCAGAAAAAACGTGGGGTTCGGCTGCGTGACAACGGCTTCCACAAAACCGTTACTAGACCGATTGGGCCCGTCGACCGGCGGCTCGCTGACGGTAACCACGGCACCACTTGCGCCATTCGTTATTCCGTTCGCCGTTGAAGCAGTCTGACCCGCCGCCTCAGCCGAGGTAGCGGAGCCGTTGTATTTGTAGTCCAGTGCTCCGGCCACAGCAGCGGCGTCCGCCGCAATCTGCGCGTTTCGCTTAGCACGAAACAGCAGGCCTACATCGGTGGCCAGCGCGACAAACGCCAGCAGCAGCAGCATGCTCAACGCCGCGAGTACCAGGATTTGCCCTCTCTCGTCGCGAAAATGTTTCATTGTCGTTCCTCGTTCCTTCTTCGGGCCCTCTCACGCCCTTTTGGCCGTGGGCATATGTGGCATCGAAGCGCGTAAAAGTGCCGCACAAGGCCATTTGTGGAGACAATCCGCTTGATGTATACGCCGATCGGTGGCCCGTCACAATCAAAATTGTAAGTTTCAGCACATATTTAGTAATTTGTTTTAGTTACTTGAATGACAATAGGGTTTGGGTTTCCCGGGTATAAAGCAACGACACGGCGCGAATTGAACGCCGGCCGTGGGCGATAGCCTCAATTTTCCACGCCCGGGATTATCAGCAGTATCTCCACCCGGGCGGTCTGCCCATTCAGCGTAGCTGGCCGGAACACCCATTCCTTGAGAGCGCGCAGCAGTCGCGACGCTTCCGCCAACCCCGGCGGATACGCAACCGACAACTGCTCAAAGCGCCCCTTCGAATTCACGAACCCATGCACCAGGATGACATCCTTGTATTTCAGGCTGGGTCGCATCATGTCGTAAGGCCACGGAGCGTTCAGACTGCCGTCGCTCGGAGGGTCATTCGGAACCCGCGGCAGCGAATACTGCAGAATCCAGTTCTGCGCGGTGTTGCTCTGCAGATAGACGGTATACACCAGCCTGCCTGTCCAGAGGTCCGCCGTCTCCGGATAGTCCTCCTCCGGCGAAGCTCCAATCACCACCATCCCGTACTGGCCGCCCTTCGGCAGAGTAATATGCTGCGTTCTCGTCTCACCGGTACTGGGCGCGCCTCCTCCGGTATCGATGGCGAACCCGGCATTCGCAGTGGGAGCCGGTGTCGCTGCGGAACCCTCGTCCACCGTAACCCCGCCGCCATGGTTCCCTGAATCGGCTCCGCCATGGCCAACGCCGGTACCGTCCTCGCGGCTGTCGCTCTTGTCTTCGCCCGCAGGCGATAGTCCCGCTGCCTGGCCGAGCATCGGCGATCCGGAAGTGTCCGCCTGCGCAATCTCATTGATTACCGGCAGAGCAGCCGTTCCGTCCTGCAGTTTCAGGTTCGAGAGCGAAATCACCCTGGCTGCCGATATCAGTTGATGGCTGCGCGATGCCGTCTCCGGAATCTCCTTCGCCACCTGCGGCCCGTCCACTTTCACCGGAACCGTCGTGCCCGGAGCAGGCATCGGTGCCTCGGTTACAAAGGGAGTCGAAGTCAGCGAAACCTCGGCGGGGTTCAATTCATGGTTGGGCATCTTCAGGGAGGCCTTCACCTGGAGCGCACTCAGCGGCTTCGGCGTTGGCGTAACAATCCTCTTCCGAACGATGTTCTCCGGAGTCCATGCCACCGCCTGAGGAATCGGAATTTTCGCCAGTGTCCGCCGTTCCGTGGGGACCTCCGGCTGAATCATCGTCTGCGGCGCCGGCCTGGTCGTCTTGAAATTACGCGACACTCGCTCCAGTTGCACCCTGGGCGCCCTGCCTCGCCTTCCGCCCGCTGAAATCGACCGCCGAGCAGCGGTGTGGGGAAGCCGGACAAGATGCTGCGGGTACCAGTGCATACTCGCTACCGTTCGCTGAATGTCCAGGAGGTGAACGTCGTACTTCCGGTTGGGTAGCTCCCGCGGTGCGACTCTGGCCTGCTTGATGGTGATAAAAAGAACGCTGAACAGGAAGCTGTGCAGCACGACTGAGACGACGAAGGCTGACGGCCCGCTCTCTTTCTGAGGCGGCTTGGAAAACAGCGAGATAGGGTAGGCAGATCGCATGATTTCCCTTACGGCTCCCTTGCCGGTACCGCACAAACTCCGGGTACGTCCCCGAGTGACTACAAGATACCCGCCTGGAGATTACTGTTGGTGTACCCATGGTCACACCCATCTCGCTTTTTGCCTACTAATTTCTTTCCTTCGTAACCAACTTAGCCTATATTCCAATGGCAGAGAAACCCACAAACCAACAGGAGCAGACCACCCGGACGGACCCTGCTTCAATGGATATCTGATGAATCGCAGACTATTAACTATTCTTGTAAGTGCCTTCGTGATCGCCGCTGTGAGCAGCTTCGCCGTATATCGGATGGTGAGCCATCACATAGGCGGGTCGTCTACGGCAAAAGCCACACGCGTGGTGGCGACCGCCTCCGATATCAAGATCGGCAGCGTCCTCAAGGCCAGCGATCTCACAACAGTCGCACTTCAGGGTACCCTGCCCGTCGGTGTAATTCTGAAGCCTTCAGACGCCATCGGCCGCGGCGTTCTCTCTGAGCTTTACGCCGGTGAGCCAATCATCACCAACCGGCTCGCGGCTCCGGGCTCCGGCGGCGGACTGGCCGCAACCATCACCCCTGGCATGAGAGCCGCAGCCGTCAAGGTCAATGAAGTCGTGGGCGTCTCCGGCTTCGCCACTCCCGGCATGCGCGTCGACGTGCTCATCTCCGGCAATCCCCCGGGAACGCCCAGCAGCGCCCAGGGGACCCTTACCAAGACCCTCCTCCAAAACATCAAAGTCCTCTCGGCGGGCACCGATATCACGAAGGACGCCCAGGGCAAGCCTCACCAGGTTCAGGTGGTCAATCTGGAGGTCAGCCCCGAGCAGGCAGAGCTTCTGAGCCTTGCCAGCAACGAAACCCATATCCAACTCGTCCTCCGTAATCCTCTCGACACCGCCATGGCCAAGCCGACGGAAACCTCCATGGCCAAGCTCTTTGCCGACCCCAATGCTCCGCCGCCACCACCGCAGCGGGTCTCCTATAACAGAAGGGTCCGGCGCGCGCCTGATCTTTACAAAATTCAGGTTTTCAACGGCTCGAAGCAAACCGAAGCAAAATTCCCCGTCGGCGAGGAAAAACAGTGAAAGTACGAAGCTCGATTCCTGTCATTGCTTTATGCGTTTTGACGATTGTAGCGTTTTCAGCACCTGCCATCACGGCCCAATCCACTGAACCGTCAACGGCTCCTCCTCGCCGGGACTCTTCCCGAGACCTGTCGGTCGCCGTCGGAAAAACTGCGGTCATTGACTTCAGTCATTCGGTCAAGCGGGTGGCCGTCGGTCTCGGCGATATCGCCGAAGCCAGCGCCGTCAGCCCGACCGAAATTCTCGTCAATGGCAAAACGCCCGGCGTCACCAGCCTCATCGTTTGGGAGACGACCGGCCAACGGCAGTTCTTCAACGTCACGGTCCACGCCAGCCTCTATGCTTCTCAGGACAAAATGTTGGAGCTTGGCCGCGAGCTTCACATGCAGCTCCCCGGCCAGGACGTCAGCGCCAGCACCGCCAACGGGCTCATCTTCCTTCGCGGCACAGTGAAAAACCTCGATAGTTCCAACCGCGCCGCTGCGATCGCCGCCACCATGGGGAAAGTCGTCAACCTCCTCTACGTTGACGTTCCGCAGTCCCCGGCGCAA
This sequence comes from Acidobacteriaceae bacterium, assembly GCA_049280995.1. Classification (GTDB taxonomy): domain Bacteria; phylum Acidobacteriota; class Terriglobia; order Terriglobales; family Acidobacteriaceae; genus Silvibacterium. Next base: position 32,257 of record JBAPRH010000028.1, read on the forward strand.
ATTCTCCTCAAAGTGCGTTTCTGCAGCGTCGACCGTAGCCTGGAAAGGCAACTCGGGATCAACCTCTACAGTCTCGGCGCAGCCAACAGCGTCGGGGCCGTCACCACCGGCCAGTTCACGCCGCCTTCGGTCTCTCTTCCGACATCAGGAAGCACAGCCTCTGCGGCGGCGGCGATCATTTCCAACGCGCTGAACCTGTCCATCTTCCGCCCCGACCTCAATCTCGGAGCCACGCTTGAGGCTTTGGAGAACAAAGGCGTCGTCGAAGTGCTTGCCCAGCCGAACGTGATCGCGCAAGACGGCAAACAGGCCAGCTTCCTCGCCGGCGGCGAATATCCTTTCCCCGTCGTCCAGGGCGTCGCAGGCGGCGCTGGGGGGGCCGTCACCATCGAGTTCAAAGAATACGGCGTCCGATTGACCTTCATCCCAACCATCACCCCGCGCGGCACCATCCGCCTCCAGGTGGCCCCGGAGGTCAGCTCTCTCGACTTCACCAACGCCGTCGAGATCTCCGGTTTTACCGTCCCGGCCATCGACGTGCGCAATGTCAACACCGAGGTCGAGCTGGGCAACGGCCAGAGCTTCATCATCGGCGGACTGCTCGACAACCGCGAAACCGATACCTTTGAAAAGATCCCCTTCCTGGGAGACATTCCGATCCTCGGCAAGTTCTTCCAGTCAACATCAAAAAACCGCACTAACACCGAGCTCATGGTCATCGTGACACCGGTGATCGTTCCGCCCATTCCGGCCGGACAGCCTCTGCCCGCGCTCCACTACCCGATCAAGTTCCTCCCCTCGAACTCCAACATTCCAATGTCTACTCCCGCCGGAAACGTCCCGGCTCCGCCGCAACCAACCACCATGCCGGTTGAGAAGCTGGTCGAAAGCAACAAGCCCGAAAAGCCGCTACAGGTCCAGAGCGTGACGGGCGGATCAGGTGCTTCCAGCGGAACAAGCTCTTCCATGCAATAGGTAAAGCATTGCCCGTAGAAAACAAAAACGGAACCTCACCACTTGAGGTTCCGTTTCGCTTTGATGATGGTTTTTCCGGAGCGACGCTTGAACCGGAACGAAGTGCATAAAGGATGGCCGAAATGGGTGTTGTTTCAGAAAAGCTCGACAAACCGCAGGTTGAAACCGGCGGCAAATCCAGCTCCCCCTCAAAAAAGATCCTTCGTGCTCTCATCGTAGCCGCCATCGCCCTGGCCGGTGCCTTCATCTTCACCGCAAGAGTTAATCCCGCGCGAATGGATTACATCTCCTACTGGAGCACCGCAAGGCTGCTCGTCCATCACGGGAATCCATATTCTGCCGCAGGCGTCTTCTCGCTTGAGAAACCGCTCGGCTTCCTGCCGCCCCAGCCGCTGATGATGCGCAATCCTCCCTGGGCGCTGTTTCTCGTCCTCCCTCTCGGATTCAGCGGCCCCCGCGTGGGTCTGTTTCTGTGGGTCATTGCTCTCGCAGCATGCATCATTGGCTCGGTCCACCTGCTCAACCCGCGGTCCAGGGACAACCCGCTCGCCTTGCTCTTCGCACCGGCCATCGCCTGCATCGGCAGCGGACAAAGCTCCCCATTCCTGCTGCTCGGCTTCGCGCTCTTTCTCTACTTTCACCAGCGCCGCCCCTTCCTCGCCGGAGCCGCGCTGCTCCTCATGGCCATCAAGCCGCATCTCTTTCTCGTCTTCTGGGCCGTCCTGCTCGCCGAATCCATCTACCGCCGTCGCTTCCGCATCATTGCCGGAGCCGCCGCCGCCCTCGCCCTCGCCGCCGCCTTCGCCACGGCCCTCGACCCGCACGTCTGGACGCATTACATCTTCATGATGCGCGCCTCGGCCCTCGAGCTTGAAACTTTCCCCACCGCTTCCATGTTGTTCCGGTTCCTCATCGACCCGAGAGCCGAATGGCTCCTCGTCATCCCCTCGGCCGTCGCCGTCCTCTGGGGACTTTGGTATTACGCCCACAATCGGCAGGAATGGAGCTGGGCAACGCATGGAATGCTCCTCATGCTCGTCACCGTCTTCGCCTCGCCCTACGGATGGTTCACCGACGAGGTCGTGCTCCTCCCCCCCATCATCTTCGCCCTCAACCTTCCGGAAAAGCGCAAATACGCCGGATGGATACTTCTGGCCATCAATGCCGTCGCGGCCATCGTCTATACCGCTGCCGGAGCCTCCCTCGAAACCGTATTCTTAATCTGGACTCCCATCGCCTGGCTCGTCTGGTTCCTCTACGCCACCAGGAAAGTCGCGCCCACCAGATTGTCGGTCCAGTTGGCGGATTCTACCCGCCGATCGGAGACATAGTGCTGTAACTAGACACAGTGTTGTAACTATAAATAGTGCTGCAACTTCTGTGCGCTGCGCGGGTACGCCTGGGGGATGGATCGATCGTCGCGCATCGCGTTCTGGCACACCAGGCCAGGCGGGTGTCAAGTGAAAAGCTTGCAACTCGCTGAATCACACGTGCTTACGAATGTATCTGAATTCCCAAAAACTGCTAAACTAAGAGTAGAGAAGTTTTAAGTCGCACAAAGGCGCAGCCCATACGCTGCGTCTTTCAAATTTGGAATTCCCCCTGCCAGGCTGCCCACTTCAAGCCGGCACTACAATTGAAAAAGATCCGAACCAACCGCTTATTTTCAATACGATGGAGCTAACTCCTTTGTTTCCAGGATCAAATTTTGTAAGTCCTTTGTTTTCAGTATCAATGAAACTTTTTTGATCAAGAGTCGGTCCCGTTCGAGAGAAAATGATGCATCCGGCCTCGCTAAGTAATTGAAAAATCAGGATAAATTTGTAACTCCTTTATTTTGTTGGAACTGCATCCGCCACGATATCATAACTCAAAGAAAACAAAGGAGGCCGGAAAGAAAATCATTCCAATCTCGACAAATCTTCGGACGACAAGTCTCGGGACGACAATCAACCCAACCAGCCCGCCGCTGGACAAAAGTTCCTTGAAAACAGAGCATCCATCCCTGGAATCGCAGTAAAATCAATCGACTAAGGTGTCCATACACGATAGAAGCCAAGCAAAGTGTATGACTTGCAGCAAATGAGGTAAAAAATGCTGGAAAAACCACAACCACCGGCCGGCCTGAAAATCCGGAACCTCACCCGCCAGACTGAGCTCGCCTCCTGCGCCGAGACGGCCGGCACCGCCGCCACCCGCAACAAGGGCCTGCTCGGACGCACCGGCCTCCCGCCCGGAGGAGGCATGTGGATTGTCCCCTGCGAGTCCGTCCACACCTTCTTTATGAAGTTCCCGCTCGACCTCGTCTATCTCGACCGCAACAAGAAGGTGAAAAAGGTCCGCAGCCACGTCCGCCCCTGGCGCTTATCAGCCTGCCTCTCCGCGCACTCCATCCTCGAGCTGCCCACGGGAACCATCAAAAGCTCAGAGACCCGGCGCGGCGACCAGCTCGAATTCTCCCCCGCGGACCAGCCCGCAGGCGAAGCCAGCCTTCCTGCGGACTGAACAAACGAGGCCCCTCGCAGGCACCAAAGGCCTTCATTACTTTAGAAACCGATATGTTGCACAGATCGACAAAGCTCGCCAGGCATCGTATATAGCAGGCGATACCGGGGCCAGCTCTGTATACTGCCGTTCACACCCTGCCCCGCACGCCCCTTCCCATTTTTGCAATTGCTTTCAACGAGATAGACATAATCCCAGGGAATGGCCTCCCAGTTGCAGTAGGAAGGGCAGATTTCAGCCGTCGGCTGAAGCCAAATTTGTCTTACGGGGAAGAATTCAAATGAACGATAAACTGTTAATGCTCTCTATCAAAATCAAGAACTGGTTCTCAGATGATCGCGGCCAGGATCTCGTCGAGTACGCGCTGGTCGTTGCGATCATCGCCCTCGGCGCAACCGTTGCCATGTCCAGCCTGTCCGGTGAAATCAACACGGTCTTCGCCAGCATCAGCACCAAGCTCGCGTCCGCCGCGTCGTAGTCTTAACGTCTTAACAAAAAGGGCCGGAATACCACCCGGCTCTTTGGGCCCGGTAGTCCAGAGGGGAGAGGTGCTCGTTATCAAAGCTCACCCCCCCACTCTCTCCTCTGCGTTTTAAATCACACGTGAAGGCGTTCCCTCTCGGAGCGCTGGAGCTTTAAGGAAGCAGATATCATGATCGACGGAAAGCGCATAGCGGTTGTAATGCCAGCTCGTAACACCGAGAGAACGCTGGAAAATACCCTGCGCGAACTGCCGGACATCGTTGACATCAAGATCGTGGTCGTTGACTCGATCAACGACAATACAACCCGCCTTTCAGAAAGCCTGGGCGTTCAGACTCTCATCCAGGACTCAAATTACGGCTACGGACGCAACCAGAAGACCTGCTACCGTGAAGCACTCGATGCGGGCGCTGACATCGTCGTGACGATTCAAGCTGATTACCAATATGCCCCTTCCCTGGTACCTGCTATGGCCGGGATGGTCGCAAGCGGCCTGTATGATGCCGTCCTCGCCTCCCACATCCTCGGAGGAGAGGCGCTCAGAGGCGGCATGCCCATCTATAAATACATTGCCAACCGTCTGCTGACCGCATTTCAGAACCTGTTTCTGGGCGTCAAACTCTCCGAATACCACACCGGCTTTCGCGCCTTCTCGAGAGAGCTCCTGCAAACATTGCCGCTGCTCGAAAACTCCCAGGGCTCTGTCTTCGACAACCAGATGATTGCCCAGTCGGTAATGTTCGGCTTCCGGATCGGGGAAATCTCCTGCCCGACGAAGTATTTCAAGAAAGCGTTCTCCATCAATTTCCGCCGCAGCATGAAATGCGCAATCGAAGTCCTCGAAACCACAGCGGGTTTCGTGGCACACGAATTGGGAATCGCCAGGCTGTCGCGCTATGACTCTGGCGGAAGAAAAGTACTAATAAAGTACTACTCTGAAGTTGCACCCAAGGTACTCAACTTTCCCTCCCCCTAGAACTTGCTCTAAAAAGAAGCCGGCAGTTCAAGCATGATGTTGTCCACCCTCGCGGAACATGGCCCCTCCCTATTGATGATCGAGGGCGGACTCACAGCTGTTGCAATCACTGTAGTATTTTGTTGTCCTCGTCTTGGTTCTCCGTTGTTGGCGCGCGTCGAGCGCGCCTTCACGCCTCTGGCGCGAAACAAGCGTCTTTCTGTTATTGTGATCGGCCTGGCCGCCCTCCTGCTGCGGCTTGCCACTCTCCCGCTCAATCCCATCCCTCATCCGTTCATCCATGATGGCTTCAGCTTTCTGCTCGCTGCCAACACCTTTGCCTCCGGGCGGCTGACCAATCCCACGCCCACCATGTGGACGCATTTTGAAACCGTCCACGTCACCATGAAGCCAACCTACATGTCCATGTACTTTCCTGCCCAGGGCTTGCTTCTGGCCGCCGGCAAGGTGCTCGCCGGAAACGCATGGTTTGGGGTTCTGTTCGTCACCGCGCTCATGTGCGCCGCGCTCTGCTGGATGCTCCAGGCGTGGCTGCCGCCGAAGTGGGCGCTTCTTGGCGGATTCATCGCCATCGTCCACATCGCCCTTTTCAGCTACTGGATCAATACATTCGCGGGCGGCGGTTCGCTTGCCGCTCTCGGCGGGGCTCTGGTGCTCGGGGCCTATCCGCGACTGATGCGCACAGCCAGGTTTCGCTACGGCATGCTGTTAGCGATAGGAATCATTCTTCTCGCGACCAGTCGCCCCTACGAAGGTCTTCTGCTTTGCCTGCCCGTGGCGTTCGTTCTCGGCAGATGGGTCTTCTTCGGCAAAAATAAGCCTTCCGCAGGAGTACTGCTCAGGCGCGCCGCGTTGCCCCTGCTCCTGATCATCGCAGCAGGCACATGGATGGGCTACTACAATTACCGCGTCTTCGGAAGCCCCACCACGCTTCCCTACAAAATCGATCGCGCCGCCTATGCGGGGGCTCCGTACTGGATCTGGCAGCCGCCGCGACCCCAGCGGCATTACCTGCACCCGCTCATGCAGGAGTTTTACACCCAGACCGAGGCCGCGTCCTATAAACGAGTCCACAGCCTGTTAGGCTTTGTGCCCGGAACCCTGGACAAGGTACTCACCGCATTCCTCTTTTTTGCCGGCATTGCCTTACTCCCGCCGCTCATCATGGTGCGAAGAGTCTTCCTCGACCGTCGCATCCGGTCTCTCGTCTTATGCGTGCTTGTCTTGTCAGCGGGCATGCTGCTGGGAATATCGCTCTTCCCGCATTACGTTTCCCCTTTCACAGCAGCGTTCTACGCGATCGGTCTCCAGGCCATGCGGCACCTGCGCCAATGGGCACCCGGCGACCAGCCTGTCGGCAAGGGACTGGTTAGGGCCCTCGTGACTCTATGTGTTGCGCTTGCGGTTGTCCGCCTCTACGCGCAACCGTTGCATATCAGTCTTGGAAGTCGAGACAGTGAGCAGTGGGCAATCAATTGGTATGGCCCGGCACCGCAATTCGGACTGCCGCGCGCAACCGTCGAGGCCCAACTGGAAAAGCTCCCCGGAAAGCAGCTCGCCATCGTCCATTACTCCCCAGGCCATAGCCCGCTCGATGAATGGGTCTACAACGCCCCCGATATCGACCATTCCAAGGTTATCTGGGCGCGCGACATGGGTCCCGACCAGAACCTCGATCTCATCCGCTATTACAAGAATCACACCGTCTGGCTCGTCCAGCCGGACGACCGTTCATCTGAGGTCACTCCATATCCCATTCCAGGGCAGGAAGCCGCCAGCCTGAAATAGTCACCGATACCGCCGCCTCAGCTTAAAGATCATGCTGAACACGCCTGCCTCGTCACGCACCGCAAGCACCGAGAAGTTCTGCGTCAGGTTAACCTGGGCCTGGATCAGCTGCTCCGCCGTCGAGTTCACGTTCGTCGCATAGGTCAACGTTGCGTATTTTGAGATCTGCTCCTCCACCGTGATGCGCGCCGTCGCATTGCCCGTCCCGGTCACAAACGTGGGGTCAATCTTCACGCTCCCGCCGCCAAACAGCTTCTGGATCCGGTTGCTCACAGTCGCATTCAGCGCGCCACCCAGCAGCGCGTCAGCCGTCGAGTTTACGCCGGCCCGCGCCTGCATGCTCGAGTAGATTTGCTGCTCCTCCTGCGTTCGCCCCATCGCCAGCAGCGAGAAAATGTCCTGCTCCGACAGCGGGGGCTCCGACCGGAAGGTAGGCACGGGCTTCGCCGCCGTTCCCGCCAACCCAATCGTGATGTCGTAACCTTCCACCTGCGCTGTCGCGCTCAAATCCAGCGTGGGATTGATCGGCACCGGGTTCGAGAAAAGGATGTCGCCGTGTTGCAACTCATACTTCGTCCCGGCGAATGTCGCGTTGCCCTCGGTGATCGAAATATGCCCCAGCACCGTGGGCTGCGCAATCGTGCCCCGCACGCGCAGGTCAACGTCGCCCGCCAGTTTGGCAAATGAGTTCTGAAAATCCAGCTGGGGAGCAGAGACCACATGAATATCCAGCCGCACATGGTTCGATAGCGACTTGGGATTCGGGGGCAGCGCCGGTCCCATCGCCGACGGATTGAACGATGCCAAGTCAAGCCCGCTGGTAAGTGCGAACCGTGTAATCGTCACCCCGCCGCTCAGCAGCGCCGACTGCTTCGTCCCTTGCAGCCGCAGCTTCGCATCGACCATTGAGCTCATGCCCTCTGGATACCGAATTCGCACACCCTTCGCCGTCGCGGTGAGGTCGCCGTAGAACCCCTGCTGATAGGTAATGAAACCGCCCGCGGTGAGCTGGCCGCCGCCGCTCACCGCCGTGAGGCTTTTCACCTCCAGGCGATCCTGATCAAATGTCAGCGTGCCGTTCATCTTGCTCAGCCCATTGGGAAACGTGAGCATCGAAACCGCCACATCGGTAAACTTCACGTTGCCGGTCAGCACTGGTTGCGCAAGCGTCCCCTTCGTGTCCAGCTGAAAATCCACTCGCCCCGACGACCGGATGTTCTTGTTCAGGCTCTGCGCCAGCTTCATGTTCACCGCGCCGCTGGCGTGCATGTTCAGCCCGTGCGCCGCGGTCAGCACGGCCAGGGTTCCATGCGCCCGCAGGTCCGTGTCCTGGCCCATAATGTGCACCGGATCAAGATGCAGCAGTCCGTCTTTCAGCGTTGCGTGAAGCGCTCCATCACTTTTCAACGCGACTCCGGCCAGCGTCACCGCAAACTGCTGGACCGTCGCATCGCCGTTCATTCTGCGCGGCTCTCGCAGTGGCCCGCTCACGTTTACCGTGGCACCAATCGAAGAATGGACCGACACCCCTTCCACCTTCACCGCTTCCAGAATTGGATCGACATCCAGATTCGCCAGCGTCAGCTTCGCCTGTGTCTGGTTGTCGCCCGTGAGCTGCGTCTGCCCATGCACCTGCAACTGCGCATTTGCAATGTTCGCGTTCGCATCTACCAGCAGAGTGCGGCCCTGGGTATGCGCCTCTGCATTCACAAATCCCTTGGCCACCCCGTCCAGATTCAACCGGGTCAAATGCAAATTTGCCTGAAGATCCGGCTTCTGAATCGTGCCGCTCCCGTGCGCCTCAAACGCCAGCATCCCGGCCACTGTGTATTTGCCGCTCTGCAGCCGATGAATCTTCGCCAGGTCAAACCCCGTGCCGCGCGCGTCAAAATGGAAAGCCTTCGCCTTCAGGTCATAGCCGCCGCCACCTGTAATGCTGCCGCCGTCTTCCACAAACACGAGGTGCACAGCACCCAGTTCGCTTCCTGCAAACCGCAAATCGGTATTCAGGCTCTTGTACGACTCGCCGTAAATCGCTCCACCCAGCACGGATACGTGCCCGCCGCCGTCCAGGTTCTCTAGTGTGCCGCTCGCGTGCGCGGTCAGATTCAGCGTTCCCGTCACTGCCAGGTTCTTCCCGGCCATCTTCAACAGCTCCCCAATATCCGCGTCCCGCACGCTCACATCCGCGCGTATCGGCGATTCCTCATCGAACTCTGAGCGCCGCGCCGATACCCTATGAGCATCCAGCTCTCCCGAAACATGGACCGTCGCCGGCCCGTGCGTCAGCACCGCCTGCGACACCGCAATCCGCTCCTGCGAATACTCCGCATCGGCATGGATTGCGTCCCAGTGAACGGTACGCTCAGGCTGCGGGCCAGCCTCCGCTACCGTCGTCCCGTCCCACCTCTTCGGAGCCGAAAACGTCAAATCAAAATCCGTCGCATCCACATGCCCCTTCACATCCGGATTCAGAATGCTGTCCGTAATCGTCCCAGTGAAATCCGCCTTTCCATGCAGCGACACCGGCAGCGCCTTCAGGCCCTTCTTGCCGCCCGCGGCAACACCCAGCGTCGTCAGCGCCGGATCAAACTCGCTGATATCCGACGTGTTCAGCGTCACCTGCATGTTGGAAGCGCGCGTGATCGGATACGCTCCCAGCGATCCTGTCACCTTCACCTCCGATGCGGGCGTATGCACATCGAGATCGGCAATATCCACCAGCCCTTTCACATTGGAGTAGGTCGCTTCCACCGTCCCAAACATCGGAACTCGTCCCGGCACAGTCTTCAGCGGTGGAGTCAGCGTGACGTTCGCAGCGGCCGTGAACGCCATCGCGCTGCCCGTCCAGTTCACCTTTGCGCTCCCGCTGGCCGCCGTGTCAAATCCAAGCTCGCTGTAATGCGACGGAGCCACAATCCCCATAATCGACGCTAGCCCCAGCCCGTGCAGTTGCGCCCGAATCGTCCCTTGTTGCACTTCCGGCTTGGCCACCACCGCCTTTGCTCTCCGCAGCGCACGTGCCGTCTTCGGCGGCAGCTTCGGAACCGCCGCTGCCTTCGCTGGATGCCGCCAGTGCGTAACCTTCATCTCGCCGTCAATGTAGCCGCCCTGAGAAAGCTCGAGGCGCAGGCCCGTTAGCGCCAGATCATCCCGCGTCAGGTGCAGCCGGGTCTGCGCGCGCACTCCCGTCACATGGATCGAGCCGGCATGGTACGACGCACCCTCAACCCGGATCGCCCCATCCACCTTGAACTGCGCCTTCGCCCCTCCGCCGTGCAAGTCAATCTGAACCTCGCCCTGCTTCAGTCCGGCAATGTGCGTCAGCGCCTCCATTTCCCCAAGCGCCACGCCGCCCTTCACATTTAGCTGCCACGTGGGGTTTGCAAAATTGATCAGCGACCCGTTCACGTTGAGCAGCGAATCACCCGTTCGCAGCTGCAGCGACTGCAAAACCACCTGGTTGCGCCCCAGCTCCATCTGCGCGTCGATCGTCGAGTGCAGCGCCGCTCCTCCGCCGCGCTCCATCGTCAGGTCCTCCACGTGGACCCTACCCAGATACCGCTCAGACTCCTTTGACCCCTTCGCCGGAACATACGTGACCATCACACCCAGATCATTCGCCGACGCATTGAACGGAGTAGCTCGCTGGTTCACCATCACAACGCCGTCGCGGACCTCAGCGCGGTTCACCTTGAGATCAAAAATCGTGTCGATTGCCGGCTTCTTGCTGGTCGCCTTCACCTTCGGATGCGGCTGGTTTGTCGAGCCATCGGGATACACAATCAGGTGAATCACGGGATGGTCCGCCTCAAAATAATTCAGCCCGAACTTGCGCTCCAGCAGCGAAATAATTTTCGCGCGCACATAAATCCGGTCTACATGCGCATAAGGAACCTGCCCCGGCCCCTCAAGGCCATGAATCGTCAGGTTATCCACCTCAAATTCCAGGTGCAGCAGCCGCCAATGGAACGCTCCCATATCCACGCGCCCGCCCGTCGCCTGCTCCAGCGCGCTCACGACCTTGCCACGAACGAACTTCGCGAACGCCGGAGTGTTCACATACCAGATCCCGCCCACGATCAGCAGCAGAATCACCACCACCGCAACCAGCGCCGCGCGCCAGATAGGATGTTGCTTCCCGTCCGCCGCGGGAGGCACGGAAGAAGCAGGCTGCAAATTCGGCGCGTCGCTCACGGCTCACTCCTCCTCGCTGGCTTTCGGTGTGTTCTCCGCCGTCCGATACGCCGGGTCCACAATCTGCACGTTGCCCTCGGAGCGCAGGCTCTTCAGCCAGTCCTGCAGCAGCCCGTTCACCTGTTGCTCCAGCAGCACCTCCTGAATGCGCGACGAAACATCCTTCAATGCAGGCGCAGTCTGATGCTGCTTATTGAACGCTGGAACCACCGACTTCTCGTAATACTCCTCTATGCTCTCGTGTGAAATGCGAATGCCCGTGCGGAAACGCAGATCGATAAAGCGCAGGATCTTCAGCCGCTGCCTCCAGTGCTCAACAACCTCCTGCTCGGTCAAATCATTCGCCGCCAGAAACGCATTCCATCCCGCCGTCGTCTCGCACTTGTAGCGGGCGCAATCCGGAAGGTGCGACCGCAACTCCTTCAGCGACTTCTCCACGTCCGCATCCGAAATCCTTATCTTGAATTGCTGCTGCTGCCGCATCTGCTGCACAATCAGCGACCGGCTGATAAGTCTTTGCAGCGCGTCCTGACGCGTGTCCCCATCCGCATGGGGCTGGAACGGCTCCAACACCGCAAAGTGCATCTCCTCCTCGACATCGCTCTCCAACAGCACATCCCCGCTGATCACCGCGACCACGTGGTCCAGCGTCACAAACTGGCTGCTGTCCGCCGGCGGAGCCGTTGCCGTCTGCGCGTAACCCGTCCCCCCAGCCAACGCCGCAAACACCACCGCCACTCGAAACAAAGCTCTCATCAGAACGCCTGCCCGATGCTGAAGAAGAAGTTGAAGTGCCCGGCCTGACCCACATATGGCTCAATGGGCGAACCATTGGAGTGCGTGCCGTAAGTAATGATCACCGGATAAATCGGGGGGTTCAGTGTGTAGCTGAAATCCAGCCGGATGGGTCCGATGGGCGTGTGATAACGCAGCCCCAGGCCAACGTCATGCGTAAAGTAGTTGAAGTCGCACGTCCCCGTATTATTGGTGCTCGACGACCGCGTCACGGCCGTCTGATGGTCCGGATTGAGGTCCCTGCACGTCCAGCTATGCGGCTGCTTGATCCGCAAAGCGCTGGGCCAGATGTCCGACGAGTTATTAAAGACATTCCCCATATCATGGAACAAGACAAATCCGACGGCCGTCCCAACGTACGGCAGGTTTGGATTAGGAAAACGTATCTCGCCGCTGTTGATAAATACTCCAGCGCCGCCGATCGGAAAGCCCGTCAGCGAATCCCGAGGCCCCGCCGAGTTGATCGAATAGGCCCGCAGCGACTGCGCGCCGCCCGCATACAGTCGCTCCGGAAGAGGGATATATTCATACTTGCTTTCTCCGAACGCGCGTTCATACCCAAACCTCGTATTACGCGCAAGAACGTAGTGCTTCTTTCCTATCTGGTAGTAACTTGAGTTAGAAAGATCGAGCCGATTAAAGTTAGCCTGCGAAGCAAAAATATTATCCGTGGCAAACTCTTCCATGCTGGTATAGGTACCCGCCGCCGCATCCAGCGGAGTAGGTCGGCGCGTGTCGCGAATCCAGGTAAATCCCGGCCCTCCCACACGCACCGGTTCCGATACCAGCGGTATCTCATTCGGCGATACCTGCACGCTGTTCGGATCCACCTTCACCCGGCGGTAAGTGAACTGGTAGAACAGTGTGTTCGCAAGGTTGAGCCGGTGCGTGAGGCGCACTGTTCCCTCCAGCCGTGACGCTGCATATGTCGTCACGTCCTGCGCGTTCGTGTAACCGCCGCTCACCGAGAAATCAAGCGACTTGAGGTTGAAAACGTGCGGAAGAGAATAAATCGTCGTCGCCGACTGCTCCAGCGATCCATACTGCGTCCGCAGCGTGATCGACTGGTTGCGCCCCCACAGGTTGATCCTCGAAAGGTCAAACAATACCAGCGCGCTCGCTCCCGTCTTTCCGTTCGGCCCGCAGTTGGCTTCATAGGCCGCCGGATTAATCCCCAACTGAATCAGGCTCACCGGGTTCGGACAGCTCGTCGAAGGGTTCCCCGTCTGCGCCTGAAAGCCAACGCCGTAGCTCAGGTCCCAGCGTTTCGCCTCAGTAAACTGCACCAGCACGTTTTTGTGCGGCTCATCACCGCCAGGATTTTCAACTGCGGTATTCACCTCGTTAAACAGCGTCAGATCGTAGAGCTGCCGCTGGCTCTCGAGCAGCGCTGATTGGTTCAGCGGCTCTCCCGGTTTCAGCAGAATGTGCGGCTGCACTGTGGAATGCCGCGTATAGTGCAGACCCGAAACCAGCACCCGGCTTACGAAAGTCTGGTCGCCTTCCGTTACCTGCAGGGTAACGTCAATCCGGTTCGGCTTGTCCGCTTCCGGCTTTTGCGCCAGCTTCACCGTCGCCTGGTCAAATCCATGACTGAAGTAATAGGTAAGCATCGCGTCGCGGTCGCCCATAATCGTCGTGGCCGAATACGGCTGCCCCGCTTCGGTCGTTAGCAGCGGCGTCAGCGCGCTCAGCGGAACTTCCTGGTTCCCCGTAATCTCATACTTCCCGATGAGGTCCTGCTTGCCTTCGTCAACCTTGTAAGTCACCGCAAGCTCTTCAACCTTGTTCCCCTGTCCTTTCCCTATGGCCTTCACTATCGGAGTCACGCTGACGCTACTGAATCCATTGCTCTGGTAGAGCGCCGTAATCGTATCCGCGTCCGCGTCCGCCAGCGCCTCGCTATAGCGCCCGTAGCGCTGGAACAGGCTCGCTTTCGCCACGCTCAGCCGCGGCATGATCACGTTGTCGCTGAAGTAATGATTCCCCGACAGCTCCACCGACTTCACCTCGCGCCGCTGCCCCAGCTTCACATCAAACTCAATCGCCACCCGCTCCGCCGCCCCCATCCCCTGCGTCGTCCGCGAGTGCGTCACCTCCGCCCCGAAATATCCCTGCCGCTGGAAGTAGTCGCGGATGCGCTTGTCGCCTTCATTCAACAGGTCTTCGTCAACCGTGCCTTCCTCATACACAGGAACCAGCGACTTCACCCTACCCTTTTTCAGCTTTACGCCGTTCACGTGGATCGTGACCATCGGCCCTTCGTTCGCCTCAAACTTGAAGTCCAGCAAATTCGCCGGAGCCTTGAACTGCTTCGATTCCAGCGCAACCGTTGCCTCCAGCCGATTCTTCTTTTCGTAATACTTCCGCAGGCTGCTCAACGCCCGGCTCACCGTATCGCGCGTCACCTTGGACTTCGCCTTCAGCTTCGCCTTTTTTCGGAACTGGCCGACCGTCATCCCCGGGTCGCCCGTTACCTCTACCGCCCCCACCCGCGTCTGCTTGCCCAGCTTCACGTGGTAATGCACGTCGATCAGCGCCTCGGCGCTGTGCTCCGTCAGCGTTTTGGTGAACGTCGCCAGGTAAAACCCGTTCGCCTGAAGCGTCTCAGTCAGCAGGTTCGCGGCTCTCTCCACCTTCCGTCCGTCATAACGCGTTCCGGCCGTCAGCCGAGTCGACCGTTGCAGCTGGGTTTCCAGTTGGTCGCTCTTCAGCCCGTCCACCGTCACCCGCCCCAGAAACATCTGCGGCGCTCCCTCAAAGCGGATCGTTACCTCATCCCCGCGCCGCTTCCCTTCGACCACGATCCCCTTGTAGAGCCCGGTCGCAAACAAGTCTCGCAGGCTCTGCCGAACGTCTGCCGCGTGCAGCGCTTTGTGCGGCTGCACCGCCAGCGACTCCGGGACCGGCGCAAGTCGCGAGCGGTCTACACCGTCGAACTCCACTGCTACCACCCGTAAGCCTTCCCAGGCGCGCAGACTCGCCGTCGTCGCCTCCCGCGTACCCACTGGCGGCGCTTGTGGCGACAACTTATGGGCAACGCTGTATCCCGGAGCCCGCGCAGCTTGCGGTGGAGTCTTCTGCTGCGCCTTTGGCACAGACGGTGTCTGCGTTGGAACAATGCCGGATTCAGGATTCACCTGCGCATCCAACCCCGCCGGCGTGGCTAGCAGCATCCCCATCAAAACGAGCACGACACAGCGTCCGGAAGGCGAAGTTCGCATTCCGCGTCGAACTTGCCCTCCGAAGATCCGCAAACCTGCCGCTCGCAGAAAACCCAACCCGCCCTCTAGTCCTTCCGCCCTGCGCGGACTCACCAAAGATGCGTCCGCCATGGTTTCGTTCACTCCCACCGTTGCCTAGTTATGATGCAAACTGACCATGGCTCTCCGCCTGCTCTCCGGGTGCGCCCTCGGCTTCGGAATATCGCCGCGCCTCCTATACTAAAGACTCATGCCCTCGTCTTCCAAAGCCGCAGAGGAGCGCAACTCGCGGCAGGTCCTCTTCGACGAGCTCGACGCCCGCGACTCCGTTCCCAAAGCCGAAGCTGCCCGCCGCAAAATCGCGCTTTTCAACAGCGAAATCAGCCTCCGCGCCCACCTAGCCGACCTCACTCCTGGCAACATCCACGAGCTTCTCACAGGCGTACCTGAAGCCACACGGCGAAATCCGCTTCAATTAGCCCCTGCTCCGCTCCATCCACGGCGAATACACTTTCACCGTCTTCGCCGACGGCCGGGCCATCATCCAGGGAACCGCGCCCCCGGGACTTGCCCGCAGCTTCTACGCAAGATTCATCGGCTCCTGGATAAACTACATAAAGCGGATAAAACGCAGAGAGACAAAGCACTGGCGGGGGAAGCCTGAAAGGGGCAACCCACCCTTACCCATCGCCATCCAAATGTTGATATTGCGTAACAATTCTTCTTCTTTTTCTTTATCCATGAATCACGTTCTCTTACCATTGCATGGCAATTATTCGAGAGCCACAGGAGCTATACTCGATGGAACCCTTCTGCGTAAACGGGAGGCTGGGATGAACGCCGGCCAGACCCAACCAAAACCGATCCATCAGCACATGCGCCGCAATCCGCCCATTGCTGGCGAAGCCGAAGCCATTGCCAAGGCCCAGGCCGGGGACGCACGCTCGTTTGAAATGCTCTATTCGCTCCACAAGCGCCGTGTCTACTCCCTCTGCCTGCGCATGCTCGGCAACGTGGCCGAAGCCGAAGACCTCACCCAGGAAGCGTTTCTCCAGCTCTACCGTAAAATTGGAACCTTTCGCGGCGATTCCGCGTTTTCCACCTGGCTGCACCGGCTTTCCGTCAACGTCGTGCTCATGCATCTCCGCAAGAAAGGCCTTCCCCAGGTTTCGCTCGAAGAAACATTGGAGCCGTCTCAGGATGACGGCCCGCGCAAAGACATCGGAGCCCGCGACCTCACCCTCGCCGGCTCCATCGACCGGGTCACGCTTGAACGCGCCGTCGAAAATCTTCCTCCCGGCTACCGTCTGGTGTTTGTTCTCCACGATGTGGAAGGCTACGAGCACAACGAAATTGCCGATATGCTCGCCTGCTCCATCGGCAACAGCAAATCGCAGCTGCACAAGGCCCGCATGAAGCTACGCGAACTGCTCCGCACCGGGGAGCGTAAGGAGCCGGTATGACGGAGAAGACCGCCAAACCCGAGAACGGAAAGACCATGAATTGTGCAGAATTTCAGGACTGCCTACCCGAACTCTTCGAATCCGGCAAAGACCTGAGCAGCGAAGAGCATCTCAAGACGTGCGAAACCTGCGCCGCCCTGGTGCGCGACCTCGAATACATCGCCCAGCAGGCCAAACTGCTGCTGCCGCTCCACGACCCGAGCCCCGCCGTATGGGACAACATCCAGTCCGCCATCCAGCAGGACGGAGACCACCCAACCAAACGGCACAACGACACCCCTTGAAACACCGCTGAGCGAGCACATAGCAGAATTGCCAACCGGCCGAAGACGAGGTTCCTGCTTCGGCTGGCCCGCCTGACTATTCAAACCGGAAATGACAAGAGAGGAACTGCTGCGCGGTTCCAAACGGCGTCTGATGCAGATGTTTCGAGCTCTCCAACAGAGTGAAGCGCTCGCCGAACTCGTTGCGTAGAGATCCAGCGTCATAGCGGACTGCTTCGAGTCCGCTGCAACGTGTTGGGCCCTCTGGTCCAAAGGTACTGAGGATCACATGACCGCCAGGCTTCACGGCATGAGCGACTTGGCGGACATACGCCGATCGATCGGCCGGGTCGGTAAG
>JBAPRH010000029.1:0-4123 GCA_049280995.1 Acidobacteriaceae bacterium
GTCCACGCACAGATTGTCGAGGAGCACCGCGAGAAGCGGGCAGTATCGGCGGGCGGCCAAGGCGCGCCGGAAAGGACGGGCGGCATGACGGGTCTGGCGTTTGTGGGGGCGTGGGGATTTTTGATCGGGGGCGTCGTGGAGATCGCGGCGGGGAGCGTGCCCGTGGGCGTGGCGTCGCTGATCGCGGGCATCGTGCTGGCGGACTTCTCCTGGCGGAGGGCGACGCGATGAGGATCTCCATGAAATGCGCGCTGCGATTTGTCTGGACTTGTTGCGGTTTATTTCTCTTTCTGACTTTGGGGGTCTTTCCATGGGCGGAATAGCGATTCCCGACGCGCTGCATATCTGCCCTGGCTGCGAAGAGGAGCTGGCGAGCGGAGGCGTCTTTTGTCTGCGCTGCCATGAAGTGGCGACGGCGCAGGCGAACTACCACGCGGCACGAGCGGGCGCGCTTTACTCGGCGCTTGCGCGGGAGACGGGGAAGATGCCGGAGTCTCCGTCGAAGTGGCGCGGCGCCGCGGTTTGGGCTTCCGTGCTGCTAGGGGGCGCGGCGTTCTGGGTTTTGGTGATCTCAGATGTCTGGCTGTTGTTGCATCGCTGAACAGTCGAAACGAAATCAATTCACGGGGAGGGGTTAAGACGATGGCGGAAGTGAAAGAAGAAGCGGTCCCGATCAACATCGGAAACATCAACGATGGGGCGATGATCGAGGCCTTCGATATCGAATTTCGGCGCGCGCTGGAAAACATTGCGGACATCAACACGCCGTCGACGGCCACGCGCGAGGTCACTCTCAAGCTGTTGCTTAAGCCCCACGACAACCGCGTAACCATCGATACCGAGTTCAAGGCGTCGTCGAAGCTGGCGGCGATTGAGACGAACAAGTCGAAGTGCTTCATGGGCAAGTCGGAAGACGGCTCGCTGGTCGCCTTCACCTCCGATCCACGGCAGATGCCGCTGTGGTCGCCGCCGACGCCGAGGGAATCGCAGGTCATCAAGTTCGATTCCGCCGGGGTCCAGAAGTAAAGCAGCAGTCCAACCATTTTCGCAGCAGAAAGGAAGTCCATGAGGGAAGTATTGGAGTATCTCTTCGGGCGGCTCAAGGCTGAGCGCCCCGTCACTCACGAAGTCAATGGCCAGCCGTACGCGGTGGAGGAGGACGGCACGCTGGGCGAGCCGGTGCGTGGGTTGGCGCCGCAGTGGACCAAGCCGACATTGCAGGTTGTGACGCTGCGCGCCCTGGCGGATGCATATCGGGAGCGCATCGACGGACTCGACGCCGCCGCCGTCGCCTTCCACATCTCCCACTATCGCGCCGTGCAGATCGTGTCGCTGGCGTCGGACGATTTCGGCGAGCGTCACGTCTGGGTGCGGGCGATGCACTCGGCGGAGACCAAGTTTGAGTTCGGGAAGTATTACGAGCCGGAAGACTTTCTGATCAAGTTCCGGTCGAGCTTCCTGTTCAATGACGAGGCGGTCAAGGTGCAGCAGCTTTGCTCCTCGGTGGGCAGCGGCGACGCGGTGCTGGTAACGGATGACGGCACATCGCAGCAGGTCGAAGTCAAATCCGGAACGGTCACGCGCAGCGCGGTTACCCTGCCGTCGGATGGCGTCGAGCTGATCCCCTGGCGTACGTTCCGCGACGCCCATCCGGTGGCTTCGCGCTTCCTGCTACGGATGAAGGCGGTCAAGGATCATCTGCCGCAGATCGCGCTTTTTGAGATCGACGCTAAGTGGGAGCTGGACACGGTGGCCAGCATTCGCGGCTGGATTGAGAAGAACGTTCCCGATGCGAAGGTGATTGCCTGAAGAAGCCTTGCGCGGGTGGTTGACGCGGCGGTTGTGCGGGACCGCGCATTCCGGCCAGGAGCCGCACTCCCTGGCCACAGTTTGAAAGCTTCCCGCCGCTGCGAGAGCGCCGGGGAACCGTGGCGGAGTTCTCGCTGTAAGGCTGGGCTCCGCCGCGTGGAAGAGAAAGAGCGGGAACGTGGGCACGACGACGGGGATTGAGTGGGTAAGTGAGAATCTACGTGGCGTCATCGTGGCGCAATGAATATCAGCAAGAGGTCGTGGCGAAGCTTCGCGGGCTCGGACATGAAGTTTACGATTTCCGCGGGCAGGGCGATGGCTGGGGCGGCGGCGGCGACGGCGCGGGTGGTTTCGGCTGGCGCGAGGTCGATTCCGAATGGATTTCCTGGCCTGATGACGTGCCGAGGTATCTGCGCGGGCTCAGGAATCCGCGTGCGGAGGAAGGTTTCAAGCGCGATATGGATGCGTTGCGCACATCTGACGCATGCATCATGGTGACGCCTTGCGGGCCTTCCGCAAGCATGGAGATGGGCTGGGCGGTCGGCGCTGGCAAGCTCGTCGCCGTTTACTGTCCCGCGATCCGCGAGCCTGACTTGATGGTGAAGATGGCGCACCACATCACCGATCGCTGGGACTCGATCGAGTTTTGGTTAAGCGTCCCGCTTGAGGTCTAGTCAATGAGTCGCAAGCCGTGGGACCTGGGCTCGACGCACGCGCTGGAGGGCGCGGCGGAGTGGATCCGCAAGCGGTCGGACGCGATTGTGGTGATGGTGGTGCGCGGCGGGGACGTTGCGTTCGCCGTGGCCGAAGACGGCGCTCCATCGGATGCGGACGTGGTGGTGCGCGGGGCGGACTTTGCGTTCGCCGTGGCGGAAGACTGCGCTCCATCGGATGCGGCCGAGCTGGTCCGCGAGCTGCTGCCGGAGATGGTGGAAGCAACCAACCGGGCGCGCGCCGCAACGCGCGACGCTCAAACTCGAAAACGCGCGGCGTCCATCGCCGGGCACAACGTTGTGTGATTTTGCCGAGGTAAAGAACGATGTGTGAGCCGCAATCCCCTGTGGTGCCGGGGCTCGAACCGTACGAAATTGTCTACGCCAACAATCAGCCGCAGTACGCGCCGCTGGCCGTGCTGCGCTCGCCCGCCGGGGTGACGCTGTCGCGCTGGGCGCTCAGCCAGGAGGAGCGCACGGCCATCGCGGCCGGCGCCGATCTCTACTTGAGCGTGCAGCTCTACTTGAGCGTGCATACGGGTTTCCAGCCGTTGCAGCCGATCTCGATTCAGGTGGCGCGGGCTCCTGACCCCGAGCAGGTTGAGCATGACTGGGAGCTGAAGCGCGAACTGGACATGCGCGTGGCTTCGGCGAAATAACTCTCTGGAAATTTTGGCGAGGCGGGTCGCCATCCGGCGACCAGGGAAAGGTGTGCGTGTGGGGCGGTTACGAACCATGTCGGACGAGGAGCGGCGGTATCGCGATGGGCTGGCGGAGCGCATTCGCGGCGCGCGGCGGCTGGGCGGGCTGAGCGTGGCGGATGTGGAGCGGCGAAGCGGGATCCATCGCAACCTGCTGTACGGCTATGAGGAGGCGAAGGGGGTGCCTTCGCCGTTCAGCCTGGATTGCCTGGCGCGGGCGCTGAACGTGTCGCCGGGGCGGTTGCTGCGCGGGGTGAAAGAGCCCGCGAACAATCAGGAAAAAACGGGGGAAAGCGTGCAAGAGGGGACAGAACGATGAGCATTCGGGTGATGACGGCGGTGTGGGACAGGGGAAAGCGTTACGAGGGGGGCAGCCTGTTGGTGCTGCTGGCGCTGGCCGACTGGGCCGATGACGGCGGTCGGTGCTATCCATCGGTGACGCAGCTTGCGGAGAAGAGCCGGCTCACCGAGCGCCAGGTATACAGCGTGCTGCGCGATCTGAAGGGCGACCGCGTGCTGGAGCCGACGGGCGAGGTCGCGATCCGGGACGGGAGGGGCTGGCGGTTTCTCAAGGGCTATGCGGGCGGTCGTGGGCGCACCGTGGTTTACCGCCTAAACACTGAAATGCTTTCAGGGAATCGCGCGGAATACACGGGCCGTCCGGAAGAGGAGAAATCGCCTGCAAACCCTGAAATGGTTTCAGGGAAAACGGAGGCCGTAAACCCTGAAGCCGCCGGGACAAAAACCCTGAAATTGGCGACGCGAAACCCTGAAGTTTGTGACAATCCCCCGCACCCCCTATTAGGAAGAACCGTCAAGGAACCGTCAAATGGAACCGTCAAGAAGCTCTCCCCTCCCCCTCCCGCCAAGCGGGAGGGGAAGAGCCCGGAAACTACGCTT
>JBAPRH010000030.1:0-13398 GCA_049280995.1 Acidobacteriaceae bacterium
CCACAGAGCTCACGCAGAGGCTGAAACGGCTCCACTGACTTGAAAGACTCCATCGAAAGGTGGAGAGAAAAACCGTTCTTCCGACTCAAGACGACGGGCGCGGTCGGACTTATTCTGGTTTTGTTATCGCACTTCAAAAGACCTCCTGCCCTGATCGCATACCGCGATCAGGGTTTTCTTTTTCAGGAGGGAGCGCTTGCGCGGGATTCAGATAAATTCTGTTCCCCAGAGGTCGTGCAGATGGAGGACGCCCTGGAGAGAACCGTTTGCGTCAGTAACGAGCAGCGAGGTGATTTTCGTTTCCTCCATCAGGCTGAGCGCCTTGACTGCAAGCTCACCGGCGGAGATGGTGCGGGGGTGGGGGTTCATCGCGTCTCCGGCGGTTTTGCTCAGGCTTTCTGGACCTTCGCGTTCGAGCAGGCGCCGCAGGTCGCCGTCGCTGATGATGCCGAGTAGATGCCCGTTTTCTTCAACCGCCGTCATGCCCAGCTTTTTGCGGGACATTTCGTAGATCACGTCCTTCATGGGCGTGTTGCGCTGGACGCGCGGGATCGCATCGCCGGTGTGCATGAGCTGATCGACGCGGGCGAGGCGCTTTCCGAGTTTGCCGCCGGGATGGAGAGCAGCGAAATCTTCAGCACGGAATCCTTTTTTGAGAGAGACGGCGATGGCGAGGGCGTCTCCCAGGGCAAGCATGGCGGTGGTGGAAGCGGTAGGCGCGAGGCCCAGGCCGCAGGCTTCGGCGGGAACGCTGCAATCGAGCGCGATGTCGCTGGCGCGGGCGAGCGTGGATTGAGGATCGCAGCAGAAGCTGATGAGCGCATCGCCGATGCGCTTGATGTTAGCGAGCAGGCGGAGGATTTCTTCAGTTTCGCCGCTGGCGGAGAGCGCGATGACGACGTCGCCTTTGGCCAACATGCCGAGGTCGCCGTGGACGGCTTCGGCGGGGTGCAGGAAGAGCGCGGGGCTGCCGGTGGAGCTGAGGGTGGCGGCGATTTTCTGCGCGATGATGCCGCTCTTGCCCATGCCGGTGACAACGACGCGGCCGCCGCGTTCGCCGCATTGCAGGACGGAGGCAACGGCGCGATCGAGGGCGACGGCCATGGGGCCTTCCAGTCGCTCGGCGAGCGCGAGCAGGGCCTCGGCCTCAATGCGCACGAACCGCGATGGAGTGTGGGTCGCCAAACAGGTCGATGCTAACAGAGAAGGGGAGCCGAGTAGAATTGTTAGTAGGGGTTATAGCGCGTGAAGCGAAATGCCGTGGTGGTTGTGCTGGTGATTGTAGCTGTGGGCCTGATGGTGTGGGCTGGCGTTACGAACTACCAGCTTCGGCAGCAGCAGGCGAAGGTAAGGCAGCTTCAGGCGCTGATGGCGACGCCGGCAGCGGCAGGCGCGGCGGATGCGGACGATGGTTTTGAGGAGAATCCGCTGCTAGGGAAGACGGCTCCGAATTTCACGCTGACCGACACGGAGGGGAAAAGGGTTTCACTCTCAGACTACAAGGGTAAGGCAGTCGTGGTGGACTTCTGGGCGACGTGGTGCGCACCATGCCGGATCGAGATTCCGTGGCTGGAGCAGTTCAATACGCAATACGCCGGGAAGGGCTTGCAAATCCTGGGTGTCTCCGAAGACAACCTGAATCTTGACGACAAGACGGTGCTGGTCAAAGAGAAGAAGGACATTACGGACAAGGCCGCACAAATGAAGATCAATTACCCGGTGCTGTTTGACGACGCGAATGTCTCGACCCCTTACGGAGGCGTGGAGGCGCTGCCGACGACGTTCTTCATTGACCGCAGCGGAAAGGTGGTTGCGTCGACGGTGGGTCTGGTTTCGCGGAGCGAAATTGAGGCGAATATCAAGAAGGCTCTGAGCACCGGGGCTCAATCGTGAAGCGATTTTGGGGCGCGGCCCTGCTTGCGATGCTGGCGTTGGCGGTAGCTGTGGCTGCCGCGCAGACGCTGCCGTGGCAGAAGAACGACCCCCGGGCACAGGACGTGCGGTATCTGTTTCCGGAGCAGGTTTCGGTTGCGGCGGGAAAGGATGCGGTGGTGGAGATGCACTTCAGGATCAATCCTGGCATGCACATCAACTCGCATATGCCGAGCCTGAAGTGGCTGATTGCGACGCGGCTGACGGTGGGGCAGGTTCCGGGCGTGAAGATGGGAGCGGTGGAGTTTCCGAAGGGATCCGAATACGCGCTGGCGGCCTTTCCGAAGGAGAAGCTGAGCGTGTACAGCGGGGATTTCGTATTGCAGGCCCACATCAAGGCAACGGCGGGGCAGCATTTGCTGCAAGGCGCGCTGCGCTACCAGGCTTGCGATGTGAATGCGTGCTATCCGCCGCGTGAGGCTCCCGTGGTCGTGGATGTGGTTGCGCGGTAGGCGCATCCTGCGTCAGATGAAGCCGAATCCCAGCGACTGCATCTCTGGAGTCGGTCGGTAATTCCAACATCCCAACCGCAGATCCTTCGACTCCGTTTGGCGTGAAGCGCGCCAAGCTTCGCTCAGGATGACATCGCGTTTTGTAAGAAACTTTAGAGACGGAAGAACACTAGCTCGCGACGGGAATCTTTTCTGCCGTGGAGAGGCGCGCGACGACGCGGTCTTTGTCGAGGGCAGCCATTACCGTGAAGAGGCTAGGGGCGACGGCTTGTCCAGTGAGCGCGACTCGTGCTCCGTTGATGAGCGCGCCAGCCTTTACGCCTCTTTCGTCGGCGAAGGCACGCAGGGTCTGCTCCGCCCGGTCTTCGGTGAGGTCGGGGACTTCGGCATAGCGATGGGCGAGTTCGACGAGGAGCTTGCGGGTCGCGTCGTCCTTTAGAAACTTAGCGACTGCTGCCGGGTCGTAGTCGAAGATGTCGCTGAAGTAGGCGCGGAAGGTCGTCGCGAAATCCTTGAGGCTGCGAGCGCGGGGTTTGAGCAGATCGATGGCGGCGAGGATGTCTTCGGGCGAGCGCTCGGGGGCGAAATTGCAGATCTTCCATTCCCGCTGAATGAGTGGCAGGAGTTTTTCGGCGTCGTAGGCGCGGATGTATTCGGTGTTGAACCAGGCGAGCTTGTCGTTGTTAAAGACGGCGTTGGATTTCGAAATACCTTCGAGCGAGAAGAGGTTGACGAGGTCGTCGGAGGAGAAGATCTCCCGGTCTTTATGTTCTGAGCCGGGTGTCCAGCCGAGCAGGGCAAGGAAGTTGCGGAAGGCTTCCGGCACGATGCCCATGTCTTTGTAGGCCATGACCGAGGTTGCTCCGTGACGCTTGGAGAGGCGCGTCTTGTCGGGGCCGAGGATAAGCGGGACGTGTGCGAAGACGGGCAGCTCGGCTCCGAGGGCGCGGTATTGCAGCACCTGCTTGGGGGTGTTGGAGATGTGGTCGGCTCCGCGGATGATGTGGGTGAGGCGCATGTCGAGGTCGTCGGCGACCACGCTGAGATGGTAGGTGGGGATGCCGTCGGAGCGCAGCAGGACGAAGTCTTCGAGCTCGGCATTGGCGAACTCGACGCGGCCAAAGACGGCGTCGTCAAAGGCGGTTACTCCGCCGTCGTGGACGGCGAAGCGCAGAGCGCAGGCTTCTCCGGCAGCTTTGCGTGCGGCAGCAGCGGCGGGGTCGATGGCGCGGCAGCGGCGGTCGTACATGGGTGCGCGGCCAGCAGCGGCGGCTGCGGCACGGCGCTGCTCCAGCTCAGCTTTGGTACAGAAGCAGTAATAGGCGTGGCCTCCGGCGAACAGCTTTTCTGCCGTGGCGCGGTAGAGGTCGAGCCGTTGCGACTGGTAGAAGGGGCCTTCGTCCCAGTTGAGGCCGAGCCAGCGCATGCCTTCGAGAATGCCCGTGACCATCTCTTCGGACGAACGCTCGAAGTCGGTGTCTTCGATGCGGAGGATGAGGGTTCCGCCGAAGTGGCGGGCGAAGAGCCAGTTGAAGAGGGCGGTGCGGGCTCCGCCGACGTGAAGATAGCCGGTCGGGGAGGGCGCGAAGCGGACGCGAGGGGTGGTCGCAGAGGTCATTTCGGTGGGCTGGCTCAATCCTTGATGCTACAACGGTCGGCGCGGAGACATGATTCAAGGAGCCTGGGATCGCTGTGAAAAAATCGTAGGTATGTTGATTCTAAATGACTTATCGATGATTCTGAAGCTAAAGTATCAAAAACATCGCTGTTAGCTCTATGATATAGAAAATATTTAGCTTATGTTAAAACCTTGGCCCTGCGAAGGCTTTGCTTTGCGTCCTCCCCCACTTTTCGAGTATAGCAAGTATGGCAGGGTCTACAGACTCGGGCCAAGCTATTACTAATGTGTGGTTTACGCTGACAGGCGGCTTGACAGGGTGGGGGAAGAGGAGAATCGGCCAGCCATGAATCCGCCAGCGGAAAGTCGGTTGGCGTGAGCCCGGGGTCTCTTCGGACCTGCCTAGGAAGGCTGGCTCAAGTGCGGTTTTTTCGGTTTCGCGAAAGAAAAAGCTCACTTTATTTTGCACGGCTGGTTTTTGGCTTTAGAATGTGCTGGATACATTGAGGATTTTACGGAGGGGTTGACTTTTTGCGGGCCGGGCAGTCGCTTGAAGGAACGGACGTTGCATCCCGGGCCTGTACCCGCTAACATGCCGCAGATGCAGTGGCGAGAGCAACCTATATAACATGAAAGCACAGCATAAAAACGCGCCGCGCTCGAACGCACTGCGCTCTTCTGGCGTGAAGCACCGGGGGACTGCCCGGAAAAAGCCGGAACCTGCCTCAAAAAAGCCCGTGATCGCCGTGAAAAAGCCCGTGACCGCCGCGAAAGAGCCGGACCTGGCCCCGCAGGAGCGGCCAGTGAATGCGCTTTCCCCCCAGATGATTCGCACGCGGATCGGGAAGGTCTGCGTGGCGATCATTGGATCGACGCCGGGGGAGATGGTCGAGAAGGCCGCGGAGGCGGTGCGGGAAAATACTTTTGTTGAGTTCCGCCTGGATTATCTACCCAAGCCGCTGCTCGCGATGCCTAAGCTGAGGCAATTTCTGGACGAGCGGGGCGAGGTTACGGCGATTGCGACCTGCCGACGCGCCGCGGCGGGCGGAAAGTTCAAGGGCACGATTGCCGCCGAGCTCGAGGTTCTCGAGAAGGCGGCGGACTCCGGGTTCCATTTGGTCGATCTGGAGTTGCAGACGGCGGAGTCGATCAGGCGGGCGCAGGTGGAGAAACTGCGGCTGCGCGGCGCGGCACTGATTATCAGCTATCACGACTTTGAGACCACGAAGGACCTGGACAGAATTTTTGAGCGGATTCGCCCATTCGAGCCGGAGTTCATCAAGGTGGTTTCGACGGCGAAGCACCTGGCCGATAATGTGACGATGATGCGGTTCCTGGAGCGGACGCGCGACCTGGCAAGCGTGGTTGGGATTGTAATGGGCGAGCAAGGGATCATCAGCCGGGTGCTGGGGCTGCGGGCCGGCTCGGTGTTCACCTTTGCGGCCGCGACGATGGGCGAGGAGACGGGGCCGGGGCAGATCGCGGCGCGCACGCTGAGAGAGACCTTTCGGATTGACCAGGTGGACGCGGCGACCAAAGTATATGGCGTGGCGGGAAACCCGATCCGGCACTCGTTGAGCCCGCTGATGATGAATGCGGCGTTTCGGCGGGAGACGGTGAACGGGGTGTTTCTGGGGCTGCAGGCGACGCGGCTGGCGGACCTGCTGACGCTGGTCAGGGAAGTCCCGATCAGCGGGCTGGCGGTGACGATGCCGCTGAAGACGGAGATTCTGAAGCACCTGGAGAGGACGGATCCGCTGTCCGAGAAAGTGGGTGCGTGCAACACAGTGGTGCGGTCGCAGGACGGGAAGCTGTATGGATTCAATACGGATGTGGCGGCGGTGGTGCGCCCACTGGAGCGGCGGCTGCCGCTGAAGGGTGCGCGAGTGCTGGTGATGGGTGCGGGCGGAGCCGCAAGGGCGGCGGTGTTCGGACTGAAGGACAAGGGTGCGGAAGTGTTTGTGATGAACCGTACGCCGGAGGCGGGACAGAAGCTGGCTCGGCAGGCGAAGGCGAAGAACCTCAAGCACGAACAACTGGCGAAGACGAGCTTTGACGTGATTGTGAATGCGACTCCAGCGGGGATGCACGGGGTAAAAACGCAGAGTTTGCTGGAGGCGAAAGAACTGAATACGCGGCTGGTGTTCGATTTGGTCTATAATCCGCTGGAGACGCCTTTGATCCGGATGGCGCGGGAGAAAGGGATCCCGGTGATCACGGGGGTTGAGATGTTTGTTCACCAGGGCGCGCGCCAGTTTGAGATATGGACTGGAAAGCCCGCTCCGGAGGACGACATGCTACGGGTGGTGGTGCACGCGCTGCGCAACCAGGCGGCTGTGGCAACTGCTGGCGCATCCTGAGTCCTGGTTCCTGAGTCGCGGTTTAAAGGCCCCTTTTCCCCGGCGGGGCTACCCGAGGCGGCTACGTTTTGCGCAGAAAGCAGCGCGAGCGATGGGTGCCCGGGTGTTCGACAGTTTTAACGCTGGTTTTCCCAAACACCTCTGCCTGCTTGCTGGTAGCAATCTATGTTCCTGCCGCTGCGATACCGGCTTGCTCCGGTGTTGTGGTGTTAGGACGTTACTTTATATTGATCGCAGGGTGTGAGCTATGAAGGATGACTTAAAGGAAATGGAGCTTGACGCTTCAACGCGGAAGACTGCCACGGACTGGCTGATGCAGGTCATTTCGGGAAAAAAGCTGACGACCCTGAACGGCAACGGAACCGCTCTTAACGGCAACGGAACGGATGGTGGCCACGCGACGGCGGTGGCGGTTGCCGAGCCTCTGCGCGAAGAGGACAGAAAACAGCCGGAGAAGGCAGTGCCGGAGTTTACGGCGGAGGACCTGTGCGGTGCTCCGGTGGTCCCGATTGTCAAGGCAACTTCCCCGGCGAAGGACGAGGTTACGGCGGATGACGTGTGCTGGGTTCCAGCGGCACGGCGGCTGAAGCCGCAGACCGAAGTCGCTGCGGAAACTTTCGGACCAAGACTGCACATTGTGCAGCCACCGGCGCGGGAGCCGCAGGCGGAGGCGATCGAGGATCTGCAGTTGCGGACACCGGAGACGCCTGCCCCCGAAGCACCAATGCCCGATATCTGGCGTGATTCCTTTCAAGCGAAAAATGTGCAGGAGGCGGGGATTACGGCGGCAGACATATCGCGCGACCCGGCGCCTTACGCGGCGGAGCTGATATGGAATGGACAGGCGAACCATAGCCATTTAGCAACTTTTGAACACGAGGCGCATGAGATTACGGCGGCGGATATTTTGCGCGACGGGGTGCGTGAACAGTTGCCGGAACCGGGGATTATAGATCTGCCATCGTCGTTTCGGGTAATTCGGTCGGCAACCGCGCCGGCTGAGGCGGCTGAGGCGGCTGCGCCTGTGGCTGAGGCGGCTCCGGAGAGTGCTGTTGAGGTTGCAGGCGGGGCACCGGAGGCTTCCGATGCCGCTGAGCACCAGCTGGTTGAAACGGCTCAACCGGAGGATCCAGCCATCGGAGACTCAGTGGATTCGGGGATTCCGACAGAGGCGGTTGAAGCGGAGCAGGTTTCCTCGGAAGCGGCGGCGGCGAGAGTTGCGGGGGTGCCGGAGCCGGACCAGGCTGACCTCCGGGAGATGGAAGCCGCTTTCGCGGAGAGCGAGGTCGCTCCGCTCGAGGCCGAGGTCGCAGCTGAGCCTGGCGTTGAGGCTGACATTGCGACTACCGCCGAACCGGAGGTTGTGGGGGGGCCAGCGGCAGAAGCTGGATCCGCATCCGAAGTGAAAGCCCCAGAAAACATTTTTGCTCGTGAG
Source organism: Acidobacteriaceae bacterium (assembly GCA_049280995.1). GTDB lineage: Bacteria > Acidobacteriota > Terriglobia > Terriglobales > Acidobacteriaceae > Silvibacterium. The sequence continues at coordinate 7,798 of JBAPRH010000030.1, forward strand.
GGCTTCTGGCAAGCAGCAGCGGGAGAGGCAGAGGCGAGCGCAGAGGATATGTCTCCGAAATCGCTTTTACGAGGATTGAAGAGGACATATGGAACGCCGGAGCAGGGGGCGGCGAGTGAGAATCGCCCTGAGGGTTGGGTTTCTGCCTGGAAGACGCTGCTGCGTTTGGGGGCGGTGCTGCCGTGGGTGGCGCGGGCGCTTCCGGCGCTGGAGGCGGGTGCTTTGGGCGCGCCGATCTCGGACGCCGCTGCGCCGGGCGTTGCTCAGGAAACACGGCAGGATGTGGCTGGGCTGCGATTAGTGCAATATGAGATTCGGACGACGGTGCAGGACCACTCGATGCAGCTGAAGCGGATGGAAGAGCAGTTGACGCGGGTGCGGGAGTCAATGGAGTCGCAATCCTCAGCAAGCACCGACCTGGCGGATAGCGTGCGGTCCATGACGAAGCTGGTTCGACTGGCCGCGATGGGCTTGGGCGGATTGCTGGCGGTGCTGATCGTGCTGGTCGCGGTGATGGCAGCGCACCACTAGGCGCTGGCTAAGAAGCCGACAGCTAAAGTCCGAGCAGCCAAAATGGGTGTTGCTTGAGATGCGGCTGGCTGACGGGCGGTCGCGCTGCTGGATTTATTTGTTTATCCTGGATTGATTTCGGAGGGGGGCTGGCCGTGAGGCTGGCCCTTCTTGTTTTCTGGCGCGCGGCTTGCGTTTTCAGCGCGTTATGTGCCTTATTTTTCACAATAGTTTAATTTATTTCTATTTTATGAAAGTTAATTTGCACGGCGTTGCTCACTTTGCGGGTTGAGCCGCATCGCTGCTGCTTGCCAGTTGTCTTCTGGTGGGTCTAGGATACGTTCCAAGTTTGACGCTGTGCGGTCATCCCCGAGGCCGTGGCCCTGAATCCAGTTCAACCGTTTAAGCAATGCCCGAAGTTGCAATCCTACCCTGAGCCAACGCGGAGCAATTTTCTATGGCATGGTACGCCTACTGCATAAGTGAGAAACAATCCTTTCCTGAGCTTCTTCGCCACCGTAAGCCCATACCTTTTGAGTCGGTTACGGGGATTCATGGCAATCAGGTTTTTTTATATCCAGCCAGTGATCTAGCCGTAATCGTCAGCGAACATTCTCCAATCGACCCTTTAAACCAGAAAGCCGCGATGGACCATGCTCGGGTGATTGCGGACTGCTTCAAAACTTCCACGGTGCTGCCATTCCGGTTTGGCACTGTATTTGTAGATGACGAGGCGCTGCGGCGATCGATTCGGTCGAACCAGCGGCAGTTTGTCACCAATATTGAGCGGCTGCGGGGCAAGGCGGAGATGCACCTGAAGGTGACGCTGGACGACTGCTGCCGGGAACAGATGCGGCGGGCGATTCCGGACGCGGGGACGGTGGGGCGCACATACCTGACGAACCTGCGGGAGACTGCATCGCTACAACGGGAGCGGCAAACCAGGGCCAGGGCAGTTTCGGTTCAGATGAACCGGATGTTTTCTCCTCTGGCGGAGGAGATTACCTGCCGGCGGACGGAGACCGGCAAGATGCTGCTGGATATTGCACATCTGATTGATCACAAATGTATTGAGAGGTACCAGAACAAGTATTCGAGCGCGAGCGTGATGCTGAAAGAGTGCCAGATGCAGCTTTCCGGGCCGTGGCCTCCTTACCACTTTGTGCATCACCTGACGCGGAGTTCCGCGCACCAGGCGATGTCGGCCTGATTTGGCTGGTGAAGCAGATCGTTTTCAGCTTAAAAAGGAGAAGCCCCAGCGGACCCACGAACCGCTGGGGCTTTCGTTTGGAGGCACGAACCGGGGGAAATCTCTGGAAGAGCACCCACACACGAACCTCTTACAGGAAGAGACGGAGGAAGGGGTGTAGAAAGACTCAGGGTTCCGGGTAAAAATGACGGCTTGGTTGAAGGAGCGTGGCAAAAGAGGCGCAGTTCGCGGAAATTAGGCATACGCCTGTTCGTTTCACTCGCGGAAGGTTGTCTTTTGGCTCCTTGAGGTGATCGCTGTCGAAGTTTTTTGCGCCTGAAGTGCCTTTTGCAACGCCTGCTGTCGGAGGGGTCCTCTGCCTTCCGCTTCGGCGGCTTCCAAGACGTTCTGACCTTTGTTGTTGCGGATGGTCAGGTTCGCACCGTATTTGATGAATAGCGGGATCGCGTCATTGTCTACCGTGGTGAAGATTGGTGTTTCGCCGTCGTTGTTACGCGCGTTGACGTCAGCCCCCAGTTTCAACAATTCCTCTTCCACATCTGTGAGGTAAATCTCATGCAGCGGCGTATTGCCGTCGTTGTCCCGCGCATTCACATTGGCGCCCGCCTGGGCAAGCAGGCGCACGCACACCACGCGTGCGCCAGGCTTGTCGTCTGAACGATAATCGCCTGCTGCGAACATCGCGGTCTTCCCCGTGGCGTCGCGCGCCTCCAGGTTCGGTTGAAATTGAAGGATCAAGCGCACCATATCAGGGTTTCCTGACTCTGCCGCATAGATCAATATGCTTCCTGCACCAGGCCCCTGCAATACCATTCCGGCACCGCGATCTGTAACGATTAATTTACTCAAATCTGCATTGGGGTTGGCACCGTAGGCAATCAACTCCTTTGCCGCGGTAACATTTCCCGAACGGGCGGCGTTAACGAGAGCCAGGTCTTTATCTTTCTGGTCATATTCGCTTGCGTTAGCGTCCATCAGCGCCTGTAGCGTATTCGGATGGCTGCCCGCCGCCGTTAGCCATCCGTCGGGCACCCAGGAGGGTGCTGCATTTGCGGCTTGCCCCTTGGGCAGCGGCAGTGGTTTGAGCGGCACGCCGGCTTTCAGTAATTGCCGAACAGTTGCAGTTTGTCCGTTGGCGGCGGCATCCCTCAAAATATCCTGCGCACCGAGAGATTCGAAATTAAATTTCTCCGTTTGCAAGGCCTGGACGAGCCCGTCGCTGCCGTCGATCCATCGCTGTGTGCGTGCGACCGTGTCCACTTTGTCTTCGAGGTTGGTGATGACTTCGGGCATCCCTACCCAGCAGCCGACGTAATCATCAACTTCCTTTTTGTGCCCATCAATCGAAATCGAGAGTATGTAGGTCGGGCTGTCTGTCACATTCGCGCGGTAGGTGGTGTCCATGGAATAAAGATCGGACGTGACAAACTCCTTCGCAAGATTGCGAACTTTGTTTGGGTCCATGGCATCAGTGTGTCTTCCTGAGGCGACCACAAAGCCATCTCCGTCGAAAACAATGCCCTCGGACGTGCTGATGGTGACCTTATATGACGGGCACGAGCCGAAGCATCCGCTCCTCACCAGCGTGATGATGACGTTGGAATTGGGCCGCAGAGAAGGTGGTGTAGTGTGCTTTTTCGGTTTGACAGGACGCCCAGAGACTCGATAGCAAGCAGCAGGCGAGAACTGCGACAGCTCGAACCGTGCCAAGCATGGTACACGAGGCGGTTGAGAAATCTATTGGCTTCCTGACTTTTCTATTTCCAACAGTTTCTTTTTTCGGTGGATGCCCCAGCGGTAGCCGGTCAGGGTTCCGTTGGTTCCTATGACGCGGTGGCAGGGGATGACGATGGAGGCGGGATTGGTGGCGCAGGCTCGGGCCACGGCTCGGGTGGCGGTGGGTTGGCCTATCTCCCGGGCGAGCTGGGAATAGGTTCGAGTTTCTCCACGGGGGATGGTGCGGAGAGCTTGCCAGACGCGCATCTGGAAAGCCGTGGCGCGGAGGTCGAGTGGGAGATCGAGCGCGGCGGGATGTTCGGTGAGCTGTGAGAGAACCTGTTGGAGCATGGGGGCGAGCTCGGGCCTCGGCTGGATGTCGGCGTGGGGGAGCATTTGGTGCAGTTCGGCGGCGGCGTTTTCTCTGCTGTCGGCGAGGAGGACGGCGCAGAGGCCCTTGTCGGTGGCAGCGATGAGGAGCTGGCCGAGCGGCGAGGGGGCGGTGGCGTAGCCGATGGATTGGTTGCGGCCCCGGTTGCGGTAGTCCTGGGGCTTCATTCCTAAAAGCTGAGCAGAGTAGGCGCGGGAAGGGCTGGAGTAGCCGGCTTCGTAGATCGCATCGGTGACGCGGGCGGATTGGGTGAGGCTTTGGCGGAAGGCGGAGGCTCGCTGGTGGGATTGATATTGCGCGGGGCTGACTCCCAGGACGCGCTGGAAGAGGCGCTGCACGGTGAAGGGAGAGCGGCGGGCGATGCGGGCGAGCTCGGCCAGGGTTACGGGGCGGTCGCGGTGCTGGTTGAGGTGGGCGCAGAGGGTCTGGAGGGTGTGGGCTTCGGGCGCGATTCCGGCGGGATTGCAACGCTTGCAGGGGCGGTATCCGGCACGGAGCGCGTGGATGAGGTCGGCGAAGAGCTCGACGTGGGCGCGCGCGGGGCGGCGGCTGGGGCAGGACGGGCGGCAGAAGATGCGGGTGGTGCGGACTCCGTAGAAAAGCTGGCCGTCGGCGAGCGGGTCGCGGTGCTGGATGAGGGCCCAGGCTTCGTCGGGCGTGGGGTTGGGTAGAGGCATTGCTATGCTTCCCATGGTATTCGCTCTCCTTTTCCTTGGATTGAGAATGTCATGATTCGGTTCCAGGGACACTCCGGTTCTTGCCGGGGAAGTTTCGATTTGTGCGGGCGGGGCGGACTACTATAGTGGGGCTGTGCTGGTTTTTGGGGGTGCGGGTTGCGTTGGAATCTGGCCAGAGCGGCTGCGGGGCTGATGCTTTTCTCGGGCTTGCCTGTGTTTGCGCAGCAGCAGAAGCGGGCACCGAATGCGCCGGAGTTTACGTTGAAGGCCTCGGTGAACCGGGTGCTGGTGGATGTGGTGGTGACGGATGCGCATGGGAATCCAGTGCATGGGTTGACGAGGAGCGACTTCACGGTCGCGGAGGACGGGGTTCCGCAGAAGGTGCTTGCGTTTGACGCGCATAACTTCGACAAGATGAGCTATGTTCCGCCAGAGATGCCGGCGATGCCTGCGGACAGCTTTGTGAATTTGCCGGCGACGCCTGAGCGGGGACCGCTGTATGTGCTGTTCTATGACATGGTGAATATTCCGCAGGAGGACCAGCCGACGGCGCGAGCGCAACTAGTGAAGTTTATCGAGAACAAGCCGGCGGGGGCGCGGTTCGCGATTCTGGTGTCGTCGGATGGGATTCATGTGGTGCAGGGGTTCACCGCGGACAAGCAGAAGTTGCTGGCGGCGGTCGATCCGAAGAGCGAGAGACCGCATGTGCCGTGGATTTTTCTGATGGGCACAAACTTTGGCGAGGGCGACAGACTGGCAGCCACGGCGAGACTGAACTCGATTGCGCGATATCTGTCTTCGATGCCGGGACGGAAGAACCTGATCTGGTTTTCGGCGGAGTTTCCTCTCTCGCTGTTTCCGAGCAGGGACGACACGGAATCGTATGGCACGGAGATCAAGAAGACGCTAAACCTTCTGGCAGATGACCAGATCGCGGTGTATCCGGTGGATGTGAGCGGGGTGGTGACCTACGTGGCACACGCGCCGCCGGGGAATGTGGACGAGAAGGGGATTGGTGTTCAGCCCGCGTCTTCTCCCTCGGCGACCAACGGTGGCGTTTCGCTCCTGCAAGGCAGTTATTGGACACAGGATGATAT
>JBAPRH010000031.1:0-85475 GCA_049280995.1 Acidobacteriaceae bacterium
CTCCGGAATTTTCCAGCGCGCTCCAGAGTTCTTCGAGCGACTCCGAGGCCAGTACCAACTCAAAGCGAGGAGACAGCGGGCTGTGGGCGTGAGCCAGGATTATTTCTATGCCGTTCACGCTGCTTACCGCAAACGCGCCTTCTTCCGGGACCGTCGCGCCGAGCCCTTCAAGAATCTCCGCCGCCCGGGGCCCGGCGATGCCAATTATGGTCCGAGACGCGTCTAAGGGTTGAAGCTCAACCTTATCCATGATGATGTAGCGTCGAAGGTGCGCGGAAAGACGGGCGATCTGGGAGCGGTCGGTCTCAAAAAAGAGCGTGTTGTCCGCACAATAAATGTTGGCGGCGCCCTGGATGCGCCCCTGCGCGTTCAGCAGAAAGCTATAGTTCCAGCGGCCTTCCGGCAACGCCTTAACGGTGTTGGTGACCATGCCGTTCAGCCACCGAACGCGATCGGCTCCGGTAATTTTCAGGCTCGTTCGGTAGCCCAGGTCGAAGATGCCGGCGCCCGTTGTGAGCGCCCCGAGTTCCGCATCCAATGTGGAGAAAACGCCCTGCGCAAGCGCGCCCTGGAAGGCCACGGCCTCGGCTCCAGCCGCGCGCCGTTGTGCCAGAGGCGTTTCCAGCAGCGGTTCGGCCAGGGTGTCGGGTGCAGCGCTCATGGCAAAGCTCCTCGAAAAATTATAGTCTCGCAAGTGAAGGGAAACGAATGAGGATACCGGGAACGCGCCGCTTGGCGGCTTTGCTTGCGATCGCCACACTCACTGCCGGGATGGCGCTCGGGCAGACCTCCGCGCCAACTCGGCCGCCTGCGCAACAGACGCCGCCGCCGAGCGCACAGTCGCAGGCCAGCAAACCGCAAGCCAAGCCGGAAACGCACATCACTCCGGCGCAGGCCAAAGAGCTGTTTGCCTCGGTCGACACCATTCTAAAGTTCGCCTCCGACGACTCGAAGCTGCCTATCAAGCATGCCGTGAAGCGGAGGCTCACGACGCGCGATGCGGTCCAGAAATATCTGCTCGAAAAAATGAAGAACGGCAAGGACGCGCGGCGCCTGGAGCGGTCGGAAATTGTGCTGAAGAAATTCGGCATGCTGGACGAGGATTTTCACTTACGGCCATTTCTGGTGAGCCTGCTCAAGGAGCAGATCGCCGGCTACTACGACAGCAAAACCAAAACCGTAAACCTGCTGGATTGGATTCCGCCCGACGCGCAGAAGCCGGTGCTGGCGCACGAATTGACGCATGCTCTCCAGGACCAGCGCGTAGGCCTGGACAAGTGGGAAGACCAGAGCGACGACAGCCTCTCTCATAATGTGATCGAAGACAACCACCACATTGCCACCGATGAGCAGGACACGGCCCGCGAGGCGGTGCTCGAAGGCCAGGCAATGGCCGTGCTGGTCGACTACGAATTGCACCCGACCGGACGCAGCATTCTCTCCAACCCCGAAGCCGTGAAGAAAATGGCTGACGCGCAGGGTTCCAGTGCGGACTCGCCGGTACTGGCGCGCGCTCCTCTCGTGTTGCAGGAGTCGCTGCTGTTTCCTTACCGCGAGGGCCTGAAGTTTGAGGTGGACCTGCTGCAGGATCGCGGCGCGCAGGGCGCCTTTGCCGGCGTGCTCGACAACCCGCCGTCGACCAGCTACGAAATCATGAACCCGCATGCCTACGAGCGCCAGGTTAAGGTTCCGCTGCTCACCATGCCGGATGTTCATGGGATTCTCGACGCGGACTATAACCCTTATGACGTGGGCGTGATGGGCGAGCTGGATGTGCGCATGTTGACCGAGCTTTTCGGCGGACAGGCGCTCTCTGCCGCACTCACACCGCAATGGGACGGCGGCATTTATTACGTCGTCCAGAAAAAATCCGCACCGGACAAGAACTCTACCTCTTCCATCGCGCTGCTCTATCTTTCGCAGTGGAAGACGCCGGACGCCGCCTCGGCCTTCGCCAAAATGTATGCCGGAGAGCTGGGCCAGCAGTACTCCAACGTCACGCGCGACAGAGCGGACGAGTCCGACATCAATGAGCGGATTTACAAAACCAACGAAGGGACGGTGCTGATTTCCACGCAGGGGAATCTGATTTTCGTCAGCGAGAGCTTTGATCTGTCGCTCGCGCGGAAGCTTGAATTCCTGATGGTGGGCGCGCAGGGCGGGGGCGAAAACGTAGTCACGGCGCACGTGCAGCCCACACAAAACCTTACCGGCGGCCTGGTGAATTTCATGTCAAGCTGCGGGATGATGCGCGCGGCGCTGCATTTATACTGAGGATTCCTCGTATTTCTCATGACTATTGTGGAGTCGCAGTGTTCTCCACACGCGGAGCAAAGCTTGCAACAGGCAGAGATTGGAATCATCGGGGGCAGCGGCCTTTACGCCATGCCCGGCCTCACCGCCGTGCGCGAAGAGCGCGTGGAAACGCCGTTTGGCGACCCCAGCGACCCGTTCGTGCTGGGCGAGCTTGAGGGGCGCAAGGTTGCTTTTCTGGCGCGCCACGGGCGCGGCCACCGCATTCTCCCTACCGAGCTGAACTTTCGTGCCAATATCTACGCCATGAAGAAGCTGGGCGTCGAGCGCATCGTTTCCGTCTCCGCCGTCGGCTCGCTCAAGGAAGAGCACAAGCCGACAGACTTCCTGATTCCCGACCAGTTCATCGACCGCACCTCGCGCCGCGTCTCTACCTTTTTTGGCGACGGGCTCGTCGCCCACGTTGCGTTTGGCGACCCGGTCTGCGCGGCCGTCGGCAAGGCCATTGCCGAGGGCTGCGCCCGCGAGAACATTGTCGGTAAAACGGGTGGAGCCTATGTTTGCATGGAGGGTCCGCAGTTCTCCACCCGCGCCGAGTCCAATCTTTACCGAAGCTGGGGCGCGGACGTCATCGGTATGACGAACCTGCAGGAAGCGAAGCTCGCCCGCGAAGCCGAGATCTGCTACGCCACTGTTGCCATGGTCACTGACTATGACTGCTGGCGCGAAGGACACGACGACGTGACCGTGGACCAGATTGTTGCCGTGCTCAACCAGAACGCGGCCAACGCCTGCAAGGTGGTGAAGGCCGCCGTGGCCGCGATGCCGCGCGAACGCACCTGCGCGTGCGCGTCGGCCCTCAAATACGCCCTGCTCACCGATCCCAAAACCATCCCCGCGGAAACCCGTCGCAGGCTCGACCTGCTCGTCGGCAAATACCTCAACGAAAGTGCGAAGGCATAAACGAATGTCGATTCTGGTTGTAGGCAGTGTTGCGTTTGACACCATTGAAACCCCCTCCGGCAAGGCTGAGCACTGCCTCGGCGGGGCCGCCACGCACTTCGCGCTGGCCGCAAGCTACTTCACTGACGTTCGTGTGATCGCGGTGGTCGGTCAGGACTTCACCCCTGAGCACGAGGCCATCCTCACCCGCCACGGCATCGACACGCGCGGCATTGAGCATGCCTCCGGCAAAAGCTTTGCCTGGAGCGGCTCCTACGTCACCAACCTGAACGAAGCGCAGACGCTCAACACCGAGTTGAACGTGTTCCAGAGCTTCACGCCAAAGATTCCCAGCGAGTATCAGGACTCCGACTATCTTTTCCTGGCTAATATCGACCCGGTCCTCCAGGCCGATGTTCGCGCCAAGATGCCGCGTGCGAAGCTGGTCTGCGGCGACACCATGAATTACTGGATCAACAGCCAGGCCGAAAACCTGGCCCGCGTGCTCAAGGGACTCGACGCGCTGCTCATCAACGACGGCGAAGCGAAGCTGCTTGCCCACGAAGCCAACCTGGTACATGCTGCTGACAAAATTCTCGCCATGGGGCCGAAAAGCCTGATCGTCAAGCATGGCGAATACGGCGCAACCGCTTTCTTCAGTGACCGGTCGTTTGGCGAGCATTGCGATCCGTGTCATCCCTTCCGCGCCCCAGCGCTGCCGCTGGCCGAGGTGGTCGATCCCACCGGCGCAGGCGACTCCTTCGCCGGAGGCTTCTTCGGCTACATCGCCTCACAGAAGCAACTGACGCCGGCGGTCTTCAAAAAAGCCATGTTCTACGGCGGCGTGATGGGGTCGTTCGCCGTGGAGCGCTTCGGGACCGCGCGCTTGCAACAGCTCGACCCCCTGGAGATTGAGAAACGGTTTGCACTCTTCCGCGAACTCTCACACCTTGAAACCGATCAAGCCTAAGCCGGCCAAACCGACCCCGTCGCCGGAGGAAGCCGAGCGGCTGGCGCTGCGCGGCGAGACGTTCGTCGTTGCGTGGGTTTCGCTGCTGGTATCGCTGCTCGCGCTCTCTTTCTGCTTCTCGCGCAGCCTGCTGCTGCTTTCGGGCGACGCCGTAGCGCACATCAACATTGCGCGCCGGATCATCGACTCGACGAACCCCGGCTTTCGCCAGCTCGGCTCCGTCTGGCTGCCGCTGCCGCATCTGCTCATCGTGCCCTTTGTGTGGCGGATGGAATGGTGGCAGTCTGGGCTCGCCGGGGCTTTCCCCTCGATTGGCGCATATGTCTTCGGCGCAGCGGGAATCTATCGCCTGACGCGGCTCTGGCTCAAACCGTGGCCTTCGTTTATCGCGCTGCTTTTCTTCGCGCTGAATCCGGGGCTGCTTTATGCGCAGACCACCGCGCTCAATGAGCCGCTCTGTCTGGCAGAGATGATCTGGGCTGTTATTTTTCTGGTCGAGTATTTACGTGCGCTGGATCGCGGTGAAATTGACCGCGCCGTCAGACTGCTCACTGCCTGCGGACTCGTTCTTGTTGCCGCTGTCTACACGCGCTACGACGGCTGGATCTTCGCCTTCTTCGCGTGGATCATCGCGCTCGTCCCGACGCTGCGCCGCCGCGGCGTCTGGCAAACGCGCGTCGGGGGAGCCTTTTTCCTCTTCACTGTTATGCTGGCCGTCGCGCCGCTGTTGTGGATGGGCTACTGTCAGCGCCAGTTCGGCGACTGGCTCGATTTTCTGCGCGGTCCCTACTCGGCGCACGCCATCGAGCTGCGAACTTCGCGGCCCGGCGCGCCGCACTATCCAGGCTGGCACAATATGTACGTTGCCGCGCTTTACTTCCTCAAATCAGCCGAACTTGGCGCGATCTGGAAGCGCGTGACCGACCTGCTGCTCGTGCTCGCCGTCGCAGGCAGCGTCGTCGCCGCCGTCCGGTTCCGGTCGAAGCGCATCTTGCCCGCGCTGCTGCTGTGGTTGCCACTGCCGTTCTATGCCTACGCGGTTGCTTACGGATCGGTCCCCATCTTTATTCCGCTCTGGTGGCCGCATTCGTTCTACAACACGCGGTACGGCCTGGAAATGCTGCCGGTTTTTGCCCTTGCGTTGGGGTTTCTCGCGGCATGGATTGCGCAGCTAATCGCAAGGCGCCGCGCCGCGCTCCGTCCGTGGGCCATGATTGTGATCGCCGCGCTGGTCGTTGCCAACAGCTACGTGCTGGTGCGCGCCACGCCGCTGGTGCTGCGGGAGATGATCGCGAATTCGCGCACCCGCATCCCGTTTGAAACCGCCTACGCGCGCGGGCTTCAGTCGCTGCCGCCGCACAGCACCGTGCTCGCCTACACCTCTGACCATCCGGGAGCCTTTGAGCGCGCGGGATTCCCGCTGAAGCGCACCATTAACGAGACCGACTACTACCGCTGGCAGCCCGCGCTCCGGGACCCGGCCAAGGCCGCCGATTATGTGATCACGACGGACAATGATCCGGTGGCGAAGGCCGTCGCTGAGCATCCGGGCGGGCTTACGCTGATTGATATCGTTTGCTCCACGGGCCAACCCTGCGTTCGCATTTACCATTCAGATATCCGCAGGCATCCGGGATAATTTTCAGGTTAAAGTCGTGCCATGGAGGATCGATGACGAAGTTTACAAAAGCTCACGCCTGCGGCAACGACTTCCTGATCGTGGAAGGGTCGGCTGACCCTGCGCTCACCGTCAGGCTGTGCGCGCGCAATACCGGAATCGGCGCCGATGGCGTGGAGTTTCTAGAGTGGACCGGCGACTGCGCGGGCCGCATTCGTTTGCTCAATGCCGATGGGTCCGCCGCGGAAATTTCCGGCAACGGAACGCGCTGTGTGGCCGCCTGGATGGCGCATCAGAAATGGATCACGACCGGAGACGCGGTGCAGATTGAAACCGATGCGGGGCCGCGCAAATGTCGCATGGTCAGCGCCGACGGACACCGCTTCGAGTTCGCACAGGGGATGGACGTTCCCGTCCTACGGGACAAAACCGTCCGGCTCGCGGATGGAACCGAGGTTGCGGGCGTGTCAGTCTCGACCGGCAATCCCCACTTCGTCATTTTTGTAGATGACGCGGAATTCATGGCCCACAACCGCTCGTGGCAGGAGCTTGGCAGCCAGATTTGCTTCCATCTCGATTTCCCGGAGCAGACGAACGTTGAGTTTGTCCGCATTCTCAACAAGGGCGAAATCGAAATTCGTATCTTCGAGCGCGGTGTTGGCCCTACCAGCTCCTCCGGGACTGGAACCTGCGCTACGGCTGCCGCATCGATCGCGCGGAGGGGATTGGATTCCAATCTTCTGGTTCGCGCGCCGGGAGGCGAGCAGCGTGTTGACTGGTCTGGCGAAGGTGCGGAGATCACGCTGACCGGCCCTGCGGAGCTCATCGCCAGCGGAGAAGCCTGGTGAGCGAATTATTGAAGCCCCCTGCCGTCCCCAAAGGAGCGCGTGTGGTGGTCATTGCTCCGGCGAGCAATGCGAAGCACGAGCGTATCGAGCAGGGGATTACGGCGCTCCGCGCGCGCGGTTTTAATCCGGTTCCGGGCCAGTATGCGCTTGGTAAGCAGCCGCCCTATTTTTCCGGAACGACCGCCGAGCGGCTTGCTGATCTCCAGGCCGCTTTTGTCGATCCTGAGGTCAAGGCGATCTTCACCACGCGCGGCGGCTACGGCTCGAATTACCTGCTGGAGGGGCTCGACCTTGACCTGATTCGTGCGCACCCCAAGCCGCTCGTTTCCTACAGCGATCTGACTGCGGTGCAGACCTGGCTGCTGGACCAGACCGGACTTCCGGCCTTCCATGGCCCGCTTGTTGCCGGCGATTTCAGCCGCGAGGGCGGAGTCCACGACGCAAGTCTTGAGGCCGCGCTCGGCGGCGGGCTGGTCGAGGTTGGCGCGGCGGAGGGTCTGCGGGTTCTGAAGCCGGGACGCGCCGAAGGCACTCTTTACGGAGGCTGCCTGAGCATCCTCACTGCCTCGCTGGGCACGCGGTTTGCGCCGCAGACTGAGGGCAAGCTGCTGTTCCTCGAAGATGTGGGGGCGAAGCCTTATCAGATTGACCGGATGCTGCGCCAGATGCTGCTCGCCGGGAAGCTTGATGGAGTGCAGGGCTTCGTTTTCGGGGAGATGCTCAACTGCGCCTCGCCCAACACTGCCGCCGATTTTCTGGATCAGGTCATTCTGCGCGTGCTGGATTGCTTCGACGGTCCCATTGGTATCGGCCTGCGCTCAGGCCACGTGTCCGGCGCGAACGTGACTTTGCCGTTGGGCGTTCGCGCGGAGCTGGCCCTTGAAAACGAGCCGCGACTCCGCTGCCTCGAAGCGGCGGTGCTCGAACGGGCGGTGCAAGTTTAGATCATGAAGACAAAACACATTCACCTCATTGGAATCTGCGGCACGGCCATGGCCTCGCTTGCCGGACTGCTCCAGCTCAAGGGCCACCGCGTTACCGGCTCGGACCAGGCCGCGTATCCTCCCATGTCTGACCTGTTGCAGCGGCTGAAGATCCCCGTTGCGGAGCCTTTTGCGGAACGCAATCTCCAGCCGCGACCCGATCTGGTGATTGTGGGCAACGCCATGTCGCGCGGCAATGTGGAACTGGAATACGTGCTCGACCAGCGCATCCCGTTCACGTCCATGGCGCGGGTTATTCACGACGAATTTGTTATCGGACGGGAATCGCTCGTTGTCGCGGGAACGCACGGCAAAACCACCACGACGAGCATGCTGGCGTGGATTTATGAAGTCGCTTCGCGCGGGGATCCTGCGCTCGCGCCGTCGTTTCTTATCGGCGGCGTCGCCGAAAATTTCAGAACCAGCTTCCAGCTTCGCGAGAGCGTACCCCGCGGCTCCGGTCCCATGATCCTTGAAGGCGACGAATACGATACCGCCTTTTTCGACAAGGGCCCGAAGTTCATGCACTACTTTCCTGACGCGCTGATTCTGACCCACGTTGAGTTCGACCATGCCGACATTTATCGCGACCTTGACGCTGTCAAGACGGCGTTCAAACGGCTGGTGAACCTCCTTCCGCGACGAGGGCGCATTGTGGCCTTTGACGGAGCACCGAATGTGGACGAGTGCGTCAGCCAGGCGTTCTGCAACGTCGAGCGCTACGGGTTCAACCCCGCGTCGGTCTGGCACGCTCACGACCTGAGCCATAAGGGTTCGCAAAGCCAGTGGAAGGTCGAGCGCGAAGGCCGGGCGTGGGGCGAGTTCGCGCTTGCCATGCCCGGCGCGCACAACGCGATGAACGCCACCGCCGCTGCCGCTCTGGCGTTTGGACAAGGCGTTCCGCTCGACGCGATCACCGAAGCGCTGGCAACTTTTGAGAGCGTGAAGCGGCGGCTTGAGGTACGGGCGGAGATCGACGGCATCACGATCATCGACGACTTCGCCCACCATCCAACTGCGATTCGAGAAACGCTGAAGGCGCTGCGCGAGGCGTATCCTGCGGCGCGCCTGTGGGCGGTGCTGGAGCCGCGCTCAAACACACTTCGCCGGAATGTCTTCGAGCGTGAGCTGGTTGAAAGTATGGCGCTGGCCGACCGCGTGGTGCTGGCCGGCGTCTTCAAGCAGGAAAGCATTCCTGAGGGCGAGCGGCTGCATCCTGAAGCTGTGGTTGCCGCACTCAACGCCCAGAAGCATTCCCAGCCCCGCGCAGCCGCGCTCTACGCCAATGCCGATGCCATTGTCGAGGCCATTGCACCCGAGCTGCGCGCGGGCGACGTGGTCGCCATCCTCTCGAATGGCGGCTTCGACGGGATCTACGAAAAGCTCCCGGCGCGATTGCGACAGCTTTCTGTTGCAACGCGAGGATGAATGTTCGCCGCGCTCACGCTGCTTACGGTCTACATCGCGCTTGGGATTCCCGTCGCGCTGGTCGGAATCCCCTGGGCGCTCGTCACAGGCGACATTGCGCCCGCGTACGGATGGGGCATGGCCATTGTGCGCATTGGCCTGCGCGCCGCTCGCATCCGAGTTGAGGCGGAGTGGCGGGCGCCGCTCGACCCGGCCACCAGATACCTCTTCTTTTCGAATCATCTCTCGAACCTTGACCCTCCGGTGCTGCTGCCGCTGCTGCCGGGCCGCACCTCCATCTTCATCAAGCGCTCGCTGATGCGGATTCCGCTGCTGGGCTATGGAATGAAGCTGGCCGGCTTCATCCCGGTGGACCGCGACGGCACGGTCGAAGGAGCCAAGCAGAGCGTGGACGCGGCGGCGGTCGAGCTGGCAAGGGGCGGCGTCCACATCACGTCGTTTGTGGAAGGCACGCGCTCGCCCGACGGGTATCTGCTGCCCTTCAAGAAAGGCCCGTTCTACCTGGCCATGGAAACCTGCGCTCCGGTTGTTCCGGTCACGATTCGCGGCACGGAGAAGCTGATGCCTAAGGGAAGCCTGAAAGTGCATCCGGGGACCGTGCGAGTTGTCTTCCATGCGCCGCTTGCGCCTGGAAGCTATACCACCCGCGAAGAGTTGATGGAGGCTGTGCGTGGGGCGATAGAGGCGGGAATTAGGGATTAGCCGATGGCCTGTGGCGAGTTACCGGAGGCTCGGGCGGGGTTCGTTCTGGATTGGGGATAGGTTGCGTGATAGGCTTCCTTGCGGATGAGAGTTTTGGCGCGAAGTGTAGCGATTGCGGCTGGTTGTGTGTGGACGCTGGGCATGGCCTGTGGGTGCGGAAGCGCCGGCAGCCCAACCCCTCCCCTCCCAGCGGCCCAGGATTCTCCTTTCAGCTTGTGAGTTCGTCGGTGACGGCGTTTCCGCAGGAGGGAGCGGTTGCGGAAACCAGTGCCTCCGTGGGGATCACGGTGACGCGGACCAACTCAACGGCGGCGTTGACAGCGAGCGTGGCGAACGCGCCGACCGGCGTGACGGCTACCGTGACTTCGCCGGGCGCGGGAAACGCGGGTACGTTGTTATTCAGCGCGGGCACGGCGACGCCGGGGATATATTCGCTGACCGTGGACCTGACGGACGGGACGAGCACGGTATCGCAGCCGCTGTCGCTGGCGATTGGCGCGACGGTGGCGGTGGGCAATGCCGCGGCGGGCGCGCTGGATGAGGCGATGTCCACGTCGTTCCAGATTGCGGAGTGGACGAGCAATTTCTTTGAGACGTATCCGGGCAACGAGACGACTCCGGGAGCGGCGACGCTGCTGGGAAACCTTGGGCCGCAGCACGTGCGAATGCAGATTCTGTCGCAGGCGATTCCGGAGACGGCGGCGAGGACGTGGGATTTTACGATGGCCGACGCCTCGGTGCAGCCGATTCTGGGCGTGGGCGACCATAGCCCGGAGTTCCAGATTGCGACGGCGCCGGCCTTCATGTACACGAGCGGGACGCCTTCTCAGGGAGATTTTACGGACGCGACGTATCAGCAGTTTGCCGACTATGCGGCAAACCTGGTGCGCTACTACAACAAGGGCGGATTCACGGTGGGCACCACGCTGTACAAGTCGGCGAGCGCGTATCCGATTACGTGGTGGGGCATTTACAACGAGCCGAACTATAACAACGTGACGCCGGAAGAGTATGTGACGATGTACAACACGGTGGTTCCGGCGATGCAGGCCGTGGACCAGTCGCTGCATTTCGTCGCGCTGGAGTTGGGCGACGCGCAGGGAGTGGACGAGAACTATCTGCCCACATTTGTCGCGAATGTGACCGCGCAGGTCGACGCTCTGGGGACGCATTTCTACTCTTCGTGTAACCAGATGGACACGGACAGCCAGTTGATGGGGACCATTCCGACGTTTGCGAGCTGGGTGCAATACGAGTATTCCGAGCTGAAGACGAATCCGGCGCTGGTGGATGTGCCGGTGTGGGTTACGGAGAACAACGTGAACGCGGACTACGCGAGCTCGAACGGGATGAGCATGTGCAATCCGACGCAGAAGTTTGTGACCGACCCGCGCGGGTCGAGCCCGTTTTTTGCGGCGTGGCGCACGTATGAGTTTTCCGCGCTGGGCAAGGCGGGGGTCCATGCGCTCTACGACTGGTCGTTTGACGGAGACGCGCAGTATGGCGAATTCAACTCGTCGACGGGCCAGCTGCAGTTGAGCTACTGGGTGGATTACTGGCTGAGCCGTATGTTTCCCTCGACGCAGGGCGCGACGATATACAGCGTGAAGGGCACGGACGAGAGCGACGTGGAGGTGCTGGCCGTGAAGGAGCCGAGCGGCGCGACGGTCGTGATGGTGAGCAACCACGGCGCGGCCAACGCGAACGACGACAACGGGGCCGGGGTTCCGCGAACTGTGCTGGTGGACGTGAGCTCATTGGGCACATTTACGACGGCGCAGGAAGTGGTGATTGACAAGAACACGAGCGCGGCGACGGGGCCGACGGAGCAGGCGATGGCGGTGGCTCCGCAGATGCAGGTGACGCTGGACGGGTATGGGGTTGCGTTTCTGGTATTGCATTGAAACGGGGGCAGGCTGGATACGGGAACGGTCAATTCAAATCCTCGTGCTTAGCAGCATCCACATTTCTGGCGGTGCCAGGTCGATCGGCCTTCCTTGAGGAGGATGGGAACGGCTACCAGCGCGGCAAGCGAGTCGAACCAGGCAAGGTGGAAGAGGGCGTTCATGGCAAGGCCAGCCAGGGTTATGGCAGCAAGGTAGGCACAGGTCGCCGATTGAACGGCGTCGGCGGCAAGGGCTGCATTTCCGCCGCGTCGGGCTTCTCTGCGTTTGAGCGAAGCAAGAACCGGCATGGCTACCAGAGCGGCGATGGTGATTGCTATTCCCGAACGACTTGTGTCCGGGCGTATTTTGAAAACAAAAGACGCGATAGCGATGGCTGCGACGACGGCGGCGAGCGTGAAGAGCAACACTGAGGCCGCGCGGGCAGCTTTTCGTTCTGAAATCGACGTCCTTGGAACCCACTGCAAGAGCACTACGGTGGCGGACAGCAACTCCACAAAGCTGTCAGAGCCGAAGGCCAGCATCGCGGGGCTGTGCGCCGTCACCGCTGCATACGCCGATACTCCAAACTCCACGAGCATCCATGCCAGCGTGATGCTCTGAAGCCAATAGACAGTTGTTGAGCGAGCTTTGGGAGTGCAGGCGGCAGCAACTTCGGGTCGCACCCCGATCTGTACAAGGTTCGGCATACGGTTATTATGGGCGGTTGCGTGCTTGGGTGCCAGATGGGAGCTCGGATCGGGACTCGGAAAGCTCCAAACCGACCCACCACCTGGAACCCCTGACTCTTGCATCGGCAACCTACCTATGCTACAAACTAAGTATTCAAGTTTGCTCTTACCGAGCGAGCCTGAATCTTATGAAGAGTGGCTGAGGGACGGGCCCGGTGACGCCACGACAACCGGCTTAGGCAATCTAAGACAGCGGTGTCAACTCTCTCCTAATTCCGGAAACGGAGGCGGGGAACATGAGATTCGGGGTGCAGCGCAACATCGCATCTCGCCAAATCCAGTTTTTGTAGTCGCAGCGCCGCAACACGAAGAAGAGTACGTCACACGCGCCCGTGCATTTGTACCCCGACGCCCCTCGTGAATTGAGGGACCGAATGGCTGTTGCTTACGAATTGCGATGCCGGGAATGCGGAAAGACGTGCGCGAACGCCCCGCTTTCCATCTGCGAGGCGTGTTTTTCTCCTCTGGAGGTCCAGTGTGACCTCGACGCCGCCCGCCGCACCTTTACACGCGAGGCGATTGCGAAAGGCCCCTCCAGCATGTGGCGGTATCAGGCGCTGCTGCCGGTCCCGGAGGACTACGTCGCTCCGACGCCCGCCGGATGGACTCCGCTGCTGAAGGCTCCGCGGCTGGGCCGTCGGATTGGCGCGAACAATCTTTACCTCAAGAATGACGCGGTTTGCCTGCCGACGCTGAGCTTCAAGGACCGCGTGGTATCCGTGGCGCTGGCGAATGCGCAGATTTTCGGGTTTGACACGGTGGGGTGTTCGTCAACCGGAAACCTTGCCAATGCCGTTGCCGCGCAAGCCGCGCGCCTCGGGCTGAAAACCTACATCCTTGTTCCCGCCGATCTTGAACCCGCCAAAATTCTGAACACTGAAGTTTACGGAGCGACACTGGTCCGTATTGACGGCAATTACGACCACGTGAACCGACTGTCCTCGCAGATCGCGGAGCGGTTCAACTGGGGATTTGTGAACGTGAACCTGCGGCCCTATTATGCTGAGGGTTCGAAGACGGTGGGCTTTGAAATTGCGGAGCAACTGGGTTGGCGGCTGCCGGACAACGTGGTGGTTCCGATGGCGGGCGGGTCGCTGATTACGAAGATCCGCAAGGCATTCAAGGAGCTGATTGCGCTGGGCCTGGTGGAGGAGAAGGAAGTGCGCTTCTTTGGAGCGCAGGCTACGGGCTGCTCACCGATTACGACGGCGGTGAAGGCGGGGACGGAGAACATTGAGCCACAGCGCCCGTCGACGATTGCGCGCTCGCTGGCGATTGGCAATCCGGCGGACGGACCCTATGCTGCGCGTTGCATCCGCGAGAGCGGCGGCTGGGCGGAGGACGTTTCCGATGTGGAGCTCGTGTCGGCGATTCAGGAACTGGCGGAGGCCGAAGGCGTGTTTACCGAAACCGCAGGCGGCGTGACGACCGCCGTTACGGCTCGACTGTACGCGCACGGGCGCATCAAGCCGGATGAGCTGACCGTCGCCTGCATTACGGGCAACGGGCTGAAGACGACCGACGCGCTGGCCGGGGTTTACGAGGACACGCGCGCTATACGTCCGCGACTGAGCGATTTTGAGGCCTACGTGGAAGAACAGAAGGAAGAACGTGAACTTGTAGCTGGAGGAGTCCATGTCCGTTAAAGTTTTACTGCCCAATGCATTTCAGAAACACACCGAAGGCAAGCGCGAGCTTGAATCCGGCGCGCACAACCTGCCGGAGCTGATTGCTGATATCGAGAACAGCTTTCCGGCGCTGCGTCCGCACCTCAGGGACGAGCAGGGGCAGGTGCGGCGATTCATCAATTTCTATGTGAACGACGAGGACATTCGGTTTCTGGGCAACGAGAAGTATGCGTTCAAGGATGGGGACGAGGTTCTGGTGATTCCTTCGATTGCCGGCGGGTCGTGCTCCTGCTGCTCGTATTGCGGGCGGGAAGAGTGTGTTTGCGGGTAGGGTGGTCGTCCGGGTTCCGGCTAGCCAGTTGGAAGATTCTACGGCGCCTGAGAACTGGGCACCTGGAAACTGAGGGTGTTGGACTCGACTGAGACGCTTTTTGAGGGATCCCACGGGTAGGTTTCGCGAGTTACATAAACCTGATACACGCCGGGATCCGATACGTTGTAGAAGTTGCCGATGGGGATGTCTTCCGCGTAAGAGCCGCCGGGTTTGATTTCGATGAGGGTGTCGTTGCCGGGGCAGGTCACGGCGGCGCGACTTACCTCGAGTCTGCGCATTTCCCCCGTTTTCGGAACAGGCTGGCCGTCGCGTGTGACCACTAGGTCGTACATGCCCATGAATGGCCAGCATTTGGCGATACGGATGACCCCGGCTGAGATGTTGCCCATTTCCACGCGAATCATTTCCGGGGGCGGCGGCGCGTATTCGTCTTCCGCCGAGATGTCGAGATCGAAGCGCGGCTGCGGCCTCTGCAGGGGGTGAAGGCTGGCCGAAGCGGACGCATCCGGAGAAACAATCATTGCGGTGGTATTGGAGCGGACCAGAGTGCTGTAGGCGAGGTTGAGTGGTTGCGATTGCCGCGTGACGGTGACCTGATAGGCGCCGGGACGCGACATATCGTAGTAGTCGCTGACATCGAGGCTGGTGGTGAGGGCCTGTCCAGGCTTGAGCACGAGGGGATGCGGGATTGTGGGATTGCGGTCGGCTTTCCGGTATTGCGCGAGAGCCTTCATGGCGTCGGTTTCGGGTACGGGGACGCCGTCGCGCAACACGACCATGTTGTACATGTTTTTCGACTCCGGATGGAACCGGTCCATGAGAAATCGCGGCGATATGTTAGCGAATGTGACCAGCACGGTGTGGGTAGAAGGATTGAGCTGCGCTGCGACTTTGTCTTCTTCAATGGCGAGCGTGAAGGCGGGTTTGGGCTTTTTTACGGATGAGTTACGAGCGGTGTACTCTGTTGAGCGTGTGGGCGCCGTGGAGGTTTCGCGATTGATGATGCTGGGCTGTGGAGGAGTTGTCAAGGACGGTATGGCTTCTGAAGCGTTGGGAGATAACGAAGTGCTACCACCTGTCCTCCCGGGAGTATTTGCGGCGAGCAAAGTTATGGTAATGATATTGGATTGGACAACCGGGGAGCTTGGGTCATCCGAGACGTGTTGGCAAACTTGAAAAGTGTACGTTCCAGGTTGGCTTAGATCGAATCCTCTGCTCAGGTCACCCCAGTGGATTGCAGACTGCCCCGGTTGAAGAAACATTTCCTGCGAACCAACCTTGAAGCCCGGACCCCCGCTAATGATCCATCCGCCCGGGTTGCGCAATTTGCTCGGGCCGGCCGGGTTGCCACTGCTATCGCGCACATCCCAAAGCCAGCCTGGGGTCACAACTTTCATTATTTTGCGGTTCGAAATATTTGTTTTGCGGGTCGCAATTACAACCGATGTGCCGGTCTGTAGCGTTTTGTCAGGTGTATTTGCAAAATCCCATTGTAAGGAATGGCCCTTCTCATGGTTCGCAGTGATCTGGAGGGTGAATCCAGCAGTCTGTGGAGAAACCACGGACTGGCCGAAGGTTGTGACGGAAATGGCTGTGAGCAGGGACAGGCCAAATAAGATTCGCATCCGTCCTCCACTTTGAATTGTAACGGCCTTATTGTTGCGCAGGCGGCGGGTTGTCCGCCGGGAGCACGGTTATGGTGATGGTGTTGGACTTGACGACGGGCGATTTGGGATCGTCCGAAACATGCTGGGCTACTTGAAAGGTATATGTTCCGGGCTGACTTAGATCAAATCCGTTGCTCAATGTACCCTGATTGAGCATGCTTTCTCCGGGTTGCAACACACTATCCTTCGTGCCGTTTCTCATTGCATCATGAACGTTTATTATGCCATTCCATTTGTATGATTTATTTGGTCCGACCGGATTGCCGCTGCTGTCACGCACCTCCCACAGCCAGCCGCTGTCAGACTTCTTGTTGATCTCGCGATCCGACGTATTTGTCTTTCGAATTGCCACCACCACCGTAGAGCCTAGGCCAACGGTCTTCTCGGCAGTATTCGAAAAATCCCACTGCCGGGGCCGACCCTGTTTATGGTTAGCCATGATTTCGAGTTTGAATCCAGCAGTCTGTGGAGAAACCACGGACTGGCCGAAGGTTGTGACGGAAATGGCTGTGAGCAGGGACAGGCCAAATAAGATTCGCATCCGTCCTCCACTTTGAATGGTAACGTCCTCATTATTGCGCAGGTGGCGGGTTGTTCGCCGGAAGCACGGTTATGGTGATGGTGTTGGATTTCGCGAGGGAGATACTGGGCGTCGGCCTAATCCTGGGTCACCGTAATAATAAGCCTGTTCGAGGAGACGCAGTGCGGCTTATTCGCGCCGGAAAGGGGTAGTTCCGTTCTGACAAGCACAGTGTATTCCCCAGGATTAGACATATCGAAGAGGTGGTTCAGGAGGACGAAATCTTCGGTGCTATTCCCTGAATTCACCGCTATCAAACGGCGGCTTAAGGCGGGTTGTTCGCCGGGAGCACGGTTATGGTGATGGTGTTGGATTTGACGGCTTCGCTTTTTGGGCCTGGGGACACGTGCCGTGAGACTTGAATCGTGTATTCGCCCGGATGGCTGAAATCGAACAGGCGACCGACCATCGCCCCGGAAGGTTTTGAGGTCTTTCCTGGCTTAACGACGCATGGTGCCGGCCGAATCTCTTCCCCTATCTCCGGATGTTTTCTGACGATTCTTGGGGCGGCTTGGCCGTTTTGATCAAGCACACGATACTCATAGGCTCGGTCCACCCCATTACTCCACCAGCCAGGACAGTCTATTTGGCGGTCAGAAGTGTTTGTCATTGTGATCCTGATCTCAACCGGAGCACCGGCGATTACCTGCGGCTTGACCGCGCTGAGAGCGAGCGTGAAGGGTTGCTGTGATGCCTGCGGGAATGCAGCGGCGGCAACTCCGAGCATGAGCAGTCCAGGCAGAAATCGCATCCCTTCTCCATTCAAAGGCGGCGATCCTATTATTGCGCAGGCGGCGGGTTGTTCGCCGGGAGCACGGTTATGGTGATGGTGTTGGACTTGACATCAACATTGTCGGGTTGTCCAGGATTCGTGCCTCTTGAAAAGGTAATTTCGTATGTTCCCGGATTGCTGAAATCAAGGTAAGCGGACAATGCCACGCCGAAGTTTCGCGATTTCCCGGGCTGTAGTGTGCCGAGAAAACTATCGGCAATGATTGGGGCATTGGGATCGCGCTTTTGATGAAGCTGCTTATAAAAGTTGGTAAAAGGGGCCGGGCTGCCGTCAAACAGGACGGCCATCTGATACCAGTCGGCTGGATTCGCGGGGCGTCCGATGTTGATGGTGTGAGGAGACGTATTCTTCTCCGTCACGTTGACCCCGACATATGTTTGCTTTCCTTGCGCCCTAGCGGTTTCTTCCCCGGTCGAGATCGTCAGCGAAAAATCGGGCTGATGCTTCTGAGCGGGAGTTATACCGCGGCCTACCTGAGCTGTGAGGAATAGCACCAAGCATTTCGCAAGCACTGTCGTATGTGTCATGCTCCTTCATCCCTCGGACGGTCGCCGCTGATAGCTCAGGATCACATCGTTTTTATAATTTAAAACTTTTTCAGGTCGAGGATGGCTTCGTAGACATCGTCGGTCTGGGGGAGGATTACGTCTTCCAAACTGGGATGGTAGGCGACGAAGGTGTCCATGGCGGCGAGGCGCTTTACGGGCGCGTCGAGGTCGTGGAAGAGCTCGTCGGCGATGCGGGCGGCGATTTCGGCGCCGTAGCCCCAGCTCAACATGTCCTCATGCGCGACGAGGACGCGGCTGGTCTTGCGGACGGACTCGGCGATGGCTTCAAAATCATACGGGCTGAGGGTGCGGAGGTCGAGGATTTCGGTTTCGATGCCGTGCTCGCGGTGGGCCTTGTCGGCGGCCTGAAGGGCGCGGGGAATGAGGGCTCCGTAGGTGACGATGGTGAGGTCGCTGCCTTTGCGGACCTTGGCGGCTTTGCCGAAGGGAACCATGTAGTCGGGGCCGGGATAGAAGGCGCGTCCGTAGAATCCGCGATAGAGATTTTTGTGCTCGAAAAACATGACGGGGTCGTCGCAGCGGATGGCGGTGCGCAGCAGCCCGTTGGCGTCGAGCGCGTTGGAGGGGAAGACGACGCGCATGCCGGGTGTGTGGGTGAAGAGGCTTTCGCCGGACTGCGAGTGGTAGATGGAGCCCCCACCGAGATAGCCGCCGATGGGAACGCGGATGACAGCGGGCGAGGCCCAGGTTCCGCTGGAGCGCCAGCGCATGAGGGGCAGCTCGTTGCGCAGCTGGTGCATGGCGGGCCAGATGTAGTCGAAGAACTGGATTTCGACGACCGGCTTGATTCCGCGCACGGCCATGCCGACGGCGCGGCCGACGATGTTGGCCTCGGCGAGCGGGGAGTTGAAGACGCGGTCGGCTCCGAACTCGGACTGGAGGCCGGAGGTGAGCTTGAAGACGCCGCCCTTGCCTTTGACCTGGCCTTCGGACAGATATTCTTCGCGGGAGCAGTCGGCGACGTCTTCGCCGAAGACGAGGATGCGCGGGTCGCGGCGCATTTCGTCCTTGAGGCAAAGGTTGATGAGGTCGGCCATGGTGCGCTCCTGCGCTTTTTCGGCAGGCGGCGCGGGAGCGGTCTGCAACTCGGAGCGTGTGGGGTCGTAGTGTTCGGAGTAGACGTGCTTGAGGATTTTCACTTTTTCCGGCGACGGCGGGGCGGCGCGCAGGGCATGGTCGGCGGCGTGGCGGACTTCCTCATCGACCTTCTTTTCGAGGCGGTTGATGCCTTCGGCGTCGAGGACGCCTTCGCGGAGCAGGAGCATCTGCGTTTTCGAGAGCGGATCGCGGAGGGCATCGGCGTGGCGCTCGGCTTCGGGGCGGTAGAGCTTGTCGTCGTCGGAGAGCGAATGCGAATAGGGGCGGGTGACGTGACCGTGGACGAGCGCGGGGCCATTGCCGGCGCGGCAGTGGGCGGCGGCTTCTTCAAAGGCGCGGAGGGATTCTGCGATATCGGTTCCGTCGATTTCGGCTATGTGCAGATTTGGAAAATTGTGGACGAGCCTGGAGATGCTGCCGCCGGGCGTGTTGACCTCGACCGGGACGGAGATGGCGTAGCCGTTGTCTTCGACGACGAAGATGACGGGAAGCTTTTCGTTGCTGGCGGTGTTGAGGGATTCCCAGAACTCGCCCTGGGAGGTTGAGCCGTCGCCGAGCGAGATGTAGACGACTTCATCGCCGTGGAACTGAACGTCACGCCACTGGCGGTAGTCGCCTTCGTGCTTTTCGGCGGCTTCGGGGTGGCGGGAGAAATAGCGTCCGGCCTCGGCGCAGCCCACGGCGTGGAGGCATTGCGTGGATACGGCGGAGGAGCCGGAGACGATGTGTCGTTCCGTGCTGCTCCAGTGGGAAGGCATCTGGCGGCCGCCGCTGGCGGGGTCGGAGGCTGCGCCCACGGCTTCGAGCAACATGGCCTCGGGCGTAACGCCGAGGGCGAGGACCAGGCCGCGGTCGCGGTAGTAGGGGAAGAACCAATCGTATCCGGGCTTGAGGGTGAGACCGGCGGCGACGAGCAGAGCTTCGTGACCCGCGCCGGAAATCTGGAAGAAGGTTTTCTGCTGGTGCTTGAGGATGATCTCGCGGTCGTCGACACGCCGGGAGAGATACATGAGCCGGTAGATTTCGATAAGGCGCTCGGGAGCGAGGGCGGCTGCGGTTTTTGTGCTGCCCGGTTCTGCGACTACGCTGTGGGCCATGAAGCCAATCTCCTCCGGAATTAGAAACCTGCTCGTTCTTTCTTACCGGAAAGAACATCAGATTGTACAGCCGCGAGGGGTTGCGCGGACAGGACTCCTTTAATCATGCTCCGGCGATCTGGGTGGCCATGCGGATGGTGGCGGTGTGGGCAGGGGCTGTTTGCGGCAGGCGCACCAGACGCAGCACGGTGATGTCGTCCTTTTGCCCGAACGCGCGGGCGGTTTCAACAATCTCTTCCACAGTTGGATTGGATGCGGCGAGAGCGGCAACCCGCTCAAAGCCGAAGAGCTCGCCGGACTGGTTCTGGGCTTCGACGACGCCGTCGGTGTAGAAGGTGAGGGAGTCGTTTTCGCGGAGGCGGAAGTTGGCTTCCTCGTACTTCGCGTCGGGCGCGAGGCCGAGCGGCAGAGAGCTGGTGACCGGCATCTCGTCGGCGTTGTGGAACGGGGAGAGATGGCCAGCATTGGCGAGGGCGACGGAGCCGTCGGCGTCGACGCGCGCGGCGAGGCAGGTGACAAAGCCGCCGTCGGTGCGTCCGATGAGGCGGCGGTTGAGGCGAGAGAGAATTTCAGAGGGGCTCTGGGTGTAGTCGACGAGGGTGCGGAGGGTTCCGACGATGAGCGAGACGGTCATGGCGGCCTTGAGGCCCTTGCCACTGACGTCGCCGAGGATGACGAGGGCGGAGCCGTTGGCGAGGGGAATGACCTGGAAGAAATCGCCGCCGACTTCTTCGGCGGGGCGGTAGATGCTGGCGATGGCAAAACCGGGGATGGCGGGGGTGGTTTCGGGAACGAGGACCTTCTGGACTTCCTGCGCGGATTTCAGTTCGAGTTCCATGCGGGACTGGCGCTCCCGTTCGAGGAACTGCTCGCGGGCGATGGTGAAGATGAGGGCGAGGAAAAGCAGGGTGTTGAGGATGAAGGCGATTCCGAAGAAGAAGCCGCCGGCATGCAAACCGATGGACTGGATGCGAGCGTTGAGCGTCCAGTGCGTGAAGCGGACACCCTGCCCGACGAGATTGAGGACGCAATTATATAGGCCGTTGAGGCAGGCGGCGGCAATGAGCGGCCATAGCCTGAGCTGCTTCCGGCGGGTGAGGCCGTAGCCGATGATGACGAAGACGTAAAGAGGCGTGATGGAATAGACGGCGGTGGTGACGGCATCGATCCAGGGCAGGGATGGCCAGCCTTTGTACCAGATAAAGATGGCGCCGATGTCGATGATCTGCGCGGCGAGGTAGAGCGAGACCAGCCAGGCGGTGGCGCGCTTCCAGCGAGGGTCGCGCGCCAGTCCGAAGAGAAAGAGCAGGATGAACCAGATGGAGATGTCCTGCGCGCACTCCAGCAACTGGGTGACGAGCTGGGTAGAGCGGAAGGTGAGGGCAAAACTGTAGGCGGACAGATCCCGGACGCCAATGAGGCCGCCAGCGACGAGATAGATGGCGAGCCACAGGTACAGGCCCTGTTTTCGATCGCGGAAAAAGAGGAGGAAGCTCAGGAATCCGGCGACGAGGACGACGGCTGAGATGAGCAGATCGGGCAGGCGGTGTTCGTCCCTTCGATACATCGGCAGCCTGGACTGGGCGGCGAGAACATCGGCATCGCCGAGCAGCGGAACTGCTTCGAAGCCACCGTTTGTCGAAGGATCGACGGAGGAGAGGGTGGCCTTCCAGACGCGCAGAGCGAGAACGCCGGTTTCGGGCGACGGCGGGAGCTTGTAGACGGCGCTGTGGCCGACCTGCCACCAGTTGGCGTGGGGCGGCATGGCTCCGTAGCTGCCGATTTTCTTGCCGTTCCAGTAGAGGTCGTAGACGTCATCGACGGGCGGGATGAGGACGGCGAGGTTTTTGGTCGCCTCCGAGCCGGAGTTGTCGATGGTGATGTGGCGGCGGTACCAGGCGAATCCAGTGTAAGAGGGATGGGTTTGCGCGCCCCACGGTTTGTCGGCACTGATCGGCTCCCAGTGGGAGTCGTCGAGGGCGGGATTGGCCCAGGCGAGGTTGTCTCCCAGATGGAACTGCCATGTTCC
Source organism: Acidobacteriaceae bacterium (assembly GCA_049280995.1). Taxonomy (GTDB): domain Bacteria; phylum Acidobacteriota; class Terriglobia; order Terriglobales; family Acidobacteriaceae; genus Silvibacterium. The sequence continues at coordinate 22,175 of JBAPRH010000031.1, forward strand.
GCCGAGCTGGGTGACGCCGGTGCCGGGATTCTGCACGGTGAGGGTGTTGGCGCAGGCGGGCAGAGCGAGCGCAAGGGACGCCGCGATGGCGACCAGGGCCAGATACACGCGAGAGAAGCGGGGAGCGGTGATGACCATTCCAGGCCGCCTTTCCGGGGAGGGGTTGGATGTATGGCAACCAGCATAGCAGTTGCGGGGCGGGGTTGCCGATTGTCTGTTGAATGTCTTAGACTCTGCTTTCCTATGTGGCATCTAACGGTTTTTCCTTGTCGGAGCTGAGCGATTGCGCTCGTCCGGTTCTTTCGATTGACCACGGCTTCTTCCGCGTGCTTTAATAGCGCGTTTTGTGTAAGTTTGCGCTTTGCGCCGGGGTGCGGCGCGAGGCTGGCAGGAACGGCTCTTATTTTTGATGGAGGCTTTTGAATGGTGTGTTTTTCTTCCGCGGCAGTGTTGGCGTGGCAAGCGAATGGCGGCGTCGCGGCAATTGATGCGAGTGTGTATCTGTGGATTGCGCTGGGAATCGGGGTGCTGGGGCTGATTGCGGCGTTTGGGTTCGCGCGGCACGTGTTGGCCGGGGACACGGGATCGGCGGAGATGCAGAAGATCTCGAACGCCATCCGGCAGGGTGCGGAAGCGTTCATGAAGCGGCAGTACGGCACGATTGCGGTGATTGCGATTGTGCTGGCGATCATGCTTTATGTCGGGTATCGCCTTTCTCCTTTCACCTCGCAGTATGCCAACAAGGTTGTGATCAGCTTTCTGTTCGGGGCACTGTGCTCGGCGCTGTCGGGGCGGACGGGGATGTGGGTTTCGATCCGGACGAATATCCGGACGGCGGCGGCGGCGCGTACCAGCATGGGCCGGGCGTTGCAGATCTCGCTGAGGGGCGGCGCGGTAACGGGACTGGTGGTCGGCGCGCTTTCGCTGCTGGGCGTGGGGTTGCTGTTCCTGTGGTTTGGCGGGCTGAAGAACCCGGAGCAGGTTCCGTATGAGCTGGTCGGGTTTGGCTTTGGAGCGTCGCTGGTGGCGCTGTTCGCACAGCTTGGCGGAGGTATCTACACGAAGGCCGCCGATGTGGGCGCGGACCTGGTGGGCAAGGTCGAAGCGGGGATTCCGGAGGACGATCCGCGGAACCCGGCGGTGATTGCGGACCTGGTGGGCGACAATGTGGGCGACTGCGCGGGTCGCGGCGCGGATATTTTTGAGTCGTCGGCAGCGGAGAACGTGGGCGCGATGATTCTGGGCGCGGCGCTCTATCCGGTGTTTGGGTTGCGGGGCATTCTGTTTCCGCTGATCGTGCAGGCGATCAACATTATTGCGAGCACGATCGGCGTGGCAATTGTGCGGGCGAGGGAAGACGAAGACCCGATGCACGCGCTGAACCGGGGCTATTACGTCACGACGATTCTGGCGCTGGCGGGCTTTGCGGCGGCGGTGTACTACATGCTGGGTGCGCGCTGGTGGCTGCTGGGATGCGGCGTCTGCGGCATTGTGATGTCGTTCCTGTTTGTGCGGATCACCGAGTACTACACGGAGACGCGGTTTCGCCCCGTGCAGAATATTTCGAAGGCTTCGCTGACCGGGCCGGCGACCAACATTATTCAGGGGCTGGCGGTGGGGATGGAAACGCCCGCGCTGCCGTCGATTGTAATCGGCGCGGCGCTGCTGCTGAGCTACTACTTCGGGACGCTCGGGCTGCAGGACGTACACAACGTGTCCAACTACGCGAAGGGCATTTACGGAACGGCGATCGCGACGATGGGGATGCTTTCCTCGGCGGCCTACATTCTGGCGATGGACACTTTCGGGCCGATTACGGACAATGCCGGCGGCATTATCGAAATGAGCAATCAGCCGGACGCGATTCGCGCGAAGACGGACAAGCTGGACGCGGCAGGCAACACGACCAAGGCGCTGACCAAAGGCTACGCGATCGGATCGGCTGCGCTGGCGGCATTTCTGCTGTTCTCGGCGTATCTGGCCTCAGTGCATGACATTGTGCAGCAGCGAATCGCGGATGCGGGCGGGATTCTGCCGGTGGGGTGGAGCTTCTCGAATGTGAACCTGGCGTCTGTTCCGGTGTTTGTGGGCGCGCTGATGGGGGCGATGCTGACGTTCCTGTTCTCATCGATGGCGATCAAGGCGGTGGGCCGCGCGGCACAGACGGTGATTCAGGACGTGCATGAGCAGTTCCGCGAGAACCCAGGGATCATGGAAGGCACCTCGGACCCGGACTACGGGCGGTGCGTGAGCATTGTGACAGGCGCGGCGCTGAAGGAGATGGTTTTGCCGGGGCTGCTGGTGGTGGCCATGCCATTGTGCGTGGGGCTGATCTTCCGGCACTTCGGCGCGGAGTTCAACACGACCATGATTATGGACGGGCCGGTTCTGCGCGGCGTTCCGATGAACCTGAGCGGGGCGGAGTCGGTGGCGGCGCTGCTGATGGTGGGTACGATCAGCGGCATCATGCTGGCCATGCTGATGAACAACGGCGGCGGTGCGTGGGACAACGCGAAAAAGCTGATCGAATCCGGGATGCACGGCGGCAAGCGGTCGGAAGCGCACAAGGCGGCCGTGGTGGGCGATACGGTCGGCGATCCGTTCAAGGACACGGCCGGGCCGTCGCTGCACGTGCTGATCAAGCTGCTGGCTACGGTGACGCTGGTGCTGGCTCCGCTGTTCCTGTAATCAAAAACACCTCCGGCGGTGCCTGTGGGGCGGGCGGTCCTTCCACCCCGTCACGCAAAGACCGCGTGTCGGGGACCCCGGCTTGCCGGACGGGCGTAGGGAGAGGGCACGAAGGACAAAAGGCGTCCTTCGCGCCCTCTCGCTGTTTCGCTGGCTTTTGAGGGGCTTCTCGCGAAGATGGTGGTCGCCGGGGTGCAGCGGTGCATCATGGTTTGGCAGTAACGCGGACCAACGCAAGCTGTACCCGTTCTGCTATCTTTGCTGGCAATGGCTTCGAGTACGCACACTCCCTGGTATCTTCGCCGGCCTTCGGGCTGGAGGCAATTCCAGTCCATCCCGCTTTCGAGGCTGTGGCCGCTTTTCCTCGCTGTCTTCATGCTGTTCTCGACCTTCGGGTTTTACGGAGACCTGATGGGCGGCGGTCGCACGCCTTACCTCGTCGTGGTGGTGGGCGTGCTGCAGAGCGGACTCGTGGCGGCGTTATGGATTATCGTGCTGGCACGGCTGCCGATGATCTTTCTGCTAATTCCAATTGTATTTTCGGTTGCGAGTGCGTGGATTGTGAGCGCCACGGAAGACTGGCTGACGCAGATTTTATCTCTTCAGCCGGTTGGCGGAGAGGCGGGTATCCGTTTCAGCGCGACGGGAACCGTGGTGGTGATCCTCTTGTCGTATGTATTGTTTGTGACGTTCATCCGGCGCGAGGGCAAGGAGTCGTTCAAGCTGCGCAACGAGCTGGAGTTGGCGCATGGGATTCAGCAGACGCTGGTGCCTCCGTTCACGGTGCGCACGGCGCTGTTCGAGGTGTACGGGATTTCCAAGCCGAGCGAGAAGGTGGGCGGCGACCTGGTGGATGCCCTCGAATTGCCGAGCGGGGCCGCGATCGCGTACATGGGCGACATTGCGGGGCACGGGTTGCAGGCGGGGATTCTGATGGGAATGCTGAAAGCGGCGGCGCGCACGGCGCTGCTCGGCGCGGACGAGAGCGGGCCGAGCAGGACGCTGCCGGCGCTGCTGGGGCGGCTGAATGCGGTGCTGCCGGGAGTGAAAGAGGCGCACATGTATGCGACGTTCACGGCGTTCCGGCTGGGCGCGGACGGGAGCGTGTTTTATGCGATGGCGGCGAGCCCGCCAATTCTGCACTGGCACGCGGAGGGGTTGGCGCTGTCGAAGATGGAGGAATCGCAGTTTCCGCTGGGGCTGCTGCCGGTGCCGGAATTTGGCGGGAATCAACTGGAAATGGCGCGGGGCGATTTGCTGGTGGTGGCGACGGACGGGATTCTGGAGGTTTGTGGCAAGAGCGAGGAGGAGTTTGGAGTGGAGCGGCTGGAGCGGACGATTGGCGAGCGTGCAACGGCGCCGCTGCCGGAGCTGGCGGGGAAGATTCTGGAGGCGGCGAACGGGTTTGGCAAGCAGGTGGATGATCAGACGATCCTGCTGGTGCGGCGACTTTAGGTTAGGCCGTGGATGCCGCCGGGTTTCTGGTCGACGTGTGTGGCTTTGAGGAGCTTGGCGGTGGTGACGATTTGTCCGGTGTGGCGCTGGGTGTGGTCGGCCAAGTGGACGAGCAGGCCGCCGATGGTGGTGGGGAGTTGCTTGCGTCCAACGGCGCGGGGCTGCTCGAGGTCGGCTGTGGCGAAGGCGCGGACCCGGCGGCTTGCGGCGGCCAGGCCGCTGTTGAAGGTGGCGAATAATTCGTCGCGTGTCGCTCCCGGTTCGGATTCCCTTTTCATCGTCGCGATTTGATCGGCGGAGAGCTGGTGGCCGTCGGCGTAGGTGAGCAGGCGGTCGAGGCTTCCGGGAATGTGGCGCAGGTGGAAGGCGATGGGCGTGAGCCCGTGGGGCGAGGCGTGAAGCTCGGCTTCGCTGAGGTAGGGCGTCCACTTGTGCACGTCTTCCTGCGCGAGCTCGAAGGCGTGCAGGACGGCGCGGAGGACGGCGGGAAGCTCGGAGTGGGTTCCGCGGAGCCAGGGTTCGGGCTGGGGTGTTGGCTCGGGCCGTGGCGCTGCTGGGGTGGTCATGTTTACAATCCCTTTCTCTTTCGAAATTCTCGCACGACCTCGGCGGGGCTGCGGTGCTGGCCGTCGACGGCTTCGTTCATGGCTCGCATGTCGTCGGCGGTGACTTGTCCGGCGAGGGCGTTGAGGGCGAGCTGAATTTGCGGCCAGCGCTTGAGAGCCGCATCGCGCACGAGAGGCACGGCCTGGTAGGGCGGGAAGTAGTACTTGTCGTCCCGAAGGATGGTCAGGCCGAAGGCCTGGATGGGCCCGTCGGTGGTGTTGCCGGCGACCATATCAACCTGGTGCGCGTTGAGGGCGCGGTAGAGAAGGCCGAGGTCCATGGTTCGCGGCGGGCCGTCGAATTTGAGGCCATAAGCGGCTTCGAGGCCGTGCAAGCCGTCGGGGCGCTGCTCAAATTCGTAGCCGACGCCGAGTTTCCAGCGGGGGGTGTATTGTGCGGCCTGGCTGAGCGTGGTCAGGTGCAGGCGGCGGGCGTCGTCTCCTCGAATAACCATGGCGAAGGAGTTGTTGAAGCCGAGCGGCGGGCCGACGGTGACCTTGTATTTCGACTGGTAGAGGCGGCGTACGGTGTCGAGAACCTGCTGCGGATTGCGCCCGTTTTTCGAATCCGGGAGCGGTTGCTTCAGGATGGCGGTGAGCGCGGTTCCGGTGTACTCGACATAGGCGTCGATGCGTCCGGAGATGAGGGACTGGTTGCAGATGTAGGAGCCGGCGAGGAAGAAGCGGCGCTCGACGTGGAGGTGGGACTTGGCTTCGATTTCCTGGGCGAGCAACTCGCCGAGAATGACCTGTTCGGTGAAATTTTTGGCTCCAATGATGGGGTGGTTGGGGCGCGGCGGGGCGCAGGAGGTGAGGGTGAGTATAAGCGTGACACTTAGGACCGCGTTGAAATGAACATTCATCTCAGAGGGTTGCGCAAATCATTAACCAGATGACAAACATTAATGACGAAACGGCAAACACGGCAATTGAATACCATCGGCGCGATCTTACAAACCATATGAATGCTAAAAGAGCTGCCACCACGGATACAAACAAGGCGTCGGTCTCGAACCCATAATCGAGCGCGGAACGCGCCCACAGCTTGTCAATATGAACTTCACCCCACAACCCAATGGCCGGTGATGCGAAGCCAGAGGTTATTGTTGCCCACGCGGTAATGCGGCGAAGCTCAGGGCGATTTTTCTGAAAGAGATAAACCAGTATCGCAACTAGCACTGCTATCGGCAGAGTGAACATGCGGACCCAGAGAAGCACGTTGGCATCACCTTTTTCCATTTACGATACAACGCTTCATTGTTTGCGTACCTTGAGGCGGTGTTCGAGGAGGGCGAGGAGGCCGTCGGCGGCGAGGGCCAGTAGCGCGGCGGGGATGGCTCCGGCGAGGATGAGGCGGTTGTCGATGGAGGCGACGCCGCGGAAGATGAGCTCGCCGAGGCCACCGGCTCCGACGGCGGCGGCGATGGTGGCGATGCCGACGCAGGTGACGGTGGCGGTGCGGAGTCCGGCGAGGATGAAGGAGGCGGCGAGGGGCAGCTCGACCTTGAAGAGGCGCTGCGTGCCGGTCATGCCGAGGGCGCGCGCGACTTCGAGGACGGCGGGGTCGATGCCGCGGATTCCGGCGTAGGTGTTGCGCAGGATGGGCAGCAGGGCGTAGGCGGTGAGCGCGGCGATGGCAATGCGCGCGGCCCGCTCGCCGAGCCACGGAAGCGGCAGCAGGAAGCCGAACATGGCCAGCGAGGGGATGGTTTCAAGCACGTTGGCGATGGTGATGATGGGCCCGGACCAGCGCGGGGCGCGAGTGAGCCAGATGCCGACGGGAAGGCTGATGCCGGTGGCGATGAGCATGGCGATGGCGGTGAGCCAGATGTGCTCGACGGTGAGGGTGGCGATTTCGCCTCCGTATTGTGAGAGGAAATTGCTCATGGTTGGGCGCCGAATTTTTCGCGGGAGCTCGCGCCGGCTTCGCGCTTGATTCCACGATGAAAGGCTCGGACGTAGGACTGGACTTCGGGGTGGGTTGAGGCGAGGAAGTCTTCGGCCCGGAGATGGGCGGCAAGCCTGCCTTCGGAGAGGAGGGCGATGTGGTCGGCGAGGTAAAGGGCTTCGTCGAGATCGTGCGTGACGAGGAGCACGGTTTTTTTGAGGCGCTCAAGGAGATCGCGGAGCATGTCCTGCATTTCGGCGCGGGTGAGCGGGTCGAGCGCGCCGAAGGGCTCGTCCATGAGTAGGATTCCAGGGTCGCCGGCGAGGGCTCGGGCGAGGCCGACCCTTTGGCGCTGGCCTCCGGAGAGTTGGCGCGGGTAGCGTTTGGCGTAAGTTTCCGGGTCGAGTCCTACGGATTGGAGCAATGCCTGGCTTCGCTTCTTACGTTCAGCGCGGGGACGGCCTTCGATCTCCGGGACGAGAGCGGCGTTGCGGGCGACGGTGAAGTGGGGGAAGAGGCCGGTTTCCTGAATGACGTAGCCGATGCCGCGGCGGAGCGGGATGGGATCGGCGGCGCGAATGCTCTGGCCGCTGACGAGCACGTCTCCGCTGGTAGGCTCGACCATGCGGTTGACGGTGCGCAGGAGGGTGGTTTTGCCGGAGCCGCTGCGCCCGAGGACCGCGGTGGTGGTTCCTTCTTCGATGGTGAAGGAGATGCGGTCGAGCAGGGTGCGGTTCTGCACGGTGACGGTGACTTCGCGGAATTCGATGGCGGAAGGCATGCGTAGAAAAAAGAAAAGGCCGGGCGAACCACCCGGCCTTTCATTCTATTGCTCCGTCGCTAGACGGTTTCGGGAATCGCTTCCGCCGCGTGTGGATTTTTTACTCGGACCACTACGATCTTTGAGAAGCCTTCCTTGAAGTTGGGTGGGCGCAGGCGTTCGGCCATCTTCTGCATGGCTTCGTCGCCTACGGTGCGCTCACGTTTGTGGTTGCGCTCGAGACAAATCTCCAGCGAGACATCGAAAAAGACGGCCTGCACTTCGTAGCCGAAGCTTTTGGCCATCTTGATCCATTGGCGGCGTTCGTGGGGTGAGAGGTTGGTCGCGTCCACATAGTTCCAGGGCATTTTGGCGATGAGACGGGCCCTCAGCAGCGAGCGCAGGGTGGAGAAGACCAGACCCTGGTAGCGCTGCTCGTCGACGTCGTCAAAGAGGATGGCGCGCAGCATGTCGGAAGACAGCGGATTGACTCCGCGGCGCTTGAACCATGTGGTTTTGCCCGACCCGGGCAGGCCGATGGCGAGCACCACGTAGCCCTTGGGGCCGCTGGAGCGGTCCGCGGCTTCGAGTGCTGGGGGCGGAACCGATGGCGATTCCGGCTGAGTTTCGACCTCGAGCCTTCCGGCCTCCGAGGAAGCGGGCGCGCCGAACTTGGCGGCGGCTTCCGGCGAGAGCGGAAGAGAGGAGGGTGTTTCCGGCTGGTGCTTTGCCGGCTCCGGGTTTTTGCTGACTGCCGGGGGTGCGCTGTTTTCCGCGGGAGCAGCTTCGTAAGAGGGGCGCAGGGGAGCCGGCTGATTCGCGGGGATTTCCTGGCCTATCTTTCCTGTGGCTTCCGAGTCGTTGGGGCCACGCTTGGAACGTCGTCTCATTTTTTCGCGCATCCATTCGCGCATATATCGGATGTAACACATACGGCGTTGAGTGGCAATGAGGAACTGGCTGAGACGTTCTGAGCAGCGCGAGAATTTGGTGGCTCGCAGAAGAGCGGCTCACCGAAGAGCGACTCACTAGGGAGGACATGGAGGACACAAAGAGGTGGTGGCTACCTGGACAAACCGCAGGTCCTTCGACTTCGTTGCCGCCTGTCGGCGTCAACTGCGCTCAGGATGACACAGCGATTGCTATCGGGATGTCGTGACCGGATGGGATTTCGTTGAGGTTGATAGAAAATTGTTGACTACAGTGCTAGCATCGTTACATGGGGGTTGTAGCGGCTGGCGCGCCCCTCACCGAGCCCCACGGGAAAACAGATTTTCCAGACTCAAGACTCAAAACCAAGACTACTAAGGAGAGACGCCTCAATGGCTGTGAAAGTTGGAATCAATGGCTTCGGCCGTATCGGACGCAATGTATTTCGCGCATCGCTCGGGAACCCCGAGATTGAGTTTGTCGCCGTCAATGATTTGACGAGCCCGGCAACGCTTGCCCACCTGCTGAAGTATGACTCCATTCTGGGCAATCTGAAGAACGAAATCAGCTCGACCGCTGATTCGATTACTGTCGACGGGAAGACGATCAAGGTATTCGCGGAAAAAGATCCCGCGAAGCTGGACTGGAACTCAGTTGGCGCGCAGATCGTCGTCGAGTCCACCGGGCGCTTTACGGATGCGACCCTGGCCAAGGCTCACCTGAAGGGATCAGTGAAGAAGGTCATTATTTCGGCTCCGTCGAACAACGCGGACATTACGATTGCGCTGGGCGTGAATGAGAAGAAGTATGACGCGGCAAAGCATCATGTGGTTTCGAATGCATCGTGCACGACGAACTGCCTGGCTCCGGTGGTGAAGGTGCTGCATGACACGTTCGGGATTGAGTCGGGCATTATGACGACGATTCACAGCTACACGAACGACCAGGTGCTGCTCGACTTTCCCCACAAGGACCTGCGCCGTGCGAGGGCTGCGGCGATCAACCTGATCCCCAGCTCGACGGGTGCGGCGAAGGCGCTGAAGCTGGTGATTCCGGAGATGGATGGCAGGCTGGATGGGTTTGCGCTGCGCGTCCCGACGCCGAACGTTTCAGTGGTGGACCTGACGTTCATTCCCGAAAAGCCGGCGACGGCGGAGGCGGTGAACGCGGCCTTCAAGAAGGCGGCCGATGGCGAGCTGAAGGGCATTTTGGGCTATGAGGCCGGAGAACTTGTGTCGAGCGACTTCAAGGGCGACCCGCGGTCGTCGATCGTGGACGCTCCGCTGACCAAGGTGGTGGGCAAGTCGGTGAAGGTGATCAGCTGGTATGACAACGAGTGGGGCTATTCAAACCGCGTGCGCGATTTGATTCTGTTGCTGGTAAAGAAGGGTCTTTAGTCTGAAGTTGTCTTGAAACTATTTCCCGCGCCGGGCAGGTATTCTCGCTTGTCCGGCGCGTGGAGTTTAGATGCTGAAGTTTTGTTGGTGTGCGCGTAGACGGGAGCGCAGGTCTCTCTATTTCGCGGACCTCGGCCGGGATGACGAATTCTGTACTCGAACGCGCTAAGTTGATTTGAATTCAGGTACGGCGAAGTTGGTTCTGTTCTGGAATCTGATTTTGTGGTTGCAGTCAACCTCTACCGGAAAACGTGGATATGCGGCAGAATATTTCTGGAAGCTCTCCTTATGAGCCGGTGATTGGATTTTCGCGCGCGGTGCGCGTGGGGAATACGGTTCACGTATCGGGCACGGGGCCGGTGGGCGCGGATGAGGCGGACGCGGCGACCCAGACCCGGCATACACTGGAGATCATCCGTGCGGCGCTGGAAAAGGCGGGTGCGCGGATGGAAGATGTAGTCCGCACGCGGATGTATTTGACGCATGTGGACGATTGGGAAGCGGTCGGGCGCGCACATGGGGAGTTCTTCGGCGCGATCCGTCCGGCGGCGACGATGGTCGTGGTGGCGAAGTTGTTGCATCCTGCATGGCGGATTGAGATGGAAGCCGACGCCGTTATTGAAGAAAAAGATTAAGGAAGGTACCTCGAGGACACATGGCAAAACTATCGATTCGCGACCTGGACCTTGCTCACAAGCGCGTGTTTATACGCGTGGATTTTAATGTACCGCTCAGCGACGATGGCAGCGAGATTACCGACGACACGCGCATCCGGGAAACGATGCCCACAATCGACTACGCGCTGCGGCACAAGGCGAAGGTAATTCTGGCATCGCACCTGGGGCGCCCCAAGGGGAAGGTGAACCCGAAGTACAGCCTGCGGCCGGTGGTGGATCGTCTGCGGATGCTGCTCGACCATCATCTGGGCGAGCAGGTGAACGTGGCGTTCGCTCCGGACTGCGTGGGCGAACTGGCGACGGAGCTTTCGCGGCAGCTTGAGTCGGGTCAGTTGCTGCTGCTTGAGAACCTGCGATTTCATCCGGAGGAGGAAGCGAACGACCCGAAGTTTGCGGCCAAGCTGGCTTCGTTGTGCGATGTCTACGTGAACGACGCTTTTGGCAGTGCGCATCGGGCGCATGCCTCGACGGAGGGAATCACGCACCATGTAAAACAATCGGCTGCCGGCCTGCTGATGGAAAAAGAGCTGAACTACATGGGCAAGGCGCTGACGGAACCGGGGCGGCCGTTTGTGGCGATTCTTGGCGGCGCGAAGGTTTCAGACAAGATTCAGGTGATCGACAACCTGCTGACGAAGGTGGACGCGATTTTAATTGGCGGCGGTATGGCTTACACCTTTTTGAAGGCCAAGGGGCAGGAGATTGGGAAGTCGCTGCTGGAGGCCGATAAGGTTGGTCTCGCCAAAGAGACTCTAGCGAAGGCTGAGGCCAAGGGCGTGCGGTTTCTACTTCCGGTGGACCATGTGCTGGCGAATAAGTTTGCCGCTGACGCCAAGACGCAGGTGTTCGAGGGCGATGGGCCGTTTCCGGAGGAATGGATGGGGCTGGATATCGGGCCGAAGACCGTGGCGCTGTTCGCGCAGGAGATCGGCGAGGCCTCAACGATTGTGTGGAACGGGCCGATGGGGGTGTTTGAGCTGACCCCGTTTGCTGTAGGCACGACGAAGATCGCGAAGGCAGTGGCTGCGAACCAGGACGCGACGTCGATCGTGGGGGGCGGGGATTCTGTATCGGCGGTGAAGAAGGCCGGCGTGGCGGAGCAGATCACGCATATTTCAACCGGCGGCGGGGCGAGTTTGGAGTTTCTGGAAGGGAAGAAGCTGCCTGGGGTTGAGGCGCTGACGAATAAGTAGACACGCCAAGCTATTTCTGTTTTGATGAGAGCTTTTGGATGTCGGCCTTCAACATGGTTCGCAAGTCGGTGTGTGGACCGGGTCCTGAAAGATCTTCGATATTGAAGATGAGCCAACGACCTTTTTCCTTCAGGAGCGTGAGCGCGATCTTGTTTGGGTCACCGTTGTAACCGGGAAATGTCACGGTCGCCGTTGCGCGGTTTCCGTCCACCGGCTGAATCGTGATTTTTAAGTCTGGGAAAGTGTCGTCTGAATCCTGGCAGTTGCAAACGGGATCATAGTCCAGCGCTCCAACGTATCCGGGCCTTGCCGCCTTCATATCAGCTCTTGCGAGTGCAATCAGGGAAGGATCAAAGGCCTCACTAGCATTGTCCTCGAATAAATTGGCTGGATCGCCGGTGGGGCCATAGCGTGCGTATACGGCCTGGACGAAAAAGCTTGGCACTTTCTGCTTGTTTCGTGCGCGGAGTTTGCGGGAAACAACACGATGTGGCGCTCAAAACAAGGATCAGAACTGCTAACCTAAGATGTAGAGTAATTTTCATCGTTCCGAGCGCAACCCTAAGCCCGCGCCAATATTCTATAACTGAGTTTTTTAATAACAGCAACCCACGAGGAATTCAGAAGAATGTCACGTAAAAAAGTTATTGCAGCGAATTGGAAGATGTATAAGACTCCGGCGCAGGCGCAGGAGTTTGTTGCGGGGTTTCTGCCTCTGGTGGTGGGCCATGACCGGGATGAGATTGTGGTTTGTCCTTCGGACACCTCGCTTTCGGTCGTGATTGCCGCCACAACGGGGTCGAATGTGGCGGTGGGTGGCCAGAATATGTATTTTGCTGACGAGGGCGCGTTTACGGGCGAGACTTCTCCGCTGATGCTGAAGGCGATTGGGGCGACGCATGTGATTCTGGGGCACTCCGAGCGGCGGCGGTATTTTGGCGAGACCGACGAGACGGTGAACAAGAAGCTGCTGGCGGCGCTGAAGCATGAACTGAAGCCGATTGTGTGCATCGGCGAGGTGCTGGCCGAGCGCGAGAGCGGCAAAACGGAAGAGGTTCTGCTGCGGCAGGTCCGCAAGGGATTTGCGGGCGTGACGGCGGAGCAGGCCGCGTCGATTGTGATCGCCTATGAGCCGGTGTGGGCGATTGGGACGGGCAAGACCGCGACTCCGGATATGGCGGCTGCGGCTCATGCGATCGTTCGCAAGGAAATTGCCGAGGTCCTGGGCGAGCCGGCGGCGCAGGCAATGCGGATTTTGTACGGCGGCAGCGTGAAGCCGGAGAATGCTTCGGCGCTGATGGCGGAGCCGGATATCGATGGCGCGCTGGTGGGCGGGGCGAGTCTGGATCCGACTTCGTTTGCGAAGATCGTGAAGTATTAGCGGCGGTTAGAGTCCGGTCAGGTCCAGTCGGCTAAAAAGCGGATGGCTAAAGGCCGTCCGGCACAATTTTGTGGTTGAGTTTCAGCGAGTGATGCGGGTTTCCGAGCTTCCTCCTCCAGGGGGAGCTCGCGAGGTTGCGTGCGGGGCGGTGGTGTTGTGCATTGCCAACTCCGGCGGCGTGATTTCAGCCATGAATAATGTCTGCCCGCATCGCGGAGGGCCGCTGGGGCGGGGGATTGTGGAAGGCTGCAAGCTGGTCTGCCCGGTTCATGCGTGGGCGTTTGACGTGACGACCGGAGCGGCGACACACGCGCAGAAGTCGAAGGTGGATGTCTACGAGGTTAAGATTGAGGGCGAGGATGTGCTGGTGAAGTTGTGACGCGACTCACCACAGAGAGCACAGAGAACGCAGAGGAATGCGATGGCTGAAGTTCCTTCCAATAACCCCGATGAGAAGCCGAAGGGGGGCTGGTGGTGCCCGAGGTGCGCGCGGGCGGTGAGCGATCCGCTGGTGTGCGGCGACTGCTCGGCGGTGATTTGCCGGGTTTGCGGGACACCACTGGAATCCGCCGACGAGCTGGCCTTTGGCTAAACCGAGACAAACGAAAAAAGAGCCGAAGCGCGCGGCTGTGGCGGCTTTGGCTCCGGTGTCTGGGGCTCCGGATTCCGCTTTTCCGCCGACGGTGAGCGCGCGATGGCTGCTGGGCGCGCTGGCGGTGGTGCTGGCGGTGGCGGCGCTGCTCGCGTATCTGACGCTGGGGCTGGTTTTTTATGAGGGGCAGTGGCAGCTGGTGCTGCATCCGGCCAGGACGATTACGGCTGTGCCTCATGCGCCGTTCAACGAGATTCACTTTGACTATACGCAGACGGGTGACGCGCGGCTGGATGGGTGGTGGATTCCGGCTGAGGCGGGGTCACGGTGGGTCGGGAGCACGGTGCTGTATCTGCATGGCGAGGCGGGGTCACTGTCGAACTCGGTCGCGGACCTGGACGGGCTGCACGCGTTGGGCGTGAACGTGTTTGCGCTGGATTATCGCGGCTATGGGAAGAGTGCGGGGCCGCATCCCACGGCGGCGCGGATGAATGAGGATGCGGACGCGGCGTGGACGTATCTGACGGTGACGCGGCATTTGAATCCGAAGACGATTGTTGTTTACGGGAAGGGCTTTGGAGCGAGTGTGGCGGCGGAGCTGGCAGCGCGCCATGCTCCGGCGGGCGTGGTGCTGGATGCTCCGAACGAGCCGGCGCGGAAGACGATTGAATCCGACGGCCGGTCGAAGATAATGCCGATGTGGCTGCTGCTGAATGAGCGGTTTGATCCGGCGCGGGTGCTAAGAACGTTGACGGCTCCGAAGCTGTTTCTGGATCGCGAGGGCTCTAAGGCGCGGACGGAGGAGCTTTTCCGAGAGGCGGATTCGCCTAAGCAGTATTTTGAGCTGAAGGATGATGCAGGGTATCAGGCGGCGATGACGCGGTTTCTCGATGGTGTGCTGCGGTAGGGACTCGCCGTCCACGCGCACGCGGGACTGGCCGCCCAGGCATACGCGCTTCGCGCCTTCTTTCCTAAGGCGGTTCCCCAGTTTCTGTGGCGTTTCCAGCAACGTACAAGGTGGCTTTTTCTTAAGAAAAAAGCGACTTTAAGGTATCGCGTTCCCTTTACACCAACCGGAGAACCGCTATAATTTGCCTTGGAAAATTCCTTGATTTCCGAATCCTTTGGTGAGGCGATTTTCGGCTTCAGCATTTTCAGAGATACTGTAGCTGCTCGCTCTACCCCGCGAACAAAGACCTGTTCGCGGGGACCCCGGCCTGATGGTCGCGTCGACTTGGCTCCCCCGGGCTTCGGACTGCACCATCTCCGAAAATGCCCTAGGAGAGGTATTCCTTGAGGAACGGGTCGTTGCTGTGGACGAGGTCGTAGGTGGAGCCGTCGAAGACCAGTTTCCTCTGGTGGAGGACAAGGAAGCTGGTTTTGGGATCGGTCTGGTTGTCGGGCAGGGGTTCCATCTGGTTTTTACCCGCGTCGAAGTGGTGACTGACCAGCATGAAGGCGTCCTGCAGGCGGTGGGTGATCATCAGCGAACTGGTTTTGTAAACGTCGCGCTGCTTCATGACCAGCCCGATGATGGTGGTTGAGGTGACAGGGTCGAGGCCGCCGGTAGGCGAGTCGTAGAGCAGCAGTTCGGGGCGGGAGACGATGGCGCGGGCGATAGCGACGCGGCGGCGCATGCCTCCGGAAAGCTGGGCGGGGAATTTGTCGAGCGTTTGCTCGAGCTCGACAAAGCGCAGCGCCTCGATGACGCGGCGGTTGATTTCGTCTTCCGGAACGCGCTCCTCGGTGAGACGGAAACCTACGTTGTCGCGGACGGTGAGCGAGTCAAAGAGCGCACCCTCCTGAAAGACGGTTCCGATGGAGCCGCGTAGCGGGTAGAGGTCCTGCTCACGCATAGCGTTGATTTCAAATCCGAAGACGAAGATGCGGCCCGAGTCCGGCCTGAGGAGTCCGTTGGCGAGCTTGAGGAGCACGCTTTTGCCGACGCCGGCAGGGCCGAGCAAAATGCGGGTGTCGCCGCGCTTGATTTCGAAAGAAATGTCCTCAAGGACCTGCTTGTCGTCGAAGCCGATGGAGACGTGTTCGAAGCGGACGGCGGGGGCGTCGGGATAGACCTGGCTGGGCGAGACTTCAGGCGCGATTTCAGCGGTGGCCATGGGTGATTATCGCCCGAAGATGCCGATCATGAAGCGGCTGATGACGAAATCGACAAAAATGATGAGCACAGAGGAGACGACGACGGCCTGGGTAGTGGACTTGCCGACACCCTGGGTTCCGCCGCGCGTGTTCATACCGTAGTAGCAGCCGATGGTGGCGATGATGAAGCCGAAGAAAACCGGCTTAACAAGGCCCTGAAGCACATCGGCAAATTGGAGCGTTTGATAGGCGGAGTGGAAGTATTGCGATGCGCTCTGTCCCATCATGAAGACAGAGACCCATGCGCCGCCGATGGTGCCGAGCGCGTCGGAGACGATGGTGAGGAAGAAAAGCATGATGACGGTGGCGACGATCCGCGGCATGACCAGCTTTTTGAGCGGGTCGGTGCCGAGGGCGCGCATGGCGTCGATTTGCTCGGTGACCATCATGGAGCCAAGCTCGCTGGCCATGCCGGATGCGTTGCGTCCGGAAACCATGAGGCTGGTGAGGACCGGGCCGAGCTCCTTAATCATGGCCAGGCTTACGAGCTGACCGGTGACGGCGGTGGCTCCAAAGGTTGCCAGGCTGGAGGCGGTGTTGAGGGCGAGGACGCCTCCGGTGAAAAACCCGGTGAGGACAACGATGGGGAGCGAGCCGACACCGATTTTGTCCATCTGGGTGATGAGGTCGGCACCATAGAAGGGGCGGCGGAAGAGATTGCCCAGCGCCCGCGCGGAGAGCAGCGAGTATTGCTGGACTGCGGAGACTCCTTTTTTCGCGGTCGTGTCGAGCGTGGTGAGAGGCATGGCTTAATCTGCATTTTAGATGCAAACGGGTAATTCGGGGGGATCGAAGAAAGAGGGGCTGGCCAATGGTGGACGGGCAGGCGATTTTTACTGCTGCAACGCGCATCGCGTCACAGTCGAACGGGGGACGCACAGGAAGGGTTTGCTTGACGAACAAAAATCGGGCCGAAATTTGGGTTCGGCCCGATTCCGAGCGCGAATTACGCGGCCTTGGCTTCCACGTTGACGGTCCGCGCTATCTGGTTCAGTTTTGAATCGGCGGCTTTCTCTTCGTCCAGAGTCTGATTGAGGAGCCGAACAGCGTCCTGATCGCCGAGTAGTTCGGCATGCGTGCGAGCGGAGCCGTAGGCGGCGATTTCATAGTGTTCGACGCGCTGGGCGGCGGAGATCAGGCCGGCGTCCAGGACTTCGGCCTCGCCGCCGTCCTTGATGCGCTCTTCGCCTTCCTTCAGCAGCCCCTTCATGCCTTCGCAGGTTTTGCCTTTCGGGCTTTCGTTCATGCGCGTGAGGATTTGTTCAAGGCGGGTGACGTGATTCCTGGTTTCTTCGAGGTGATGCTCGAACGCCTGTTTGAGATTTGGGTTATGGGAGGCCTTGACGAGCTTGGGAAGGGCCTTGGTGATCTGCTGTTCGGCGGAATGCAGGTCCTGCAGTTCGTCAATCAATAGCTCGCGTAAGGTTTCAATTTTCATGGGTGGAACTCCAGTTTTTGTGAGTTGCTTTCTCTTTTGTGGGATGCAAGGCGACAAGGGGAGGGTAGTCGAGACTTCCGCGGTTCGGTGCCCTTCTTTGAAAGCGCATGTGGTAGCCCGAGCGGAATTGACGCTTAATGTTGGAGTTCCGGGCGGGCCGCGAATCAATAGATTTCAACTACATTAAGGCGCTCATCGGGATTGAGGTAGCCTTTGCGGTGGAACCAGTCCTGCATGGCGGTTTGGAGCTTGTCGAGTGGGACGCGGTAGCCGGTTTCGAGAAGGCCATCGGCGGCGGGGAGGGTGTCGTCGAAGATGGCGTCATTGGTGAAGTTGCGCATGGCGAAATTGTCGATCCACTTGATGGGGCACGGGTGGGGATGGCCTTCGGCGTCGATGCGTTCTATGCGGAGTTTGCGGGCAAACATTTTTCAGAGCTCAGGGTTCGGGGTTTAGGCCTTTTGGTGAGGGCCGGCCCGGCGAAGGTTAACTGTTCTTCTAAAGGCCTGAATTCTGCTTCATTTTTTATCGAAGCGGCGGAAGTTTTCTTCAAACTTTGCGGCTAGGAGCTGGGCCTGGGCGTCGTAGGCGTTTTTGTCGGACCAAGCGTTGCGGGGGTTGAGGATTTCGCTGGGGACTTCGGGGCATGATGTGGGAATGCTGAGGCCGAAGGCGGATTCGGTGACGTATTCGGCTTCGGCGAGGCGTCCGTCGAGCGCAGCGTTGACGAGAGCGCGAGTGTGCGGGAGGCTCATGCGGTGGCCGGTGCCGAAAGCTCCGCCGGTCCAGCCGGTGTTGACCAGCCAGCATTGCGCGTTGTGCCGGCGGAGGCGCTCGCCGAGCATTTCCGCGTAGACCCTGGGCGCGAGCGGCAGGAAAGGCGCGGCGAAGCAGGTGGAGAATTCGGGGACGGGCTCACTGCCGAGGCCGGCTTCGGTGCCGGCGAGCTTGGCGGTGTATCCGGAGAGGAAGTGGTACATGGCCTGATCGGGAGTGAGGCGGGCGATGGGCGGGAGGACTCCGAAGGCATCAGCGGTGAGGAAAAGCACATTGTTGGGGTGACCGCCCATGCCTGGGATGACGGCGTTGGCGATGAATTCGATGGGATAGGCGGCTCGAGTGTTTTCGGTGTGGCGAACGTCGGAGTAGTCAGGCTGGCCGGTGGTTTCGTCGATGACGACATTCTCAAGCACGGAGCCGAAGCGGATGGCGCGATAAATCTGGGGCTCTTTTTCTTCAGAGAGATCGATGCACTTGGCGTAGCATCCGCCTTCGAAATTGAAGACGCCGTTGGGACTCCAGCCGTGTTCATCGTCGCCGATGAGGCGGCGTTGCGGGTCGGCGGAGAGAGTGGTTTTGCCGGTTCCAGAGAGGCCGAAGAAAAGGGTGGTCGCGCCGTTGGGACCGATGTTGGAGGAGCAGTGCATGGGGAGCACGTCGCGCGGGGGCAGGAGGAAATTCATGACTCCGAAGATGGATTTTTTCATTTCGCCGGCGTATTTTGTTCCGCCGATGAGGATGATTTTGCGGGTGAAGTCGCCGAGGATGAAGGTTCCGGAGCGAGTGCCATCACGCTCGGGAATCGCTTCAAATTCGGGCGCGGCGATGACGGTGAACTCGGCCACATGGCTGGCGAGTTGCGCGAGGCTAGGGCGCACGAAGAGCTGTTTGACGAAGAGGGCGTGCCAGGCGTATTCGCAGATGACGGTGACGGGGAGCTGGTAGGCGGGGTCGGCTCCGGCGTAGAGGTCCATGACGTAGAGATCGCGCTCGGACATGTGGCGTTTGACTCGGTCGAGGATACCCTGGAACTTTTGCGGCGGAAATGACTGGTTGACCTTACCCCAGTTGATAGTGTCGCGGGTGACGTCGTCATCGATGATGAATTTGTCGCGTGGGGAGCGGCCGGTGCGCGCGCCGGTGATGGCGACGAGGGCTCCGTTGGAGGCGAGGCTGGCTTCGCCGCGGGCGATGGCGGCTTCGACCAACTGCGGCGTGGAGAGATTGCGGTGGACGTGCGGCCCCTCAGTGAGGTGCTGCGTGCCGCTGGTGACGGTGGCTGCTCCCATGCGATTCGGCTCCTTCCAGCTGAACCGAGTATTGTCCCATCCGGACGGCAGGGATGGCAAAACGGGGTTGGCCGTTAGCGTTTGGGGCTGAAGAAGGCGATGAGCGCGATTTCAAGGGTGATTGCGCGTCCTTCGATCGCGGCGTAGCGATTTTTGATCGGCAGATACGCTGAAAATCAGCTCGGTTGCGGCCAGCGCTAGGGGTTGAGCTGGGCGTCGGCAGCAGCGGATGGGACGAGAGTGGGCAGGTTGCTGGTGTGTCCTGCTTCGTGGAGCACGGCGTCGAGATGCTCGAGCACCTCTTCGACGGTCATGGTGTACATTTCGCGCCCGTTGTCGTAGCCGGATTCGACCGCCTGCTTGAGGTAGCGACCCGCGATCTGCGCGGCGAGCGCGTCGGTGATGGCATTGCCGGTGCGCTTTTTGTATTCCACCCAGGCGAGGCAGGGCATGGCGATCCAGACGGGGCTCCCGTTGACGTCAAAGCGGATGTCGACAGCGTCGGCATGGCGGGTGGCGATGGCGACGATGTTCGCCGTCCAGCGGCAGTGCAGGGAATCTCCGGTCCAGCGGTCGGTTACGCGAAAATCTTCATACATGGCTTCTTTTAGCGTAACGGGGATGGGCGTCGGGAGCAAGGCGGTGCCGGGACGGGATTTGGGTCAAAAGGCTCATCGCGATTGGCCACTTTGTTTTGATGCTGCTTGAAAGATGGCGCGTGCAACCAAAAAAGAAATAGGCGGCGGCCAAACCTCTATGCCGGTTCCGCCGTCCTAACCTGCAATGTAGTTTTTCGTCTTTAAAACAGGAGTTATATTTTGTCTATTTCGTCACAATCCGTTCGGCGCTTCAAGGAACGCCTGCTGCAGCAGAAGCGGTTGCTGGAACGATCCACTCTCTCCATAGTCGAGCAGGGCCGCGAAGCCATTGCGGAAACAGCCCAGGACACTGCCGACCAGGCGGTGTTTTCCTATCAGAAGGAACTGTTGTTTACTCGGGGCACGCATGACCACGGGCAGCTTTCGTTAGTGAAGAGCGCGTTGGCGCGGCTGACGGAAGGCAGCTTTGGCGAGTGCATTGAGTGCCGCAATACGATTGGCACGAAGCGGCTGGAGGCGCTGCCGTGGACCCCTTATTGCATTGACTGCCAGGAGAAGCTGGAGCGCGGCGAGTTGGCGGGAGCGAGCAAGGCGGCGTGAATAGTCGGCGGTCACCTAAGACGGCGACCAGTTAAGAAGCGGTCTTTAACCTGCCGGCAGTGGCGAGTTGATCGAGGGCTCTCGGTTGCCGAGGGCCCTCTTTTTATGGTCGGGAGATCTGGTCGTATTCCTGGCCTGAGGGGCCGGGGAGCAGGACCCATAGAGTGTAAATGGCGAGTGCCGTTCCGGTGATGGGCTTGATGAGGGTGAGGAATGCGGCAACGATGGCGAGGATTCGGGCCCAGGAAGCGCGGTTGACCAAGGCGAGTCCGGTAACGAGGGACAGGACGGCGCGACCGATGAGAACGATGGTGATTACCGGGACTAGCCAATTCATGCGCCCGAAGGGAAAGGCTCCCCAGGGACCATGGTTCCAATGGCCAAAGTAGCCGCCGAAGAAAGTGCCACTGAAGATCGACAGGGCGAGCAGCCAATTGATGAGGGTCCAGGCGGCGTAGGCGATCCAGAGAATGGCAAGTGGCTGAATGTGCCGGTGGACGCGGGTATAGAAATACGACGGCGGCGCGGAGACAGCCGGAATGATGGGCGGGAGGGGGCGTCCGCAATTGGGGCAGAACTGCTGGCCGGTCGGTATGATTTGTCCACATCCGCTGCAATACATGGGTTCTCCTTCTGGCTTCCAGCCATTAGGCATTCGCCAATCGCTAACAATTGATATACGCAGTCGGTCGGGTTCTAGTTCCCACGCTACCAATTAGGATTGGGTTGTGGCATTGACTCGATCTATTCCGCTGCGCGTGAACGATTGTAGCCGGTCTGCGCTGGAGTGGGACCGTTTTCTTGAGTTGCTGGGCGGGTATGCCCAGTCAGGCGTTGGCAAAGCATGGGTGCGGGAGCTTGGGCCTTCTTCGGATGCTGGCTGGATTACGCGGGAACATTCGTTCGTAGACGAAATGCGGCAGCTGCTCGCTGGTGAGGCCGGCGTGCCGGGGCTTGGCGGGCTGTTTGACCCTTCAGACCTGCTGGCGAAGGCGCGGATTGAGGGTGTCGCGCTGGAGGCAGAGGAGATTCGGTCGGCGGCGACGCTAGCGGAAGTGATTGCGGCGTGGGCGGACTTGATGCTGGCTCGAACGAGCGATCCGTCGGAACTGTCGGACGAGTCCAATCAAACGGATACGTCAAATCGGCCAAATTCATCAAGTCAACCGGGAGCGAGCCTGGCCGGGCTGCGGGGTCTGTTCAGGGAAGTGTTGTCGGTTCCGCTGAGACCGCTGGTGGATTCGCTGCGCGGGCGGTTTTTGCCGGATGGAACGCTGGCGGATGATGCTTCGCCGGAGCTGCGGCGGATTCGTCGGGAGATGGAGCAGCAGCATCGCGCGATTGAGAACAGTTTGCGGGCGGCGTTGCGGCGGTACTCGGAAGGCGGGTCCGCGCAGGAGGAGTTGATTACGATTCGCGGCGAGCGGTTCGTGATTCCGGTGAAGGCGGAGTCGAAGCGGCGCGCGGCGGGGGTGGTTCACGGGACGAGTTCGAGCGGGCAGACCGTGTATGTCGAACCGCTGGAGACGATTGAGCTGAACAACGAACTGGTTCGGCTCCTGGAAGAGGAGCAGGCGGAGATTCACCGGATTTTTGCGGCGATGACTCGGCAGATTGCGCAGTATGCGGGCGTGATCCTGAAGGGCGCGGAAGTGCTGTGCGAGGTGGATACGCTGGTCGCCCGGGCGAAGTTTGGGGCGGAGTTCATGTGTGTCAGACCTGGGTTTGCTGAGGGCGATACGGCTGAGTTGGTTTTGAAAGCGGCGCGACATCCGCTGCTGGAAAGACGACTGCGTTTAGATTCCGGCCAACCCACCCTTCGCGCAAAAGTCCGCGCGAAGGATGGGGCACCCGCATTTGCGAAGGGACCAGATGTGGGAAGTACAGGATTGGAGATTGTTCCGATTAGTCTTTCGCTTGCGGGGAACGATCGGCAGCTGGTGGTGAGCGGGCCGAATACGGGTGGCAAGTCAGTGTCGTTGAAGACGGCGGGGCTGCTGGCGATGATGGCGCAGAGCGGGGTTCCGGTGCCGGCGGAGGAGGCGGTGTTTCCTCTGTTTGAAGCTTTTCTGGCCGATATCGGGGACGCGCAGTCGATTGAGCAAAACCTTTCCACGTTTTCTGCACACATTGCGAACGTGAATGCGATTGTGGAGCGGGCGGACGGGCGGTCGCTGGTGCTGATTGATGAGCTGGGGTCGGCGACGGATCCGGATGAGGGGTCAGCGCTGGCTGTGGCGGTGGCGGAGCGGTTGCTGCGCGCAGGGGCGTGGACGATTCTGTCGACGCACTTGACGGCGTTGAAGGTGTATGCGGAGAACACGACGGGGGTGGTGAATGCGGCGGTTGGTCTGGATGAGGAGACGCTGGAGCCGACGTATGAGCTGCGGCAGGGGGTTCCGGGAGCGTCGGCCGGCATCAGCATGGCGGCGCGGCTGGGGATGAATGCGGAAATTGTGGCTGCGGCGCGGGCGCGGCTGGGCGATCAGACGGAGGAAATAGGGAAATTTCTGGGGCGCCTCCACGAGCAATTGCGCGAG
Source organism: Acidobacteriaceae bacterium (assembly GCA_049280995.1). GTDB lineage: Bacteria > Acidobacteriota > Terriglobia > Terriglobales > Acidobacteriaceae > Silvibacterium. The sequence continues at coordinate 45,144 of JBAPRH010000031.1, forward strand.
TCGACGGCGGAGCGGGAGCGCATGCGCGGGCGGGAAGAGGAATTAGCTCGGGAGCGTCGGCGCTTGGATACGGAGGGGATGAAGGAGTGGCGGGCGAAGGTTCGGGAGATGGAAGGGAAGCTGGCGTCGCTGCTGAAGGATTTTGAGTACCAGGCGCGGGAGACAGTGCGGGGGGTGGATGATCGCGCGGCGCAACAGAAGCTGTCAAAAGAGGCGGAGCGCAGGATGGCCAGGCTGCGGCGGGAGTTTTCGGAGAGCTTTAACGCGGCGGTGGTGGCGCAGCATACGGGCGCGGACAAGGGCGATGCGAACGCGCAGCCGCATGTGGTTCGGAATGTGGCGGTGGGCGATACGGTAAAGCTGCGGTCGCTGGGGAAAGAAGGCGTGGTGCGGCGGCAGGTGGATGAAGCGACGTTTGAGATATCGGTCGGGCTGATGAAGATGCGTGTGGGGCGCGACGAGATTGCTGCTGTGGTGAAGACAGCTGAGGAGGCGGTGGGGCAAAGTCCTCTGGCCGCGGCGCGTGCGCGGCAGGGAATTTCGGTGACGGCGGCGGAGCCAGATGAGAATTTGAATTGGGAGATTAATGTGATTGGGCGCACGGCGGACGAGGCCCAAGACGAGGTAGAGAAGTTTCTGGACAAGGCTTTTCTGGCAGGGCTGCCACGAGTGCGGATTATTCACGGGACAGGAATGGGCGTGCTGCGCCGCACGCTGCGGGCTTATCTGGCGGGGCATCCACAGGTGGCAAGCGTGACGGAGCCAGGACAGAATGAGGGCGGGGCCGGAGCTACGGTGGTGGAGCTGCGGTAAGAGCATAGGGCTCAGGGGCAGGGACCGGGCGTTCAGCGGTCGGCGGTCAGTGAAAACGCGGGCGACGATTCGAGGGTTGGTCAGGCGTGTTTCTTGAAGTACTGGACTTCGCGTTCGTGCTGTTTGGCCTTATCGAGGTTATCGAAGGTTCCGAGATTGCGGCGCTTCCCGGTGGAGGGGTTTTTCTTGCGGGAATAGAGGCGGTATTCTCCGGATTTTAGTTTGCGAATCATGGATAAATTGGATGGCGGCAGATGGGCTTGGGCTGTCTTCGCGGACCGTGGGGTCAAGCGTTTGCGGTTCGCGATAGTATGTGGGCTGACCGTGATGACGCGAAGACCTCATCCGAATCTGCTGCGCGTGCTGCTGGGGCTGTTTATCCTGGCGAGCCTTGCTTATTGGGTTGCGGGCGTGCGGGATGTGTGGGAGATGCAGCGCCATGCGGACCGGCATGTGGCGGCTCCGTTGACCTATGACGATGACACGCTTGCAGTGAAGACGGTCCAGCCGGAGGCGAAGGCGGCGGGGATTGCTCCGGGAGTGACGATTACGGGGCTGAACGGCGCTCCTTATACCGGGCTGGCGCAGTATGACGAGATTCTTTATACGGCGCAGCCGGGCGATACGGTAGATGTGGAGTTTGCGCGCCCGGACGGGACGCGGGGTTCGGGTACGTTTACTCTGGCGCGGTATGCGCGGCTGAATCCGGACATTGCGGAGTGGTTAGTGGTGGCGCGGGACGGCATTGTGGTTGTGCTGATGCCGCTGGCTTGTCTGTTGATTGGTTACTGGGTGGTGCTGGCGAAGCCGGCGGACCGCAATGCGTGGCTGCTGCTGGTGCTGCTGACGTTTCCGAGCGTGCTGTGGATCAACCAGGGAATGGCGACGGGGGCTGCTCTGGCGCTGCGGCTGCACTGGTATGAGACGCTGCAACTTCTGGCGTCCCCGGCGCTGCTGCTGTTCGGTGCTTACTTCCCGGAGCGATCGCGAATCGACGAGAAGGTTCCGTGGGTGAAGTGGGCGGTGCTGGCGCCTTATCCGATATTTCTGGGCCTGCTGTATCCCTACCTTTATGGGGCGTATTTTGCGGCGCCGGTCGGGCCGGGGCTGCTGCGGGCGACGGCGGACGCGGGCAATGTGATCAACGTGCTGAACCTGGCGTGCATTGCGCTGTACCTGATTTTTACGGTGGACAAGTTGTGGTCGGCTTCGACGGCGGATGCGCGACGCCGGTTGCGGGTGTTGACGGCGGGGACAGCGGTGGGCGTGGGTGCACTGCTGCTGGTATTCGTGCTGCTGCCGCATTTTGGGCTGCGCTTTGATTCGGTGAGTGGGTTCTGGATTACGCTGGCGGGCGGCGTGGTGTTCATGGTGGCTCCGTTCACGCTGGCCTATGTGGTGCTGGTGCAGCGCGCGATGGACGTGCGCGTGATTGTGCGCATGGGCGCGGTATGCGATGGCGAAGGCGGTGCTGCTGGGCCTGCAAATTGCCCTGATAGGGATTGCAGTGTGGGTGGTGCTGCTTCCGGCGCTGCACAATCGGCAGCCAGGGGCTGTCGCGATGGCGGAGGTGCTGGTTTTTCTTGGTCTGCTGGTGGTAATGCGCGTGAGCTTGCGGAATCGTGCGCAAAGCTGGCTCGATCGGCGATTCTTCCGCGAGGCGTACAACGCGGAAGTCGTGCTGAACGAATTGTCGGATGAAGTGCGGAGGTTTACGGAGACCTCTCCACTGCTGGATACGGTGGCGCGGCGGGTGGCGGAGACGCTGCATGTGGACCAGATTGCGGTGATGCTCCGGGAAAACGAGGCGTTTCACCTGAAGCAGGCGATCGGGGTCCAACTGAACGGGGCGCTGATGCTGCCGGTGCAGGCTTCCTCGGTGCGCTATCTAAGCTCGACGAATGAGCCGGCGCGGCTGTACCGGGATGATCCGGATGCGTGGTATTTGATGGCGGGAGTGAGCGAGCGTCAAGTCCTGGATGCGGTGAATGCGGAGCTGCTGCTGCCGCTGCCAGGACGGAACCGGCTGATGGGGTTGATTGCGCTGGGGCCGAAGCGATCGGAGGCGGCGTATACCCGCGCCGACCTGCACCTGTTGCAGACGGTCGCGACGCAGACGGGACTGGCTCTGGAGGTGACGCAGCTGGCGCATTCGCTGGCGGCGGAGGCGGCGCAGCGGGAGTCGGTGAACCGCGAGATGGAGATTGCGCGCGAGGTGCAGGAGCGGCTGTTTCCGCAGGAGATGCCGGAGATTGAGGGCGCGACGATTGCGGGACATTGCCGTCCGGCGCTGGGCGTGGGTGGGGATTACTACGATGTGTTCCGGCTGGACGACGGGCGCGTGGGGCTGGCGATTGGCGACGTGAGCGGCAAGGGAATTGCGGCGGCGCTGCTGATGGCGAGTCTGCGGGCTTCGCTGCGGGGCGTGTCGCTGGATACGCCGCGGGACTTTGCGAAGCTGATGGATAAAGTCAACCGGCTGGTGTATGAGGCTTCGGCGGAGAACCGGTACGCGACGTTTTTCTTTGCCGCGTATGACCCGGAGACGCGGAGGCTGGACTGCGTGAACGCGGGGCATAATCCGCCGGTGGTGCTGCGGTGCGGCGCGGATGGGGCGGCGGAGGTGATTCGGCTGGAGGCGAATGGGCCGGTGGTGGGGCTGCTGCCGGCGGCTCCTTACACGGAACAGTCGGTGGCGCTGGCGCCGGGCGATTTGCTGCTGCTGTTTACGGATGGCATCAGCGAGGCGATGACGCACGAGGATGAGGAGTGGGGCGAGGAGCGGATGATTGCGTCGGCGGAGAAGTGCCACGGGAAGACGGCGGAGGAGGCGCTGAGGGATCTGTTTCGCGATGTGGATGCGTTTACGGCTGGGGCTCCGCAGCATGATGACATGACGGCGCTGATTTTGAAGCTGGAGGGATGATGCTTGGGAGAGTTGCGGGAATTTTGCTGGGCATGGTGTTGATTTGGCCGGGATTGGGGGCTTGTTCACAGGAGCCGGTGATTCCACGAGTCGCGCCGCGGGCGGCGAATACGCTGGTGATGCTTCCGGACGGCTCGACGGTGCACGTGGAGCTGGCGACGACGGAAGCGGAGCGGGCCTACGGGCTGATGGGGCGGACGTCGCTTCCCAAGGGCGCGGGATGCTGTTTGTGCACGATGCGCCGGGGCGGTATCCCTACTGGATGTATCACTGCAAGATCGGGCTGGACATTATCTGGATGGATGCCGGGCACAGGATTGTGGAGATATCGGCGGATACTCCGCCCTGCCGGGGGAAGGCGGCGAGTTGCCCTTCCTATGGCGGGCATGAGACTTCGCTTTATGTGCTGGAGCTTCCGGTGGGATCGGCGAAGGCCCATCATCTGGCAGTGGGCGAGGTGGTGCGGTTTGATGCGGGCAGCTAACGAGCGGTCAGCGGTTCCACGCCCGAGCGAGCGTGGGCTTTGTTTAACTGCTTTGCCGGACGACGATACGTTCGGATGTCTAGTTCCAACCTCGGAGGGTCAGCGCGGGTTTGGTACCCCTTTGGTCGAAGTCGGGAAGGCCGGCGTCGGCTCCGAACTCTGTCCGCACGGCATCCATGAAGGAGGTGGTTCCTCCGTTTCCGGGGTGGTGTCAGTCGGGGTAGCCATGGGGAGACGGGGCACGCGAGTTGGCTGAAGGGGGAGGAAGCAGTTTCGATTTCGTTGACCTTCAAATACGCGGGTGCTAGTCTTGCCGCATCTCCAGCGAAGTCCAGCCGAGGTATGTGAATGCAGGTGTTCTGCTCTATTGTTATTCCGGTTCTTAACGAAGAGGAAGCCGTTCGAGAGCTGTATGTCCGCCTGAAAGCGGAGATGGCGAAGTCAGCCGATCCGAACCGGTCGGAATCCTTTGAGATTATCTTTGTGGACGACGGTAGTACCGATGGTTCTTTCGGCGTTTTACGAGGGATCACCGAGGTCGACAGCTGCGTGAAGGTCATCAGGTTCCGGAAACGATACGGAAAGACAGCCGCTCTGGCCGCTGGATTCGAACAGGCGAGCGGAGAATACATCATCACGATGGACGGCGACCTGCAGCATGATCCAAAGGATATCCCGCGGTTCCTAGAGAAGCTGGAAGAGGGCTATGACATTGTTTGTGGATGGCGGGAACGGCGTGTGGACAATGTATTTTTCCGTCGTATTCCATCGCGCATCGCCAATAAGATGATGCGTCGTCTGAGCAAGGTCGAGATCGACGACTTTGGCGGCGGATTCAAAGGCTACCGCGCTTCTCTTCTGAAAGAAGTTCCCCTCTATGGGGGGATGCAGCGGTTCATCCCGGCATTAGCGTCGAGCCGGGGAGCGCGCATTTGCCAGATTCCGATCGAAAACATCCCGCGACGCTACGGGAAATCGAGGTATGGCATCTCGCGGGTAATCCCGGTATTTTTTGACCTGTTCCGTATCCACTTTCTGCTGACTTATCTGCAGCAACCGCTGCGTTTCTTTGGCGGAGCCGGTATCGCGATGCTAATGGTCGGACTGGCGGGCGCATTTGGGCTGGCGACGACGCACTTTTGGGGAAGCCAGCAGATCATGCAGGATCATGGGCCTCTGCTGGTGGTATGCGCGGTGCTGGTCGTTGCGGGAATTCAGTTCATTATGATGGGGCTTCTCGGCGAGATGATTCTGTGGTTCAGCAACAGCAAGGGCGGCGCAGTTCCTCGGGAGTATGCCGTTCGGGAAGTATCCTCGCATGAGCGTGAAGCTAAGTTCGACGCGCCGGGCAGGTAGAGCGGAAAGGCCGGCTTCCCCCAGCAGGCGAAGCTTTAACCTGGGCGATTGCTAAGCACTGATTTTCCCGCATACACGGCAACGACGTATGCGCCCTTGCTCTGCCTTAGTTTCTTCGCATCTTCCGGGCTGTCGGTCACGAAGAAAATTCTGGTGGGACCGCTCCATAATTTCGCAAATGAGGCATCGTTTTCAAAGCGATGGGGCGCGTCGGCGAACAGTGATCCGTACCAAAGATTATTTACTCGTCCGTTGAGCATGTAGAGTGGCTGCCGGGTATAAAAGCCGACGCTGGAGGCGAGGCTGTATTGGCCGTCGATCACGATCCTGTCGCCGGGGCGGAACTGTTTGTTGATTGCCACGGCCAGCGGCTTGGAGCCGAGGATGGGATAAAAGGTCTTGAAGGCGGAGTGCACGGAGGCGAGCACGAGGCACATGGCGAGCGTGAGGATGAGATTGGCGGCGTAGTATTTGCGGCGCAGCCGGAGCCACAATGCCAGCCCGGTGCCGAGGAACGTTCCGATTGCCATTCCAATCAGCGGACCGCGGAAGTAGCCCATTGCCGAAGTGGTGAGATCGTGGAGGTGCCCGAGGGCGCGTGCATAGTATTGGGGATGCTCGGTGAGCGCCTGATAAAGCTCTTTTCCTTTGGGCGGCGACGGGGCAATCAGCCCAAAATAAGCGCAGGGAAGGGCGATGCAGAGTCCCACGGCAAAGAGGATGTAGGAACTGAGGCGGCCCCAGAAAACAGAATCGTCGGCCTGGCGCTCTTCGCGGGCGAGAAAGACGCCGATGAGCAGCGCCAATGCGGGAACGGCAGGAAGCGTGTAGTATCCCTGGCGGGTGGAGAAACTGAAGAACAGGGGAATCAACACGGCCCAGACGACCAGGAAAAGCTTCGGTGAAGTCGCGTATCGGGAACGGTCGCGCCAGAGATTGCGGACAGTTCCAATGAGGAAGACTCCCCAGGGAAGGAGCCATGCGAACAGCAGCAACCAGAAACGAACGAGTGGGACTTTGTCGTAGTCGCGTGGAATGCGTTTGTTCAGGTAGCGGTTGAACTGCTCATTGACGAAATAGAACCACAGCCAGCCATTGGCCTGTCCTGAGGCCGGATTGCGAATGGCGGCGAGAATGTGCCACGGCAGTGCGGTGGCGAGCATGACGCCGAGACAGAGCAGGAGGCGCATTCGGAGCAGGTAATGCAGTTTTCTGACGCAAAGCAGATAGACAAATAGGATTCCGACGGGAAAGACGAGGCCAATCAGGCCCTTGGTAAGCAGCCCCAACGTGATGGCGCAGGCAAAGACAATCGCCTGCCACGCCTCCGCCCTTCCCTTGTCCTGAACGCTCTGGATCATGCGCAGGGCGGCATCCGCCGCGATGGTCAGCCATAGCGCAACTATGACGTCGGGAATAAAGAAGCGAGTAAAGACGTAGGGTCCGACGCAGGTGGCCATTACACAACCCGCATAGAAGCCCGCTCTTTCTCCGTAGAGGCGCCGCGCGAAATAGTAGATGTAGACAATAAGCGTGAGCATCGAAAGGGCAAGAGGCAGGCGCACGGCCCAATCATGAACGCCGAAGATGTGGATGCTGAACGCGCCCAGCCAATAAGGAAGAGGCGACTTGTCGAGGTAGCGGATTCCGTCGACGTAAAGCGTGACGTAATGATGGCGAGTCACCATTTCGCGGGCCGCTTCGACATGAAGGGCGTCCATGTCGTCCAGCAAGGGCGGCGAGAAAATTCCCACGAGTTGGGTGACGATCCAGATACCAGAAAGCCAAAGCAGAGAAGTCGTGGTTTTTCGATCGAAACGTAGAGACACTATTGGCACTCCGGCGAGCCATTTCTGATTGAGCGTTGGTGTGGAGATTATTCCAAAATTTTCCGATAGCCGCGAATTTTCGTATTGGATTCAGGGATTTTTCCGCTGCGGAACGGAAATCTCGTCTGGCGGTAGACTGGGATTACATGATTCTTCCTTTCGTCCGCGAACTGCTGGCGGACCTGGAACATTCCCCTTCTTTTGAACAGGCACGGAGACATCTGGCTCTCTCGCGCGGGCGCCGTCGTGTCTCCGGACTGACTTCGACGGCGCGTGCGCTGTATCTGCCGCTGTTTGCGCGGGCGGCGGATGTGCCGGTGGTGATGATTGTCGCGGACAACAAGGCCGCGGATGCTTTGCAGATTGCGCTGCGGGCCGGGTGCGAGCTTACCGGGGCGATGGCCGCGAACCACGTGCTGAAGCTGCCGTCCCATGACGTGCTTCCTTTTGAAAATATGTCGCCTCATGCGGAGATACAGGAGGCGCGGGCAGCCACGCTTTGGAAAATGGCGACGGGCCGGGCTTCGATTGTGATTGCTCCGGTGGAAGCGGCAATGATGAAGCTGTTTCCACCGGCGTTTTATGGCGGCCTGGCGCAGGTGTTGAGGCGCGGTGAGGAAGTGGACGTGGAAACGCTGCTGGAGCACCTCGCGAGCGTGAGCTATTCGCCGGCGGACATGGTGGAGATGCCGGGGCAGTACACGCGGCGGGGAGGGATTCTGGATGTGTATTCGCCGGAAGCGGACAGGCCGGTGCGGTTTGAGTTTTTCGGCGACGAGATTGAGACGATACGGAAGTTTGACCCGGAGACCCAGCGGTCTTCGACGAATCTGGAAGAGGCGCTGCTGCTGCCTTTGACGGAGATTCCGGTGACGGAGCGTTTGCTCGCGGCGGTGCATGCGCGGTTGAGCGGTGCGCGCGTAGAGGCCGGCGACGATGCGACCGAGATGATCGAGGACACGGTTGCGGCGGGTGGCGTGACGGTGTTTCCAGGATGGGAATTTTTCGCCGGGGTAGCGGATGCGACGGGCTCGCTGCTAGACCTGATGCCGCGCTGCGCGCTGTTTGTGGAAGAGCCGGCGATGGTGAAGAACCAGATGGACCGCTGGTGGAACAAGGTGGAGCAGCGGCATGAGCGGGCGAGCATCGGGTCGCTGATTAGGCCTGAGGACATTTATCTGCGGCCGGAGATTCTGGAGGCGCAACTGGGGTCACACGCGGGGCTAGACATCGATCAGTTGGGCGCGGTGGACGTGTTGGAGGAGGACTCGACGCTGGGGGAGATTGCGTTCAACACGCGGCCCACGCTGCGGTTTCACGGATCGGTTCCGGCGTTTGTAGAGCAGGTGCGGGCGCTGATGGAGCAGGAAGTGCGGATGGTGTTGGCAGCTCCCAACCAGGGCGAGGTGGAGCGGCTGGCGAACCTCATGCGCGAGTATGAGCTGCCGTACCGACTGGGCAGCCGAGTGCAGCACGCGGGCAGTGAGAACGTGTATGACGAATCGAGCTACCTGGCGGGGAATTTGCGGACGCCGATTCTGGTTCGCAGCTCACTTGCGAACGGGGTGAGCCTGCCGGAAGCGAACCTTGTTGTCTTTGGCGCGAATGATTTTTCTGATGACGCCGACGTGATGGCGCGGCCGGCTCCGAGGAAGTCGAAGACAGCGGCGTTTGTTTCGGACTTTCGCGACCTGACGGTCGGCGACTATGTGGTGCATGTGGAGCACGGCATTGCTCAGTACGTCGGCCTGAAGGAGATTGAGCAGGGCGGGACCACAATTGAGTTCATGGTGCTGGAGTTTGCCGAGCGTGCGCGGCTGTATGTTCCGCTGACGCGACTGGATCTGATCCAGAAGTATCGGTCGACGGAGGCCGGCCCGGCTCCGGTACTGAACCGGCTGGGTTCGCAGCAGTGGGCGAAGACCAAGGCGCGCGTGAAGAAGGCCATGCAGGACATGGCCGATGAGCTGCTGAAGCTGTATGCGCAGCGGAAGGCGGCGCGGGGACACACGTATTCGGCGGACAACGAATTTCAGCGCGAGTTTGAAGACGCCTTCGACTACAACGAGACCGACGACCAGATGTCGGCGCTCCAGGACATCAAGCGCGATATGGAGTCGGAGATGCCGATGGACCGGCTGCTGTGCGGCGATGTCGGCTACGGCAAGACGGAAGTCGCGATGCGGGCGGCCTTCAAGGCGGTGCAGGACGGCAAGCAGGTCGCGGTGCTGGCCCCGACGACAGTGCTGAGCTTCCAGCATTACGAGACGTTCAAGAGCCGGTTCAAGATGTTTCCGATCAACATTGAGCTGATCTCGCGTTTCCGTACGCAGAAGGAGCAGAAGCGCGTTGTGGAAATGGCGGAGGCGGGCACGGTGGACATTGTGATCGGTACGCATCGGCTGCTGTCGAAAGACATCAAGTTTCACGATCTGGGGCTGCTGGTGATCGACGAGGAGCAGCGGTTCGGCGTGCGGCATAAAGAGCGGCTAAAGCAGATGCGGCGGGAGATAGACGTGCTGACGATGTCCGCGACGCCGATTCCGCGGACGCTGCACATGTCGATGGTGGGGTTGCGGGACATGAGCGTGATCGAGACTCCGCCGAAGGACCGGATGGCGATTCAGACGGTGGTGGCGAAGTTCGACGAGAAGCTGATTCGGTCGGCGGTCGAGGTGGAACTGGAGCGCGGCGGGCAGGTTTATTTTGTTCACAACCGCGTGGAGACGATTTACGAGCTGGCGTCGAAGATTCAGGAACTGGTTCCGGCGGCGCGAATTACGGTCGGGCATGGGCAGATGGCCGAGGGCGAGCTGGAGAAGGTGATGCTGTCGTTCATGCATCATCAACACGACGTGCTGGTGGCGACGACGATTATCGAGAACGGGCTGGATATTCCGCTGGCGAACACGATCATTATCAATCGTGCCGACCGGCATGGGCTGTCGGAACTATATCAATTGCGCGGGCGTGTGGGGCGGTCGAACCGGCGGGCGTATGCGTATCTGCTGATTCCGCCGGAGCAGGAGCTGACGGCGACTGCGCGGGCGCGGCTGGCGGCACTGAAGGAGTTTTCGGACCTCGGCGCGGGGTTCAAGATTGCGGCGCTCGACCTGGAGCTGAGGGGCGCGGGCAACATGCTGGGCGGCGAGCAGAGCGGGCACATTGAGGCCGTGGGCTTTGAGCTTTATACGACGATGCTGGAAGAAGCCGTGGGCAAGCTGAAGGGCGAGGAGCGCGTCGAGCGGACGACGACGCAGCTTAGCCTGGGGATCGGGCTGCGCATTGATGAGAGCTATATCGCAGAGGAGAACCAGCGGCTGCGGATGTACAAGAGAATTGCCGGCGTCGAGAACGAGAGTGAGATTGCCGACGTGCGGGCGGAGCTGGAGGACCGGTATGGGCCGGTTCCGGCGAGCGTAGGGCATTTGCTGGACGCAGCGCTGCTGAGGATTGAGTGCGAGCGGGTGGGCGTGGCGCAGGTGGACCGCAAGAGGGACCAGTTGCAGATCAAGTTCACGGAGAGCGCGGGGATTGATCCGGGACGGTTGATGAAGTTGGTAGCGAAGAACGCCAAGCGTGGCGCGCAGTTCACACCGCAGGGTCTGCTGCGGTATCCTCTAGCGTCGCCCAAGCCGGACGATGTGCTGGCGCAGGTGCGAGAGCTGCTGGGGAAACTGGCGGTGCGGGAAGCGGCCGTTCAATAGATATCTATCGTAGTTAGTTATAGACGAGCGAGGCTGAATGAAACATCTGGTATTTGGCGCAGTGCTGGTGTGCGGAGGATTGATGGCAGCTCAGGTGAAGGCCCAGACGACGGTCCAGACTGCAGACGCTAGTTTTCGGCATCTCGCGGACGAGTATTTTTCGCAGGCGGTGTTCAAGTTTGAGCCTACCTACGGAACGGCGGTCGGGCTGCACCAGTACGACGCTCAACTTGAGGACTACAGCTCCGCGGGTGTGGAGCGGCAGGTGGCGACGCTGAAGAGCTTCGAGACGAAGTTCGATGCGGTCGACGGGTCGAAGCTGGACCAGAGCACCGAGGGCGACCTGGAGATGGTTCGCAACAACATTCGCGGGACGCTGCTGGAGCTGAAGACGATTCGCGGGTGGGAGAAGAATCCGGACGAGTATTCGAGTGGTATTACGGAGAGCGCGTTTTCGTTGATGGAGCGGAAGTTTGCGCCCCCCGATGAGCGGCTGCGGTCGCTGATTGCGCGCGAGGAGCAGATGCCGGGGGCGCTGATGGACGCGCGAGCGAACCTGAAGAATCCTCCGCTTATTTACACGCAGATTGCGCTGGAGCAGTTGCCGGACATCATCAGCTTTTTTGGGAACGACGTGCCGGCGGCATTCAAGGATGCGAAGGACCCGGCGACGATTGTGGAGTTCCACAAATCGAATGCCGCGGTAATTGCTGCGCTGAAGGACTACCAGCAATGGGTGAAGGCGGATTTGCTGCCACGCTCGCATGGGGATTTCAGGATTGGCGCGAAGGCGTTCTCGGAAAAGCTGGCGGACGACGAGATGGTGACGACTCCGCTGCCCGAACTGCTGGAGATTGCCTACGCCGATCTGCACAAGAACCAGGCGTGGTTTGCGCGGGTGGCGAAGGAGCTTGATCCGACGAAGACGCCGCAGCAGGTGTTGGCGGAGCTGGCCGCGGACCATCCGGCTCCGGACCAGTTGCTGCAGGCCTTCCATGACAGGTTCAACAGCGAGATCGCGTTTATCCGGTCGCACCACATTATTACCATTCCTTCAACGGTGGAGCCGGTGCTCGAGGAGACCCCTCCGTTTATGCGGGCGACGACACAGGCCTCGATGGATTCGCCGGGGCCGTTCGAGACGCACTCGACGACGGCTTATTTCAACGTGACGCTTCCAGAGAAAGACTGGCCGGCGACGCGCACGGCTCAATATATGGCGGCCTTCAATGTGGGCACGATTGTGAGCACGTCGGTGCATGAGGCGTATCCGGGACACTATGTGCAGTTTCTGTGGGTGAACCACACGGACCTGAGCAAGGTAAGGAAGCTGATTACGTCAAACACGAATGTTGAAGGCTGGGCGCACTACTGCGAAGAGATGATGCTGGACGAAGGCTACGGGCAGCCTGGCGCGGGCGCGAAGAATGCGCGCGAGGCGAAGCTGATCCGGCTGGGGCAGTTGCAAGACGCGCTGCTGCGGGACGCCCGATTTGTGGTCGGGATCAAGCTGCATACGGGCCAGATGACGCTGGACCAGGCGCGGGAGTTCTTTGTGAAGGAAGGCTACCAGTCGCCGGCGATTGCCGATGTTGAAACGAAGCGGGGGACTTCTGATCCGACTTACCTTTACTACACGCTGGGCAAGCTGGAGATCATGAAGCTGCGCTCCGATATGGAAAAGAAGGAGGGGGCGAAGTTTTCACTGGAGAAGTTCCACGACCAGTTCATGCGGCAGGGCGGGGCTCCGATCAAGATTGTACGGCGGGCGATGCTGGGGGACGACTCGCCGGTACTTTGATGCATAGGCTCACGTTGGGGCTGTAGACAACTCGCCGGTGCTGTGACTTGCATCTATCTTTGGCAGGTACATTCTAGTTAAGGACTCCTGATGAAAAAAGTACGGAAGGTTATCTTTCCCGCGGCGGGGTTTGGAACCCGTTTTTTGCCCGCGACCAAAGTGATTCCCAAAGAAATGCTGGCGGTGGTGGACAAACCGATTATCCAGTATGGGGTGGAAGAGGCACTGGCCGCGGGCTGCGACCAGTTGATCGTGATTACAGCTCATGGGAAGTCGGCGATTGAAGACCACTTCGACATAAGCCATGAGCTGGAGACGGCGCTCGAGAAGCGCGGCAAGACGGAGCTGCTGGAGCTTTCGCGCGGCATTTCCAACATGGTTCAGATTTCGTACGTGCGGCAGAAGGAGGCCAGGGGGCTGGGCCATGCGGTACTGATGGCGAAGGACCTGGTGGACGATGAGCCGTTTGCGGTAATTCTGCCGGATGACGTGATTGACGCACCGGTTCCGTGCCTGAGGCAGATGATTGACGTCTTCGAGAAGGTGCAGTGCTCGGTGCTGGCGACGGAGGTGGTGGAGGGTCCGGCGATTTCGTCTTATGGCGTGCTGGACGGGGAGCCGCTGAAGGAGAATCCGCGGATTATTGAGGTGCGCGGGATGGTGGAGAAGCCGAAGATGGCGGATGCTCCGTCGAAGAACGCGATTATCGGGCGGTATATCCTGACTCCGGAGATTTTTGAGCTGCTGGAGAATCTGACCCCGGGCGCGGGCGGGGAATTGCAGCTTACGGACGGGATCAAGGGTTTGCTGAAGACTGAGAAAGTCTACGGGTACAGCTTTGAGGGGAAGCGATACGACGCGGGCGACAAGCTTGGCATGCTGATGGCTACGGTGGATTTCGCCTTGAAGCGGAAAGACCTGGGGCCGCCGTTTCGGGAGTACCTGAAGGCGCTGAAGCTGTAGTCGGGGCGCGGAATCAATCGCCAAAAATTTTCCGTTGTTTTTCAAATGTTTGATTCCATTCTGGTTACGGAACTGCAAATTTTGTATCTGTTTGATTTAGCGCAGCTTCTAATCAAATAATTGAAAATAAATGGATTCAGCTTGCCGTCCGGTGATTGATTGAATTCAGACGGTTTGGGGGCAGATGATTCATTTCGAAGATCGTTCTGTGCGAGATTGCCGTCAGCAGAAAGAGAAAAGGACCGCTCGAAGCGGTCCTCTTTTTACTCTCTATCTCTATTTTAGCCAATCCGGAAAATTCAACTGCATGCTTTAGAGAATTTTGTTGTGGAAAGTGCTGAAGGCTAGGGCTCTTTCGCGGATGCACGAAAGGACAGTGTGCAGCAAAATCCCAAGTCTCTGAAGCGGGAACTGGGGGCCACGTCGCCCTAAGATCCACATCGCCAGGCGTTCAGATTTGAATTATTTCCACTTGATGTTGCAGCCGAGGCTGGGGCGCTGGTCTTGATTGACGGGTTGGCCGGCGATGACGGCGTCGAGGGCGGCGCGGAGGTCCTGGCCGGTAATAGGGACGCCGTTGCCGGGACGGCTTGCGTCGAATTGGCCGCGATAGACGAGCTTGAGGCCGCTGTCGAACAAGAAGAAATCAGGCGTGCAGGCAGCGTGATAGGCGCGGCCCACTTCCTGGGTTTCGTCGTAGAGGTAGGCGAAGGTGAAGCCGGCTTCTTTGGCCTGCTCGGCGAGGCCTTCGGGTGAGTCGTCGGGTTGGCTGGCGGCGTCGTTGCTGCTGATGGCTACGATGCCCACTCCTTTGCCGTGGTAGTCACGGCCGAGTTGCGCGAGCGCGGTTTGCAAATGCTTGACGAAAGGGCAGTGGCGGCAGAGAAACATTACAAGCAGGCCTTTGGGGCCGGTGACGCTTTGCATGTTCTGCTCGCGCCTGGTGACTACATTTTTGAGGGTGAAATCGGGAGCTGCGGTTCCGAGCGGGAGCATCGTGGATTCAGTGCGGGCCATTGTTTCTCCTGACAGGTTTTGGATGCTGGGCTATACGAGGCGGATTCCGTCCGCTCCTCGCCGCGCAGAAACCGCACGTCAAAAACGAAGCACAGCCTGAACTGCTAGAAGAGCGGCGTTTGTTTTCGGGGAAGAGGCAGGCCGAAGTGTTCGTAGGCGAGACGGGTGGCGACGCGGCCTCGCGGGGTGCGGTCGAGGAAGCCACGCTGGATGAGGAAGGGCTCGTAGACCTCTTCGAGCGCGTCTTCTTCTTCGGCGAGCGTGGCGGCGAGGGTATTGAGGCCGACCGGGCCTCCGTCGTACTTCTCGATGATGGTCATGAGCAGGCGGCGGTCGAGCTCGTCGAAGCCGTGAGCGTCCACCTCGAGCATTTTGAGCGCGTATTCGGCGGTGGCTCGGTCGATGTTGCCCGAGCCGCGAACCTGGGCGTAGTCGCGGACGCGGCGCAGGAGGCGGTTGGCGATGCGTGGTGTGCCTCGGGAGCGAACAGCGATTTCGACGGCGCCGTCGTGGTCGATGGGGACGTTGAGGACTTCGGCGGAGCGCTCGACGACGAAGCGAAGATCGTCGTCGGAGTAGAAGTCAAGGCGGAGAAGGATTCCGAAGCGGGAGCGGAGCGGCGAGGAGAGCAGGCCGGGCCGCGTGGTGGCGGCGACAAAGGTGAAGGGACGGATGTCCATGACGTGAGTGCGCGCAGCGGGGCCCTGGCCGATGATGATGTCGAGCTTGTAATCCTCAAGGGCGGTGTAGAGTTTTTCTTCGAGCACGGGCTGGAGGCGGTGAATTTCGTCGAGGAAGAGGACCTGGCGCTCGCGGACGTTGGTGAGGATGGCGGTGAGGTCACCCTGAATTTGCAGGGCGGGGCCGGAGGTCTGCTGGAAGCCTACGTCGAGCTCATTGGCGATGATGGTGGCCAGGGTGGTTTTGCCGAGGCCGGGAGGGCCGAAGAGCAGGACGTGATCGAGGGCTTCGCCGCGGGAGCGGGCGGCTTCAAGCGCGATGGCGAGTTGTTCCTTGGCTTTCGTTTGCCCGATGAATTCGTTGAGGCGGTGGGGGCGGAGCTTGAGCTCGAAGGAGTTTTCGTCGTCGGCGCGGTCGGCGGAGACGAGCCGGTCCGGATTCTCTTTTTGCGCGGGCATCTGGTTGGAGTCTATCTCGGAGTCTACCGGGTGAGGGGGTGGGTAGGAAAGGGCGAGTGTTTTTGGCGGGACCTATTGGGCGGGTAGATGCAGTTGGCGGGAGCCGGTCCGGAAGTTGGTTTTTGCGTGCTTATGGCGCTGGCATCTGATAATCTGGCTGACCGTTGTCATTCTTGCGCATGGTCCCGCCAGGGGCGGCGAACTCCGCCTCGCCTGACACAATTTTCGCTCGCAACGCCGCGCGCCTTAAATTTCATAACCGCCTCTGGGAACCAGAGAAGTAACCTGACAACTTATTGACATTGGGCAGCCGGCGTAAAAAGATGCAGAGAACGGCGACACTGGTTGGGGTTGCCGCTCTTCCAATGTGGAACCGCTACGCTCACCGATCCACGGAAACCGCTTCAGTGGCGGCAGTGTCGACGACGCGCCGGTTCCTATCTTTCCCAAAACAATTGAAACGCAGGAGGGCATCGGCTCAGCGAGCCACGTTTGACGTGGCCTGAACTCATTCGGCAACGAGGCGGCCGGAAGTTTCCCCGGATCCGACCCGCAATCCCCAGACACGAACCCCAGATTCGAACCCCAGGAGGGATGAAAAATGCAATCAGAACTGCAGACGCTCGAACAATGGATTCCAGAACAGATGGAGCCGGGAACGCTGTTCCTGCTCGAAAATGCGGGATCGCTGGGTGACGCGAAAGATCCCTACTGGGCAGTGCTGGCGTGCCCGGGTTGCGGCACTCTGGGGCTGATTACGCGGGCGCAATATGCGGGATTGCAATCGATGATTTGCGGGGCGGATGACTGCTCGCTGGAATATTACCTGCGCGGGGAGGAGATTGAGTTTCGAAAGCCTTGTTAGAGGATAAGCCCCGGATCTGAGTTCGTTTAGCTGAGGTCCGTGGTCTCCCATCCTTCGCGCGAGAGAGATGCGTGAGAGATGGAGCGGTCTTTCATCGCTGTTGCAAGCCTCGCGGACTCCCCACAGAGAGTACAAAGAAGTTTTTGGATTTTGATTTGAGGGGCCGCACTCTTATGCGGCCTTTTTCTTTTGGTTTTTCCCCTCATTTTTCTTCGCAATGAAAACCTGTTGAGCGCTTGACGGAACTGCGCGGCGCCGGTGCACGTATTGGGCACTGACTGCGGTTCCGCGCGCGGGTGACGTTTGTCACGGTGGTTTGCTGACAATTCGCACTGGGTTGGGCGG
The DNA here is from genome assembly GCA_049280995.1 of Acidobacteriaceae bacterium. Taxonomy (GTDB): domain Bacteria; phylum Acidobacteriota; class Terriglobia; order Terriglobales; family Acidobacteriaceae; genus Silvibacterium. Next base: position 62,389 of record JBAPRH010000031.1, read on the forward strand.
AGCGTTTGCGAGATGGTGGACGTGTAGAGAGGGCGACATGAGGCGGAGCTGGCGGATTGCGGTGCTGTTGGCGTCGGCGGGATTGGTGAGTTCGGTGGCGGCGCGGGCGCAAAGTTGCGACGGCGGGGTGCGCCTGGAGGGAATGGTTCTGGACCCGGATGGGGCGGCGATTGCGGGCGCTTCGGTTCATGCGGCGGGTGGACCGGCCACGGAGACGGACGCAAAGGGGCACTACGCGCTGGCTTGTGTGGCGGCGGGCAGGGCGCGGATCACGGCGGAGGCTTCGGGATTTCAGGCGGAGACGACGACCGTTGCAGAGCGGGCTGGAGGGACGGTTCATTTTGATTTTCATCTGGTGGTGGCGCGCGTAAAAACCAATGTGCAGGTGGGTGGGAATGAAGGGGTAAATCTGGATTCGGACAACGGGATGGGCACGCACACGCTGACGCAGAAAGAGATTCAGCAGCTTGCGGATGATCCGGATGACTTCAGGCGCGAACTGCAGGTGCTGGCGGCGGCAAACGGCGGCGCTCCGGGAGCGGCGCGGATTACGGTGAATGGATTTGAGAATGCGAGCGCGCTGCCTCCGAAGGCGTCGATTGCGCGGATCGTGACGGCTCCGGACATGTTTTCGGCGGAGTATGACGAGCCTCCTTATAAGGGTGGCCGGATTGAGATTTTCACCAAGCCAGGAGCGGATTCGATTCACGGCGCGCTGTTTTATACGGACAGCGATGGGAGCTTCAATGCGACGGACCCGTTTTCGACGGTGGCGACTCCGGCGGGCAAGCGGCGGTATGGTTTTGAGCTGAGCGGACCAATTGTTACGGGGAAGAGCGACTACGCGCTGGCGCTGGAGAAGCGGAACATTGACGAGTTCAACGTGGTGAACGCGATTGCGCTGGACGCGAACGGGAACGAGACGGCGCTGCACCAGACGGTGTCGGCTCCGCAACGGCTTTGGATTGCTTCGGCGCGCGGGGACTGGCAGGTGACGAAGAACGATGTGGCGACGCTTTCGTTTGCGGCGAACACGAATGAGCTGGCGAACCAGGGGATTGGCGGGCTGACGACGGAGGACGCGGGCTTTGACAGCACGGTGAGCGAGTTTGACCTGCGCTTTACGAATACGCAGACGATCAGCGCGAACCTGCTGCACGAAACGCGGGTGGGCTGGACGTGGAAGGACACGGCGCAGGCTCCGCTGTCGACTGCTCCGAGCCTGGAGGTAGCGGGGTTTTTCCAAAGCGGAGGGAATTCGGCGCAGCAGTTGAACGACCGCGAGCGCGACCTGGAAGTGGATGATGATGTTCTGTACTCGCATGGGCGGCAGACGTGGAAGATCGGCGCGGAGTCGCTGGGGATTTTTGTGCACAACACGGATCCGACGACGTTTAATGGCGCGTACACGTTTGGTGGAGGGTCGGCTCCGGCGCTGGATGCGAGCGGGAATCCTACGGGTGGGACAACGACGATTTCCGGACTGGAGCAGTATCGGCGGGCGCTGCTGGGGCTGCCGGGCGGGACGCCGACGACGTATGAGATTACGACGGGGACGGCGCTGGTTCCTCTGACGCAGTGGCAGCTTGCGCTCTATGCCGAGGACACGCTGAAGGTGAATGCGCGACTTACGCTTTCGGGTGGGCTGCGGTATGCGCTGCAGACAACGCCGGGAGCCTATGCGAATTTTGCGCCGCGGGCCGGGATTGCGTGGGCACTCGATAAGCGCGCAAAGACGGTGGTGCACCTGCACGCTGGGCTGTTTTCCTCGGTGGTTCCGGTGAGCATGATGACGGAGGCTTACCGGCTGAACGGGGAGCGGCAGAAGGAGACGCTGGTCTATTCACCGTCGTTCACCGCGCCGCTGACGCCGACAGGCGACTCGCTGGCGGTGACGACGGTGAGGACGACGCCGACGACGCTGGCGCAGGTTCCTTCGTTTCAGAGTGGGGCCGGGGTCGAGCATGACTTTCCACACCACTGGCATGCGCAGGCGAACCTCTATTATGCGGAGGCGTGGAACGATTTCCGCTCGCGCAACATTAATGCGCCGATGGTGGAAAGCGGGATGGCGCCGGCTGATCCCAGGGCGGCGCTGATGGCTCCGAGGCCGTTTGCCGCGAACGAAAATATTTTCAGGTATGAAGCGACGGGCCACCTAAGCGGCGAAGTGATGTTTCTGGGGCTGGACCAGCACAGCTACAAGCGGTTCGCGTTTTTTCTGGGCTATCTGTTTTTTAATTTGACGAACGATACGCCGGAGAACGCGGGATTCGTACAGTCGGCTTACAACAACCAGGGCGAGACGGCGCGTCCGGATTGGGAGGCGCGACAGCGGCTATTCTTCTTCGGGCATTTGAATTTGCCCGAGAAGGCGGAGCTTTCGGCAGAGATGGATGCGCAGAGCGGGAGCCCTTATAGCGTGACGACGGGCACGGACAACAATGGCGACGGCGTGTTCAACGACCGGCCTTCCTATGCCACGGCGCCGGGCGCGGGCGTGTCGTCGACGCCGTTCGGGCTGCTGACGGCGAACGCTACGAATGGGGATGTTCCGCGGAACGTGGGGACGATGCCGGCGTTGGTGCATCTGGACATGAATTTGAGCCGGGCGTGGAGGATCGGGAGCAAAACCGAGAGTCTGCGTACAGTGACGCTGAACGCGCGCGCGGCGAACCTGCTGAACCACACGAATGTGGCCGCGGTGGGCTCGGTGGTGGGGTCGCCAACAATTGGGCAGCCGGTTGCCGCGGAGAGCGCAAGGCGGCTCGAGCTGGGAGTGCGGTTTTCGTTTTGAGAATTCAATTCTGTATCCGAAAGGAAACATCCATGGTGTCGAAACTTGTTCATTACGTCGTGGTCGCCACGCTGGTGGCCGCTCCTGTGGGGCTTTGGGGACAGGCGGCCGCGGGTTCCGCTGCTCAGCCTGTCGCGTCCGCGACTCAACCTGCTGTTTCCGCGGCGCGGCCGCTGGCGGGGGTGCATTATCGCTACTGGCCGGAGCAGCTTGTGCAATGGATTGGGCCGGAGCTGCCCTACTCGATGATTGTGGTAAGCGTGGACGATCGCGGAAAGCAGCCGGTATATGACGCGGAGTTGGTAGATAAAAGCGCGAAAGAAGCGGTTCACTATACGAACTCAGCGGCGCAGCTTGCGCTGGATAAGCGGCTGGGCCTGACGGCGTATCAGGTGGCGATGAAGTTTGACGGGCCGGCTGATCCGGAGCAGGGCGCGCAGTACATGCTGCGATTCAACACGGAAAAGGGTGTGCCGGTGGTGTGGCAGTTCGTGCTGGGCACGGATGTGACGGAGCAGGGCAGCGGGCTGACGGCGATTCCGGCGAAGGCTCCGGTGCTGATGTATCGCGAGCAGGGCGGTTTGGCCGGGCAGGGAACGGCGGTGCAGATTGGCGGGGTGACGAGCGCGGCGGGAGTGTGGAAAGAGCTGGCGCAGCCTCCTTACTTTGTTCCCTACCACGGGGCGCTTTCGACTGGGGTACATCTGCTGAGTTTCAGCCCGACTGCGACGATGTGGGAGCAGAGCCCGGGTGGGCTGACGGACCAGGCGGGCGATGTGCTTTCGGTGACGAAAAGCGCGGATGGAATGAAGATGACAAACGCTGCGCTGGGAGTTGCGGCGGAGTTTACGTTGGGCGCGAACAATGCTGTGAGCCAGGTGACGTTTGGGCCGGTGAACGCGAAACGCGACCATACGGTGAGCCTGGAGTTTACTCCCGCGCTCGCGTCGGGAGCGCAGAGCAAATTTGAGGTAATTGCGGGAAAGAAGTCGAAGATTGCCGAGGGGACGGTGGATGCTGCGGTCCAAGACTCCGGCGCGACGTGGAAATTTACCAAGCCGGATTCGCTGAAGTAGGGTCCGGGGCTCAGGATTTAGGGAACAGCGTTCGGCTTCAAAGCCATCGTTGGCTAGCGCTTTGCGCTTGTCAAGGATGGCGTTTCCGCGGTATCTGGTCAGATGTCAGCGAGAGCTGTTGCTTCGTCGCCGTGGAGGGCGGCGTATTTGTTGATGCCGACCATGGTGAAGACCTTTTGAAAATGCGGTGTGAGGCCGTAGATGCCGATCTGTTTCGATGCGGACTTGTTGGCTTCCATGAGCATCTGGATGATGATGGCGATGCCGGACGAGTTGATGTAATCGACGCCGGTGAAGTCGAGCAGAACGGCAGAGTCCGCGCCGTTGAGGTGGTGGTATGCGCCGAGGACAGCTTCTTTCGAGGTCGAGGAGATGTCTCCCGAGAAAGCAAGGACGGTGACGGGTTTACCGGACGCCGCAGATGCGGTGCGGTGGATGACTTTAGTGGCCGCCTGCATTATTGGTTCTCCTTATCAAGTTTAATGACGAGCCGGACGAAGCTTTTGCCAGGAGGGCCTTTGTGCCATTCGGCTTCGTCGACGAGGGCCTGAATGAGAAACATGCCCATGCCGCGAGGGTCCTCTTCGCCGTGAACTTTGCGGTCGATGTCGGGGGCGGCGGGCTGGTGAGCGATGCCGCGTCCGTCGTCGATGACCCTGACTTCAAGTTGGTCGTTACAGTTGGAAAGCTCGACGCCGACCATCAACGAGTTGCTGAACTGGTTTCCGTGCTCGATGGCGTTGATGCAGGCCTCGGCGACGGCGGTCTTCAGGTCTTCGATGCGGTCGTTAGAAAAGCCCATGAGCTCGGCCATACTGGCGGCAGTGCTCATGGCGACCTTCTCAAAGCCGAATTCAGAAGGAAGATTGACGTGTACGGCGCTTCCGTTTCTCATGGATGGACGAACTCCTGCTGAGAGGAATGGGTAGCCCAGTCGCCTGGCGCTGCGGATTCGAGATGGCAGATCGCGAGGGCGGTCATGTCATCGGTCTGCGGTGCGTTGAGGGAAAAGGAGGCAAGCGTCTCCCATAATAGATCAAGAATAGGTTCGGAATGTGCCAGGGGAGTGTCGCGGAAGAGCGCGACGAGGCGCTCGGTGCCGAACTCCTCTTCCCCACGGAAAACTTCAGTGAGGCCGTCGGTGTAGAGCAGGATGCGGGCGCCGGCGGGGAACAGGAAAGTCTGCACTGCGTAGTTCATGCCGGGCAGCATACCGAGCGGCGTTCCTGACGCCTCAATCATAAGGATGGATTTGTCGGGCAGGATGAGGGCCGGAGGGTTGTGCCCGGCATTGACGATTTCGATTTCACCGGTCTCCGGCTTGAGGCGCAAAAAGAGCGCGGTGACGTAGCGGCGTTGCGCTTCGGGGCCTTCCTCCCAATGCTGCTGCCCCATGCGGTTGGCGAGCTCATTAAGCGGCAGCGACTGACCGGCGAGCGAGCGCAGCACAGCGCGGAAGCTGGTAGCGACAATGGCTGAGGCGAGGCCCTTCCCGGCAACATCGGCGACGACGATGAGGTGGCTCCCGTCGGCCATGGGGACAGTATCGAGATAATCGCCGCCAACCTCGTAGCAGGTGGTGGAGCGGGCGGCGACCGAGTAGCCGGAAATGACCGGCATGGCGGCGGGCAGAAGCGATTGCTGCAGGGAGCGCGCGGCACTGAGGTCCTGCTGGACGCGGGCCCATTCCAGGTCGCGCTCGTGGAGGGTCGCATTTTCAAGAGCGACGGCGGTTTGGAGCGCAAGACCCTCGGCAAAATCCTGTTCGTAAAGCGAGAAGACCGCATCCTCGGGTGGGGCAACGATCAATTCGGCGAGAAGCTGCTGGTCGCGGGAAAGCAACGGGAAGCGATGGCAGCCCTGATATGGGGCAGCGGGCACTTCGCCGTAGGAGACAAGGGGTTCGGACGAAGCGGGGGCCAGAAAGAGCGCGCCTTCCATTTCCAGCTCGCGGACCAGGATGCTGGCGGCCTGAGTGAGAACCTCATTGACACGGATCGTGGAGTGAACCTGGCGGGTGGCTTCGAGCAGAGCCTGCAGACGGGCCACCTGCTGTTCGAGCGAGAGCCTTTCGGGAGCCTGAGAAAGGGCCTGAGAGGGCGAAGATGTTTGCATATCCAAGGCCACGTTTCTCCTCTGCGTGCTCGAGCAGAGACACATCCGCAGTTCGGACAACGATCTCTGTCCTGCACAACGGGGAGTGAGCGCAGTATCAGGCATTGAGGGTGGGATTTGCAAGCGAATTGAGGCGGGTTCGTTTGCGAACGACCGGGATGAACTCACCATGAGGGCGCCAGCAGGGATAGAGGCTTGGCCCGCACCTGAAGCGAACGGCTATGCTCTCTCCTGCCTCCTGCGGAGGGCCTTCTTTTTGTGACGCCACAGAAAAAATCCGACGGTGAAGACAACGACGGCGATGACCCATGAGAGTTTTTCGAGGAAGCCTAATAAGGAGTGAAATACGTCGGCGAAGGCGTAGACGGAAAAGCCGATGGCCATGACCCAGGAGGCCGCTCCGAGGACGTTGAAGAGGAGGAACTCCTTCCATTCCATGCCGAGCGCGCCGGCGACGGGGCCGGTAATGGTGCGCAGGCCGAAGATGTAGCGAGCCCAGAAGACGGTGGCCCGGCCATGGTGGCGGATCTGGTACCTGACGACCTCAATGTCCTCGTCAAGGTGGAACCGTTTTCCGAGCCATCGCAGGAGGCGCGGGCCGAGACGGCGGCCGACGTAGAATCCGATGTTGTCGCCGAGGACGGCCGCGGCGATTCCTACCAGAATGACCCATTGGATATGAAGGCTTGTACCTTTATGCGCGAGAAAGCTGGAGAGGACGAGGATGGTTTCGCCGGGAAGCGGCAGGCCGGCGCTTTCGCCCAGCAACGCCCCAAAGATCGCAACGTATCCCCATTGGTCGAGTAAGGATCGGATGATTTGTTCGAAGCCATGCATGCGCGGCTTTGCGGTTTCTCTGATTGAGATGACGAAAGCGGTGTGAGATGCGGCGCCATGGGCAGAAAATCCAACTCGCGTATGCCCGCTCGTGACGACGACGGCATCCATACATGTATAACGACGAACGCGAGCACGACAGCCGGAACGAGAACGATCCACCTATCTACAAGAGGAGATTTATGACCGACGTTGTGAATGAAATGACCAAGCCGTTCAGGATGAGCGAAACTGAGCAAAAGGTTCGATATGGAATGGGATCGGCGGCGGCGGCAGCCGCTATATTCGCGCCCATTAGCTATAAGTGGAAGGGGATGCTCACGGCAATTGCGGCAGCGGCGATTTTGTCCGCCACGTATGGCGTCTCTCCTGCAAGACGCCTTATGGATAGCTAACCCGGAGGCGGACGGGAGCCGTTGCTCGCTTACTGTCCGCTATCCGCATCCTTCCTTTCTTTCAATCTGAATATCTAAGAACTGCATGGGCGTACTCAAAGCCGTAGTACTGAACGGGGTGCTGGTCGCGATTGTCGCCCACGGCCTGGTCGGGATATCGCTGGTCTGGGACAAGGTGCTGCTGAAGCGCAAGGGGATGGAGAACCTTGCGTCCTATGTGTTCTGGCTGGGCGCGATCAGTATCTTCGGGCTCGTGCTGATTCCGTTCGGATTCAGGATGCCGTCACTGCAGATTGCCGGGATTGCCGTGGCAGGCGGGGTCTGCGATCTGCTGGCGACGTGGTTTTACTATGCTGCCTTGAAGGCGGGAGAAGCGTCGGAAGAGATGGCGGCGATGGGCGGCTTTACGCCAGTCGCAACCGTGTTGCTTTCGATTCCGCTGCTGGGAATTCATCTGGATGGGCGGCTGATTGGGTTTGCGGTGATGACGATGGGCGGCTTTGTAATGTTTTTTGCGGAGAAGTTGCCGCTGACGAAGATGCTGCCAAGGGTGCTTGCCGCAGCAGCCCTGTTCGGCATGTCAGACGTGCTCCAGAAGCTGGCCTTTAACGGCACGAATTTTGTGAGCGGGTATGTGTTCTTTACGATTGGCACGTTTGCCGGGTCGATCGCGTTGTTGCTGCGGCCGACGTGGCGGAGGCAGATCTTTACCCATTCGGAGGAAGCTCCGGCGCGGAGCAAAGCTGGCTACATGATGAATCGGCTGGTGGCCGGGGTGGGGTCGTTTCTGGTGGTGTATGCGGTGAGCAGGGCCTCGCCTTCGCTGGTGGAGGCGATTTCAGGCGTGCGGTATGTGGTGATTTTCATCGGAGCGTATGCCATCACGCGGTGGAGGCCGTCGTGGTTCAAGGAGGACTTCACCAGTCGGGCGCTGGTAGTCAAGATTGTGGGCACGACGCTGGTGGTTGTGGGCCTGATTCTGGTTGGGCTGCAGGGCGGGAGCGGGGTTTCAGCCGGGCCGAGCTAGCATCGGAGCGTTCAGCATTCAGAAGATTTGGCTAAGGAGCGGGTTAGGCTCCTCCGCCTGATTTTACGGTGAGGATGACGCCGGCGGTTACGCAGAGGACGCCGATCCAGCGCTTCCAGGGAACGTGCTCGTGGAGCAGGAAGCGCGCTCCGATGGTGTCAAGCACGAAGCTGAGCGCGGTGGCAGGAACGGCAATGCTGAGGGGCGCGATGGAAAGCAGCGCGAGGAGCGAGAAGAAGGCGGTGGCGTAGCAGAGCCCGCCGAGCAGGACCATGGGGCGGGTGATGATGTGGCGGAAGATGGACCCGATGTTGGAGATGCGGATGTCGAGTTCGCCGCCCTGCGACATTCCTTTGGCGCACAGGATGTCTCCGGAAGAGCCGGCGAAGACGATGAGCAGGATCAGGGGCCACTCCCACAGCGTCATGGGAGGGACTCCCTGGGAAGTTCATCTTTGGTGCTTTCGGGTGTTTCTGCGACGAGGGCGACACCGGCGCAGATAAGAAGAACACCGAGCCAGCGCTGGGCGTGGATGTGTTCGCCGAGAACGAACTCGCCGAGGACGGTCGTGAGGATGTAGGAGGACGCGACACAGGGGACGACGAAGCTGAGGTCAGCCCAACTGAAGAGCGAGAGCTGAGCGAAGGTGAAGACCGCCGTGACCAAGGCCCCGGGAAGAACGAAAGGGCTGGCGAGAAGATGCAGCAAGTAGCTGGGAATGCCTACCTGCGCGAAGTCGGGCATGCGGCCCATGCCGAGCGCAAGCATGAGGTTGCCGAAGCTGTTGGCGATGACAGCGATGGCGATGAAGATGATGGTTTTGGTGACGCGGCGGTCAACCGTTGCCTGCGGATTGGTCACACTCACTAGGAACCCATCGTGGCGCTAGCGGTTGCTGAGGGCAAGAGTTGGGGCAAAGCAGCTGATCGAATCCTGGCGAGCTTGGGGTTATGAGTGGCCGCGTACTCACGTATCTAACTGATTCTTTGGTACAGATGGCGACGCGGAAATACCGAAAAGCACCCTCTGGGTACCCTATTAGGATTGGGAGTCTATTGGGAGCGCGGTTGTGTGAGATCTACTTCGCCGCAGGCGGGCGAACAGGTATACGGCGAGAAGTTCCGGTGATTTCGGCAATCGCCCGACGGGTTGGAAAGACGCCGGCGCAGGTGCTGCTGGCCTGGGCGGTGCAGCGTGGCACAGCTTTGCTCACCACGCCGAAGACTGCAGCCCGCGCGCGGGAGGATCTCGACATCTCCGCACTTCCGAACGCCGCGTTTGATGAAATCAATCGCATTCGGACCAGAGAGCGGCTCAACGAAGTGGTGAAGACTGGCGTTCCAGGTTTCATCCCACGAGGTGAATCAATATGAAAATCGACCAGCATCCGGAGCCGTCGATGCAAGAAGAACAAATACGCGAGGCCCTGAATTCGCACTGGCGGGCGTCAGCAGCTGGGGATTTGAAAGCGGAGCATGATATCTACGACGATGCTGCTATTTGTGACTATCCCCAGTCCGGCGAGCGAATCCTCGGGCGAAGCAATTTGCAGGCGTTGCGAAGTCATCATCCTGGCAAGCCATCAGGTTTCAACGTCAAGCGAGTTCTCGGAAAGGGCGATCTCTGGATCACGGAATACACAATCACCTACCAGGGGCGACCAGCATATACAGTGAGCATTATGGAGTTCCGCAACGGTAAGGTGGTGCATGAGACACAGTATTTCGCAGATCCCTTCGAGGCACCGGCCTGGCGGAGCCAATGGGTTCAGCACGTCGCCTGACGTCGCATTGAAGCGAGGCAGAAATCAGCCACCCGGTCATCGTGAGAAAACGATTTTGCTGATGGGCAGAGGAACAGCGTTAAATACGATAGGGGATTTGGAGTGTGAGTATCAATGCTGAAGATCTTGCAGTCAGACGGTGCCCAAGTGTTCCAACGCTCCGACTTCCAGACTTACTCAGAAGGGATCTTGATGTAGTGTTTTGTGGGATTAATCCGGCGCTCAGCGCAGCCCGGGCGGGGCGCCATTTCTCAAGCCGCAGTAACCGATTTTGGCGTGTCCTGCACCTGGCAGGCTTTACTCCACACTTGATTCAGTCTGAAAGCGACCGCACAATCCTTCAATACGGATGCGGCCTGACAGTTGCAGTGGAGCGACCGACTGTAAGAGCCAGCGAGCTTACGAGTATTGAATTTCACGAAGCTGCCGAGGAACTCGAACGAAAGCTTCGGCGTTATCGCCCGCGCTACCTGGCGTTTCTAGGTAAACCTGCCTTTGCAGGCATTTTTCGACAAAGAACGGTCGACTGGGGACAACAGTCCACCAGGTTTGGCGGTGCCGAAGTCTGGGTCTTGCCCAACCCAAGTGGGCTAAATCGGGCATTCAACCTCGAGGCACTCGTATCCTCCTATCGGGATCTTCGGACCGCCTCCAAGCGAACTCGGCTCGAGTCGCGATAGGTCCAACGACTTCTTACTTCGTCGAGAGGGCCTTTGGGCCGCTAACGAAAGAGTTGTCCACCTCAAAGAAGCGCAGCAACCGGCCGACTTCGCGGGTGATGCCGATGCGCACGCTTGTACGAGTGTGTCCGGTCTTCCGAACCGCCGTGCCGAGCCAAAGCGGACCATCGGCACACAGGTCAACTCCATCCAGCCGTTGGTCGATCTGCAATGCAGCAGCAAGCCGCCCCGGCCCTCTCGCCAAATCCGTCAGTTTGTCGGTTTTGCGGTGCCTCTCCATTAGGTTGATTCCCTCAAGCGGTTCCAACGCGCGCAACAGCACTCCTGCGCCGATCCCAGGCTCTTCAGCCGTGACATTGAGCATGTAGGACGTTCCATAAATGAAGTACACGTAGGCAAACGCCGTGCCCAGGAACACGGAGTGATTGCTCGCCGTTTGTCCGCGGTAAGCATGCCCACTCGAATCGCCTGGGGGATAGGCCTCAGTTTCGACGATCCGGCCGCTCATCCTGTTTCTCCCCATCTCGCGGACGATGGTCTTCCCGATAAGATACCGGGCCAGCTCAGCCGTATCGACTGGTAAGCTGGCCCGTGAGAGCCGCCGGACATTGTGCGCAACATGACCGCCGGTATGCAATGGACTCCTTGTCGGTTTGGCGTGCTCTGAATCGTCGCACCATGCTCAGGGCGCATGGCATCTCTACGGGCATTAGGATCGGGATCGGAGTTTCACTCCGACGTGTTTTGAAGCCCAATTTCATTACTTTTCGTGCAGATTTCAGTAGCTGTTTTGATGGCTGTTCCTTGATGCCCTTCGGTGCGACAAACTGCAAATCAGATGGGTTGCGTACTGCACAGTATCTAAACGTTTATGCAGAATTTTTTCGACGCGCTGCGACTCGGTGCAAAACGGCCAAAAACAGACTCAAAATCCGCCGGCCCTTGCGGTCATGGGGGTGGCCCCCTCCCGGCACCAGATAAAACAAAAGGCTTATACCGTCTTTAGCCTCTCACTTCCAAGAAGCCAAAATCGCTACCGGATGCACCTCCAACCGGCGCGCGAGGGCGCCTGTCCGAGATGCCGACTTTTCAGACATGTGAGTCCTACGCTGCTTTTCCAGCACTTCCGTGCGAAGTGGGGAACTGGTTTATTTGTTCGGTCCGGTTTGAGGAGCGGCAAGATGATCGAAGTTCAAAATTGCGTTTAGCAGCAGCGGATAACTTCCGATCGTCTCTCCGCGATAAAGAGGGTTATTAGCGAAGAGCAGGACATTGCCGTTGCCATAATGCGCATCCACTACGATGGGCCGCTGCTCAATCTCCTTGCCTCCGTCGAGCAGGCCGGATAGCGCCAACTTCTTTGCCGACGCGAACCGCAGAATCACATCCGGCCGGTACTTTGCAGGAATGACGTAGGGATTGTTCCGCGCTTCTTCTTCATTCAACGGAGTCGCCTGCCATGGTTTCGGGGAAGGTAGCGGCTCCGGCTTTACGGCTACACGTCCCTGCGGGAAGTCCACGCCGTCCGGGCCACCGCGTCCTGTGGGCCGGTGGTAGTCCTTTTCCGTTAGCAGATGGCGCGGGACGGTCATGTTGCCGATGGTGAATGCCATTCCGTCGGCGCTGTACACGGCCAGATCGTCTCCGTATCCCCACGCAATCGGACTGTTGCTGTCCACGAACTTTGCTCTTAGAACGCTGCCGACGACTTTTGTTTTGCCCACGTGATTTAGGAAAACTCCAGGCGCAAGGCCTTCGTCGATGGCGAACTGTGCCGTGTCTTCTGAGGTGATGAGCAGGCCGCCCTGTGCAACGAAGTCGCGCAGATGCTCGACTCCGTCGGTGCCCAGACCGGGGCGTATGTCTGGTGTCGAGTCAATGTGACCGAGGTTCGGAGTGAGAGCAGTCGTTTGCCATGGCAGGAGATTGCCCCACATAGGCATTCCCTGCACGATTCGTTGCGTGTTCGCTTCGCCAACAGGCCCGAAGAGGATCACGTCGTACTTCGCACGCAGGTTATCCTCGCGACGAACGGTTTGGGTGCTGATGTAGTCATAGGGCACGTGCAACTTGTCGAGCGCCTCGCGCCACCAGCCCTCGTCTTGTGTGGAGAGCCAGGTATGCATAAGGGCGATGCGCGGAACCGGCGCATCGTGCATGGGCGCGGAAGGCTCCGTGCTCAAACTGGTTGCCTCGACATTCCCATCTTTCATCGCGGCGCGCAGCCGGGCCGGATCGGCGTCGCGAATAATCAGAGAGCCAGCCTCGAAATGCCTTCCTGCGGCATCGAATTTGCGCTCAGCGATAGAGATTTTCGCGTTCTTGAGCGCGTAGCGAATTCCCAGCAGAGTGATTTCTCCGGAATTATTGATTGCGTACAGATTGCCTGATCCGTTGACCGAGCCGACGGCAGTCAAGGCGTCGGTGACCGGTTGCATATCTGCCTTGATGATTGAAACGTCAGTCACGCGCACGGTGCGCACGGCAAATAATTCCGGAAACGACCAGCCCGTGTCGTCATAAGGATGTTTCTGTGGGTCTTGAGGCGCCCAGTATTGGCGATCCAAGAGCGCGTCGGCGATGCGCGAGTAAGGCTGATCCATGCGGATGACATAGGACCCGGCCTTGAACGTTCGCTTCTGTGGATGGTCCGCGGTTCCATTCTGTTTTTTCGCCGGTGGAATAGTCACCGTAGCCGGCTTCAGCAGACTCTGGATTTCGACGTGCTGAAGCGACATGACCCGAAGCAGTGCCGCGCGCCGGCTCGGGGACTGGCCATCTGCAGGAATGACGTAGGCTGCAGGCCCTGCTTCAAGGGGCTTTTCGATGGAACGCTTCGACTTCAAATAGTAATTCTGCAGCCAGTATTGGCTGTGTTGTGCGAAATAATAAAGCGTCGTCAATAGCGCCGTTTCTTCGTAATTATTGTTGTCCCGCTGGGACCACTCGACGACCGGCAGTGGAGGATTCTGCCGGTACCAAGTGCGGTCGTACTCGTCAGGATCGAGGATGCGCTTCTCAGTATCCGCGCCACCGTTTCCGAAAGTCTCATATAAGCGGCTGATGCCGTTATGCATGGCGGCGATGAACATCAGGTAGCCCGGACTCCACGTGTCAAAGTCGCCATGCGTGAAAACGCCGGGCATGCCAAGCTCCGTCATCTGCGAGACGTTGTCCCAGCCGAGTGCCCGCCATTCGCCTGCAAGAATCGGATCGATCCACGCGTTGTAGGGGCCGTCTCCAGCGGTGTTGTCGTAGAGAAAGGGAACCGATTCATGCAAATCGTGCAGCACCTGCGCGTGCCAGCCCAGATAAGTGTTCATCACGTTCCGCGTCAGGTCGAGCGTTACGGCCATCGCATCGCGATTATTGTCATGCGCAACATAATGGCCCCAGTAGATCAGCCTGGGATAGTTTTCGTTTAGGTGCGCGCGATGCCACTTATACAGGTCAACCATGCGGTCGCGTCCGTCCACTTCGACCACCGGCGTGATCAGCACAATCATGTGGGAGCGGATGTACTTGATGTATGGCGAATCGTCCACAGCCAGGCGGTAGGCCAGTTCCATCAATGCCGTCGGCGCGCCGGTTTCAGTGGAGTGAATGGTGCCGGTGATGTAGTAGACGGGAAACGATTGCTTCACCAGCTCGGTGGCGATTTTGTCATCCATCTGTATGGTGCGCGGATCGGCCAGCTTCGCCAGGCGTGCGTCGTTTTCCTGTTGAGCATTCAGCAGCGGCTCGTCCGCGATTGCCGCTGCGATCATTTCACGGCCTTCTTCCGTGTGCCCGATGGTGTATACCTTCACGCGAGGCGTGCTCGCCGCGAGCAGGCGAAAGTATTTGTACACATCTTCAGCGTAGGGCAGCATGTTCGGCGCACCGGCTACGTCGCCCAATACTTTTGCGGGTGTGGGCACTGTGGTCGATGCAGGAAGATAATCCGTCAGCGGCGAGTTGAAATAAGGCTCGGTTGTGTATTTGGCAATATCGCGCGTATACGCCGCATCCACCGGCTGGTTGGGGTCGCGCGCATAGGTTCCGGCCATGGAGGCTGCAACTTGCGCGCTCATGATTTGGCACCCGGCGAGAAGCAATGCGGGAACAAGAAAACGTCGAAACATTGCGACCTCCAAAAATATGGAAGATTCAGATCTGGCCTGCTAATTCGGTGTCTCAGTTATATGTGTTCTTGGAGCCGGTGTGGCCGCGGACGGAGTCGACTCCAGGTATTTGTCGTACCACGCGAACCAGCGCTGGTAACGATCGCGGATAAAGCTGGGTCGTGTGAATTCGTGGAATTGGCCCGGATAGACGATCAGCTCCGCAGGGATCCCAACGTTCCGCAGTGCCTCATACATCTGCTCGCCGCCGATGAGCGGCACATTGAAGTCCCGAGTGCCGCCCATGAAGAGCGTTGGAGTCTTGATTCGCTCGACGTGGAAAAACGGATAGGAAAGCTTGATCCAGAGTGCTGTGTTTTTCCAGGGCGGCCCGAGTTCGTAATCATATTGCAGAATGTATTCGTCTACCCCGTACATGGCGAAAATGTCGCCCGTGCCGGCGCCGCTGGATGCAGCCTTGAACCGGGTTGTGCTGGCAATCGTGTAGTCGGTTAGGATACCCCCGTAGCTCCAGCCGCCAACCACGAGCTTGTCGGGATCGATGTCGCCGGTCGCAATCGCCGCATCAACCGCGGCGAGGAGGTCGAGAATCTCCTTGTCGCCCCAGTCTGCATTGATCACGCGGCTGTAGGCCAGACCTCGGCCGTTGGAGCCGCGGTAGTTCACGTTGAGCACCGCATAGCCATGCGCGGCGAAGAGCTGTCGGGTCACATCGAACTCATGCTGGTCCTGCGCGGTTGGTCCTCCGTGGATAAATAGAAGCATTGGAACTTTGGTTCCGGCTTGATAGCCAGCCGGCATAGTAAGCAGGCCGTGCACCTCGTTGCCGTCCTTCGCCTTTGCAGAAATATCCTGCGCAGGAGCAAGCTCCAACGTCGCCAGCAATGCATCGTTTTGGTGGGTAAGCCTGCGCAGCTTTCCATTTTCAAGAGCGTAAAGTTCCGGAATCCGGACGTCGGTGGACCAGATCGCCACCGTGTGGCCTGCGCGCGTGTTGATGGAACTGGCGACGCCTGTGCCGGAAGTGATGCGTTGGGGCGCGCCGCCTGAAAGCGGCACGCTATCTACATATTCGTTGCGGTCATCTGGCACCAGGGTCAGCAATGTGGATCCGTCCGCGTTAAAGATGGGCGCATCGACGTCACGGTCGAGCTTCGCCGTAAGCAGGCGCGGTGATCCTCTATCGGCGGAAACAACCGCGACCTGGCTCTGGTTGTAGAAGGAATATCCCGGAATTCGGGCCTGGCGGTAAGCGATCAATTTGCTGTCCGGACTCCAGTTCAGGGGGCCGGTGTCCGGCCCGGGGAAAGTCGTCAGCTTGCGAGGAGTGCTGCCCGCTGCCGCATCCACGACAAAGATATCCGGATTGTCCACCCGGTCGGGATCGGGAGCATCCGGGCTGACGTAGGCGATCAGCTTGCCGTTCGGTGACCATTCGGCGTTGCGTTCCGCATGGAAATTATCGTTGGTGAGCTTCGAAACTTTTTTCGTTGCGATATCAAAGATGTAGAGATGATCGCGGTTATCTGTCAGATAACCCTGAACGTCTTCCTTGAAATGAAATCGGTCGATGACGATCGGTTTGGGCGGTGCGGGTGTGCCCGTTTGCTTTGTTTGCTGCTCATTCGGCGCTTTCACGCTCATGGTGAGCAGCAGTTGTTTGGAGTCAGGCGACCAGCGGTAATCGGATAGGTCTTCCTTGACGTTGGTGATCTGGTGGGCCTCGCCTCCAAGCGTGTTCAGCGCCCGCACCTGCGTATCTTTCGCTTCGCCTTTGCGGCTCGAAAGAAATGCCAGCCAGTGGCCGTCCGGACTCCACTGCGGCTTGCTTGCCGAATCAGGCCCATAGGTAAGCCGGAGATCCTGTTTGCCATCCCAACTCACCATCCATAAGTCGGTTTCCATCTTGTCCGCTTTGACGTCGGTATGTCTCACCGTATAAGCGACCCATCTACCATCAGGCGACACTACCGGATCGCCGATATCAATGATCCGTACAAGATCATTGATTGTGATTGGGTGTCTGGCAGTGGATGGGGCATCAGCGGCGACGGAACATATGGGAAAGAATAAGAGGAGCGCAACAGCGATGTTCCTGGGCATGGCAGGCATTGTAACACCGGGATATCCGGATACTACCAGCAAAGAAAAGCCGCGTTTTTGGTGCAAAAAAGGGCGTGTTGGGCAGGTGCCGTCCTGCGACTCTCAGGGCCGTTTTTCGCGGCGCGCATTTTTCGCTTGAATAGACGCTGTGTCTTCACAGATAATTAGTCCCTAATTTTGGCAAGCGATTTACCTCTTTGAATTGACGAACTGAGAAGCCAGGCTTTGGTGCAGTTGTTGTTCGCTGGAGGAAAAAGTGACCAGACGCTGTTTCGCGGCCATCGCACTCCCATTATTCCTCGCTTTTGCCGGAACCGGCATTGCCCAGATTGCTACGACATCGCTTCGCGGAGTGATCAAAGACTCTTCAGGAGCGGTGGTTCCCCGCGCCACAATCACGCTTACCAACGGCGCCACTGGCCAGAAATTAAGCGCCACGTCGAACTCGACCGGCCAATACTCCTTCGCGACAATCCCGCCTGCTCGATACAACATCACCGTCTCCGCTACCGGATTCGGCAATCAGACCAAAGTAGCGGAACTGCTCGTGAACCAGCCGGCAACTGTCGATTTTACGGTGACTGTAAAAGCCATCTCGCAAGTGGTGAACGTCAGCGCCGAGACGGAAACTCTGAACACCACAGATGCCTCCCTGGGCAATTCCGCGGGCAGTGCTCTGATTGAAGCTCTGCCAAGCGAAACCCGGAATGTGCCGGACTTGCTCTCACTCCAGCCAGGAGTGCTATACCTGCCCACGATGAGCGCCTCGGAAATGAACCCCACCGGCGACAGCCGAAGCGGCGCGGTAAATGGCGTTCGCTCTGACCAGGGCAACATCACGGTAGATGGCATCGACGACAACGATCAGGTATACGGCTACGCATTTACCGGCGTCCTGCGCGAAACGCAGGATTCCGTCGAAGAATTCCGCGTAACAACGGCCAATGGCAACGCGGATGAGGGCCGCTCCGCCGGAGCGCAGGTCAGCCTTATCACAAAATCCGGAAGCAACAAATTCCACGGAGCAGCCTATTGGTATAACCGTCCCACGCTGACGGTCTCCAATAATTTCTTCAACAAGCAGGCGGAACTGAACAGCAATGAGCCAAACGTCCCGCCCAAGCTCATCCGCAACATCTTCGGCGTATCGCTGGGAGGGCCAATCGTCAAAGATAAGCTGTTCTTTTTCGCAAATTACGAAGGCACCCGCCAGGCGGAAGACGCGGAGGTGACGCAGACGGTTGCGACGGCGTCCTATAAGGCAGGCAATCTCAGCTACGCGGGAGATGAATCGGATGGCACGGTAGCGACCATCGCACTCACGCCCGCGCAGGTCGCGCAGCTGGATGCGGGTTGTATAGGGGAGGGTGGTTGCAACTCGACTCAGTACCCTCTCGGTCCGGGTCCCAATCCGAACGCCCTCGCCTATTTCGATGCCATGCCTACAGCGAACGGCTTTACGGAAGGCGATGGGCTGAATACGGGCTCATTTACCTTTGCCTCTGCCAACCCCGTTACGCTGAATACGACCATCCTGAAGATCGATTATCAGCCAACCGAGAAGCAGCATCTTTTTGTGCGCGGCGGTCTGCAAAAAGATACGACCCAGGGCGTCGAGCAGTTTCCGGGACAACCGCCGTCCTACGTTTACGAGGACAATACTAAAGGCATCGTCGCCGGCGATACATGGACCTTTTCTCCCCATCTCGTCAACGATCTTCGCTATGGATATATTCGCCAGGGCAACAGCAATCGCGGCATTGGTTCAGGCGACTACGTGGACTTCCGGTTCATGTCGACTCCAACCGCCGAGACACGCACCACCATCGCATCGGTTCCGGTAAATAACATCGTGGACAACTTGAGTTGGAACAAAGGCAAGCACGACTTCCAATTCGGCGTGAACTGGCGTTTGATCCACCAGAACCGAATGTCGAATGCGAACTCCTTCAACATCGCTAGCACCAATCCTTACTGGCTGGGTGGAAATCCTCCGGATCCTTCAAACCTCCCCAACGGACTGCCGGTGGACGACGGCTTCTCGAATTCCTGGGTCATCGCCTACGCCAACCTGGTAGGTACAGTGCCTGATCTCACAAACGTATATAACTACGACCTCACCAGCCCCACTTCAGGCACTCTGCTCGGAGATGGGGCGTTTGTAACCAGGCATTTCAGTTCCAATGAATTCGAGTACTACCTGCAAGACGCGTGGAGCGCGACTGATAAGCTCACGATCACATTTGGAGTTAGGCACACCATCCTACAGACTCCATGGGAAACTCACGGCCAGGAGGTCATTCCTACCATCGACACGCATGCCTGGTATCAGGAACGGGAAGCTGCCGCACTGCGTGGTCAAATCTATGAGCCCGAGTTGACCTTCGCGCCCGCTGGACATTTTTATAACAAACCTGGTTTCTGGTCGAAATCCAAGGACAATTTCGCGCCGAGACTCGCCATCGCTTACGCTCCCACATCAAGAACGACCATCCGGGCAGGGGCAGGCATCTATTATGGTCACTATGGCGAAGCCCTCGTAAACCTGTTCGACCAGAGCGGATCGTATGGCCTGAGCGGAGGTGTGGAGGTTCCCGCCGCAACGTATGACTCAGAGTCCTCACCTCGTTATATAGCCCGCAATGCTCTGCCTTATACGGAAGCTACCTTTCCATCGCCGCAGGCCTATCCCTTTACACCTCCGACCGGGCCCAATTATGGTTTCGCCATCACCTGGGGCCTCGACAGTCGCATGAAGACGCCCTATTCCGAGGCCTTCAACTTCTCGGTTCAACACCAGTTTCCACATGGATTCACGCTGGAAACCGATTACGTTGGCACCTTGGGAAGGCATCTCCTCGAAAGCTTGGATCTCACCGAGCCAGTCGATTACGTTGACCCGAACGGAGGCGGAGATTACTACGCCGCCGGCACCCAACTGTCCAAGTTAGTCGATGCCAACGGCGGCAACTATGAGAACAACGGCTCCTATAACGATCCCGCCGTCCCCGCCATCCCGTACTTTGAGGACGTCTTTCCCTGGATGGCCGGCTACGATTATCCCGGCGAGAGCGCGACACAGGCGATCTACAACAATGAGTGGGCTCCCTATAGATACAATCTGGGCGCGACCACCTCGCTAGCGGATCTTGATTTTTACGGACCGCTCTTCGGCTTCTATCCGGCGCCTGCCAACTGGCAGCCGCACTTCTGGCAAGGCCAGTTCTCTTCGCTCTATGCTTTGTCCACCATCGGCATGAGCTACTACAACGCGGGACAGATCACTTTGCGCCACCCCCTCAGCCACGGCTTGCAGATGGATATCAGCTACACCTTATCGAAGTCCATTGATGAGGCATCGGACGCTGAGCGCAGCACGGAATTCAGCACCAGCACTGCAAATGGCCCGGGTATTCTGAATACATGGCATCCCGAATACAACCGAGCGGTTTCCGATTTCGATACAAAGCATCTGCTGACTGTCGACGGCGTGTATCAATTGCCGTTTGGCCGCGGGCGACCTTTGCTGGCCAATGCAAATAGGCTCTCGAACTTCTTCATCGGCAGATGGCAGCTTTCGGGCATCAGCCGCGTGACCAGCGGCCTGCCGTTCTCTCTTTTTGAACCGGGCTTCACCACCGATTGGCAGCAGGAGAGCTATGGAGTGGTCACCGGCCATGTCAAAATGCGGCGGCACTTCGATACGAACGGCGATCCTCAATTCTTCGACAATCCGGGTGCGATCAATTCCGGCATTACCAGCGGGTCGCCGATTCGCATTCCTTATCCGGGTGAAGCTGGCGAACGGAATCCATTCCGTGGAGATGGCTATTTCGATATCGATACCGGTTTGGCGAAAAACTGGGCACTGGGCGACCACGGCACACTTAAATTTTCCTGGGAGACCTATAACGTAACCAACACCGTGCGCTTCGACCCAGAGTCAGTCGGATCGGGTCTAACGGACGGCAATCTAGGTGTTGCTAGCGCGCTGCTGACAACTCCGCGACGTATGCAGTTCGCGATGCGCTATGACTTTTGACGCTTACTGAATCCGTTTTCTCTTCCTCAGTGAGAGCTGATAGTCTGCATGACATATGAGCTAATGGGATAGCGAAACTGGTGAGGTTGGTGCAGAGTCGAAGGCAGAGCAGCATAAGAAAGCGGGAACAGCCGGTTTTGATGGTCCGACCGGCTACAGGAAATTGCCCCAAAGGCACCTAAACACCGACAATTCACAGACATTCAGTAGAAAATAAGAAAGGCCGCATCAAGCGGCCTTTTCTAGGCTCTTTGTTCTGCATAGGCAATTGGTTCCGGGGGTTAATTTAAACCTGACAAGCCGGTTCCCGCCGAAGAACCCTTCAAAACTTTACCCACAGCGGATAACTCCATTCGCCAAGGAGCCGATGACGGCGGCGAAATGGGTGTTTTCCATTTCCTGCTTGCGCCGCTGCGCGAGGCCGACCTTCGCATCCGCCTGCAGGAATACATGCCGGTCGGCCTTGAGTTCGGGGTCTTTTACGAAAGTTGAGAAAAACCCATGAGTTTCGACATCAGCCGCTCCACATTCCGCCAGCGCAAGAACTTTCTCGGCGTCGTCATGAAGCAAAGGCCGCCTCCAGCTTGATTCCCATTGGAACGAGTGGCAGAGCGAATTCACGCGCCGCATCCAGGCCGGCACGCTCGACACCGTAGGACGCGCCGTTTACCCGTCCACCACGCCCAACGCCTTCAAGATCACGCCCGCCACTAACTCCAGCCGCGCGCCCGCGTTCTCCAACGGCGCCGGACGCTTCTACGTCGATGGCCTGCTGGCCGAAAACCATGGACCGAAGGATCAATCCACCTGGACACCGCGCTCGCCGAAATGTCAGGCGCGCCAGCTAACGCCGCTGCCGCGTGTACCGACTATACCCAGCAGCCTTACCTTCCCGGTGGCAGAACTAGCCTTCGACCGAAAAGGCGGACAGTTCACGGACATTCAATCCAGACGAGAAAAGGCCGCGCGATGCAGCCTTTTCTCGTCTCTTTGTTTTGTTGGGCTAAATGGTTGCGGGGGCCTGCAACGCTCCGAATTTGCGCCGGAATCGCATTGGCCTCATCTTCTTCAGATCCAACCAGATTCCACGTCCCTTCAGCGACATAGTGCGGTTTCCGGTTTCCATCGGCGCTACCTTGCGGGAACATGCGGATCTCCGAAACATGCTTGAGCAGTTCCTTCCGAGCCTCGGCGGGCTCGCCGGAGATCAACTTCTGGAGGTCTCCGAGTCGATTGGTGATAAAGCTCCGAATCTCCGACAGGTGAGCATCTACAGAGTCGCCTCCGCCCGCTAAGAGCTGGTCGGTGATCTCGCGCAGTTGCTGCTCCCGTTCGTGAATAGCGGCGACGAGGAATGACGACGGTCCGGTCTCAGCGGCAGTCGCGGTCAGCCGACGCAGCTCCCCTTCGAGCTTCTGCTTGCGCTCCCGCATTTGAGCCATTTGGTTTGTGAGCTTGGCGAACGCGTTCTTCAAGTGGCTTTCGAACTCGTCCAGGGCGTACTCGACGGTCTCGCGCTTCAGAACCTCATTCTGCAGCTCTTGCAAGAGTCGCTTTTCGAGCCAGTCCCGCCGAATCAATACCGAGTTCGCGCAGGCGCCACGGTTGAAATGCTGAGAGCAGCCGTATTGCGGATAGTGTCCATAAGAGCTGTATCCAGTGACGATGATGAGGTTCCCGTGGCACAAGCCGCACTTCAGGATGCCGCTAAGAAGGTATGGACTGGTGACCGAGCGAGGCAAAAGCCCCTTTTTCGCGCCACTGTACATGGCCATCAGACGCTTCTGCCTGTCCTGAACCCGCGTCCAGACCTCATCGCTGATGACCTGAAGTTCAGGGTGGGGAACAATGCGCCATTCGCTCTCCGGCCTCGCACGGCGCACCCGCTTGTTTGTACCGGGGGTCTTCACGAACCGCGAGGCGTTCCAAACCACCTTTCCTACATAGAGATCACGGCGGAGCATCTCCCGAATACAGGTCGGACTCCACGTCGCGTATCTATTTCCCGACCTCGGTCTTGGGGAGGGAACGCACTCATGATTCAGGGTCTTTGCGATCGTCTTCAGTGACTGGCCACTGGCGGACATCTCAAAGATACGGCGGATTAC
>JBAPRH010000032.1:0-22727 GCA_049280995.1 Acidobacteriaceae bacterium
GTGTAATCGGAGGCGGATTTGCATGGCACCCAGCGAGAGAGCAACACGCCAGCGTTAGCAGTAATAACCGAATTCGCAGCATCATGATCGGCGAAACGTTGCAAATGCATTGTACGGCTGGATGGGCGAAGCCGGTCGCGTGCGGATCGGCTGGAGTGGGCATGAGGCGGTGACGCGGCCGCAAGCCCGGGTCTCAAAAGCGAGACCCGGGGCACCCGCGCCGACTCGCTGACCGGCTATTTTTTCATCATGCATAATTAAAGGTGATGGCATCTCTTTGGAAACCTGATAGTTGGTCTGGGCGGCTCGCTGAGTTGGAGGCGAGTTCGGGCGATTTGAAAGAGGCTCCGCTGCGGCGGGACGTTCGGTCGCTGGGCATGTTGCTGGGCGAAGTGCTGCGCGAGCAGGCCGGGGACGCGGTGTTTGAAGCGGTCGAGGCGCTGCGCCAGGGAGCGATTCGGAGGCGCGAGGCGCTGGCCGAAGGCTCGGCAAAGGAAGCCGATGCGCTGCTGCTGGACGCGGTGAAGCGGGTGAACGCGCTACCGGTGGAGCAGGCGTACCAGTTGAGCCGCGCCTTCGCGTTTTATTTTGAGCTGATCAATCTGGCCGAGACCAACCATCGCAAGCGGCGGCGGTTGTCGGCGCAGATTCGGGCGGAGAAGGCGGCGCAGGGCAGCCCGCTGGCCGGAGCTTCACTCTCCGGCGTGGTGCTGGGCGCGGCGTCGGGCGCATCCGGCGCGCTGCGCGGGACGCTGCGCGGAACGCTGGGCGCGATGCGGCGAGTTGGGATTTCCGCTGAGGAAGCTCTGGACTGGCTACGGAAGATTTACATTGTGCCGGTGTTCACGGCGCATCCGACGGAAGTGGCACGGCGGTCGGTGCTGACCAAGCGGCGGCGGATTGGCGAGTTTCTGGAGCGGCTGGATAGGATTCCGGTTCCTGATGAAGAGCTGGCTACGCTCGAAGAGGCGCTGGTGGCCGAGATAACCGCGCTGTGGCAGACGGATGAAGTGCGGAGCAGCCGGCCGCAGGTCTCCGATGAAGTGAAGATGGGGCTGGACTACTATGACGTGTCGCTGTTTGAGACGCTGCCCGGTCTTTACCAGGAAATTGCGAGCGCGCTCAAGGCCGAGTACGGGCTGGACCTGGACGTGTCGGAGTTGCCGGTGGTGCTCGGGTTTGGGTCGTGGATCGGCGGGGACCGCGATGGCAATCCTTTTGTGACCAGTGAGGTGACGCGGGAGGCGATTGCGGAGGCCCGCTCGCGGCTGCTGCGGTATTACGACGGGCGGCTGCAACTGGTCATTAGCCTGCTGACCACATCGGCGCAGCAGTTGCCGGTGAGCGAAGAGCTGACGGCGCGGCTGAATGTGTATCTGGATCAGTTACATACTGGCGAGCAGCAGATTTTCGGGCATCTTTTTCAGTTTGAGATGTACCGGCGGTTTCTGGTGTGCATCCGCGCGCGGCTGCGGCAGACGGCGGGCATGGAAGCGGGGAGCCGCGCCGGCGTGGAACCGGCGCTCAAGGCGCTGCCGGCGTACTGCTCGGCGCGCGAGTTTCAGGGAGACCTGGAAATTCTGCGACGAAGCCTGGCGGAACATAACGGGCTGCGGCTGGCGCGCACGCTGGTTGATCCGCTGCTGCTGCTGGTGCGCACGTTCGGGCTGCACTTGCAGACGCTGGATGTGCGGCAGCATGTGCGGCTGCACAACAAGGCGCTGGAAGAGGTTTCGGCCTGGTGCGCGGGCAATGCGGGGAAGGTTCCGAGCGAGCTGAGCGCGGAGAGCCAGAATGTGATTGACGCCTTCCGCACGATCGCGGAAGTGAAGGCGGGGTGCAGTCCGGAGACCATCCGGCAATACGTGATCAGCGGAGCGGCGACAGCGGAGGACGTGCTGGGAACGCTGTGGCTGGCGCGGCTGGGCGGCGTGAAGGTGGCGGGGAGCGGCGACGACCCGGATAAGCAGGACCCGGGCCTGATTCCGGTTCCGCTGTTTGAGTATATTGAGGACCTGCGGAATGCGCCCGAGGTGTGCCGCGGGCTGTGGACGAATCCTGAGTATCGCGCGCTGCTGAAGACGTGGGACGACACACAGGAAATCATGCTGGGCTACTCCGACTCGAACAAGGACGGAGGGATGCTGTGCAGCACGTGGGAGATTTTCAAGGCGCATCGGGGCCTGCACGAGGTCGCGCATGAGTGCGGTATCAAGCTGCGGCTGTTCCACGGGCGCGGCGGCACGGTGGGACGCGGCGGCGGGCCAACGCATCGCTCGATTTACGCGCAGCCGGTGAACGCGTTTGACGGGCAGATTCGGATCACGGAGCAGGGCGAGGTTCTGAAC
Organism: Acidobacteriaceae bacterium; assembly: GCA_049280995.1. Classification (GTDB taxonomy): domain Bacteria; phylum Acidobacteriota; class Terriglobia; order Terriglobales; family Acidobacteriaceae; genus Silvibacterium. The sequence goes on from JBAPRH010000032.1 coordinate 2,349, forward strand.
TGGAAGTATTCCGACGTGGTGCTGGCGGAGCGGAATCTGGAGCTGATGATTGCGGCATCGCTCGATGCCCTCGCGCGACCGAATGCGCGGGACCCGCATGGGCATCAGTCGGGCGTGCTGCTGCCGGAGTGGGAGGCGGCGCTCGACGAGCTGTCGGAGTCGTCGTTCCACTTCTATCGCGCCAATATTATTGATGACCCCGAGATTCTGGAGTACTACGAACTGGCCACGCCGATGGCGGAGTTGGAGAACGCGAAGATCGGGTCGCGTCCCTCAAGGCGTGGCGGCCGCATGACGTTTGACAGCCTGCGCGCGATTCCATGGGTGTTTGGATGGACGCAGAGCCGGCTGCTTGTTCCAGGCTGGTTTGGCGTGGGGCACGCGCTGGAAGAATACGCGAAGAAACCGGGCGGCGCGGCACTGCTGCGGGCGATGATGGAGGAGTTCCCGCTGTTCATTGACGTGATTCGAAACTCGGAAATGTCGCTTGCAAAAGCGGATCTGGGGATTGCGGAAATTTATGCCTCGCTGGTTCCGGATGAAAAGCTTCGCGGGCGGATCTTCTCCAAACTGAAAGCTGAAATGGAGCGCTCACTGCGCGCCGTGCTGGACGTGACCAGGCAAAAGACGCTGCTCGAAACCAATCAGGTGCTGGCCCGTTCGATCCGGCTGCGGAACCCCTATGTGGACCCAATGAGTCTGATTCAGGTCGAGCTGCTGCGTCGCAAACGCGCGGGAGAGGACACGCCTGAAGTCAATCGCGCGATCGCATCGACAATCAATGGCATTTCGGCGGGCCTGCGGAATACCGGCTGAGGGACTGGCCGTCCAGGCGGACGCGCTTCGCGCCATCGTGGCAGCGAGCGTCGGTGACCGCTTCCGCTGGTCGCGGGCCGGAATACTGTGTGGGTTGAGCGGGCCTCCGGCGGCGGCGGTGCGCGTCCTAAGCATTTTCAGAGAAGGTGTAACTCGGAGCCGTGGAGCCCGAGTCAACGCGACCATTCTCAGACCTAAACAAGGCGCAGTATCTCTGAAAATGCCGTAAAGAGGTTGCTTTGGTTTTCGCTCCTGTTCTTGTCTCCGCTCAGTTAGGTAACGACCATATCTGATTGCGCTGGTTGCGACCACAGGGTTCGATGCTCAAACCGTGCGGCTTCCCGGTGGAACCAGCGGCAGTGAGACATCCGCCCTTTGCGCCAACCAGATTGCCAACCAGCGTGTAGTTCCAGTGTTGCGTGTTGGTGGCGGCACATGCCTCCATTGCTGGATCGCCGTTGGCAGCGGTAAGGCAACGTCCTGCGGACTTCAATGCGCCGTGGGCTGTAATGGTCCAGGTTTCCGTTGGCGTGCCTGCACAGGCTTCGACGCGCCCCGATGCCGACAGACAAACGCTGTAGCCCTCGATATTCTCACGGTGTTTCCCGGGGGCGATCATCGTGATGGCTCCGGTGCGCGTGGGCTTGCCGCAGGATTCGGTCGGGCGGATGCGCCAGATCGCGGTGTCATGAGCAGCGATGTTCGCTTGCAGCGTGGAAACTGTGGAGGAGCCTGTTTTCGTCCAGAGATTCTGGGCGTCCAGACGGCACTCCGCGTTGGCTCGGAAGCCTAAGTCAACCGGGTGCAGATCGGCCTGGATATTCGCCGCGCTTCGGTTCAGCACCGCGACCGCGTAGCCGCCGTCCCTGAGCGGCTTGAACAGGACGTCCATTTCCGGGCTGCGCCGTATCAGCGTGGCCATGCGACCGAGTGTGTCCTGATCGACCGCGATGACCGCCTTGTTGCCGACAATCGCAATCGCCTGAGGTCTGAGTTTGTCGAGATTGGAGCTCATGATCAGCGGCGCCGACATCATGGCCCACAACGCCATCTGACTGCGGGTTTCGGTCACGCTCATGCCGGCGTCGCCGCCAATAATGAAGTCCGCATCGTTCCAGTTGCCGAGCTTCTGGAACCGGCCCAGCGGAAGGTTATAGGCGTAGTTCCAAAGTACGCTGTGGAAGCGCGGGTCATCAGGCTTCTTCGTCTCGAAAACCGCTACGTCCGTACCTTCGCGCCAAAGCTGGCCGTAGTCGCGGACCCAGCGGAGTACGTCATACCAGTCCGGAGTTCCCTGGAAATACGCCGGAGCTGACTCCGAGAAAACAATCGGCCGCCCCACCTTTTTCAATGCCGCGCTCTCGGCCGCGTAGGCCTTGCGGTATACGCTCTCTTTGGTTCTCCCTTTCGGCACGTACAGGTTGCAGCCGTCCAGCTTCAGGTAATCGACGCCCCAGGACGCAAACAGCCTGGCATCCTGAAGGAAGTGGTCCTTGCTGCCGCCATTCGGCTCGCCGCTGCCGGCGAATCCGCCGCAGGTCTCATAGCCGGCGTCCTCGTAGATGCCAAACTTCAGGCCCAGGGCGTGGACGGCGTCGGCGACGGATTTCATTCCCTGAGGAAAGCGTTGCGGGTCAGCCTGCAAGTTGCCGTGAGCATCACGATCTTTCTGCATCCAGCAATCGTCGATGGTCACCGTGTTGTAACCGCGCGCGGCGAGGCCAGTCTTCACCAGCGCGCGGGCGTTGTCGAGGATAGTTTGCGCGGTAAAGCCGCACTGGTAGTGCGCCCAGTCGTTCCAGCCCATTGGCGGTGTGAGGGCCAGCGACTTTGGCGCGTCAGCAGCGGCGGCGAAGGAGCAGGCCGCCGTGCTGCAGACGAAGACCAGCAGGATGGCGTTCAGGACAAGGTGCGGAAAACGGTACAGGCGTGAAGCGCGAGTAGGCATGTCGATCCACCGGAAGCGAATTTTCTTGCGGCCCTGAGCGGCCCCAAGTTGAAACCTATTTGGTAAAAACGTCAACTTGCGCGGCTGACCGTAATTGCCGTCAGCCACGGTTCATGCGCTTGCTCCGTTGCGCGAATAAATCTTAACGTGCGAGACGACGCGGCTGATGACGCCGCTGGGGCTGGGCGAGTCCGGCGTCATGCCATTGCGAATCGCAAAAAAGAGTCCAAGCAGTTGCCCCACGATCACGTCCACTGGCGGACGGCATGTGTCCGGAAAACCCTTGGGCGCTTCAAGCGAAAGAACGTTTGGCGTAAGCGCGGTCAAACGGCTGTCCCGGGCCGGAGTTACCAGCACCATGCGGGAGCCAAGCTGCTTCTCGCGCAACTCTTCAAGCAGGTCGATTTCGTATTGCGCGAGCGGCTCGTCTCCGGACAGGTAGGCAACCACCAGCGTGGCCGCGTCCAAGGAAGACAGCGGGCCATGGCGCAACCCGAGCGCCGATTGCGCAATGGTATGGATGCGACCGGCATTCAGTTCCAGCACCTTGAGAGCAGACTCATCCGCTACGGCCTGGAGCGCGCCCGTGCCCAGGAAGCAGACTTGGTTCATCTTCGTCTCGGAGAGCGCGGAGGCAAGGTCCGCGGCGGCCGGCAGCAGGCGTTCCCCCATTTTGGCCAGAGATTCGACCAGCGGCGCGTATGTCTGGGGCGTGCGTATATAAGCCAGGAACTGCCCGGCGACCACCAGATTCGAAAAGGAACTCGTCATAGCCAGCCCGCGATCATTCACCGCGTCGTCGAGAACGACTGAGGCCAGGCCTGGATTCCCGGCGAATTGCTGAGCCATGGCTCCCGCACGGTTGCATGTAAGCACCAGATGGCGGATGCGCGCCGGGTATCGCGCAAGTGCCCGCTCGATGAGCGCGACCCCTTCGGAGCTATCCCCGGAACGGGAAAGCGAGATCAGCAGATAATTTCTGTTGGGCCGGACGTAGTCCTCGAGGTTGGTTAGCAACTCCGTGCTGGCCACCGCGGCTACCTCGCATTGCCATTGGCGGCGGAGCACTGCGGCCAGCGCCCTGCCGATATAGTCTGAAGTGCCGGCTCCGGTCAGCAGAACGCTGAGACGATCCGCCGGCCCGGATTCATCGAGAAAGGTGAGGATTTGCGCGCGCCGTTCGGCGAGGAGCTTCACTGTGCCACGCCATGTGGCCGGCTGTTGCTGGATTTCGCCGGGTGTATAGACCAGCCCCCGGGATTGCTTCTGCACCTCCGGCAGTATTAGCAGTTTTGACAGTGAATTGCTCAACGGTGTGCTCCTTTATGAAAAAGTGAAACAGATTCTGAAATCTGATTCGAGGCTGATGCAGTGTTCTGCGCCAATGGTTTGAGCATCCTCGCAGCCGCTAAGATCCCTAATTCTCTGTCCATGCGACGGCTCCTCGATCGATCTCAGGAATTACCAAGGTTACTTGCTGACCGGAAACAGTTCCGGCCAAAGTCGTCTGCTTGCCAAGAAACGGCAGGAAATGAAGTGTTGTGCCGGCGCTTCGGGGCGCGCTGACTGTGACGTTTCGCTCCGGAACCGGCGTCGTGGCGGCTCCCTTTTTGAGTCCCTTGAAGTTCGCGAAGAACCAGTGTGGGTTGTGGTTCACCCTGGCGAGATAGACCGCCATGTCTGACGAGGTTTGAATGCGAAAGCCGGTGGGGTTGCTAAGGTTTTTCAGGAATGCGCGTTCCTCATCTGACGCAGCACTTTCAAAATTCTTGTCGGCGCGAGCAAGATATTGTGCTCCGGGGCTGCTGTGAAACGATACCGCGTTCGGGAACTTGGCGACCTGGCCGTCGCTGTTTGCGGTAAGGATCAACACGCCGCCTTTGGAGGCAAAGCTATGAAGTTGCGAGATTTCTTTGCTGGAAAGAACGCGCACGTCAGGCAGAACCAGCGTGCTTGCTGAAAATGAGCCGACGGTGCGCGGTGTGACGATCTGAAACTGGATGTGGTTTCGCAGCAGGAGCAGCAGCACGCCGCGATAGTGATTGACAAACTCTTTCGGGAAATAATTGCGGGTCGTGTCGGAAAAATAAACTCCAACGCGGGCAAGAGGCATTCTTGGCGCGCTGAAGACTTCCTGGTTCTTCGCGATCCAGCCGAAGATTTGCTTTCGCGTGGCCATGTCGTTGGAACCGGCCATGACGTGGCCCGGAGCGTCCCAGAAATTTGCCCCTGCCATCAACTCCGACATGGCGAGGTTCTTCATTGCGTCGCTGGGCTTGACCCGCGGATTGCCATCCCAGGAATAGTTCAGCATCCACGTTGGCTTGCCTTGCGCGAAAGCGCGAAACGACTGCATTCCGATCTGATACATGAACCAGTCAAATTCCCGACGGCTGGCGGCGGTGTGGTCATCTCCTTCGCCAAATTCGTACTCGTGCGCCACTGCGTCCACAACCGGATAAATCTGATAGACATTGGCCCCGGTGGTTACTGCGGATTCTTCAAGTCCGGGCCAGATTTCCGGAATCACGGCGATATTCGGATTGACCGAGACCGCATTCCTGCGAATGTCGGCGAGAAAGTCGGTGATGGTCTGGATGCGGAAGTCCACCCATTTCCGAAACCCCGGGTCGCTGAAGTCGCCTAGCTTGATGTCCTTGCGCGCGTTCAAACCTGTTTGCTTGCGAAAGGCGGCCACCGTGTAATTGTCGAAGCTGGCCCAGCTATTTTCCCACCCGGTGAAATCGGTCTTCCAGTAGGGAATGTCCACGTAGATCCCGTCGATGCCGGTGGCGGCAATCTGCCGGACGCGCTCCATATAGATTTTGCGCCATCCGGGAGCGTATGGAGTGACCCAGGCGTCTTCGTCGCCTTTCTTGATCCAGAAGGCTGTGCCTGCCGTGAAGATGGCGGGCTTGCCGGAGAGATTACGCTGTAGCCAGTCCGGGTGGTCCTTTGCCATGCTGTGCGGCGTGGACGCGGCATTCGCGGTGATACACTCCAGCCCGGCAATGTAGACAAATGCGTGGTTGCCGTGCTGGTGCGCGAGCTTTGCGACTTGCCGAATCGCCTGTAATTTAACGGCAGGATCCAGGAAGCTTTCGTAGCGGCCGGGAATGTCGTTGTCTACTTCGATCCCGTAGACGCCGCTGCTGCTGGCTTTGCGGACGATCTCCGTGGCATTGTCCGGAGTCAGCCCGTATGCGCCGATGCGGACCTCATGCATCCATGCACGTGGGTCTTGCTTCGCAGCCCGCGGATTTTGTTCCGCGGTTTGCACGCAGAGTGAAGTCGTCAGCGAAAGTGCCGCGACCAAACTGATCACTCTCGTCATCCAAACGAGTCTTGCACGTGCTGGCATGAATCCTTCCCTTAGTTTGTCGCCATCAGCGACGGCGGCAGGCATGCTGAAGCATGGTCGGCTCAACTGCCTCCAGCTTGAGACCATGCGAGCCATGTCAGAATTGGTATCGCAGACCCAGTTGCATGTTGCGCGGTGCGGCCGCGGTAGAGGAAATCACACCGAAGGTCGAATCCTGGTATCCGGTGTCGGGGGACCAGAACCGGGGCGTATTGGTGCAATTGAAGCAGTCGGCATGGAACTCGATATGGCCGTGAGACTCCAGACTGAAATTCTTTTCAAAGGTGAGATCCGCCCGGCGGATGCCATCCGACCGTATCGAGGAGAAATACCGCGGAGCATTTCCGGCCTGCTGATCCCCGGGATCGGCGAAGCAACTGGAGTTCAGGTAGGGCGCGCCCGTGATCGCCGCAGTCGTGATACTGATCCCGGTCTTCAGCCCCCCCATTTTGCAGGTCACGTTGGGACGCTGGCTTCCGTCGGCGAGGCGCGCGTTGGCCATATAAATGGCTAGCGGCTGTCCGCTTTGATAGGTGGTCAAAGCATTCAACTGCCAGCCGCCGATCACGGCGTCCAGCCCGCGATTCATGTTCGAGCCGATCAGGAAGCCGCGGCCAACCGGCAACTGAAACATGACCGCAACCACCGCGCGGTTGGTGGCGTCGTTGGCACTGATGGACCATTCCCGATTCAGATGGTCAAGTTCCTGGGGAGCACTGCCGTTGCCGAGCGTACCGACCCAGTCATTCGACCCGGCCGAAGAGTCGTCCATGGCTTTCGACCAGGTATAGTTGCCTTCGAAGTTGAGGTATTTGCCGGCGCGTTTGCGGAACACCACCTGCAGGGCGTTGTACCAGGAAGCGGCTTCCGTCAGTATGTTACCGGCGAAACTTCCATCAAATTGCGGGTAGGGTCGAAGCAGATTCAGTAATGGAATCTGATCATCCCCATACTGGGAGGAAGGCACATCGAAGATTGCGTTCGGCCCGGAGAAGAGGGGCTGGAACGGATTGTCGACCAGGTTGCTCAACTGTTGGCTCGTATATTGCGTTCGAACCGCCGAAGAAATGAAGTTGCGGTTGTTTGTTCCCGCCCAGGGAAGATGCGTACTGCGGTTGGCGGCATAGTTGACGCTAATGATGATGTTCGCCGGGAATGCCTGCTGAAAGCCCAGGTTCCACTGGTAGATATTCGCATCCCTGGCCGGCGCATTGCCGAGGGCGTTGCCGTTATTGAGCCCCCACATGGCCAGCTGCCCGTATGTCTGCCCCTGGGGTTCCGGGATGCCACCGGGGAAAGGATCTTCCAGCGTTGCATTGCGGGTAATTCCCCCGTCGAGGGAGAAGAAAGGAGTTGGGCTGGCAGTGTAGGCCGTACCAGGATACTGGAAGTTTGTCGTTATGGGATATCCGTAATAAACTCCGGCTCCTCCGCGAAACACCAGTTTGGGGTTGAGGAGATAAGCGAATCCGACGCGCGGAGCAACATTTTTCCAATAGATGGGGAGACGACGCCTCTTCGACGAAGCGAAGATGGTCGTCCCTAACAGAGTCCCGGGGAGTCCGGGCACCGAAATGCCGCTGTCTCCGGTGAAGTCGCTGAACTGGGAGTTGTTGTGTCGCTCCATATAGGGCGTGTCCCACTGATAACGCAGGCCGAGGTTCAGTGTTAGCTTCGTGGTGGCCCTCCAATTGTCCTGAGCGTAAAAGGACGTTTGCAGCGACTTGTCCGCGACGGGCGGCCCCACGTTGATGTAGCTGTTCTGATTGGGCCATCCCAGCAGCAGGCTTGCGAAGTCGTTGCCCTGAGCCCCGTTGCCGGTATCGAACGGCGACTCGGATGTCGCAAACTGGTCGAAATCGAAGTTCCCGGTAGGAGAATCCGGCTCGAAGAAATTGTTATAGAAGATCCATTGCTGCCCGCCGAATTTCAGCGTTTGGTTGCCCTTCGTCCACTGGAACGCCGATGTGTAGTTGAGCAGGGTGTGGGCAAACTGCGTAATAACGCAGCATTGCGAGTAGAGGGAGGTCCATGGAGCGTCCGCCATGATGATCGCCGGCATCCGATTAATGCCGTTGTTGATCAGGTAGGACGGAAATCCGACAGAAGTTAAATTCGGATAATTGACATCCTGGGTCGGCTCCGAAACACGATCCAGTCCAAATGTCGAGATCCACAGCGTATTCGGAGTTGGCGCATACGAATAATTGATGCCGGAGTTGTAAATTCTGTCAGTGAATTGATTGCCGTCGTTGAAGTCGGCGTCACCAAAAACGGTCGGCGTTAATCCCTTGGCCCAGATGGTTCCAAAGCGCACCGAGAGGGCGGACTTCGGAGAGAAATGCTGGTCGATCTTGGCGTCGACCTGCGTGGAGTCGAAAGTACTCAGGATCACGTCGCGGAAGTTGTTGGCTCCGGTTAGATTGCCGGGGATGTTGGGCGCGGGATAGAGCTTCAGGATCGCCTGCCCGACTGGATCGATTTCGGTGGAGGGGATCATGTTGTCGGAATACGCCGGCCGGATATCGGTCGTCTGATCGATCATGAACGGATCGTAAATCTGGTTGGGGACGAGGTCGCCGTCCTCGTCAAAGGCCGTAGCCTGCGAAAAGTCGCCGTTGATTTCGTCGGCTGTGGGAACCGTGCCCACAATGTTTACCGGAGAACTGGAGCGCGATTCCTGGAAGTCGACGAAGAAGAAAGTCTTGTTCTTGACAATCGGCCCGCCCAGCGAACCGCCCGCCTGATTCGACGCGGAGCCGGGCTTCGGCCCGCTATTGTAAAAGTCCCGCGCGCTGTATGCGCCGTCCGAATTGAACCAATAGACGCTGCCATGGAGCCGATTGGTGCCCGATTTCATCTGCTCATTGATAATCGTTCCGCCACCATATTCCGCGGACGTGCTGTTGTTCTCGATCGCAACCTCTTGCAGGCCTTCCTCGTTCGCCTGGAAATAGATACCGGAATTACCTCCCTCGCCCTGTTCCGGCGCGGTGATCAGGACGCCGTCCAATCGGATGTTTGCGCTCGAGTTCCTCTGGCCGTTCGAGATGAAATTGGTTCCACCGGGATAGGAATCGTCAATGCCGGATCCCGCTGATTCCGTCACCCCCGGCGCCAGGAAAGTAAGAGCAAACGGGTCGCGGCCTTCCAAGGGCAGATGGGTCAGATACGCCGTCGGTATGGTGGCTCCCAGCGTTGGGTTGCCGGTATCAAGGAGCACGGGGATCGACGTGACTGTTACCTTGACTTCCTCAGTTGCCGTCTTCAGAGCAACGTTCAGCGTCGTCTGCTGGTTGACACTCAGCGTAATGCCCACTCTCTTGGCCGTGGCGAACCCAGGCGCTTCCACCGTCAATTCATAGTTCGAAGCTCCCAACGCTGTGAAAGCGTAGCCGCCTCCGCCGTTCGAAGTGGTGGCCTGCGAAATGTTCGTACCGACGTCGGTGATGGTGATTTTGGCTCCGGGAATAACGGCGCCAGACGGGTCCGTGATTGTTCCACGAATCTGTGACTGATTAATGGACTGCGCGAATATCAGGCCCGCAGAACAGCCGATCCACAGTGAAGCTCCCATCAGAATCGCGAATCGGAATGATTTCACTGTCTCCACCTCCAGAAAGATAACTACTTTTTGTTATTATTTATTACTCCATATTTGGTTTAGTTCGCTATGGGATGCTTTGTCAAGACCAATCGATGAATGTTGGCGGGATCGAACCTCATGGAGACGGAGCCTTTTACAACAAGATGAAATTGGGTTTTGCCAGCCAGACCGTCCAGTCCCTTCCCGCGAAGAGTTACCAGATAATCGCCTGCGCGCGTGTAGGCGTGGCTGACCTGACGCCCTTTAACTGATACTCCGTCGCCAAAATCCCATTGGTATGTGATCGCCGGCGTCTCCGGGTCAGTTACATTCGCGGTGAAGGTCACCGTTTCCCCGGCATCTGCCGAGGAGGGGTGCTGAGCCTGAGCCTCCGGAGCCTGTGCCGGAACCGCGGTGTCAATGATCTTCAAAACGCGGACGGAGTGGGGAGGCTGCGTCACGATGATTGGGTTCGAGTCTGCCAACTGTTCTTTGTCGAAGACACCGGCAACGGTGTACGGGCCCTTCCCGTTCAGTCCCAGGCTGGCCAGCGTGAAGCTATGAGTGCGCGGGTTTTCTGTCCAGTTGAAGACGGTCAGAATGCTCTGCCGCCGGCTTTCCTTCAGCAGAAAAACGCTCGGCTGCCGGTCTTCCGGCAGATACGTCATCAGGTCGACCGGCATCGAGGAGCGGCCCAGTCGGGCCATGTCGATCAGATCCTGATTTTCGACCAGAGCGAGGCGTTCCGGCTCGGAGCCGAGGGTGGGCAGATCGTCTCCAATCTCAAACATGCCGCCCGCCACGGCGGCGAGCGCAATGGAGACTTTTGCGTCACTCAGCGTGAGTGGAGGCCTGCTGTTGTGTCGGGCCCGTTCGCCCATTGTTTGCTCTGAAACGGTGAACGCGTCGGGGTCAGCTACGAAGAAATTGCGGTTCATGTAATAGCGCGCCGCGATCCCCGGGGCTGCTTCCCGGCTGCGAGCGAATGCGTGGCCGGTGTCCTGCGAGATGCGTCCAAAATCGACGTAACCAACGGGGTTCAGCATCACGCTGCCGTCCTTGTCGAGCAACACCTTGTCGCCTACGGCCTGCCGGATAATGCCCAGCCCGATCCGTTGCGCCTCCATCGCCGTGGTGTGCGGACGATCGTAGTAACCCTCGATCGCGCTGTCGTCCATGAAATCCAGCTTGATATAGCGGATTCCCCAGACATGGGCGAGGGTGGAATAGGTCTGATAGAGATACTGCTGCGCGCCCGGATTGGTGCAATCCAGCATGTAGAGCTGATCTTTCTTGCCCGTCACCCACCCTGCAGGGATGGGTTTGCCCTCAGCGTTGTGAATCAGCCAGTCGGGATGGTGCTGGTAGACCCATGCGCGTTCGGAAACCTCAAAGGGCGCGGTCCAGATACCGGGAGTGAGGCCCAGTCCGGTTATTTTTCTTTCCACGGGCGCAACCCCGTTCGGGAACAGCGTTGCGTCCGGCGTGGTGTACTCGCCACGGGCATACTGATAGCCCTCGTCGATGTGGAAGAAGTCATAGCCGAGCTGCTTCAGGTGCTGCGCTTCCCACTGCGCGTTGGTCAGGGCCGTACCCGAGCTCAGGCCGAAATAATAAGCGGTCCAGCTCCACCATCCCATGGGTGACGGCGCGGAAATGCGGGGATGATGCAGTTGCCGAATGATGTGCGCATAGGTCTCCAACTGCCCGTGGTAATCCTTGTCCAGGCTCAGCAACAGCCGTTCGGAAGGCAACTGTGCGCCCGCCGCCAGGGGCAGCCGGAGGGCCACTCGATCGGCCTGCGGTGAGTCCCGGAGAGAATTTTCCTCCTCCAGCTCCGTCGTTCCTGTGGAGTCCACTTCAAACGCCGCAATGTGCTTTCCACCCGCCGCGTTCGCGCCATCGTTCGCGTCGTCGCCAACATGGATGCGCAGGATGGTCAGAAAACGATCGGAGGTCAACGCTCCCACGAAGAAGCTCTCGCGGCTCTGCCGGTTGTAGACGAGCTGGCTGCCCACGGCGCGATACAGGTTGGGGGAGTCTTCGTAGAACGTACCGAAATCATGGATAGCCATGCCCGGGCGGTCCTCGCTGAAGCTGTCGGAAAGAATCCGGTCCGCTGAGGCCGGGCCGCCCAGATTAAGGATAGGATCTCCCGTCGCGGCAACAGGCCGAACCGCTTCGACGTTCATCGATTTCGTGGTGGTGTTGTCAACGAAGGCCTGGATATCCGCAAACGGCTGATCGGGATAATAGCGGAGACGATAGCTCAAATCTGGTTCTCCGTCTAAGCCGGAAAACGTGACGGTCCATTCCTCCGCCGATCCCAGATCGTCCTCGACGCGGGATTGCTTCTGGGTATGGTGCGGATAATCTTTGGATTGCAGCCAGTGGCCGTCAACCTCGGCGGCCACGCCGGCTCTCAGCGCGGAACCCGCAGTGCCCGACGCGGCCAGCGCGTAGCTCCCATCGGCTGGGTCGATTTTGACATTGAGCTCCGCAGTTCTGCTTTGCGCCCTCAGGCTGGCGTATGGCCAGCAGGTCAGCAATAAAATAGCCAGTCCGCAATTGACAATACCGCGATAAGTTTTCGGCATCCGGATGCTCTCCATACCCGTTCTTCTCCTCAAGTCCTTGAATTGCGCCTCGTAATCACGATCGGTCCCCGGCTGCTCGCACCGCTGCTGCATCGCCTCCGAGCGCAGGGACCCGTTCCGATTCATTCATAAAGAAAACCAAATGTTTCGGGCAAATCGACTATACAGGAATGAAACGCAGCAGCGAAACCAAATTTCCATCATCAGTATTACGGGCAATCACTTCGAACGCTTCATCGCTTTGCAGCCATTGCGAAGGGGCCCCCAGGGGCTTTGTTCGCGGTAAGCTGTTTGTCATCAGAGTGTGACGGCGCTGTCCGGCCGCCCTTGAGCGCAATTGCACGCCATACGTAATCGATGGTAATAATACGTAATCACAAGCAAAGGATCCCCCTTGGGCCGCGGTGGGCAGATTCCGGGATCGAAAGAACTTCCATGACGGCAAATTTCGATGTGACCATCGCCGGAGAGATCAACCTCGATCTCATTCTGGATAACTCCCCGCACAACCGGCCGGCTGTAGGACCCACGCAACCATGAGTGCAAGCGCTAACGCTGAGCAATCGGCTCCGGGGCTTCGGCGCAGGCTGAAGCTGCGCCACCTGATTCTCTTCGGCATCATCATTATTCAGCCCACCGCCCCCATGAGTATCTACGGGGTGGTGAGTAACGTTGCGCGCGGGCATGTGGTCACGACCATCCTGATTGCCATGGTCGCCATGCTGTTCACGGCTTTGAGCTATGGACGCATGGCGCGTATTTATCCGAGCGCGGGATCGGCCTACACCTACGTCGGCAGGGAAATTCATCCTCTCGCCGGATATGTGGTGGGGTGGTCCATGCTGATGGATTACATGCTGAATCCGATCATCTGCGCGATCTGGTGTAGCGTAGCCGCGCAGAACGTGATCCCTCAGATTCCCTATGCCGCCTGGGTGGTGGCGTTTGTGCTGGTATTTACAGGTTTGAATCTGCGCGGAGTGCAGGCCTCCGGACGAGTGAATGCAGTGCTGGCACTCGGCCTGAGCATCGTGGTGGTCATCTTCCTGGCGTTCGCGATTCGTTACATCGCGCTGGTTGCCCGGCCCATCGGCGGCGAATGGCTGCTGCCGTTTTATAACCCGGCGACCTTCGCTCCCGGTCGCCTCTTCCACGGCGCGTCAATCGCGGTGCTCACCTATATCGGCTTCGATGGCATCTCGACCATGTCGGAAGAGGTGGAGAACCCACGTCGCAATGTCCTGCTGGCCACTGTTCTGACCTGCTTTCTGATAGGGCTCCTCTCCGCCGCCGAGGTGTATGTTGCGCAACTGGTATGGCCAGCAGTCAAGCCGTTCGCGCCCTCCATGGTCGATACCGCCTATGTTCATGTGGCGTTCCGCGTCGGCGGCAAATTTCTGTTTCAGTTGCTGAATACAGCCCTGCTGGTTGCCAATATGGGGTCAGGCATCGCAGCGCAGTTCGGGGCTTCGCGTCTTCTCTACGGCATGGGCCGCGAGCGCGCGCTTCCGAAGAGATTTTTTGGCACGGTAAGCGCGAAGACCGGCGTCCCCCGGAATAATGTGCTGCTGCTGGGAGCCGTGACTCTGCTGGGCGCCTTTCTGCTCAGCTTTCAAAAGGGTGCGGAGTTGCTGAACTTCGGCGCGTTTATCGCCTTCATCGGCGTGAACCTGGCGGCGCTGATTCACTACAAATTCCGTTCCACGGAGAAAGTCCGGTTTGCGGCGCTGGCTCCCCTGTGCGGGGTGCTGGTATGCACCTTCATCTGGCTCAATCTAAGTATCGACGCCAAGCTGGTGGGCACCGCCTGGATCGTAGTCGGGCTGATTCTCTACTTCATTATGCGGAGAAAACGCTCTTCTTCGTTGCCTGTAGCAGACGCTTAATACGACGGTCGCTGATCGAACCTCGTGGCTATCAGGTCGAGGGTGCAGGCGAAGTCCCAGTTTTTTCCGAACCATGGCAATCCGAGGGGCAACTGAAGAGGCAGCCATCCCCAGGAGAGGACTCGGTTCGAGGTGCCCCACGGCAGAGAGCCGCTTTTTGCGGGCCGAGCAGCGAAACCGTCGGCACGTAGTTGAGCGCGGCTTTGGTGCGCGCGGAGGAGCGGGGGCAGGCAGCGAGAAGCGTGTATCCTTCGTGCGTCGATCCGCAGCCGAAGGTGCGGCGCTCGTCGAACTCGCGTCAGCCGCCCACGACGCTTCCCGGAAACGACGATACCGGAAATGCTGGGATTTCTGAAGCTCAGTTGACACGGATTCGCCTTCGCTATTACAGTCGGGTGTTCCTCGGCTCAAGAAAATAATTGACCGCTCTCCCTTCTGATCTGCCAGTTGTCCCCACCCCCGCCAGAGGCAGAAGATACATTTTTAGTTTTGCCCCACGAAGACCACCGTTTCGGGGTCTCGCTGGGAGTACTCACGAGGTGCTTTCTATGGGAAGACTGCGTATTCTGCGCTCCAGTTTAACGTTTGCATGTCTGGTTTTCACCACCCTGGCGATGAATGCCCAGAATTCGATTCAGGTCTTCGCTCCCGTCAACGTGCGGGCTTCAGCAAGCGGTACGGGAAACGGCTCGAGCGATGTGGCGTTCAACAGTTCAACCTTGAACCTGAGCTGCCCGGCCAATGCTCCGATCACCGCCGTGCTTTCTTCCACACCCAACGGCCAGGGAAATGTCCTGGTGGATAACGATATTCAGCTCAGCGTGACCTCCAGCACTACGACTACCGGGCCGGTCAATGTCTGCAGCGGTGGAGTCGCAGAAACCACGCCGGATGGGACCCAGCAGGATTGCTTCACCTCCGGCTACCAGGCGCCCGCCAGCGCGGGAACACTTACCGGGCAGGACCCGGATAGTTTCGCTGCCACGGGTGGCGTGCCGCCGATCGACATCAGCAGCAGCCTGCAGCCCGGGGCGCTGCAACTCAAAATCGATCTGGTCGACACCGGCGGATTTCTAGCTAATTCCACGATCTATTTGAATACCAGCTGCTCCCTCAGTGGCGTTACCGGCCCAGCCACCCTTACGGGCAATCCTATTCCGCAGACCAATCCGACTGCCCAGCAGCTGACGCAGAATTTCTCGTTCAATACGACCACCGGTCAGCAGATCCAGTTCGTCTACGACCTTTCGCAGGCGCAGGCCGCGGGGAGCCTGTCCATCGCTTCAGGAACGATTCCAGGTGCAAGTGATCTACCCGTGGCGCCGACCACGTTTCAAACCACGTTTGTTCCGGGAACATCCTTTGCCACCTCCAGTTGCCTGGTTCACTCGGGAGAAATGTTGAACGGCCAAACGGCCTGCAAGCTCATCACGCTGGAGTGCTCGGTGGGGACGGGATCGGAGGAGAGCGGCGCCCAATGCCCGGTTTCTTCGCTGCCCAATGAGGTTTTTCAAGATGCCTTTGACGGCCCAACCTTTACCCTGCCCGACATCACCAACTCTGCTGGCACCACATTTCATGAAGGGATCGGTTTCTTGATGGCCAGCGAGAACTGGACGGGCGGCCCGTGTAGTTTCGATCCAGCGTCAGGACTGCAGAATTTGCCGTGTCCGCAAAACATTCTGGCCAATTTCAGCGGTCCCGGCCTTTACCTGGCGACCGGAAAAACCTCACACCCCAACTCAACTTTTATGCCGGTTGCAGGTGTTCCAGAGGATCTGACGACAGTGATGGTGGCAAACGAACAGCCAGGAGCCTGGATCAAATCATCCAGCGCAAGTGTGACCCTTTCCAGTCAGCCACCTGTTCTCACGGGAACGAATCTCCCCGGTGCGGCTAATTTTCTTGCTGCGCCCATTCAGAGCATCACCTACGGGATCTCGGCGCCGGGCAGCGTCCCCATGCCTTCCGCACCTGCTTCCACCGACGTTACTGTCAGCAATGACATCCCCTGCCCGCTTCCAGGCAACCCAAGTGATCCGCCGGCTGCAGTCTTCACCACAATCCCGCAGACGATCAGCGGACTTTCAGACGGCAGCTACCTCCTACACTACTTTGCACAGGATTGCGCCGGAACCGAGGAACTCCAGTTCACACAGGACTCCGCCAGCAACTGGTCGACTTCCTACTACACCGTTCCCATTAATGTGGACACGATCGCGCCGGTCGTCGCTTCGGGACCGGTGCTTTCTCCGGCGCCCGGCAGTTCGGGCTCCTATGCGATCGGGCAGCCGGTAACAGCTACCTATAGCTGCACCGACGAGCGGTCTGGTGTTATCAGTTGCGGCAGTTCGACCTATCCTTACACCGAGGCTCTTCTGACTACAGGAAACGTCAGCAGTCTAGTGGATACTTCCACGCCGGGGAATAAGACGTTCACGGTCAAGACCGTCGATGCGGCGGGCAATCAATCCTCTGCATCTGTTGCGTACACAGTCGTTGGGTATGACAGTGCAGTTCAGCTCAAACTGAGCTCCTCCACCGTAACGTACCCTCTCGGAACGAATGTTGTTATCAGCGTTGCTGCGACGGGTGGTCATACGGCCACTGGTTCAGTGCAACTCTACGACGGAACAACAGTCCTGCAAACGTCCAGCCTGCAAGGAAACGGTGCGGTATATCTGTATATCCAGGGATTGGCAGCCGGCACCCACTCGTTGCAGGCAGTGTATTCAGGAGACACGCACAATCCTGCCGGCACTTCCGCTCCTGTTTCGTTCGTTGTCAAGCAAGTTCCGGTTCGCCTGACGACCTCCTGCTGGAACGCGAATGCTCCCTACGGCGTGAATTACCAATGTGGAATCTATACAAGCTCCGCCGCTGGTGCGCCGCAAGGCGTGGCCACCTATCAATACGATGGGGGCCCGGTGGTGAGTCTGCCTCTGCAAAATGGGAACGCGCAGTTCACAATTACTCTGCCTCAGACCGGCACACATAGTGTGGTGATCGGATTTGCTGCTCAAACGAACTATGCGGCTGCCGCTCCCAACACTGTGAAGTTCAAAGTCACCCCTGCGCCGGTAGTTGTGCAACTGACTCCGTCGAGTTGGTACCTGACCGGCGGAAACCTGACCCTCAGTGTCACGATCCAATCCTGGAGCGCCGGACCGCCCAACCAGTTGGGCACCGTCACGTTTGACGACGGAAGCGTCGTGCTGGCGACCGTGCCTGTCAGCGCTACCGGGACCGCTTCGGTTACGCTGCCTGCATCGTCGCTGCCGAATGGCAAGCAAACACTCACTGCAAGCTACAGCGGCAGCACGAATTACTCCTCTGGGAGATCTTCGGCTGTCATCACGGTCGCAGGGAACTGATCGGAGGGTGTCAAGCAGTTGTAAATATCAATGCGGATTGATGACTGGGCAGCAGATTACAATTCCACTGCTTCAGGAGCCAAAAACGGAGTCTTCACCGACGTCGTGGACTCCTCCCCGGCCGTCAGTCGCGTGAGCGTAAGTACGGTGATGTCATCCTCCTGGCCAAAGGCGATGGCCGCCTCGGTCGCTTCGTGTGCCGATGGCCGGCCCGCCAGCAATTTTTGTACTCGCTCAAATCCGTAGAGCTCCCCGGTCGCGTTACGCGCCTCCAGCAATCCGTCGGTGTAAAGACTGAGATAGTCTCCCGGGTGCAGCGACAGAGTGACTTCTTCATACGACAGGGAAGCGACCAGTCCCAGCGGCAAGCAACCCCCGATTTCCACTTCCTGCTGATTCAGAAATGGCGGGAGGTGGCCTGCGTTTGCAAGTGTGACGCTGCCATCGGAGTGAAGACGCAAAATGACAGCAGTCACGAAGCCACCCTGCAGACGCCCGCACAGGCATCGATTCAGCCGCTCAAGCATTTGTCGGGGGCTGATGCCCGCATCTGACATTGAGCGCAGGACCCCGACAATAAGGGACACATTCATCGCCGCCTTCAGCCCCTTGCCGCTCACATCTCCCAGGGCCACGATCGTTGACCCGTTTTTTTCGCGGATGATCTGGAAAAAGTCTCCGCCAACCTCGAGCGCGGGCTGATAAGCGCTGGTGACTGCAAAGCCATCCAACGAGGGCAGCGTGTCCGGAATGAGCACCTGTTGAATTTCCCGGGCGCTTTGCATCTCCCGCTCCAGCACGGTTTGTCGAGCTTGCTGTTCCGTGCTGTACCGATAAACCGCGTAAATGATCGAGATAAAGAGCACAAGGGTGACTACGTCGACTGCCCCGAAGCTTATGCCGTCAATGCTGAACAGGGGATTGTTGATCGAGTTGAAAAGGGTCAGATGGGTAAATCTCTGTCCGGCGGCGCTGTCATCGGCAACGGAGTCGATCATCTGCGAAACCAGGGCGCTCAAGGCAACCCACCACCGAGAAGGCTCCAGCCGCTTTGTCAATCCAATCGCGACAATGACAAACGGCAGGACCTCGACCACCATGATGATGGTCGTCAATACCGCGTCCGCCATCTGCATCCTGAAGCCGGCGCGTCCCCAGAAGAATGCTAAAAGTCCGTCCAGGATACCCGCAGAGATCGTTACAATCGCCAGCCCCTGGGTCCAGCGAACTAATAAGCGATTCTCATTGAGCCTGAGCAGCCAAAGCAGGAGGAACCAAAGGGAAATATGATTCAGCGCGTAGATGGGCTGGTTTAATCCCCGTCCCAGGCCAAAAGAAATGGGGAGAAGAAACAACCCCTGAATAAGAGCCAGGATCACTGGAGTCGCGGTAAAGACGGCGAGCCAGAGAAATAGTCTTGCTCTACGCTCCCGAATCCAAAGCAGGAGGCTGAGCAAGGTAACGACTCCATACAGCACCAGCAAGGTATATCCGTAAAACACTCGCCGGTCAGAGACCGCATTGACTGCTGCCAGTTGATCCGCAATGGTGTCCGCGTCGCCGAGTGACGGCGTCCCATTAATGCCGCCTAAACTGGACGAATCCACGAACAGGAGCGGAGCTTTCCAGACTCGAATGGCAATCGTTCCGGAACTCAGCGGAGGCAACGCAAATGTGTGGAATAGCGAAGTATAGTACCAGTACGGATGCGGAGGCAGCTTTCCAGCTTTTCCTATCAGCTTGCCGTTCCAATAAACTTCGTAGGCATCATCAACGGGCGGAATCAGCAGCGCGTAACTCGAGCCGGCGCCAGTAATTGCCTCAACTTCAAAATGCCGACGGTACCAGGCAAAGCCCGTATATCCGGGATGACTTTGACTGCCCCACGAACTGGAGGTGCGAATGGTTTGCCAGGAAGAATCATCAAACGACGGCGATGCCCAGCGGGGATCATCGCCCAGGTGGAACTGCCAGGGACCACCGAGTTGTACGGAGCCACGGCCCAGGCCTTGAATAAGGAGAGTTGAAGACCGCTTCGGAGATTGCTGTTGGGCGAAGGCGAAGACGGAAGCTGTCAGCAGAAATACAAGTGCCGACTTCTTCGCCCGAAGTAGCATTGGATGAGAATATCACTCTGAGTTGGAACCAGAAGGTTGCATTGAATTTCGCGTCCCGACATGATGAAAGGAGGACTGTCGGCGAAAACGACCAACACCGGTAACCATGCATTCCGGCGCTTCAGAAATACATTCCAGAGGAACTACACGCCCTGCCCGTACGGTCTGCAGAAGTTCCGGCTGGGACATGCCGGCGAAACGATGACCGACCTGTACGAGAGGTCAAGGAAGATCTTCAGTTCCGGCTGAAATGGGCTGAGAACGTGGGGTCGGATTTGAGCTACCGGAGTTCGGTCTTTTGATTGCCCAGAATGTACTGAATGTACCGAAAAACGAGGTTGTAGGGAAAGCATTTGTGCGGATTAACTCAATTAGATTGTGCTAGATAGATGGTCGGGGAGAGAGGATTTGAACCTCCGACCCCCTTGGTCCCGAATTCAATGGACGAAAGAAGTCTGAGTGACACCGAGCCAGCTCAAGTGGTATTTCTAGCCAATGTTTACAAAGGCTTGGGCGATTCTCGCATACTGACTGGTAACGCTGAGCGACATCGAGAACCCTCAAGCGATACGGGCAGGGATGGCAGGGTTACGACACAAACAACGACACAACTTTGCGGGCTTGGCGCTTTTCCCATGAAACTCCCGGAATCCGTCTGATGCTGGACAAACGCCGATCTCGGGAAGGCATGGAC
>JBAPRH010000033.1:0-171788 GCA_049280995.1 Acidobacteriaceae bacterium
CTTCAGGGCAAACCACTCATCCAGCCCTAGACAGGCTCGAAACGCGATTTGGCGATAATGCGCTCTTCGAGAACCAGAGTTTCGGTGCACGCGCCTTTATTGACGAGAAGCCCGCTTTATTACGACCAACCAGGTACATATTAAGAGGGCTGGTGACAAACGTCACGGGACATGTGTGATGCAAAAAAACTGGTTTAATGATGGAGGGAGCGTTCCGAGAGCGATGAAGCTTATGCATCCCACCGCGATGATTGTACTGCTCGCGCTCCAGTGCTTTGTCGTACTTTTCGTGTCGCTTCACAACTGGATTCCTCTTGGCACACTGAATAACGTGCGGGGCATAAGGGTCGCGTTTCCGACCGCCAAACTGTTTGCGACCACGTTGCTCAACTTCACTCCGTTTGCGATCGGACTTGCCGCCACAGCTTTTTACTTTGGCAAGGCCTACCCGGGTTGGGTGTTCTGGTGGTTATGGATCAGCTATGGGCTTGCGTGTTACGGCTCGTGTAAGGCTTGGTGGTTCCCTTACCTCTTTCGAGCGAATCCCGCGTTGGCCGCTCGCTACCAAACCATGTATGCAGGAACGCACTCCTTTCTGCCCGAGCGTAACGGCATTCGGCCAGATACGCTGCATATGCTCTTCGACTCTGTGACCGTTGCCATTCTTATCGACTTAGCCGTCTTGACGCTATAGCTGCTGATAGATCATGGAAGCAATCCTACTGAAGCGTCTTGGCTGTTAGTACCACCGTCGGCCGGTGTTGAGGAATCCATCGCGGTCATTCTGGAATGGCGATAACAGGCCAAAGCGCGTTTCCAGAACCGTGTTTGCCTCAGCTGAGGCTGAACCGTGCAGATTCGTTGACTTACCTCAAACGCTCAACCTAAGATGACCCCACCACGGCAGGTTCGGATGTCACGCCACAGGAAGAACACATTGGAAGAAGGAGGGCATATGTCATCTCAAAATGGCGACAAAGCGAGATTCAACAGGTTAAGGAAACAAAAGCTCCGTCGCCGTGAGCTCATGGCGAAGTCGGCGACCCAGTCGGCGGCCAGTGCAGCGCGCTTAGATAAAACACCGCTTGCAAAGTCGGCGCAGCGGTAGCAGCAGAACACGCTTCTCACCAACACCTTCGATCGCCTGTTTCAGGGGACTATGGCACTCCTAACACGCAGCCTTTTGGAACCGATAGCGGCAATATTGCTGGTCGTCTTCGAAGCCGAAAGTGTCAATTGGCGAGAACAGGCCAAAGCACTTGTCCAGAACCTGCCCCCTGGAAACGCGATTTGGCGATTTTGCACTCGTTGAGCGATCATCCTGCAGAATTGCTGAATATAAGAGCGCTATAAAGGATCTGAAGCGGGCCTCCCATTAATCAGCGGGCTTGAGCTCATGTTTAGAACCTCGGTGCGAAACCTACATTCGGGGACGCGGAGATTTGAAGTGCCTCGCCAGCAATCATATCGGATATGAGATGTTGATTGGCCCGCTGGGACTCATGTCGAATTGATCCAAAGTTTTTCGACAATCCGGATGACAGGGCCGAGATGGGAAGCGGGTTTCCGATCCATTAAGGTCCAGCGGATACGCTGACCTCTGCTGCCCTTGGGGCATGGCCGCAAATCCCGGATAGCCTACAATTCGGCAGCTACGCTTCAATGAGTGACTCGGCCTGTTCTCGCCAATCTAGGATTTGCCCGGACAGTGGTCCTTTACAGCGAATTGGAAAATGAAAGTTTCGATGCTCAAGAGTTTGTGGCGAATTCCGAACTGAAGTTATCAATACCGAGTCCGCGATTTATGCCGTGACAGCAAGGAAGAATCGCGTAACTGTTAGAAATCAGAAGCCCGAATGGTCACTTGTGGAGCCCTGAGGCACCCTTGACACCCTTTATTGCACCCTCCTCTGTCCTGTAGACCTCTGTCCACTCAGCATCTTCATGATCGCAGTACCGCGACGGTTAGGATGGTGACGGCGATCATTTCACCTCCTCGCCATCATGATCCTGACGTTCCTTAGTAAGGAATTTCTGCAGTACGTATAAGGACGGTCCCATCAGGTTCGACGCGACCTGAAAGACATTTGCGCTGTGCAATCTGTTCAATGGCCGGACGGTTTTCGCGGAGCACGTCCACCTTGTTCCTGTTGTCCCCCCCGAAATGGTCATCGAGCGCTTCTCTGCTAATGGCACATCGTATTCTCTGGTCTCTGTCGGAACCCCCGAACACAACAACATCCCGCCCTGTGTCATAACTTTCCTCTGAATCCGGAAATGTCAATTCTTTGTTTTCCCAAACTATCTGCCATGCCGCGAATTCGCTTGGTCTAACCTGAAGGCGCGCAAAATTTCTTTCATGCACGCTTAAAAGATCCGTCTCAGCCATCTCCCTGAGGGTTCGGCGCTCATCGGCTGCGACATTGTCCTTTACCCACTCAGCGATATATGCCACAGCCGCTTTTCTGTCCATCTTCGCTCGCACCACATCACCCACAACGCGATACACGCTTATTTACATCGTCGAATGGCTGAAGGTACGGGAGCCGCACCATGGCGAAGAACGATTGTTCGAACGGGTCATGGATCGCCTGTGCCGTTGCGAGTAGTAGATTGAAGCACTCCTCAATCAACTGCGGAACTTCGAGGGATGGAAAGCGGACTTTTCAATGCCGACCGCAATAAGTTGCAGGCGTCCGGGCGCCGCCTCGTCCGGCAGGAGGTTCTGCGCGAGTATCCCGTGAAGGTTCAGAATCGTATAACGGTTGAAGCCGATCTCATCTGCTGCGCTCACAAGAAATGCGATGGCGTCCTTGTGATTGAGAATCATCTGGGCTTCTAACCCTTTGCCTCCTGGTGCCTCCTCCCCGAATTCAATTAAGCGACGGGTATCAAGCAACGAGTAAGTGTTGCCCTCGAGTTTGCTTGAACTCCAGGACAGATCGACCTCGATCTGTGGAATGTTTTTTCGCACCATCTGCAACAACTCCGCAGAGGTATACCGCAAAAGGTTCTCGACCAGTTCCTCAGCCACGATGTCCGGCGAACCCTGATCGCGATGCAGCAGCGCTTTCAGGTCCGCTTCAGTGTCGCCTCTCTCTTCGGCGTTCGGGGTAATTTTCCGCACAATCTTCGTGCGTTGCACCTGCGCCTGCAAAACATCCGCCCGTGACCCCTGACCGACTTCGTAATGTGCGGTCGCGTCCTTGATCAGTTGCCCCAGCACCCTATCGTTCTCTCTCAGAATGCCCAGCTCCTCCTGCAAATGTGCCAGATGGATGTAGTCCGCTTTGACCGCGTCGACGACGCTGGCTTCGGTTGCGTCCAGCTCCACGCCCATCACGTCCGCTTCCCGCCTCGCCACGTCGCCGCGCAAACGCAGTTTGCCCGGATAGGGCAACTCCTGTGATGCGCCAATGCCGATGTATGCAAAATTGTTATTAGTCCCGCAAATGGCCTCGGACTCCCAACGCTCATGCTCTGATACGTGAACGTCGGATCAGGCAGCGCGCTTGCCTGGCGTGGGACCTGCTTCGCGGCCCTCCAGGCATTATCAGGGGCCCTTACCTGGGAGTTGTCCTTCCTGGCTTCAGCCAGAATCTGAGGCAACGGGATCGGCATAGCTGCCGTCCGCCACTGTCCGAATGCGGAAGGCAGAATGACCAGCGCGAGCGCGACGGTCGCCAGAGAGGCTACAGTCATATGAAAGCTCCATTCTCAAATGCAATTCAGGGGTGTTTGCAAATCGCACAGGCGTGCTAAGCACTCAGCGAAAGCAGAGTACGAAAGACGAGAGAGCTAGATTCTGAGGATGGAAACGGACGACGGTGGAGATTTCGGAGGTGAGTAGTCGGGTCGCTCGACCCATTCGGTAGCAAGGGGGGCCGGCGTCAGCAGCTCAAAGACTGCTGGATAGAAAACCGCACCAGTAACGGATGAAACGCTGCCGCCTTGGTGTCCAGCGCATTATCGTAAAGACTTGCTGGGCTCTTCTGGCAGCAGTTGTGTGATGCCGGCATCTCTATTTGGCCGTACTGGTTCCTCATTGTGCGGCAACAGGCACGTTCCTGTGCACTCACCTGCGCATCCGGCACCATACAAGCCATAGTCGGAGTCAGGCACGTCACCAGCACCAGGATCAAATACACCGAATTGGCGAAATGCACGCACTTCGTTACATAAGAGTACGTCTGTCAGATGGCTCATGCAAAGTTGGCCGATGATCGTGGCTTGATAAGCCACCTGCGGTGCGTTTGACAAGGAAACGGTAGCCAGTCACCCCAGCATCCGTTTCAGCACCTTCAACTGCAACCAGCGAAAACCTTTTGTATAATAGCTCCGCCGTGCCGCGGTAGCGGTCGGCCTGTTTCCCGTCTGCTGTGCGAGGGGCTCGGACCTCTGCCGCACGCGAAATTAGCGTGGCTACCTTGCGCATTCAGCACATCACTTACAGGGTGGCGCATATCGCCATTTATGAGACTGGGGACCACTTTGTGATGGACAGGCTGAGGCGTACGCCGGAAATTGTCGAGCCGCACCTCGAAGGTGAGGGTGAGCTAGGAGCGGTGGCGCGGTTGCGCTCGGAACTCGACTTGCGGGAACGGACGAGCACGAAGCAGATAGGGCGCCCTTCAGCCGTCTCATTCAAGCGATGCGTCGCGGGGATATCCAAAATACAGCATGGCGCCTGTGGCAAGCGCTGTCCCCATACACCAGGAGCATATGCGGCCAAAGCGCGTTACTTGCTTCGTTGCATTCCAGGCTGCCATGGAGCTATCCAACAGCAGCTTGGCCTCAAGAGAAGCTTTTAGAATAGGGTTTCGTGACCCACCAGGTTTCCCGGCGGCCAGAAGCAACACGAGCGTGGCGCCATAACTCCCCAGTCCGAGGAGACTATCCGGGATTCCGAAGGGAAAAGCATCTTTCGACATCACAATCCTCCCGGAATCGAAGATCGATCCCGGTGGATCCGGCAGTTTCTTCGATACTCTTAGTTGCAATAGAGCAACCGGTATTAGTGATCCCAACGCTGCGCAGCAGCACAACAGAGCAGCGTATCCATCTTGCTTTGTTTTTTTCTCCATCGTCTTTGAGAGCACCACAAAAAGCCGACCTTTCAACCTTGGCAAAGCTTCCGAACACCGAGGATTCCCGCTGCTAGTGCGATTGCTCCCAAGGCAAACCAGTTCCGATGCAGATCGACGTATACCTGCGTGCTGCTCGATTGGGAGCGATCATCGAAAGGCCCATGGGCACGGTGCTTGCCGGGCACATAATCGCAGAGATTGTTCGATCGATCGGGGTTGTCCGGGACGTCCGTCTGCTGGGCTTTGTATCCCGTCTTTCCCAGGTAGCGATCAAGCAGTCCGGGAATAAGCATCTGTCCAACGATTGCCTGCACGGTGGGCGAACCTACCCAATATTCGCGGCGAGGCCGGGGTACTCCCGCAGCATGTACCACAACATTCGCGGCGACCTCCGGTTGGAAAATCGGAGGCACCGGTTGCGGTTTATCGGGAAGCCGGCTTTTTACCCACGTGAACTGCATAGTGTTCATGGCCGGCATCTGCACCATCGTCAGTTGAACGTTGCTGTTGTCGTGATACAACTCGCAGCGCAGTGAGTCGGTGAATCCGGCAATAGCATGCTTGCATGCGCAATAGGCCGACTGAAGTGGAATACTGCGGACAGCAAGCGCCGAGCCAATCTGAACAATGGTGCCGCGGTCACGCGGAAGCATCCGATGCAGAGCGGCAAGCGTGCCATATACGTAGCCCAGATAGGCGACTTCGGTGACTCGCTTGTATTCCTCCGGTTTCATTTCTTTCACGGGTGAAAATACGGAAGCCATGGCATCGTTGACCCAGACATCGATTGGGCCAAATGTATCCTCAAGTTTGGACGCCGCGTGATCTACGGCCTCGGCATCGCTCACATCCAGTGCCAGCACGAGTGCCTCGCCGCCCAGTTCAATCACTTCCTGCCTGCAAGCTTCGAGCGCTTCCGGGTTCCTGGCGATCAATCCTAGACGTGCCCCTTCCCTGGCAAACGCATGGGCAATTGCACGCCCTAGTCCGGCGGAGGCTCCTGTTACCATCACCACTTGTTTCGATCTCATAGACTTCCTTTCCGGTACATAAACTCACGATGAAGTATTCGCAAACCGCGGAATGCCTCTGCCATAGGTCCCGGGTGGCGCAAGCTGCGGCTGGGGAGGCGGAGACGTCATATCACGCCGATCCGAGTCAAAAATGGAATCTCCTTGCGAGATGAGATAGTCGGCGGTGCGCGCGGCGAGCGATTGAATGGTCAATCCAGGGTTGGCCGAGCCTTGCGTCGGCATGATGCTCCCGTCGCAAACGAACAGATTAGCTACGTCATGCGTGCGGCCAAATTTATCGACGACAGATGTGTGCGGATTGGACCCCATTCGGCATCCTCCTACCAAATGGGCATACCGCGCTTCTTGCACGACTTCTTCTGCGCCCGCGGCGCGCATCACTTCCATCGTCTTCTGCTTGCCGAATTTGGTGAGTTTTGTGTCGTTGTCGTGCAAGCCGAAAGTGACTTTCGCAACGGGCAAGCCGAACCTGTCATTTTCTTCGGCGAGCTGCACGCGATTGTCAGCCCAAGGCAGAATTTCTCCTAGAAGGCCGAAAGCCGCCCAGTGGTTGTAATCCATCATGACTCGCCGCAATCCCCATCCCCAGGCTCCCTTCGCCGTCATCATCTGCTTCGCAAATGCGATGGGTAGCGGGCCGACGGTCTGAATGGCGAACCCACGAGCGAAGTCGCGCTTTGGATCAGTCTCGTAAAATTCTTCCGTAAGGGCGTGTGCCGGAGGTGCTTTGTACATCCGGACTAGTTGTTCAAATCGCCCCATGATTACATTACCGGCCTGTGCCATCAGGTACCGTCCTAAGGTGCCGCTGGAGTTCGCGAGGCCATTCTCGTGACCCGGACAAGCGGAGTTGAGCAGCAGGCGTGGCGTCTCGATTGCATATCCGGAGACGATGACAGCCTTCGCTTTTTGAAAACGCTCCACGCCTTTCGAGTCAAAATAGCTCACTCCGGTAACTCGATTTTCTCGGTTGACATGGATGCGGCTCGCCATGCAGTTATCACGGATTTCTGCTCCATTCTGAAGTGCATCGGGCACATGCGTAATCAGCGTGCTAGCTTTTGCGCCGACCTTACAGGCCTGAATACAGTAACCGCGATAAATGCAGTGGGGCCGGTCTCCGTGAGAGCCGGAGAGGATGGCGACCGGGCCGCCAATGCTGACCCCGATTCCAAGGTTGGTGCAGCCCTGGATCAGCGCGTTCCCCACGCCGCCCATAGGATGTGGGCCGTAGGCATAGCTATGAGGATCGCCCCACGGATAGTAACCTGGACCCGCCACTGGCATTTCCATCTCAAGCATCTGGTAATACGGTTTTAGCTCGTCATAACTCATCGGCCAATCGACGCCCACGCCATCTTGTGAATGAATGCTGAAGTCCGACGGGTGTAAGCGCGGAGCAAAGGCGGCCCAATGGACCGATCCTCCGCCAACTCCCTTACCGCAATTGTTGGCTCCAAGAGCGAGCGGGTCACTCCCGCCGGTAATGCGCAGGTCTTCCCAATACAGGTTGTGCGAACCCGCCTCGTCGCTGACCCAGTCGAGCTCCGTATTCCAAAACGGTCCTGCTTCCAGGCCGAGTACGCGGAATCCCGCGCGGGACAATCGCTGGAGTAGTACGCCGCCCGCAGAGCCGACACCAACAACGATGTAATCCACTTCTTCTTCGCCGAACCGGCGCATCGGCACATCGATTTTCTGGATGGGACCAAGCGCATGCCCACGATTCACATTCTCGAAAGTTCCAAGCAAAGGCTTCTTCAACGCGCGTCCTCCTGCTCCGGTTGCTCGCGATAAGGTTCCGTCGGTTCACGATGCTCCGTCGGGCTCTTCTGAGCGCCATACTTGTCGGAGACCGAGGTCGTCGGCGCTTCCCACTCATAGCGCCGCTCGTTTACTTCCCACGGCTCCGCCTCACCGCGTTCGAGGCGTGTATAGGCGCGCGGATAGGCCGGGCCCCCAAACCCGATCTCGTCCCACGCATAAGGATGTGCGTAATAAACCTCGACCGCGTCCTGCACAAGAAGCATCCAAAAGCGATGAACCGGCATTCGTTTCCAAGTTTCATGCGCGGCTTCGGGTTTTCCGTCGTGGAGAGATTCGAGCAACTTGTCCTGTTTCAGGGAAGCCAGATCGGCAAAACCGCAACCATGCAAGGTACGCGACATTTCCTCGATGGCGGCAATGCCCAACCTATAGGCATCCCGATCAGACGGCATACTCGCATAGCGGTAGCCATCGATGCGGTTCTTATGAAGCCGTTGATCCACGAACGGTACGATTGAAATCTTCTTTTCCGCATTGCGGTCATCCTGCGGAATGATGTGGTCGAAAGTTGCCTGGATGATTGGAGCTTCCTCGGGCGTGAAGAAATATAGCTTGGGAATATTCTTCACTCGCTCCAGAATCACCTTCCGCGTGCTTTCGTCCCAGAATGCCTGCTGACTCAGCGTGTCAAATCCGGGGTAGTATCCGGGCTCGGAATGCTTTCGAGTACGCTTCGATCTTCTATCTTTCCCAAGCGAACTACTTATTGCACTCATTTCTCTCTCCGAAGCAAGCTTGCCAGCAGGCCGAGCATCCCACACGCTCCAAACAGCAATGGTGCCAACACGGGCGGCCCATACATGATGTTGTAAAGCAGATGTTTTCTGCCCCCCGGACGCCGCAGAACTCCGCGCGAATGATAGTAGAAGCCCACGCCGGCATCGACGACAGCGGCGACGGAAAGTGCCGGCAGCACGGTATGCGCCACCTTGCGGCTTCGCATTGCACCGATGCTAGCGCCTATCAGGAGGGGCGCTAATACGATCGGGGTCCACTGCGCCTTGTATCGAAAATTATTTTTATAATGGGAGTAGAAAGCCTCGAACCCGCTGAACAAAGACGTGATCGCCGTCGCGGCAGCTATGTTCTTTTGAAAGCGCCCTTCGCGAATGTCCTGACGCCAACCGATGTTTTCCGGTTTCGACGCGGCACCCGGAAGCGCACGCATCCAATGATGGGAATGGGCGGCCCGCGGCATCCACGCAATATCGTTCTCCGGGGCGCTGCCATCTTCCTCGCGACGCAGATACGACGCGATCAAACCCAAATACGCGCTGATGCCGAAAAGCAGCGGCGAAAAGATAGGCGGGCCCATGATCATGTTGGTCATGGGAAGCCGCCATCCTCCTGGTTTGCGCGCAATACCGCGAACGTGAAAATAAAATCCAAGCACACCGTCGGCGAGCGTTAGTGCAGCCACTGGCCGCAGCACATCCTGCGCGCCGCGCTTGCTGGAGAACCCACAGATTCCCGCACCAAATAGTACCCCACTAAGAATGACTGGCGTATACATGATGCGGCGACTGTAGCTTCCCCGGTAGTGCTCATACGCGACCTCCAGGCCAGTCATGAGACTGGTGACGCCAGCGAGGAGCGAGAGGCTGCGCTGAAACCTTCCCTCACGGATATGCTCATCGGCAAGCTCCACATCATGGGAGAGGCTTGCCTCGGCGAAGTAATCGGAAGAAAGTACTTTCGCTCCTCCGGGAGAACTAGGATTTTTCATATTACGACCTCTTCTATGTCGGATCATGTCTTGCAAAGCACATCAAATTACTTCACGGATCTTGTCTTCGAGAACGGTCTTGATGATCTTGACGCGGTCCTTCTCGCCCTTGGCCAGCGCTTCGCCGAAATTCATCGCCTGCTTGGTGGTAATGTTCCCAGGCAGCGGTGGCTCATTCGCGTCCACTACGCACTGCACCACCACCGGCCCGTCATGTTCCAGCGCGCGGCGAAGAGTAGACTCCGCCTCTTCTGGACGCTCGATGGTAAAGCCGGTCGCACCGCAGGCCTCGGCCACCTTGGAGAAATCAATCGGCTGCAGTTCGACGCCGAACTGCGGGTTCGAGTCCTCAACCATCTGCTCCCACTTGATCTGCCCCAGAACATTGTTCTTGATGACGATGACCTTCACGTTCAACTTGTATTTGGCAAGCGTCGCCAGTTCGCACATCAACATCGTCAGGCCGCCGTCGCCCACCACGCAGACCACTTGCCGCCCCGGATACGCCACCGCCGCGCCAATGCTGTAGGGCAGACCGTTCGCCATGGTCGCCAGCGATCCGGAAAGAGAGAATTTCATATCGCCGCGCATCTCCACATAGCGCGCCGTCCAAGTCGCAATCGTTCCGCTGTCGGAGGAAACGATGGCATCGTCGTTCAACAGACGATTCAGCGTGTGGGTCACGACCTGCGGCTTCATCGGCATATCGGGGCGGGTGCCCCGCTTGTCCATCAGTTCGTTCCAACCCTTCATGCGGTCCTGATAGTCTTTCAGAAATCCGCGATGTTTCTGGTGGTTCAGCAACGGAACCAGTGCAGCCAGCGTCTGTTTCGCATCGCCCACCAGCTCCACATCCACTTGGTGGCGCAGCCCCATCCGCGCCGCATCAATATCGATCTGCACGCATTTTGATTTGCCCGGCTTCGGCAGAAATTCCATATACGGGAAGCTGGTGCCAACCATCAACAGCGTGTCGCATTCTTGCATGGCCTCCTGCGAAGGCGCGGTACCCAGCAATCCAATGCCGCCCAGCGCCAGCGGATGCCGGTCCGGGATCACCGCCTTGCCCAGTAAAGCCTTCACCACCGGTGCGCCTAGTTGCTCGGCCACCGCGATCACTTCTTCCCGTGCGCGTAGCGCGCCGCAACCCGCCAGCACTACCACCCGCTTACCTTCGTTCAAAATGGAGGCGGCCTTTTCCAGGGACGCCTGCGCGGGCACGGGATAGGATGGCGAATAGGTGTCCTGACTGTGGTGCGGGATGTTCGCTTCGGAGCGATGACTGTCGCCAACCGGCCATTCCTGAATATCTTTCGGAATTGTAATGTGCGCCACACCGCGCCGCGTCATCGCCGTGCGGATCGCTTGATCGACCACCGGATACACATGCGCCGCCCCCATCACACGTTCGTTGTAAACCGATACATCCATAAACAATTTGTCGAGGTCCACGTCCTGTTGATAGTGCGTGCCGATCAGGTCGTGGAACGTGTGGCCGGTAATCGCCAGCACCGGGTGTCCGTCACACTTCGCGTCGTACAGGCCGTTCAGCAGATGAATGCCTCCCGGCCCGGAGGTCGCCATGCACACCCCCAGCCGTCCCGTATATTTTGCATAGCCCACGGCGGCAAATGCGGCCGCTTCCTCATGCCGCACCTGGATGAATTTCAACGTTTCCTGATGCGTCCGCAATCCTTCGAACAATCCGTCGATGCCATCACCGGGAAACCCAAAAATCGTATCGACTCCCCATGCGATCAGGCGCTCATACAGTAAATCTGCCACTCGCTTGCTCATTTGGTTTCCTTCCCTCTGGACGGCTGGAGGATCTGGCTGGAAGCTTCACGTTCCTCGCAACAACTCACGCGAGAACGTCAGGCCTGAAAGACACTCTTTACACCTTGTAAGAAGTCAATTTCAGCTCGTAAGGTGTATGCGGCCCCGGAGATTAATTTTGATACGTGGGTTGTACACGGGACAAAAAAGATTCCTTCCCCTCCCATCCATGGCCGCCTCCAAAAGCGGAAAAGGCATCCATCAAAGTCAATTTCTTTGAAGGACAACCTGTGGCACGCTGGAAGAATCCCGTCCAATATGGAGAAAATCTCGGGCACCTCGGTTCGCGTCTACACCGTCCCAACGGACGCACCAGAAGCGGACGGAACTTTCTCATGGGATGCAACCACCATGGTCTTGGTGGAACTGGACGCCGGCGACACGCGCGGTATCGGTTACACCTACGCGGACCCGGCGACAGCAAAGGTTGCCAAGCATCTGCTAAAGGAGATCATGGCTTCCGCCGATCCATTCCAGCATCCCGCGCTATGGACGAACATGCAGATAGCGGTGCGCAACCTGGGGAATCGCGGCATTGCCGCCATGGCGATCTCCGCTATCGACAACGCCCTGTGGGACTTGCGCGCGAAGCTGCTGAACGTTTCCCTGGTGCAGATGTTGGGCGCGGCACGCGATGGAATTCCTGTCTACGGCAGCGGCGGCTTCACCAGTTACGACGACCATCAACTGCAAGCGCAGCTTGGCGGCTGG
Source organism: Acidobacteriaceae bacterium (assembly GCA_049280995.1). GTDB lineage: Bacteria > Acidobacteriota > Terriglobia > Terriglobales > Acidobacteriaceae > Silvibacterium. Next base: position 12,222 of record JBAPRH010000033.1, read on the forward strand.
GCGGAGATGGGGCTCTTCTTCGTCAAGATGAAGATCGGCACCCACCCGGAAGACGACCCTCGCCGCGTGCGAGTTGCCCGTCAGGCTATCGGAAAAGACGTCGCTCTGTTCGTCGACGCGAACGGAGCCTACGCATCGAAGCAGGCCATTCATTTGGCGCAGGTTTTCCATGACGAATCAAACGTTACTTGGTTCGAGGAACCGGTCAGCTCCGATGACCTTGGCGGCCTTCACCTGGTGCGCGATCATGTTCCCGCACCCATGGAAGTTGCCGCCGGGGAATACGGCTATACGATTCCGTATTTTGAAAACATGGTGGACGCAAAGAGCGTCGATGTGCTGCAGGCCGACGCCACCCGCGCCCAGGGCATTACCGGATTTCTCGGCGCCGCCGCCGTTTGCCAGGCCCACAACATGGCGCTTTCCGCGCACTGTGCGCCCAGCATCCACATGCATCCATGCTGCGCTGTGACGCGGGCACGGCACATGGAGTTTTTCCACGACCACGTGCGTATCGAGCGCATGTTCTTCGATGGCTTTTGTGAACCGCGCGACGGAAAGATGCACCCCGATCGGTCGCGCCCCGGCTTCGGTCTGGAACTGAAGGAAAAGGACGTCGCAAAATTTGCCTCCGCCTGATCCTTACAATCCGCTTGCAATACCCGTTTGCGCGGGAACTGTATCGGTTCCTTTATGCCAGAGCATCCCATGGAAACAAACGAAAATCGGCAGGGACGGGACGACACCGAGCCGGATGACCCCAGGGTGGATTCCCTATGCTGTGATTGCGGCGATCAGTGCGGCCAATGCCTACAGAGGACAGTCCGGAAAATTTGGGGGTAGTTCTTCCGCACATGCGCCGACCGCTCGAACGTAAGTCCCTTCTGCTCGTCATAGGCGACTGTTAAACAGGCCCAAAGATAGCTTGACTTAAAGACTGGGAGCGACTGCTCAATCTCCAAAAACGTTGTATCCTCTTGGATTCGAGGTGCCTCGCCAGAGATGAGGAGTCTCCAATTCCGATAGATGGAGATCAACTTTCGGTGTGTTCGGGGAGGAAGACGTCGAATAGAGTACCCCGGTATCGCCCTTCGGTTCGGGAACGGAGGCGAATGCGTCCCCCGTGTTTTGCGATGACCTCGGAGGTCAACCAAAGCCCTACTCCTGAACCATGCAATTCCTTCGTTGTATAGAAAGCGTCGAAGATGTGAGCGTATGCCGATTGGGGAATTCCTGCTCCTGAATCGCTGAGAACGATGCGGACGCCTCTGCGCTGGCTGCGCTCGTCGGTGGCGTCGAAGCAGCGAACAATCAGCTTTCCTCCGGAAGCGCTCATAGCGTCGAGCGCGTTGGCGATCAGGTTTCCGAACGCCTGCCTTGTTTCGCCAGGATGCACACTGATCAGCCGGGAAGATGCGAGCCGCTTGGACAACGTCACGCGGTTGGCGGAGAGCGGGGCGCGAAACATCGCCAGCACGCTATCGATTAGTTCATTCGCCGCCACTGGAATCGGGCGTTTGGAATCCCGGTGATACGCGAGGATCTGTTTCGTGATCTGGCTGACGCGGTCAAGCTCAATGGAAGCCTGTCGCAGATAGGATTGAGTATCGCTGTTGGTCGACTCCTTCTCCTGCGCGATGTAGATCAGATTCGAAAGAGCCTCCAGAGGGTTGTTGATTTCATGAGCAATGGTGTGGGCAAGGCGCCCCGTGGCGGCGAGTCGCTCGCTCATCTTCAGGGTCTCGTGCAGTTTTTTCTGATCGGTGATGTCGGTGATCAGGAGAATGGACCCACCGTCCCGCTCCGAATCGCCCGGAATCTTATCGTAACGAACCCGGAACCAATTGCTGGCTGCCGGAAGTTCACTGAACTGGAAGGACGCATCGTCGCGGGAGAATTCCGGCAAGGGCATCTGGAAGCTGGACTGAAAAATGTGGGAGATGCCGCATCCCTCGACCTCTGAGCTTTTCAGGCTCAGCAGGCGCAGAAAGGCGCGGTTCGCGCGGAGGACAACTCTATCCGAGTCGGCGAGCGCCAGCCCGTCGCTCAGCGCGTCAAAAGTCGTCTGCCACTGGCGTGCCGTCAAATGCGACAGAGCCTCTACTTTCCTCAGCCGCATCAAGGCCTGCACCTGCGCAACGAGCATCGTCGGCTCTATAGGCTGGGCCAGATACGAATCGGCACCACCCTCGAGCGCCTGTATTTTGCTTTCATTGGAGAGAAACGACGCGGATATCTGTAGGACGGGAATGCTGGCGCTCACCGGATTCGCTTTGAGACGCCGGCACACATCATAGCCGAGCATGTCCGGAAGATTGACATCCGCGATGATGAGATCGGGGGAACACATCGCCTTCTGCAGACCTTCCTCCCCCGTCGCGGCCTCTTCGACGGCATAACCGGCGCGGTTCAAAATCCTACGGAAGACATAGCGGGACGCATCCTGGTCATCAATAACCAGGATGCGTCCTTTAAACTGCGATTCAGAGCCTTGCGCCATGCTCTGCTTCCGTCCGGGCATGCGCGGAAATGGTGTGGATAAGCTCTCTCAGCCGGATTGCGGCATCAGGCAGGGTGAGGGATTGCTTAGAAAACACAGCGACGGAATTTTCCGTGCAGAGCCGCAGCTCAGCTTCGTCCAGTGTCTTGGTCGAGTGCAGCACGATCGGAACGTGCTTGGTTGTTTCCGATTCTTTCAGGTCCTTGAGGACCTCGAAACCGTTCAGGTCGGGCAGATAAATGTCGAGAAAGATGATGTCCGGCCGCAGTTCCGTCGCCATCCTTACGCCTTCGCGTCCCTCCCGTGCTTCGAAAATCTCGAACTGGAAGTCGGGGAGAATCCCGCGCAGCAGATAACGGGAGACCTCGTTGTCGTCGATCATCAACACTCTCGAGCGGACCGATTCTGAGGTCAACTGCACGACTTCCGCGATGAAGCGGTCCGGAACGAAAGGCTTGGTCAGAAACGCGTCCGCGCCGAGGCCATAGACTTTATGCTCGTCGTCAACCACGCTCATCACCAGCACCGGCACATTCTGGTAGTCAGGCTCGGCTTTGAGTTCACGCAGGAAGCCCCACGACGTTTCTGACCGCAACAGGATATCCAGGATCACAGCCGCCGGCTTGAGCCTGGTGAGTACATTTTTTGCTTGCTCAATCGTAGAAACAACGTGCGTCTGGAAGCCGGCATTCGAAAGATACCGGGAATAGACGAAAGCCGTTTCGGAGTTATCCTCGACGATGAGGGCCCATTTTTTTACGGGGTCAAACGCCGGCAGCGGCGTTTCTTCCAATAGAGCGGCTCCCGCGTACACCATTGGGATTCGAAGACAGAAGGTGGAACCGACGCCGACGGCACTGGTCACTTCAACGCGGCCTCCCAGAAGCTCGGCAAGCTTGCGCGAAAGCGGAAGGCCCAGGCCGGTCCCTTTTACGCTCTTCTGCATCGCGCTTTCGATTTGGGCGAACTCCTCGAAGATGATTCGCTGGTCGGATGGCGAAATCCCAATGCCGGTATCCGAAACAGAAAACTCTACTTCCGATTGGTCCCTCCGCACGGAGACGCGCACTTCGCCGCGTTGAGTGAATTTGATGGCATTCGAAATGAAATTCCTGAGCACCTGCGAAACCTTTTGCTCGTCGGTGAAAAGCGCTGGCAAATCATCCGCTGATTCAAAAACGAGCTTCAGCGAATTATCTGCAAGAAGCGGCTTGAGCATTCCACGCAGGGCACCGAATAGATCAGCAATCCGGAAGCTCTTTGACTTCACCTCCAGCCGCCCTGCCTCCACCTTGGCTAAGTCCAGCAGATCGTTCACCATGTCGGCCAGTTCTCTTGCCGATTGCTGGATAAAGCGTATCTGCTGGTCCTGCTCTGAGGTCAGTTCTCCGTCCATGCGATCCAGTAACATGCGCGTGAGTGCGAGCATGGAATTCAGGGGAGTGCGGAACTCATGGGACATGTTGGAGAGGAAACTGGACTTCAGTTCGGAGGCGCGGCGAAGATAATCCGCGCGTTCATCCAATTCCGCATAAAGAGCAACCACACCACGATTTGTATCTTCGAGCTCGGCATTAATGCGGACCAGATCCTCTTTCCTTTCGCGAAGCTCATTGAGGGTTTTCATCAGCTCGCGATTCTGACTCTGTAACTCATCGATCGCGGTGACGGGGCGCTTGCGCGCAAGACTCGATGCAATCTCCTGTAGAGTCTTGGGATCAAGCGGAGCAAGTGGTGGCAACAATTTACCAAAATTTACACTTGTACCGCCTTTTTTCGTTTCGATGGAGAACTTGTCCATCAGCCGCCGCGTTCCGAGAATGCCCATTCCCATTCCCGTCGAGGATTGGTAGGAGCCGGCAAGCACCCTTTCGATGTGAGGAATTCCGGCGCCCTGATCCTCGACGGAAATCATGAACATGCGAGTGTCTGGATTGACCCCGAACGAGACTGCGCCTCCGCGCGCATAGCGAAAGGCGTTACGGGCAATTTCGGATACGGCGGTGGCGATGCGAATCTGGTCATGATGATCAAAGCCCAACGCTTCGGCGACGTTGCGTGCCTGCTGGCGAGCGCTTACGACGTCGTGCTCGCTGGTGAGCTTCATTTCCGAGATGGCTCGGACAGTCAACGCAGGCCTCCGTTAAGAGAAGCGACGAGAACAGTGGCGTCGTCGCGCCTGCGACTGAAGTCACGATAGAGAAGACCCGCGATCAGGGCGGGCGGCCGATTCAGGATGCCCGGATACCCGCTGAGGCTGCATTTGGAAATCAAGCCGTCGGAAAACATCAGCAGCTTCATACTTGGTTCAAATGGATAGGCATACTCCTGCACCTTCGGCAACACCGCACCCAGGGTCCCATTCCGCGAGACCATATTACGAGTGATCGCACCGTTTCCAATCGAGGCGCTGATGTTGCCCACCCCGGCATAGGTCGCGACAGAGCGCTCGTGGTCGACCCGCGCGATCGCCATCGCCGCGCCCCTTGTCGCCTTCAACGCGTTGTGCGTTAACGTCATAATTTCGCTTAGACTCTCCTGCGTCGAGTCCATGACCACCTTCACGGCCTCCGTCGCTGCCTGCGCGGCCACCGGGCCATGCCCCAGTCCGTCCACCATCATAAAAAGCGATCGTCGAGCGCCGGGAAGGACGAAGTAAGAATCACCGCATTCCGTTTCGCCGTGCAATGGGATGCTCACTACGCCGAGCGGTTCCGCTTCCCGCCCCGAAAGGAGGCCGAAACGGCAGAACACAGCGGTCCCCGCGCCCGCTACCGAATAGAGTGAAACGGTGTCGGAAAGCCGCTTGACTGCCCCCAGGCCCTGACCGGCACTGCCGGCGGTAGAAACGCCATCCTCAAAGGCCCGGCTCACTTCGCGGATACCGGGGCCCGTATCAAGAGCCAGCAGGTCGAGCCAAATCGAGCCTGCTTCCACTGGACAGATGAGTAATTCTCCCTTCCCTCCGTGAAGCAGGATATTGGTGGCAAGCTCGGTCGCGACAATACTAATGTCGCTGCACCTGCCCTCGTCGAATCCCAAAGATCGGGCAACCGCACTCGCGGCTCGGCGCGCCTCTCCGATCGAGCTCCGGTCACTGATCGCGACGGCTTTTTGTAGGTACGGCACGTTCGGTCATTTCCAGCGGGTGATGCTAACGGTGGTGCCGCGTCCCGCTTCGCTCTTGATATTGAATTCATTCACCAGCCGCTTGCTGCCACTCAGGCCCAAACCCATCCCTTTGCCAGTCGAGAATCCTCCTCGCATCGCGAGGTCAATATCTTCGATGCCGGGACCGTGGTCCTCGAATGTAAGGCGGATACCCTGGCGCGCCCCATTTTCAACTATTTCGGCTGTCATTGTGCCGCCGCCGCCGTGTTGAAAGGTGTTTCGCGCCAGTTCGCTGGTTGCGGTGACCAATTTGGTTTGGTCGACCAGGCTGAATTTCAGGTCGGAAGCCCATTTCCGGACGAACTGCCGGGCCCGCACCACGTCGTCCGTGCTCGCAATCGAGAACTCTTCATGCTTCGGAGGCATTGGGGTCTTCGGGCTCCGCGTCCCGTCCGATATACTCGCGTAGAAGTTCCATTCCCCGCTCGACGTTCAACGCCGTCTTGATTCCGGGAAGGGACATTCCCAGCTCGACCAAGGTGATGGCCACCGCAGGTTGCATTCCGGTCAGCACGGTCTGCGCATCCAACACTCTGGACATGGCTGCGATATTGGCCAGCATACGTCCAATAAAGGAATCGACGATCTCGAGCGAGGAAATGTCGATCAGGACTCCTTTGGAAGCATTTTTAGCGATCTGGGTGGTTAAATCCTCCTGCAGCGTGATCGCCAGCTGATCATGCATGTCCACCTGAATGGTGACCAGCAGGCAGTCGCCTACCTTTAAGATGGGTATTCTGTCCATGGATCAGCGTTCCTTCTGCTTCGTCGAGCCGCTGGATGCTCTGGCCTGTTTGACGTTGACCACCGTCTTGCCAATTCGCTGGAGCGCCAGCGCAAAGGCATCGGACAGCTTCGCTTTCGTTTGAACCTCCATTAAATCAATTCCCAGGTGAACGATGGTTTGCGCAATCGCGGGGCGAATCCCGCTCAGATAGCAGTCCGCACCCATAAGCCGCGCGGCGGTGATGGTCTTGATAAGATGCTGCGCCACCAGCGTATCCACCGTGGGAACGCCGGTAATATCGATGATGGCGATCTGGCTGTTCGTCTCGACAATCGCTGAAAGCAGCGACTCCATCACCACCTGCGTGCGGGCGCTGTCCAGCGTGCCGATCAGCGGCAGGGCGAGCACGCCGTCCCACAGCTTTACCACCGGAGTGGAAAGCTCCAGCATCTCCTCCTGCTGACGGGCGATCGTCTGCTCGCGCAGTTGGATTGCCGTGTCCACGGTCAGCATCGACAGCTTGTCCACAAGATTGCCAGCTCTCCATATCTCGCTCACCAGTTCCTGAGGATTGGACTGGAGCACCTCGCGCAAGGCATTGAACACCGGCTCCTTCAGCGACAGAATGAACATCGCTGTTTCCGACGGAGTAAACCCGTCCGCCATGCGGGATTTGGCGATGTCTTTGAGAAACTCCCGTACCGGGGTGAACACCTCCGACTCAATGTCGGAACTCGTCTGCGCCGCCTCGCCGATCAGCTGAAGTAGTTCGTTTGCCTGCCGTTTGAGCTCGACGTCGCCCATCAAATCGCTGCGGCGCGTGGCGGTCGCCATCTCGCTCAGCCAACCGGACAGAATTGTTTTTTTGTTGTTTTTGAGGGCTTCTTGAAATGCGCTCATTGATCTGCCACCTTTTCCTTTGATGCACACCGCAAGGAAGCATCATAGCCCTCACTTAGCCATGTAGACCGTATTTGATGGCATAGCAGGCTCGATCTTGCTTCTTTTGCAGCCAAATGGGCGGCAGCCCAACTTTTTCGCGGTGCCAAATATCTTGGTTTGTGATAAATCGCCAATGCGCTCATTGACACATTCTGTCCGCATAACCGGCACTGGGAGATTGGACCGTTTTGGACCCAAATTGGGTTTGTTGACGAGATTCGGGAGTGGAAAATGGTTCGCTCTCGACTTGGTCCACCATACAGCCTTAAGTCTTTTCAAACTGTAAATTACAGTCGACAATCCCCAGACTTCACCGCAAAACGCGTGTTTTTTGCTCCTGAAGGACACAGGAGAGGATTCTCCGCGTACTTGAATCTGCTCCTAAACAGAGCCATTCTCTGATCGGGAAATGCCGAGTGTCCTTCGGAAAGTAGGAATGTCGGGGATGCGCAGATTTGAAGCGCGTCGCAAGCGATCTGATATGAGATAAATGAAACGGCTCGCTGGAAATCGAATGTCGAACTGATGCACGATCGGGACAATCACTGAGCTTGCGAGTGGTCGGCTGTTTTGCCGTTGCGTCGCCTGTAATCGCTTGAATCCATGACGCCGAACAGTTCGAAAAAAGCCGTTACAAAAGGTGTGGGTTAAAGTACAGCCCAATTGCTTGCCTTCAAAAAACAGACGAGGCGTTGGGATTGATCTCAGGACTTCAAGGGGCTATCGCTGGGCAATCAGTAGAAGTCCCCATGCCCTAACGCGGCTTTTTCCTTGATAGGAAACAATAACGCCGCTATCATTCAAGCCAATAACTCCACACTTCGCTATCTACTCCCCAATGGGTGAAACGGGACGGAACTGCGTACTGTTGTCTGCCTTGGTGTTCTCTTAATGCTCTTCGGCGATCCTGGTCGGCTTGTCTCACAATCCTCCTGGACGCCGAGTGGTGACTCCGGCGTCGTCCGGCCGATCGACCCGAGCCAGCTCATTCCGCTGAAAGGTGATCTTCATCCCCTCGCTCAGGCTCGATTCGACAAAGGACCGGCGCCAAGGTCGGACCCTTCAGGGCGCATCTTTCTTCTTTTGCGACACAACCAGGCCCGGCAGCAGGCGCTCACACAATATTTATCGGATCTCCAGAACCCGGCTTCGCAGGTTTACCATAAGTGGCTGACGCCGGCCCAGTACGGTGCGCGATTTGGCGCAAGCCCCTCTGATATCCAGCAGGTTGAATCCTGGCTGCAGTCGTACGGCCTCAACATCGACAAAGTTCCGCCAGCGAACAATGTGATCGAATTCTCCGGCACCGTGAATGAGGTGCAGAACGCATTCCACACTTCGATCGATACCTTTGTCATTCAGGGAAAGAAATATTTCGCCAATATCAGCGATCCACAAATCCCCGCAGCTCTCGGCCCGGTGATCGCGGGGGTGGGTCCGCTGAATAATTTTGGCCCGCGGCCGAACGTAAAAATCAGCGCAACCGGCACTTGGAATTCCACCACGCACTCCATTCAGCCCACATTCACCTTATTCGACAACAATAGTCCCTACCTCTTCGTGGATCCCGCCGATGCTGCCACGATCTACGACACGCCGAACCGCACACTGAACCCCACCTACACAGCCGGCCAGAGCTATACCGGCAGCAGAGCCGCTATCGGCATCGTGGGTACTTCCAACGTGTACATGCCGGATATCGCAAACTACCGCACCAGCTTCCTGGGCGAATCGTCGGCCAACGCAAACCTGCCTAATGTAATCGTGGATGGGAACGATCCGGGCATCGTCCCGGGGGGCGCGGGGCTGGAGGCACTTCTCGACAACGAGGTCGCCGGCGGCCTGGCGCCAGGTGCAAAGATCGACTTTTACACATCCGCGGGCTCTGATCTCTCAGACGGGATGTTGAACGCGACGGCGCGCGCCATCGACGACAACACAGTCGATATTCTGAATATCAGCTTCAGCGCATGTGAGGCACAACTAGGAACATCGGGCAACGCCCTCATTCTCGAACTCGACGAGCAGGCAGCGGCTCAGGGCATAACACTCACCGTCGGAGCCGGAGACGGTGGCTCCGCAGGCTGCGACAATTTCGACATCGTCGCTCACAATTTCTGACATTCACCGCGACGTGCCTGATGTCTCGCTCTTTGCGGGTAACGGCCTTTACTCGGCTGCATGGGTTGTGTGTTCTGATTCCCTGGTTGACAACGGGGATCAGGGTCAGCCCGTCCCCGACTGCGCTAACACGGGAGGCCAGTTCTCCAGCGGCTCCAGTTTTACAGGAGCAGGAGGAACCTCGGCCGCAGCTCCCGCCTTTGCGGGTATCCTGGCGCTGGCGGTTCAGGCGACAGGCGGCCGCCTGGGCCAGGCCGACTCCATCCTTTACCAGCTCGCAAAGAATCACCCCTCTTACTTTCATGACATCGCCAGTGGCGATAACTCCGTTCCCTGCGCAGCCGGATCACTGAACTGCGGAGCCAACGATTTCCTGACCGGGTACGATGCGGGTGCCGGCTATGACCTGGCCTCGGGCCTCGGCAGCGTCGATGCCGCCGCCATCGTCAAAAATTGGAGCAGCGTCTCTCTTGGCGCCACTTCGACCACGCTGCAGATCAACGGTTCCAGCGCTGCGTATACCGGGGTCCACGGCGCCAGCCTGACATTCAACATTGGTGTTACCGGCGGCAGCGGCACGCCGACCGGCATTGTGGCCATTACAGATAATGACGACATGACATCGGGAGGAACGACCTCCGGTCCACAGAATAACGGACAGTTCGCCATCCCGCTGACGGGCGGCACAGGCTCGTCCAACTACAACGGTCTGCCGGGCGGCACGTATGCGGTAACTGCGAGGTATGGCGGAGACACATCATTCGCGGACAGCACTTCCACTCCCCTCTCTGTAACCATCTCTCCAGAGTCCAGCGCCACGACCCTCGCGGTGAACGCCTATGACCCGTTGACCAGCAAGGCGGTTTCCGGCACCAACATTCCGTATGGTTCATACGTCTTTGTCGACGCGACGATCGCCGGAACCGCTGAGGGGTCGCAAACGCAGGGTGTTGCGACCGGAACTGTGCATTTCCTGAACGCCGGCACAATTCTGGGATCAGCTTTCGTCAGCAGCGGCAACCGGGCGTCATGGCCGCCGCTCGATACCTCGTTTGCGGCGCTTGCGGCTGGAAGCTACAACCTGACCGCTCAATATTCAGGCGACGCTAGTTACTCAGCGTCTACCGCTACAACGAGTTTCACCGTCACGAAGGCGCCCACCACGGCCACTGCCGGATATGGCGGAACCCCGGTTGAGTATGGGAACCAGGAACAGATCGGCGCTGACATATCGACGAACAGCACCGGGGTTGCGCCCACGGGTACTTTTCAGTTCTATATCGACGGGCAGACAGCTTTGGCTCCACAGCCAATCTATGAGAGTTCTGGGTACCAGCCGAGCAATACAGCCACTTCTTTGGCCTATGCGGATGCTCAGACCACGTACACTTTCCTGGCCGTCGGACAACATACGCTTTCGGCCGCCTACTCGGGCGACTCCAACTACTCTTCCAGTACGAGTGCAGCAGTCGATGTGACCGTGGCGCAGGCGCTGCCGTTCTTTAATGGCCTTGGATGGAACATTCCGAATCCACCGGCCGTCATTGGGCAGCAAACCACGGTGATCACACAGCTCTACGGTTCAGAGCACGGCGCTGTGCCCACAGGCTCCATCACCTTCTACGACAATGGGAATGCAATTTCCGGAACGGTAACTTATGACGGTCAGCCAGCCGGTGGTGGCGTGGGCAGTATTCTGAAGGCTTCAATACCGTACACCTTTACGACTTCCGGAAATCATGCGCTCTCGGTTTCCTATTCCGGCGATGCGAATTACCTGTCTGCCACAAGCGATTTCAATAATATTGTCAACGTTCTCGGACCGATCAGCGTATCCGCGGGCTCGTTGACCGATCTGACTCCAGGACAGTCGGCATCTACAACGGTCACCGTCACGCCGTACGGAGGGTATACGGGTACTGTGAACCTGAGTTGTAAGGTGAGCACCAGCATGAGCAGTTCCATCGACCTGCCGACGTGCTCGATTCCAGACTCCGTTAGTATCTCCGGCACCGCTTCAGCCTCCGCGACACTGACCGTCGTGACGACGCCTCCATCCAGCAGCCGACTAGACCTGCCGTTGAACAAGTTCTTCCTTAGCGGAGGAGAAGTCGCTCTGGCATGCCTTCTCTTTTTTGGAATCCCAGCGCGGCGACGCGTCTGGCGGGCACTGTTCAGCGTTCTCGTGATTGTCTTGATCACGAGTGCGATTGGGTGCGGCGGAAGCCCGGCATCCGGCGGAGGGACTGCCGGAAGCGGCAATCTGGGAACCACAAAAGGCAGCTATGCGGTTACCGTCGCCGCAACGGATGCATCCACGAACCAGATCACTGCCAGCACCGTCGTCACATTGACGGTCAATTGAGCTGCCAGCCGGAGAATCCCGTCTCAGAAACGGCCTTGGAAGTCGTTTTGATCGCTTCAAGGCACTTCACATGAGCCGTCATCTGTGTTGCGTCTACACCCCCGGCTCGACTAATTGGCATGTCGGATTCGGTGCTTCTCGCTGCTCGGGTTTTGCCATTTCCGATTAGATGGGCAGCGCTCCAATTGCTTTTCCATTGAGACTCCTATCCAGATAAATACATTTTCGTATACATTGGCTGGTGAGGTGGCCTATGGCCGGGAACCGTCGGGAGTTTTTGCTGGGAGCCGCCACGTTCGCGGCCGGTATTTCTTTTTCGCCACTGGCTCTCGCCGCAGGCTGCGCGGAGGCAACGGATTTGGCCAGCGCTGCCAGTAGCGCCTCGCCGTTTCTTCTTGAGTTTGACGGGAATGCACTGACGAGCCTCCGCTTCGCGGGGGACACCTTCCCGACGAATTATGTGGCGACGGGGCAAAAGCTTGGCCATGTCGAGATCACGTGGCGGCGTCCAAATGGTCCGTGGCAAAGCTTCCACTCGGCGGAGGCCACGGCGTCTGAACCCTCAGCGGGCACGTATCAGGTGGAGGATGACCGCGGTGAAGCGCTCGTTGCAAACGTTCACCTGGAGCCGCAAGGCCGCGTCCTGCGCTGGACGATTGCGTTGCGCAATACGTCCTCCGATCCGATCGAGATTGGCGACCTGGCTCTCCCGCTTCCCATGCACGCCGCCTTCAGTGGCAAAGGACATTCGACCTTACCGGTCCTGAAGCATAGCTTCATCTCTGGACACGGTTCGTTTTTGTTCTGGATTCGCTCCAACAGCATCGGCCCGTATTTGGTGATGACGCCGGAGGACGATACCTCCCTGGAGTACTGGGACCATCAGTGGTGGGCAAGGGGAAAACATCCCGCGTTCCGCGCGTATGTGCACTCGGTCGCTGTGGGTGAGAAGGTGCAGGCCGCTGGCGGCCGCTGGCGTCAACCTCGCTCGAGCATAACGCTGGCCCCCACCGGCAAACCTGAGGACAGCCGTCAGTATGCATTCCAACTGGCCTGGGCGCAGGATTACGAAGCGGTGCGGCAGCGGCTGGTCGATGCGGGACTGATCGATGTGGAGGTCGCGCCGGGGATGACCGTGCCGGCGGATCTCTCCACCTGCATTGCCATCCGGTCGCATGAACCGATCAAGAGCATCGTTGCCGAGCACCCGGAGCAGACGACGATCGAATCTCTCGGCGAGAGAAAGGGCCGCAAGCTTTATCGCGTAAAGTTTAAGCGGCTCGGCGAGAATTTGCTGACACTGAACCACGGCGCGGATCGCAGCACGCGGCTGGAGTTCTTCGCCGCCGAGCCCTTGGAAACACTGGTCCACAAGCGCGCTTCGTTCATCGCCAGGCATCAGGTTCGTGATGCCGGCAAGTGGTACAACGGCCTTCTGGCTGAGTGGAATATGGATTCGCAGGTGCAGCTCAGCCCGGACAACTACGATCGCATCAAAGGCTGGCGTATTTATGAGGTGACCTGCGACGACGCCGGGTTGAGCAAGCCGGCCTACCTGGCCAGCAAGAATGCAGAGTTTCCCGATCAGGCCGAGGTTGAAGCACTGGACTACTATATTGAGCATTTCGTCTGGGGCGGCCTGCAGCGCACCACGGACGAGACTTACAGCTACGGCATCTATGGCATCCCCGACTGGAAGCAAAACCGCGACAGCAACGACCCCGGGGCAAAGGGCAAGCTCCACATCTGGCGCTGCTACGATTATCCGCACATTATGGTGATGTATTTCAGCATGTACCGTATCGCCCGCGATTATCCGGGAATCAAAATGAAGCTGGACCGTGCGACCTATCTGAAGCGCGCGTACGGCACGGCAATCGGCATGTTTACCATTCCACTCGAAGTCGCCCATTGGTCTGCGTACAAAACGGGCTTCTATAACGAGCTCGTCATTCCGCAGATCATCGAAGAATTGGACCTTGCTGGCAAGCACGACCAGGCTTCGCGGTTGCGCGCGCAGTGGGAGAAGAAGGTGGCGTCCTTCATCGCCGGCAATCCAGACCTCTTCAGCTCGGAATATGCCTTCGATTCCACCGGCTTCGAGTCGACGCAGGCGATCGCGCGGTATGCGCTCGACCATCCATCGACGCCGGGCATTACGCCGGAGCAAACCGCGAAGTTCGACGCAACACAGATTCGCGACAATCTCTTCTGTCGCGGGGTCGTCGAGAAGGCTTATTACTACTACGGCAGCGACTATCGCGCGGGGGCGGGCGATGCCTACGCGTTGAGCTATATGTCGCCGATGGGTGGCTGGGGCGTGCTGAATCACGCACTCTACGATTCCCCGGTGCCCGACGCAACCATCCGCCTCGGCTACGCTTCCTTCCTCAGCTCGTGGTCCCTGATGAATACCGGCACGCCGGAGTCTGGCTTCGGGTACTGGTTTCCCGGTGAGGCAAACGATGGCGGAACGGGCGGCGGTTTCGAGCCGGCGGCATACGGCATGACGTGGCTCGGACAGCCGCACCACCGCGGTGATTGGTACTACTCCTGCGAGACCGACCTGGGCTACTGCGGCGCGCTTCGAAGCGCTTCGACCATCGTTGCAGACGATCCGGTGTTCGGGCGCTTCTGCTTCGGCGGTGAGATGCGCGTCGAGAAGGCGGCCCTGCAGATCATCCCTCGCGACGGCGTGCGCCGACGCCTGCATCTGCGTGCAGCCGGTCAGAAGATCGATCTCGAGCTGACAGGCGCGAGGTTCGCCAAAGGGCAGCCGATCCAATGGTTCACCGATCAGCATAGGTTCCGCTTCACGCTGGAGACAGAGGCCACGGGCAGCGGTGAGGTGCTACTTCTCGTCGCTGACGCCCGGGCGCGGAGTTACAAAGTCATTTATGGCGAGGAAACGAAGGAATTCCACCCGGACCCAACGAAGCCTCTGAGGCTCCGCATCCCCGCCGGGCACTCAAAGGCCTTAGTGGAGATCATTCGGAGCTAGAAGCGGCGAGAATCTAGGTCTTTCCATGCCTTCGGCTATGTTCAAATTCTGGGCTTTGGCAGCGCGGTACACTATCGCGAACTCTTCCTGCTCCAGGATTCTCTTGCCTGGCTTCTATCGCCCATAGAGCTTTCACTATGAGGTTCTCCAATGCGGCTGGCTCTCGGCAGCTCGCCGCCAGTCGCGTAGGCCCAGCAGCGCCAGGAAGACTAACAATAGATACAAGACCGAAGTCCAATACAGTTCTTTATAAACAAAGACTCCGGTGTAAATGCAATCGAGCACGATCCAGAGCAGCCAGTTCGCTGTGTGCTTGCGGGTCTGCCACCATGTGGCAACCAGGCTGAAGCTTGTCAGTGTCGAGTCGATATGGGGAAGCGCAGCGTTGGTGTAGCGCGCCATGACGAAGCCAAGCAGGAGGCTGCTCACCGCGCCGGCGGCCAGTCCCGCGAGCGCTGCTCGCCAGCCCAGCGGCTCTACCCGCACGGTCCCTTCCTCTCGCACGCCGCGCTGCCAGTAGAACCATCCGTAGAGCGTGAAGACGAGGAACGCCGCCTGCAGCAATGTGTCGGAGTAAAGCCGTGCCCGATAAAAGACAACTGAGTACAGCAGAATCGAGATGAGAACGACCGGCCAGGAGAGCACGTAGCGGCGCGTGCCGAGCCAGATGCCCGCCAGGCTGAACAGCACGGCGACGATTTCAAGCCACGACATAGGAAGGCATCTTTCCCTGCGTTTTTTTTTTCTGCTTCATTGAGGCATCGGGTTGTCGGGAGATACAGGCTTTTCCTGAGTGCGCAAATTGACGGAGTGGCTGTGGCCACGGCTGTTTTCGCTCCTGACCATGCATTAGCGTGGCCCCTGCCGGAGGCGTTCGGCACGCGCGCGAAGAAAGTCAAGGAGCCCCTGTCCCTCCGGCGTCAGAAACCACCGGGCGTGGCCGCATAGATACATGGGGCAAGCGTAGGCGGCGCGTTCTTCCGAGTGCAGTGTGCCGTAATAGTAATCGGCTTCCGACAGGGCGAACTCGGCATGCCCGAGAGCGGCCATCGGCGCCAGCGCGGATGCCTCTGCACGGCTGAGCGGGCGAACTTCTTCGTAGCCTGTCAACATCGCATCCAGGTGATCGAGATGAACTGGTACGGGCGCGTGCGTATCCGTCTCGGCAGCCCCCAGGACCAGCCACTCGACGATGTTGCGGTCAATCGCCTGGGCAAGATCGTAGGGCACGTTGGTGCGATCGGCGAGGCCGAAATCGATGATGGCAACCGCTCCCGCGGTGTTGCTCTGATTGCTCCAGAGCAGGTTCGATCCATGCAGATCGTTGTGAGTCCATAGCTCCGCCAGAGAGCCAAGCCACGGCGCGAGCTGCGTGTGGTACGGGGCCAGCAGGCGCAAGGCTTCTTCGCGGCACTCTCGTAGCGCCGGGTAATCGGCCAATCTGGCGTGACGCGCCACGTACCGATCCAGGGCGACGCTGGGATTGTCTCCGGCGAAGATGGTGAAGCTGGCTACCAACGGCTGCGGCCTTCGCGCCGGTGCTTTGAAATCTTCCGCGGCACGGTGAACCTGCGCCAGCATCCGGCCCGCCGACCAGGCGTGATCTGCGCTGAGAAACGGGGTCCAGGAGAGCGCATCCGCGTAAAGGTCGACCCCCATTGGGACCTGGTGAACCTCATAGGTCCACGCTCCGGATTCGACAGCAGTCGCGCCGGCGGTTGTTCTCAAGACTTCAGGAACCGGCACTCCTCTTGAGCGCAGATGCGCGAGAAAGCGGTGCTCCTCGGCCAGGCCCGCCGCGTCGCGCACGGTGCGCGCCTGTCGTTTGACGAACACTTGCCCCACCGGCGTGGCGAGTACGCCCGCTGCCGAGAATGGGCGTGGGCTGATGAAGATCAGGTGAACATCATCTCCATCGAGAGAATACTCGCGAAGCACGGGTTGAACCTCTTCGAGGGTGAGTGGCTCCCAGTCAGGCTCAACCAGCGTCCCATTCATGCCGTGAACTTTGACTTCTGAAGATTTCTCTGTGCTCATGGGCGAGGCCGGTTTCTTCGCGTATTCATCCTAAAAGGTGTAGTGGGTTGAAAAATGAACGGTCGTAGGCGCGCCAAGATGGATAAAGGTGTCGCCATAACTTGCTCCGGTGTCCTTCCAGTAGCGCTTATCAAAGGTATTCTCTGCATAGAGTCGAAAAGAGACGTGGCCCTGTTCCCCGCCGGGCGTGTAGCGGACGCCCAGGTTGAAGATGTTGTAGCCAGGCACGCTGACCGTATCGTCACGCGTAGCCTCCTTGCGTCCGGTGTAGCTCCAGCCCGGCATCAGGTGCAGCCTGTGAGTGTGATCGAGCGCGACATCCGCGAACAGGGCCGTGCGCAGACGCGGCACATTGATGACCTGCTTGTTGTCGAAAGCGGGCGTGCCGGTGTGATCAGACAGCGCGCGGATGGCCGCTGCCGAGGCGGTCAGGCGCAT
The DNA here is from genome assembly GCA_049280995.1 of Acidobacteriaceae bacterium. GTDB lineage: Bacteria > Acidobacteriota > Terriglobia > Terriglobales > Acidobacteriaceae > Silvibacterium. The sequence goes on from JBAPRH010000033.1 coordinate 29,524, forward strand.
CCAGCCTGTCGCTCTTCCTTGCGCATTCAGCTCAATGCCGTCATGCGTTTCCCGGCCTTCGGACACAAAGTTCTGATCGCCGAGATCATCGACGGTTTTGGGATAGAAGAACGGTGCGCGCATGCGAAACAGAGCCACGGTCACCAGGAGCCGTTGGACGGGCTGGAACTTCGCGCCGGTCTCCACTTGGCGCGTGTAGAAAGGCGGCAGGTAAAATCCTCCAGCCCAAAAAGGCGCCTGCGGCCCCAGGGACAACTGCACGCTGTAGCTGCCATAGAGCGTCAGGCGCTTCATCGGGTTGAACAAGGCGGCGTATCGCGGTAACCAGACGATCTTGTCGGTAGTGGAGTCGCCCGCGTAGTTGTGGTCACGCACAGAATCGAACCGGCCCCCGGCGATCAACTGAATGCGCCCCGGAAGATGCATCCGATCCTGCAGTACCGCGGCTGCCTGATGATTGTCCTCGTAGAGCACGCGCGGGCCGGCTTCATCCGGCGCACCCGAGATCGATTCGATCGGAACCGGCCGGACCGGCTGATAGACATTCTCCGACCCGACGTAGTCGTAAACCGCTCTGGACGGGAGCTGCACGCTGCGGCGGAAGACGACTTCTCCAGCTGCCAGATCCTGGCGGATGGCCCCGGTTTTGACGTGGCCGGTCACCATCAGCTTGGCCTGCGCGTCGATGCGCAACTCACCCGGATCGCGGTAGTCGTAGATGTCATACGTTCCGTCCGGAGCAAAGAACCACGGCGGAGATCCGCCGGGAAGGGTGCAGGCCGCCTCGTAATAGCAGCCGTAGGCATAGACCACGTTATCGTCGATCAGCGATTGGCTGTAACCGGCTGCGGCAAACGCGTGCCAGTTGTGATGGAGCGCATAGTCCAACCGGACGCTGGTATTGAAGGTGTCGAACGTGTTGGGCTTGGACCAGGACTGCTCACCCAGCATGGTCGAGGGGTAGACGGGATCGGGCACGGTGGTTCCACCCAGGAGTTGGTATCCGCACACCGAGCGCTGGACCTTGTGCTGGTATTCAAAGTCGCTCTTCACGATCAATCGGGAGTTCAAAATCCAGTCGGCCGCGATCGCGCCCATCGCGCGCCAGCCGTTGGCATCCTTCACGTAGCTCTGAATCTTTTCGCCGGCCAGGTTCACACGCAGGCCCAGTTGTTTTTTGCTGCCCAGGAACCCGCCCAGATCGACAGCGCCGTAGGCTCCTCCCCGATGATCGGTCGCCAGGTCGATGGCCTTGATTGCGGCCGGCGGTTTGGTGATGTAGTTGATGACCCCGCCCGCCGAGGACACGCCACTCTCCAGCCCCGCGACCCCTTTCAGGAACTCCACCTGCTGCTTGTTTTCAAGAGGCACGTCCTGCTCGCCTGCAATGGTCAGGCCGTTGATCTGAAGGGCAGTAGCAAGATCGATGGGGAAGCCACGAATCTCAAAATCTCCGTAATAGCCCACTGGCGCATAGTCCTCGCCGATTGAAGCGTCATTCTTAACCAGGTCCGAGAGTACCCGTGAAAACTGATCGGTCATCAGGTCTTGGGTCACCACCGTCACCGAAAGTGGCGTCTCTTTGATCGACGCGCCGTCGAGATTGCCCGTCGAAATCGCGTCGGGAAGGTAACCCGCTGCCCTTCCGCTGTGGACCTCGATCGACGTGACGACACGCGGCAACTGCGGCGTCGACGCTGCGGACTTCGGCCTTTTCGATTGTTGGCTGGTGCTCTGCGAGAGAGCAGATTGCGAGGTGGTCAGGCAAGCCAATAGCATCAACGCAGCCGCGATGCTGGCACGCGAATGACGAGCGAGGGATGTCTGCTTGCCAGATATGGGAATGAGGAATCGCTCGTAGACAGGAACAATGGCGATTGCATGTGTAGACATAACACCCTCTTGGTTCAACGCACTGAAACAAGAGAGCTCACGCTAACGCAAGACACTTTGTATCGAAACTTCCCACGCCAGTATTATCCGGATCGGGTTCGAGGGTATTTCTCAGCACCACATAAGTGGAGCACCCCTGCCTCAATATTCACATTCAAACATTACTAGCCCCGCTTTGCAAGCAAGCCTCACGTCGAGCGACCTCGATTATCAGATGACCGCATTTGCTGCCTTGGTTGAAGGTACAGAAGGTACATGGGACCAACTGATGAACTTGGCAAAGCAACGCCATTTCGGGGTTGGGAAGAAAACAGAAGGTGTACTGACTGTACTGATCCGTTGGTCAAGCAAAAATGACTTAGCGCTCGACAAAACCTCCCGTCTTATCGGGAGCACAAGAACGCCGGGCAGCCCCCAGTTACGCGCTGTTCTTCCATGCGATTGTGAAGGGCTTGTCTTTTTGTTCTACCTGAAAAATAAGCAGCTTCGCGGGTTTTGTCTCGCTCAGGTTCTTCATTATTTTATGTTCGTGCATCGGCGGCTCGTAGAAATAGTCGCCTGGACCGTATCTCTTCGCTGCCCCCGGTTCCACCTGGTTTTCGATCTCACCTTCCAGGATGTACGCGAACACTGGCCCGGTATGCTGGTGTGGCCCGGAAGCTGAACCGGGCGCCATCTCGAGCATGATCACATCAACGATCGGATTCGGCGTCGGCGCCAACGGCTCTCGCATCAGCGATTTTATAGGCGACGCGTCCGTCTGGTCATGCCCGTGCTGTTGAGCGGGCAGCGTCTTTGCTTCTAATAGGGTGTTCGTGCTGCCTGCGACCAGAGCCGCGAAAGCCGCTCCCATGGCGCCACCCATCATTTCACGATGAGTAATCATTGTTCGATTCTCCTTCCTCGAGAATGCTGCGATCTTCTGCTCTTCTTTCGCAGCGGCTTGCAACGAGACTTGCCAACGTTGCAAAGTGACTCTGAGGTGCGCGTTCTGTTCTCGTCCGCTAGAACTAGGAGAAACGCGTCCGTCTCCATAGATACCATCCGCAGGCGACGAACAGCAGCAGCAGGATCGCGACCATGACTGCCGTAAAGGTGAAATCCATCGCGATTGGAGGCCGACGGACGCCGACAGCAAGCCAGGCAAAGATGGCGACGGCTGCGGCGAGAATCAGGAAATCCCACCACGGGCGCTTCTTCTCGCGATTGGAGAGAGGCTCGCCCCCGTCATACGCGTTGATCGTTGCTTCCAGATCAAGCTCATAGCGGGTACATTCGCGAGCGATGGCGCGCTCGCACGAAGCGCGTTCGCCGCTTGGCGCGGAAGCGCTGGTGATGGCGAGTGCGCCCGCGATCATGATCACCGATGCGCAAATCACGAGGATCTGCGTGGACAGATGCACATGGGCAAACTCTCCGAAGACCAGGGCGCCCCAGGCCAATCCCCACAGTTGGTTGGTATTCGAGAGAGGGATCGCGCGGCTGATCCCGATATATTTTGTTGCGTATTGCTGGAACAAATCGCCGATGACCCAGCAGAATCCTCCCAGAAAGAGCCAAAGCATGGAAGGCCGAAGCGCATGCATTTCATAGGCCAGCGACGACCGGCCGCTGCCATGGAACAGGATCGCCAACACTCCCATCGTGCCCACTTCGCCAAAGGTGAAAACAGTAACGAAGGAAAGTGGATTCATCCCGGTAAGATACGCCTTGCGGTAGGGGACATACATCGTGCCCCAGAGCAGTCCGGCCCCAAGGGCCGCAATCACGCCGGCGATCGCGCGATGCGATGACACCGTTCCAGAGTCGATCGAGGCCGCCGACAGCATGATAGTGCTGGCGACAATCGCCACCGCTCCGCCCAGCACCTTCGTCCAGGTCCTGACCCCCGCGCCCTTCAGTTCGTTGAAGAGGAACCATCCCCAGAAGAGGCCGACCAGACAATTCGTGTTCCACAGAGGAAAGGCGATGGCCAGACCAACGTCGCGGATTGCGAAAATGGTGAGCGTGTTGGCAACCGCCCAAAGAGCACCTGCGAGCACGGCCCAGGGAATCAGGTGGGGTTTGGACATCAAGTCCCGAAAGACGTAGTCGGTGCCCTTGAAAAGAGTGGGCAACGTCCACCGCGCAACGAACACGCCAAGGACCATGCAAATCGAGATCGCCAGAGGCGAGTACCCTCCGGCGACCAGTTTGGCCGGCGCTTCTGCTCCTCCCAGCCACGCTCCCGCCGTCAGCGCGCATAGAATTCCGAGCCCATGCAGCGAGTGCGGTGTCCGTACAGATTGGTTGGATGTCGTCAGACCGGGCACCCGCACTCCTCAATCAAAAGCGATTCGACAAGTCATGATCGATGGCCGGCGCATTCCGCTACCAGTCGATTTCGCGCGGGAAGAATTCCGCGATCAGGTCCTCATAGTACGGCTTCAGTTCTTTGAGGTCCGGCTTGGCCGCGCCCTTGGAATAAAGATCGTAGCGACTGAACTTCTGTGTCCAGGCGAGCATCTGTTCGTCCCCGGCTGACATGAGGTGACGATAGGCGCCCTGGCGATGGGCCGCGTAAAACGAATGGAAGCGCAGGATATATTGCGCCGGTTCCGGCAGATATTTTCCCGCTGCACGATAGATATACTCATCGTGTCCCCAGGACAGGTGTACGTTTTCCAAACCGCATTTCGGCTCATAGATGCCGTAAAGCGTCTGGTATTCAGCAACGTGGATGTCGGGGTTTTGCTCGAAGTATTGCGGGAAAACGATCTGGTCGGAGTACGCGCAGCCGACCGGGAAAGTGTCTCCAACGACCGCCCACTGCGGCTCTCCATAGAGGCATAGGACTTTGCCCAGGTCGTGGATGAAGCCGGTGAGGACGAACCATCGCGGATGTCCATCCTTGCGGATCGCTTCCGAGGTTTGCAGCAGGTGCTCGATCTGTGTCAAATCGGTATCCGGGTCGCTCTCGTCCACCAGCGCGTTGAGATATTCGGCCGTCGACCAAATGCTCTTCCGGCCTCTTTTCAGGGAACCGAATTCCCTTTCCTTTTTGAGAACGAAGTCGAGCGTCTGGTTGGCGTGGTTCAACCGGTAGAATTCAGCAACCGAGGAATTTGCCTGCTCGTCGTAATTGCGAAACTCCTCCTGCGCTTTGCCCTCGCGATATCTCCCGGCCACAAAATCGTCCCATTCGTCGATACGCTTCAGGGGTTCCTGCGGAATCGTGCTCATCGAGATATCCTCCAGACACACGTGATGGCGCGCCGCGCGTTACCGCTAACTAAATGCTATCTTGAGAGGGCATCACCCGCAAGGCATCGCCGGCAAATCGAATTTCGAAGAGAATCGAAGCGGATTTTATGCGGGTTACGCGGTTGCTCTCCGGAAGAAACTGCTCATCGCCGAACTCCGCGACCGCGGCAATCAAAAACCCACTATAAAGGTCGCAATGCTCAAAGCAATCCTTACCGACAGTCATTTCTGGATACCCCTCATAGTCCTCCTGCTCGGCGCGGCCCTGCTCGTTTATCTGCATTAGGAACGCCAGCCCTTGCCAGGGCGGCCGCTGAAGAGGCGCGAACGATCAGGCCCGGCTCGAATCTGCCGCGTGAGGACGCGGCGCGAATCCGGCCAGCGGATTTGAACGGGGAAAGTACGGGAGGGGAAGAGGATTGCGTAAGTGGGCACTATCGCCAGAAACGGCGTGACGGCAGCCGGAAAAGGCTTTACAGTGGTCGCATCGCCAACGAAAGGCTAAATGGTTTCGAATCAGTGGCCGCTATAATCACTGAGCCTCCCGACTATTGCCAGTATGCGCCAGGTCGCTGCGATCAATCATTCTCCGGGATTGTGGGAACCGACGTCTACTTCTTCTATTCAAGCAAGCCTGAGGTAATTGCGAGCACGATTGAAGAAGGTGCCGCACTGTTGCGCCGCCGGGAACCGGATTTTTCCGTTAAGACCTGGCGGGATATGCCAATCAATGGGCAATTGATCTTCTGCCAGATTTGCAAGGCGCAGAGATTTACGAAGGTCGCCGTCATTGATGTCACAACGATGAACTTCAATCTCATGTTTGAGATTGGATACGCCCTCGGCCTTGGTATCCCTGTGGTTCCGATTCGGGATACTACTTGCACACTTGATTCGCAGGAATTCGAATCGCTGGGCCTGATAGATACGCTCGGTTATCTCGATTTCCAGAATTCCGAGGAGCTTGCCACTAAGCTACCTGCAGCAATCAGAAATGCGTCGATTCCGATAGCTGCGACTTTTGCTCCCAATCGGGAACAACCATGTTTCCTGCTCAGAAGCCCTATCGTGACGAATGGACTAGTCAAGGTGCTATCGGCGATTAAAAAATCGGGACTGCGATTTCGTACCTATGATCCAAAAGAGCAGCCCCGTCTCTCGCTGCAGGATGCCTTTCGACAAGTTAAGAGTTCGATCGGGGTCTGCGCATATCTCCTGAAATCGTTTCGTGCCGGCGCGACTGTCCATAATGCGCGTGGCGCGTTTGTCGCCGGACTGGCGATGGCCTCTGGTGCGTATGTCTTCGTCATCCAAGAAGGCCCAAGCGAGCAGCAGCCCATCGATTATCGCGACGTAGTTCAATATCATATTGATGGCTCAGAGGTTCAATCCCTTATCACGCCCTTCATAAAGCAGATATACGATGCACTTCAAAGTACGCGCTTTATCCCCATCACTCTTCCTTTAAAAGCACTGGAGACTCTCGACTTCGGAGATGTGGCAGCCGAAAACGAGATCAACGCTCTGAAATCTTATTTTTTGCCGACCGCACAATACAATGATGCGAAGCGCGGGCACGCACGCCTCGTAGTCGGGCGTAAGGGTGCTGGAAAGACAGCGATTTTTTATGGCGTTAGGAATGCGTACTGGTCGAGCCGCAGCCATATAGTTTTGGATTTGAAGCCAGAGGGCCACCAATTCTTGACGTTACGCGAGCGGCTATTGAGTTCCCTCAGTCAGGGATTGCAAGAGCACGTCATGACAGCGTTCTGGAACTATATTTTATTAACTGAGCTTGCATCCAAGATCGTTGACACCGATGGAGCAGTGGCAAATAAGAATCTTCATCGGTTTGAGCTGTATGAAAAATTGCGCAAAATTGTAGGAACCGATCAACAAGTAGAGCAGGGTGATTTTTCGGAAAGGCTGTTGACGCTTGTCGAGAGGATTTTAGAAAGAAAGCAAGAGATTGAGGCAATCGTAAGCCCAGGCGAAATCGCTCGTTTGATTTACGAACACGACATTAGGGAGCTGCAGGACACGCTCAAGGGGTACATTTCCTATAAGGACGGCATTTGGATCCTAATTGATAACCTGGATAAGAGCTGGCCAGTGAATGGAGCGTGTCGTGAAGACATTCTTATCATTCGGAGCTTGATGGAAGCGACACGAAAGCTTCAAAGGCAGCTTGCAAAAAATGAAATCGAGTGCAGAACCGTAGTGTTCATCCGGAATGATATTTACGAGCACCTGTTAGGTGAGACGCCTGATAAGGGAAAAGACACCGTGATTGTTCTCGATTGGAATGATGAAGAGGTATTTAAGCTTCTAATTCATCGACGGATGATGGCAAGCACAAGATTAGAGCAGCCCTTTGAGGAATTGTGGCCCATGTTTTTCGAGTCATATATAAGAGGGGAGCACTCCTTCTCTTATATCTTGCGTCGAACCATGATGCGGCCTCGCGATCTGATCAGTTTTTTGCGGCAATGCGTGAGCGTGGCAATCAACCGTGGAAATAGTAAAGTAATGGAAGCAGATATTCTGCAGGCAGAAAAGCAGTATTCTGAAGACCAGCTCCAAGCGGTTTTCGACGAGCTGCGTGACATAAACAGTGAATTTGCCGAATTGCCCTATGCATTTATAGGATCGCAAGTCGCGATGCCCCGTACCGCGTTAGAGGCAAAGATCGAAGAGATTGGGGTAACGCGCGAGAAGGTGAATCAGGCCATCAACATATTGCTTTGGTTTGGCTTCTTTGGCATCGTAGACGCCGACGGAGAAGAGAAATATGCACATATGTACCAATACGGCGTGAAGCGAATGCTTAGGGAGGCAGGCGAGCAGGGTCGTTTTGTCATTCACCCCGCGTTCCGCTCGGTGCTGTCCTGCAGCTAAATAGAGATCGCGGCGTCAGATGCGGTCTCACCGCGTTAGCTCCTTGCATTCCCTCCGCTTTTCCTCAATAATGAAGAGACACGCCTCCAATCCAGGCGCGGCAACACCACCACGGCTGGCAAGTCAGCATCGCCGAGCGGTGGGAGACGAGGAAGTATGTCGAGAAAATCAGGCAAGAATGTCGCGAAGGCGCGCGCGGCTGTTGAGCAGCGCCCCTATGTGCTCCAGGACGCGGTCCCGCTCCTGCAAAAAGTAAAGTTCGCAAAGTTTGACGAGACTGTAGACCTCACGCTGCGTCTCGGAGTCGATCCCCGCCATGCCGACCAGATGGTCCGCGGCACCGTGGTTCTGCCGCACGGGCTGGGCAAGACCAAGCGCGTGGCCGTCATCACCTCGGGCGATCGCCTCAAGGAAGCCGAGGCCGCCGGAGCCGAGTTTGTCGGCGGCGAGGAACTGGTCGAGAAAATTCAGAAGGAAAGCTGGACCGATTTTGACGCGCTGATCGCCACGCCCGACATGATGAGGTCGGTCGGACGCCTGGGCAAAGTGCTCGGCCCGCGCGGCCTCATGCCGAACCCCAAGACCGGAACCGTCACCAGTGATGTAGCCGCCGCCGTCAAGGAAATCAAGGCCGGCAAAATCGAGTTTCGCACCGACAAGACAGCACTGATCCACGTTCCCGTGGGCAAGCTCTCCTTCCCGGTCGAAAAGTTGGTTGAAAACGCGCAGACCGTCATCACCAGCGTGGTTCGCGCCAAGCCTTCAGCGGCCAAGGGCAAGTACATCAGGGGAATCACGCTCAGCTCCACCATGGGCCCCGGAATCCCGCTCGATAGCGCGGTCGCGGAAGCCGCCGCCAAGGCATAGGAAACAGCCTCTAGCTTCTAGCTTCTAGCTTCTAGCCGCTAGCAAGCCAGGATGAGGCGCCGATTCAATCCGGCAAAGGCCGGGATTTGAACGAGAAAAGATTTAGCTAAGAGCTAGTAGCTAAAAGCTAGAGGCGAATCATGGCATTAAGCAGATCAAGAAAAGCGGAGAAGGTCGAGTATCTGGCGAAGGAGCTGGAGAGCTCGACCAGCGCCATCATTGGCACCTTCGCCAAGCTCACCGTCGCGCAGGATTTTCAGCTGCGCAAAACCGTCCGCGCCGCGGGCGGACGCTATCGCGTGCTCAAGAACCGGCTGGCCGAGCGCGCCGCCAAGGGAACGAAGATCGAAGCCGCGCTCAAGGGGCTGAAGGGCGTTTCGTCCGTGGCCTACACCAGCGGCGATCCGGTCGCCCTCGCCAAGGCCCTTGCCGGCTGGGTGGCGGAAAACGCGGAGTACACCTTCAAGCTCGGCATCGTTGACGGCAAGCTCATCAACGTTGAAGAGGTCAAGGCTCTGGCGACCATGCCGGGCCGGGAAGAGCTTTTCGCGAAGCTGCTCTTCCTCATCAACTCCCCGGCGCAGCGCCTGGCCACCGTCATCAACGCAACCGGCCGCGATCTGGCCGTGGTCATCAACCAGGCGGTCGAGCAGAAGAAGTTTGCAGAAGCGAGTTAGCAGCTAATCGGCATTCGCCGCAGCATCGTCCCTGAAGGGTGCCAGTCTGGGCACATCGGAAACTTCAGGACGCGGGCGGGCGGCAACCGGAGCAATCCGGCGGGCAACAACAAAAATTTAGTTTCAGCTTGGAGAAAAACATGGCGGACATACAGCAGTTGGAAGATCAGATCGTTGGGCTTAGCCTTCTGGACGCGGCGGCCCTGGTGAAGAAGCTCGAAGAGCGCCTCGGCGTTTCGGCGGCGGCAGCGGCTCCGGTCGTTGTGGCTGGCGCGGGTGCGGGCGCAGCGGCCCCGGCGGCTGTCGAGCAGACCGAGTTCACCGTCATCCTCAAGGATGCCGGCGCGAACAAAATCAGCACCATCAAGGCAGTGCGCGAAGTCACCTCCCTCGGCCTCAAGGAAGCCAAGGACCTGGTTGACGGAGCTCCGAAGCCTTTGAAGGAGAACATCAGCAAGGAAGACGCCGAGACCATCAAGAAGAAGTTTGAAGGCGTCGCCACCGTCGAAGTCAAGTAATTTCAGTAACTTCGGCCATCACCGTCCCGCCTCGGGAATCCGGTCTCCAGCTTCCCGATGCGGAACGGTAGCTGCAAGTTGCATGCCAAAGCGGAACGCGCTATGCTTGTAGCAGTGCGTTCCGTCCGGCTTTCTTTGGTGGGTTGGTTCGGGATGTTCTCTCTGCGCCTAAGTTTCGGCAATCTCGCGAACTCGTTTCATTGAGTTCAGCGTTCTGCGTGCCAGTTTCACGGGCGCTCAAAAACTTTTCCGGTGGGAACAACACCGGCGTGTCTACAGGATAATCGGCAGGCCTGTGGATAGAATCAGCGAATCGGTTGCAGGGCGGCGAATACGCGGTTTGGGAATCGGCGGGAAGCTAACATTCTGTCATTGATTAGTGCACAATCCGGTTGTGGCGCTCGTGAGGCTTACTGTCTCTACGAGCATCTCTCCATTGTGCGGACAGTTTGCTTCCAGTCCCCTGGCTGCTCGCCCGTCCTCCCTTCCGATCCTGCCAAAACTTTTGCCTTCTCAGCCAACTGAACGGCTGATTTCTCGATGGCGCGCCCTCGCGTGTCCACCGAGTTGTTTCGATTCAAAACGGAAGATTACGCCCGTCGTTGTCTTCCGCGCAAGAGGGAAACCGGCAAATGAACCGATTGAGTGGTTTAGGCCGGAGTGAGAAACGCGGCGGTTGGTCCGATCGGGGCGGGGCAATCAGGATCGCACGCAAGTCGCAGGACAGGGGACACCGCGGGACTCGGGCGGCGTCTTCTTCCGGACCATCGGAACCCCGTATCGACGAGTCATGAGGAGTAACGCATGCCCAGCGAGAACCGCGCCGTTCGCAGCCGTCTCGATTTTTCCAAGATTCCTACATCGATCCAGATCCCCAACCTCATTGAAGTACAGCGCCGCTCCTACGAGCGCTTTCTCCAGATGGACAAGCTGCCGTCCGAGCGCGAAGACAACGGCCTGCAGTCCGTGTTCGTCTCCGTGTTCCCCATCACCGACTTTCGCAACATTTCGCAGCTCGACTTCGTTGATTTCTCCATCGGCAACTGGGAGTGCAAGTGCGGACACCTCAAGGGTCTGCACCACCTCCGCACCGCCTGCGTCAACTGCGGCAACATGGTCATCACCGACCCATTCCATCCCGGCGACGTGCTCTGCTCCAAGTGCGGAACCTACAACAAGAACACGCCCGACTTCTGCAACAAGTGCGGCGACCCTGTCGGTTTGCAACTCAAGTACGACCAAGCCGAGTGCGAAGAGCGCGGCATGACCTATTCGGCTCCGCTCAAGGTCACCGTCCGCCTCACCATTTACGACAAGGACCCCGAGACCGGCGCCAAGACCATCCGCGACATCAAGGAGCAGGAAGTCTTCTTCGGCGACATTCCGCTGATGACCCGGAACGGCACTTTCATCGTCAACGGAACCGAGCGCGTCATCGTCTCTCAGTTGCACCGCTCACCCGGCGTCTTCTTTGAGACGGCGAACAACCACACCTACTTCCTCGGAAAAATCATTCCCTATCGCGGGTCCTGGGTCGAGTTCGAGTACGACCAGAAGAACACCCTCTACGTCCGCATCGACCGCAAGCGCAAGTTCCTGGGAACCATCTTCCTGCGCGCCCTCGGCCTCAAATCGGACGAAGAGATTCTGAAGACCTTCTATACCGTTGACAAGATCAACCTGAAGGACGACAAGCTCTTCTGGACCCTCGACGAGAACGCCGAAAAATCGACGCACCTGCTCGGCGCAAAGCCGGCGCACGCCATCGTCCACAAGGGCGAAGAGATTGCGCACTCCGGCCGCAAGGTCACGCCGTCGGTGCTCAAGGCGCTCCGCGCGGCCAAACTCCGCGAAATTGAAATCGAAGCCGCCGAGCTTGACGGAGCCGTCACCGCCGCCGACGTGGTCGACACCAGCACCGGCGAAGTCTTCCTTGAAGCTAACCAGGAACTCACCGCCGACAAGCTGCACAAGATTGCCGCCAGCGGCGTCACCTCGGTCGAAGTCTTCTTCCCCGAGCGCGACGAGGTGGGCAACATCATCACCAGCACGCTTCGCCGCGACTCCGTTCGCAAGCCGGAAGAGGCGCTGATCGAAATCTACCGCAAGCTGCGTCCCGGCGACCCGCCGACCCTCGACACCGCGACCGCGCTCTTCGAGGGCATGTTTTTCGATCCGCGCAAGTACGACTTCTCGCGCGTGGGCCGTCTCAAGTTCAACATCAAGCTCTACGAGAACGCTGACGCCTCGACGCTCGACCACCGCACCCTCACGCCTGAGGACTTCTACGGAACCATCCGTTACCTGCTCAAGCTGCGCAAGAACATCGGTTCGGTGGACGACATTGATCACCTCGGCAACCGCCGCGTGCGTGCCGTCGGCGAGCTCATGGAGAACCAGTTCCGCATCGGCCTCGTGCGCATGGAGCGCGCCATCAAGGAAAAGATGAGCGTCTACCAGGAAATGTCCACGGCCATGCCGCACGACCTCATCAACGCCAAGCCGGTCATGGCGGCCATCCGCGAGTTCTTCGGCTCCTCGCAGCTCTCGCAGTTCATGGACCAGACCAACCCGCTCTCGGAGATCACGCACAAGCGCCGTCTCTCCGCCCTCGGGCCGGGCGGCCTGTCGAGGGAGCGCGCCGGGTTCGAGGTTCGCGACGTTCACCCCACGCACTACGGACGCATCTGCCCGATTGAGACGCCGGAAGGCCCGAACATCGGCCTCATCAGCTCGCTTTCCTGCTTTGCGCGCATCAATGAGTACGGCTTCATCGAGTCGCCCTATCGCCGCGTGGCCAGTGGCCGCGTGCTCGACTACGTGCAGGTCACCAATGCCGGCGAAAGCGGCCTCCGCGTCGGCGACCACCTCGAAAAGGGAGAAGCGCTCAAGCTCAACAACCAGCTCAAGAAGGAAAAGAAGCGCCACATCGACTTCGATCCCTTCTCCTTCTATCTGTCCGCGTGGGAAGAAGACCGTCACACCATCGCTCAGGCCAACATTGACCTCGACGATCACGGCAACATCACCGACGAGTTGGTCAACGCCCGCCGTCAGGGCAACTTCGTTCTCGTGAACCGCTCCGAAGTTGATTACGTCGATGTAAGCCCCAAGCAGCTTGTCTCGGTTGCCGCTTCGCTCGTGCCCTTCCTCGAGCACGACGACGCCAACCGCGCGCTGATGGGAGCAAACATGCAGCGCCAGTCCGTGCCGCTGCTCGTTTCCGAAGCTCCGTTCGTCGGAACCGGTATGGAAGGCGTCACTGCACGCGACTCCGGCGCAGTGGTCCTTGCCCGCCGCAACGGCATTGTAGATTCGGTCGACTCCCAGCGCATCATTGTGCGCGTCGAAGGCGAGCATCACCCCACGCAGTTGTCGCGCGAGGTCGGCTCCGACATCTACCAGCTCATCAAGTTCAAGCGCTCCAACCAGAACACCTGCATCAACCAGAAACCAATCGTCCACCAAGGCGACCGCGTGGTCAAGGGGCAGGTGCTCGCTGACGGTCCCTGCACCGAGCAGGGCGAGCTCGGCCTGGGACGCAACGTGCTCGTAGGCTTCATGCCCTGGCGCGGCTACAACTTTGAGGACGCCATCCTCATCTCCGAAAAACTCGTTCGCGAAGACTACTACACCTCCATCCACATCGAGGAATTCGAGATCGAGGCCCGCGATACCAAGCTGGGGCCGGAGGAAATCACCCGCGACATCCCCAACGTCAGCGAGCATGCCCTGCGCGATCTTGACGAGAGCGGCATCATCCGCATCGGAGCCAAGATCAAGCACAACGACATCCTCGTCGGCAAGGTCACGCCCAAGGGCGAAACCCAGCTCACGCCTGAGGAAAAGCTGCTTCGCGCCATCTTCGGCGAAAAGGCCGGTGACGTGCGCGACGCCTCGCTGACCTGCCCTCCGGGAATCGAAGGCACCGTGGTCGATGTCCGCATCTTCTCCCGCAAGGGACAGGAAAAGGACGAGCGCGCTCACCAGATCGAGGCCGGCCAGATCGAGCAGCTTGAGAAGAACCTGGCTGACGAAATCCGTATTCTCACCGACGAGCGCCTCAATCGGCTCGAAGGCATCCTGGGCAGCAAGGAAGTGCTGGCCGACCTGCACGACGAGCGCACCAACAAGCGCCTCCTCGTTAAGGGAACCCTTCTTGATCGCGACTCCATCGAGCGCATCTCGACCAAGAACCTCAAGCGCATCCGCTATGCCGACAAGGACCCGCGCGTGAACGAGCAGATCGACGAGATCGAGGAAATGACCTCGCGCCAGATCGACGTTCTCCGCAAAATCACCAACGAGAAAATCGGCAAGCTGCAGAAGGGCGACGAGCTGGCCCCCGGCGTCATCAAGCTGGTCAAGGTCTATATCGCCATGAAGCGCAAGCTTTCGGTGGGCGACAAGATGGCCGGACGCCACGGCAACAAGGGCGTCATCTCGCGCATCTTGCCCGAGGAAGACATGCCCTACCTGCCCGACGGAACGCCGGTCGAGATCATTCTCAATCCGCTGGGCGTACCTTCCCGCATGAACGTCGGCCAGATTCTTGAAACCCATCTGGGATGGGCAGCCTACGATCTGGGCAGACAGGTTGCCGAGCTGGTCAAGAAGAACCAGGACGCCCACGCTGTTCGCGAAATCTTTAAGGAACGCTTCGCAAAAACGGCGGTCCTGCGCCAGTTGATGGAGCTGGACGACGAGCAGGTGCTCCGTGTCGGGCGCGGTATGGAGAAGGGCATCTGGTTCGGCACTGCGGTCTTTGACGGCGCGCGGGAGACCGAAATCAAGGCTCTGCTCACGGCAGCCGGCCTCCCGACGTCGGGCAAAACCAACTTGTTCGACGGTATGACCGGCGAGCAGTTCGAGCAGCCCATCACCGTCGGCTACATCTACATGCTCAAGCTGTCGCACTTGGTCGACGACAAGATTCACGCTCGCTCCATCGGGCCGTACTCGCTCATCACCCAGCAGCCGCTGGGCGGCAAGGCGCAGTTCGGCGGGCAGCGCTTCGGAGAAATGGAAGTCTGGGCTTTGGAAGCCTACGGCGCAGCTTACATCCTTCAGGAACTGCTCACCGCCAAGTCCGACGACGTCTTTGGCCGCACCAAGATCTACGAGGCCATCGTCAAGGGCGAGGCAGCTATCGAGCCTGGCGTGCCCGAGTCGTTCAACGTGCTCATACGCGAGCTGCAATCGCTCTGCCTCGACGTAGAGCTGATCAAGCTGACCGGCACTGGCGAAGTCAAGAAGTTGCCGCTGCCGACCGTCGCCGCCGCGGATTAAATGCAGCCATTCGCTCCTGGCTTCCAGCTTCCAGCGAATGGCCGCACAAAGAATTCAGCAGCGCATCAACAAGCGCGCTGCGCGTACCAGAACTGAAGTGAACCGCAGCAAGCTGGTAGCCCGGAGCTAGCAGCTACAAGCTGCAAGGAGGAACACCTTGTACCGTTCCAGCCCGTTTGAACTGACAAGCCCGATTACCGATTTCGACGCCATCCGCATCCAGCTCGCCTCTCCCGAAAAGATCCGCAGCTGGTCGCATGGCGAAGTCACCAAACCTGAAACTATCAACTACCGCACCTTCAAGCCGGAGCGCGACGGGCTCTTCTGCGCCCGCATCTTCGGCCCCGTCACCGATTGGGAGTGCCTCTGCGGCAAGTACAAGCGCATGAAGCACCGCGGCGTCATCTGCGACAAGTGCGGCGTCGAAGTCACCGTCTCGAAGGTCCGCCGTGAGCGCCTCGGCCATATCGAGCTGGCTTCGCCTTGCTCCCATGTCTGGTTCTTCAAGGGACTTCCTTCGCGCATCGGCCACCTGCTCGACATCTCGCTGCGCGACCTTGAGAGCGTGCTCTACTTCGAGAGCTACGTCGTCGTCGATCCCGGCGACGCGCCCGTGAAAGAGCGCGAGATCATCAAGGACGAAACCAAATTCCGTGAGATCGACGCTCAGTACCGCCCCACCGGCTTCAAGGGCATGATGGGCGCCGAGGCCATCAAGGAACTGCTCAAGCGTATCGACATCGAAGAGCTGTCGGTCGAGTTGCGCGAGCGCATGAAGGCCGAAACCTCGCTCCAGAAGCGCCTCAAATACTCCAAGCGCCTCAAGGTCGTCGAAGCCTTCCGCAAGTCCGGCAACAAGCCGCAGTGGATGATCCTCGACGTCATCCCGGTCATTCCGCCTGAGCTGCGCCCGCTGGTGCCGCTCGACGGAGGCCGCTTCGCCACGTCCGATCTGAACGACCTCTATCGTCGCGTCATCAACCGCAACAACCGCCTCAAGAAGCTCATGGACCTCCATGCGCCCGAGGTCATCGTGCGCAACGAAAAGCGCATGTTGCAGGAAGCTGTGGACGCCCTGTTCGACAACGGACGCCGTGGCCGCGTGCTGCGGGGAGCCAACAACCGCCCGCTCAAGTCGCTCTCCGATACCCTCAAGGGCAAGCAGGGCCGCTTCCGCCAGAACTTGCTCGGCAAGCGCGTCGATTACTCCGGCCGCTCCGTCATCGTCGTCGGCCCCGAGCTCAAGCTCCACCAATGCGGCCTGCCCAAGAAGATGGCGCTCGAGCTGTTCAAGCCCTTCATCTATCACCGGCTCGAGCAGACCGGCCACTGCACCACCATCAAGCAGGCCAAAGAGATGGTCGAAATGCAGGAGCCGATCGTGTGGGACATCCTTGAGGAAGTCATCAAGGATCACCCCGTGCTGCTCAACCGCGCACCAACCCTCCACCGCCTCGGCATCCAGGCGTTTGAGCCGGTGCTCGTCGAGGGCAAGGCCATCAAGATTCACCCGCTCGTCTGCACCGCCTTCAACGCTGACTTCGATGGCGATCAGATGGCCGTACATATTCCGCTCTCGCCCGAGGCCCAGGTTGAGGCCAGCGTGCTCATGCTCGCCTCGCACAACATCCTGTCCCCGGCCTCCGGACAGCCCATCACCGTGCCTACGCAGGACATGGTGCTCGGCCTCTACTACCTCAGCAAGGCCAAGAATGGAGCCAAAGGCGAAGGCCGCGTCTTCGCCAACATCGAAGAAGTGCTGATGGCCCTCGAGGCAAAAGAAGTCGAGACGCTTACGCCCATTCGTCTCCGCTACTCGGGTCCTGTCCTCGACATGACCACCGCCTACGACGATCAGGACCTCACCCACACCGAGCCGGTCGAGTATGACAAGCAGTTCCTCTCGACCACCGTCGGCCGCGCCATCCTGAACGATTCGCTGCCCGCGGAAATGCCTTTTGTCAACGGACTGCTCAAGAAGAAGGGTATCGGTCAACTCGTCAACTACTGCTACCTGAACCTCGGCCTTGAGGTCACGGTCAAAATGCTCGACCAAATCAAGGAACTGGGCTTCCACTATGCAACGCGCTCCGGCCTGTCGGTTGGCCTCGACGACATGGTCATTCCGGACACCAAGTACCCCGTCGTCCGCGACGCCGAAAAGCAGCGCTTCGCCATCCAGCAGCAGTATCTCGACGGAGCCATCACCAACGGCGAGCGCAACAACAAGGTCATTCAGCTCTGGTCGGCGGTGACGGAAAAAGTCGCCGACGAAATGTTCAACAACATGAAGAACGCCGACAAGGCCGGCGCCATGAACCCGGTCTACATCATGGCCGACTCCGGTGCTCGCGGATCCAAACAGCAGATTCGCCAGCTCTCCGGCATGCGCGGCCTCATGGCCAAGCCCTCCGGCGAAATCATCGAGACCCCCATCACGGCCAACTTCCGTGAAGGCCTCACCGTGCTCGAATACTTCATCTCCACGCACGGCGCGCGCAAGGGCCTCGCCGACACCGCCCTCAAAACCGCCGACTCCGGCTACCTCACCCGCCGCCTCGTCGACGTGGCGCAGGACGTCATCGTCACCGAACGCGATTGCGGCACGGTCGAAGGCATCTACGTCACCCCCATCGTCGAGTCCGGCGAAATCATCGAGCCGCTCCGCGACCGCATCATTGGCCGCGTCTCGCTCGAAAAGCTGAAGGACTTCGAAGGCAACGTCATCGTTGACGTGAACCAGGAAATCAACGAAGAACTCGCCTCCGCCATCCAGGCCGCCGGCATCGAGCGCGTCAAGATTCGCTCCGTGCTCACCTGCGAGTCGCGCCGCGGCGTCTGCATCCTCTGCTACGGACGCAACCTCGGCTCGGGCCGCATGGTCGAGCTCGGCGAAGCTGTCGGCGTCATCGGCGCGCAGTCCATCGGCGAGCCGGGAACCCAGCTCACCATGCGCACCTTCCACATCGGCGGAACCGCCTCTCGCGTCTCCGAGCAGTCGCGCCTCGACGCCCGCAACAAGGGCACCGTGCGCTTCATCAACCTCGTCTCCGTGCGCTCCAAGCAGGGCGACCTGGTCGCCATGAATCGCTCCGGAGCCGTCGCTATCCTCGACGAGCGCGGTCGCGAGAAGGAGCGCTACCAGATCGTCTACGGAGCCAAGCTCAAGGTCGAGGAAGGGGCCGCCGTCCAACTCGGCCAGGTCCTCGCCGAGTGGGACCCCTACACCTTCGCCATCCTCACCGAAATCGGTGGCACGGTCCAGTTCAAGGACCTGCAGGAAGGCATCACCCTCAACGAGGAAGTCGATGAAGTCACCGGCCTCTCGCGGCTCGTCGTCGCCGAATCCGCCGACGAAAAGCGTCAGCCGACCCTCGTCATCAAGGGAGCCAAGGGCAACAAGCGCTACCTCATGCCCTCCCGCGCTCACCTCATGGTGCAGGACGGAGACGAAGTCTTCCCCGGCGACATCCTTGCCAAGATCCCGCGTGAAACCACGCGCACCAAGGACATCACCGGCGGTCTGCCCCGCGTCGTCGAGCTCTTCGAGGCACGCAAGCCGCGCGAAACCGCCATCATTTCGGAGATTGACGGTGTCGTGAAGTTCGGCGAAGTCTCCAAGGGACAGCGCAAAATCTACGTCACCGCCGACAACGGAGAAGAGAAGGAATACTCCGTGCCGCGCGGCCTCCACATCAACGTGCAGGAGGGCGAGCGCCTCAAGGCCGGCGAAGCTCTCATGGACGGGCCGCTCAACCCGCACGACATTCTCGCCGTGCTCGGGGAAAAGGAGCTGCAGGCTTATCTGGTCAACGAAATCCAGGAAGTCTACCGCCTCCAGGGCGTCGCCATCTCCGACAAGCACATCGAAACCATTGTCCGGCAAATGCTCCGCTGGGTGAAGATCGAGGACGTCGGCGACACCAACTTCCTGCTCGAACAGCAGATCGACAAGTTCCGCTTCCGTCAGGAAAATGAAAAGGCCATCGCCGAAGGAGGACGCCCGGCCATCGGCCGTCCGCTCCTGCTTGGCATCACCAAGGCCTCGCTCTCGACCGACAGCTTCATCTCGGCCGCCAGCTTCCAGGAGACCACCCGCGTGTTGACCGAAGCCTCCATCAACGGAGCCATCGACAACCTGCGCGGCCTCAAGGAAAACGTCATCGTAGGCCGGCTCATCCCCGCCGGAACCGGCATGGAGTACTACCGCAACATCGAGCTCTCACCCGAGCTCGAAGAAGCGGCCCAGAAGGTCCAGCAGGAAGTCCAGACCGCCTACGAAGAAGCCGAACGCGAACTCGAACTCATGCGTCAGGAAGGCGAAGCCGAAGAAATGGCCGCGTCGGAGTAAACGTACCAACCACAGCCTCCGGCGGGCCCTGCGCGGGCCGCGATCGTCGCCGGACGGGCAAACCGAAAGGCCCCAGCTTTCAAGCTGGGGCCTTTTGCTTTCTTCATGTCGCCCTGTGAATAAGCACAGGTGGGGTATGATGTTTTCCGGTAACTTAAGGCGAAGAACAAGTGGGCGAAAATGTCAGACAACCTGAATCTTGAAATCGGGCGGCTGGAAGACGAGCTACGCAGTACTGCGCCTCTATTAAGGATGAATCACGTTCGATGAAAACTCCCAAACACTCTCCTGGGAAAATTGTCAGTTTTTTGAACAACCCAGCCGTCCAGCCTGCCTCTACCTGCTTCAACGCCGCAATGATCTGCCCCTCCGTGTGTTTGCTCCTGCTCATATCGCCCTCCTCCCAAATCTGAGACCATGCATACCGCCGAATCCGAGCCGCGAGCCTTTCATCCTGAAAATTCTGGAAACCGCATGCGCTGGAACATCGCCATCCTCCTCGGCATCGGTGTGCTCATCAACTACTTCGACCGCGTCAACCTCTCCGTCTCGCACACCGGCCTGGAGCAATCCTTCGGCATCAGTGACGTTGTCTACGGCTATCTCCTCAGCGCCTACAACATCCCCTACGCCATCTGCCAGATCCCCATGGGCGCGCTCCTTGACCGCTTCGGTGTCAAGCCCATCAGCCGTATTGGCACTCTCCTCTGGAGCGCCGCTTCCTTCGCCGCCGCCGCCGCTGTCAACGTCCCCATGTTCTATTCCGCCCGGCTGCTGCTCGGCGTTGGCGAGGCTCCATTCTTTCCCGCCAACGCCAAGGCTATCGGGCGCTGGTTCCCGCCCGAGCGCCGGAGCTTCGCCACGAGTCTCTTCGACTCCGCCGCCAAGTTTTCTTCCGCCCTTGGAATTCCCATCATCGGCATCATCGTCCTCCGCCTGGGGTGGCGCATGGGCTTCATCTTCACGGGCCTCGTCAGCTTCGCTTATTTCCTCGCCTTCTACTTCATCTACCGCGATCCCCATCCCGGCGAAACAGATCACTTCACACCCGAAGCCCGGCACTCAGTCCCTGAATCCGCTTATACCGTCACACCAACCACCACCCCAGCGTCACGCCTCAGCTTCCTCGCCCTGCTCCGCCAGCGCAAAGTCCTTGGACTCGCCATCGGCTTTGGCGCCTACAACTACGTCTTCTACCTGTTGCTCACCTGGCTGCCCAGCTACTTTCACCAGGCGCTCCACATTAATCTCTTTGACTCGCTGCTCTTCACCGCCGTCCCATGGCTCATTGCGACCGCTGCCGATCTCCTCGTCGGCGGCCTCCTCGTCGACATCCTCATCCATCGTGGCTTTCACTCCAGCCGCGTCCGCATGACCGTCCTCGTCGCCGGAACCCTCTTTGGTCTCGGCATCTTCGGCGCCGCGTTTGCTCACACCCGCTTCGAAGCGCTCGCGTGGATCACTATTTCCATTACTGGGCTCTCCGCTGCCGCACCCGTCGGCTGGTCCCTGCCCTCCCTCATCGTGCCGGAGGCGAACGTCGGGTCCGTCGGCGGTATCGTCAACTTCTCCAATCAAATTTCTGGAATCCTCGCGCCCATCATCACGGGCTACATCGTGCAGCTCACGCATTCCTTCGCCATTGCGTTCTATGTCGCCGCCGCCTACCTGCTCATCGGCATCGCCGCATATCTATTTCTGCTGCGCGACATCTCCCAGGTCAGCCCCGAATCGCTCACCGCATAAGCAAACGGATCAGTTACGTTTAGTCGGTGCTGCCGGGTGCCCCACGTCTCTTTTCTGAGATGGGAGTCCTGAACATGAGGACCACCCCCGCTCAACGGGAGACGCCTATCAAGAAACCCGCCCACATCCCGCTGTCCAGCCTGCTCAATGGTAAGGCCGACCTCTTCGGAGACGCGGCCCTCCGCATCGAGAAGGCCTTCGGTGTCAAAATGGATACGCACATGCGGATGCAGCCGTCCTACGACATCGTCCGGACGCGCAAAAAGTGGGGTGCGAATGCATTTGATTTCCACTCAATTTGGTAAAATAAAGATAGGAATCAAGAGAAAGGAAAAACAGAGAGAGCCGAGAATCTCCTGCAAAGTCTTGCAATTTCAATTAAATGCCAATAAGTATCATTAGAATCAATCACTTGTAAATATTTCCGTTTTGTAAGGCCTTTGTAATCAAACATCTGCAAAAAACGCTGAACTTTTTGACGGTAGTTTTACTCGGACGGACTGGCTATGACAATTGAACTCGACCTTGAAACCCGCGGTCGGCTGAACCGGCTCGCTAGGGAGCGCGGATGCGAACCGGAGACCATCCTCCGCGAAGCTACAGAGCAATATCTCGATCGGGAAGAGAATCGGGAGAAGGCCGCTCCAGACCGGCACCCGTCCGGCCGGCCATGGCCACCCCGGAACCCTGTCGGTGGAATCATAACCCCAGTATAACTTACTGAATTACATCAACTTTCGACGCACAAGATCAAGCGCTGTCTGCGCCGCATAGCTGCGAATCCGGTTCCGGTCGCCGCTGAACCGCCGCTCCACTACTTCGGTCGACTTGCCGTCGCTTATCCCGAGATAGACCAGCCCCACGGGCTTGTCCGGAGTCCCGCCACTGGGCCCGGCAATGCCCGTAACCCCAATTCCAAGAGTACTATCGCACCGCTCACGGATGCCTTCCGCCAGGGCCTCCGCCGTTTCCTTGCTCACCGCGCCATGCCGCTCCAGCACTGAAGGCGGCACTCCGGCGAACTCCGACTTCAGCTCGTTCGTGTAAACCACAGCCCCGCCCAGGAAGGACCGAGAGCTTCCGCTAATACTCGTAAGTCGTGTAGAAACAAGGCCACCCGTGCAACTCTCGGCTACCGATAACGTCACCGCGCGCATCTCCAGATAGAACAGAACGATCTGCTCCAAGGTCTCACCTTGCGAGGAGTAGAGGTAGTCATCCAGCTCCTCCTCGATCTTGCTGGCCAGCGAGTCTACCCTCGCCTGCGCCAGATCCAGCGCGGGCTTGCTACACATCAGGTTGAGCTGAATGTCCCCTAGATGCGCCAGGATCGTCGTCTCTATGTCCTTGTATTGTTGGTAGATAGGAGCGATTCGCGCGTCACAGGCCGACTCGGGAATCAGTGCCGCCTTCAGCACTCGCATCGCAATATGCCGCTTCGGCAGCGCATCTCTCAGCCGCGGCATGCATTGCTCATCAAACAGCGGCTTCAGCTCCGTCGGAGGTCCCGGCAGCACCAAAACGAGTTTGCGATGTTCGTCGTAAATTGTGTCCAGCCATTGGCCCGGAGCGGAACCATTTGGATTCTCCAGAACTACAGCTCCATCAATAACATCGGCCTGCTTTTCGTTGTTTCGAGTCATCGTTAGCCGCCGCTGCGCGGCCCTCGTGTAGAGATGCGCAATCAGGTCGGGATTCCGCTTGACGCCGACTTCGAGCGCCTCGGCCACCGCCTCCCGGGTCAGGTCGTCCTCGGTCGGGCCCAGCCCTCCCGTCACCACGATTACGTCCGTTCTCCGCAGTGCGTTCCGAACCGCATCTACCAGATTCTTAGGACGATCCCCCACGATCGTTTTGAACCTGACGGTCACGCCAAGCTGGTTCAGCCGCTCAGTGACGAAGAGCGAATTCGTGTCCTGTCGCCAGGGCGTCAGCATTTCCGAACCGATGGCGATAATCTCAGCGTTCATCGGGCTCCGAACCGGTCATTGCTAGCTCGTTCATCGGACTCGCTAAACCGTGCGCCATCCTTCGACACCTAACGCCACTTCGTAAACGGTGGTCGCGGTGGCCACCAGCGCGTTGCCGCCCGGAACAAACGCCAGCCCCACAATCCCCGATCCAGCGACCGCCAACGACGCCTCGCCCGACTGCGAGATGCGTACGATGCCGCGACGCCCCCCGAGCGAAGCCGCCACGTAAACTGCTCCGGAAATATCGACCGCCAGCCCCTGCGGGCGTCCCAGCCCGCGATAGAAGACGGTGGCGTCGCCATTCCGGTCAATCGCATGAACGCTTTCGTAGCTTGAAGTTGTGGGGCCAGTGACGTAAAGCGTCCCGTCGATTCCAAAGGCCAGATGATATGCGGCGACGCTCGGCTCGAGCGTCGCGAAGACGAAAATCTGGCGGTCGGGAGCGATCTTGAAGATCGTCCCGCTGCGGTCGCCCACGTAGAGGTTGTGGTCGGAGTCGAACGCGATTCCCGTGGCGATTCCCATGCCTTCGGCGTAGGTCTTAGCCGCGCCGGAGGGGGTCACACGATACACCGTGCCTTCATTACGCGCGGAAACGTAGAGGTTTCCGTCCTCGTCCACAGCCAGCCCGGTGGCGTTCATAATGCCGCTGAGGAACGGGCGCATCTCGCCGTCCCGCTCAATGCGGAAAACGGAAACCGGGGTCTCCTGCCCGCGCGTGCCTGACAGCGTGACGTAGATATTTCCTTCAGGATCGATCGCCGGATTCGCGACCGCGTGAACCCCACTTGCCAGCGTGGTGGCCACTTTGACGTCCACGACATTGCTTTGTGCGCCGTTTTGCAGAATGCGGAGTTTGCCGCTGGTGGCTTCCGCCGGTACGCGCAGCACCATCCGGCGGCTGCGGCTCATCACGACGGATGCAGCCAGGTCCCCCAGCATCGCCACAGGCCTGCGGAACGAAACCGCTCCCAGATTGGCTCCGAGCACTTCGATTTCGCCGCCCGGCAGCGCGGCATCTGGCTCGATAGATTCAATGCGGGGCGCCGGGCCGGATTCGGATTTGAGCAGAGAAGCCACTTTGTCTACCACCAGTGATGCACGATCAGTCCGACGAGCAGCGCGTAAACTCCCGCGGCCAGGTCATCCACCATGATACCGAGACCGCCGTGCAGACGCTCAAGCTGGCAAACCGGCGGCGGTTTGAGAATATCGAAAAACCGGAACAGCACGAAGGCCAGAACCACGTGCCAGGCCTCCAATGGAACGAAAAGCAGCGCCACAAGTTGCCCCGCAACCTCATCAATCACAACATGACCGGGATCGTGCTTCCCGCTCTCTCTTTCGACGACAGAGGCTGCCGGAATACCCAGAAACGTAACCGCCAGCAGCACAATGAACGTCCCTACGCTAAGCTCAATCGAGCCCGGATGCGAGGCTCGCGCAATAAAATACCACAGAACCGCCGTCGTCAGAGCAGCCCAGGTTCCGGGGCCGCCCGGCAGCAAGCCAATGCCGAAGAACGTGCCTGTGAGCCAGGCCCACGTCGTTCTGGAGCGTGCCTCAATCGTCGTCATCGTCACGTTTCGGCCGCCGCGCGTCCTCACTCAGCCCTTCCAGCACCTCGGGGTCGAGAATCGGCGACGAAATGCGGTACTCTCCGCTGGCCCATTTGCCGAGATCGATCACGCGGCAGCGGTCGCTGCAGAAAGGGAAGTACTCATCCTCTTTCGTGACTAACTTCCGGCACGTGGGGCAGCGCAATACCGAATTGGAAGGCATGGATTATTTCTCCCTGCTGCGAGGAACGACGCGGGCGACCACATCGTAGTCGTGCGCCTCGGTGATTTCGCAGCGATAGAACTGGCCCGCCGTCAGCGATTCGTACGGGCCAAAGTCGTTGATGTAGACGGTGCCGTCAATTTCAGGAGCGTGCATCGGCGAGCGGCCCTCCCAGAGCAGTGGTGTCTCCTCCGATTCGCCTTCGACCAGCACCTCAATCTCGCGCCCAATCCACGCGGTCTTGCCCTGCCTGCTGATCCGCTGCTGCATCTTCATCAGTTCGCGTTTGCGGCGCTCGATCGTGCGCGCCGGGACCTTTTCTTCCAGCCTGAACGCACCCGAGCCCTCCTCATCGGAGTAGCCAAAGACGCCCATCCAGTCGAACTTCGCCTCGCGCACAAACCCGCGCAGCTTGTCAAAATCGACTTCCGTTTCGCCGGGAAAGCCCACGATGAAGGACGTTCGCAGAGCAATTCCCGGCACGGCGGCACGAACTTTCTCGAGCGTCTTCAGAAAAATCTCGGCATTTGCTCCGCGCTTCATGCTCTTCAGCACCGGTCCCGAGGCGTGCTGCAACGGCACGTCAAGGTAGTTGCAGATGTTGTCGTGCTTCGCGATGGTTTCGAGCAGCCTGCCGGTAATCTTGTTCGGGTAAGCGTAGAGGAAGCGCAGCCACACCAGCCCCGGAATCGCCGCCAGGCTGTCGAGCAATTGTGCCAATCCGTCTTTTAGCCCCAAGTCTTCGCCGAAGCAGGTCGTATCCTGGCCGACCAGCGTGATCTCGCGCACGCCCCGCGCCACCAGGTTCTCGGCTTCCACCACGACGGACTCAAACCGTCGTGAGCGGAACTTGCCGCGCAGGTTCGGAATAATGCAGAACCTGCAAGGATGGTCGCACCCTTCCGCGATCTTGATGTACGCCGAAGCCTTCTTGGTCGCCAGCAGACGCGGCGTGGTGTGGTCATAAAGGTATTGCGGAAGATGCGCTTCGGCTCCGCCCCAGGCGTTGCGCGAAAACCGCCCCTGCGACTCGCGCAGAGTACCCTCGGCGCGCACCGCCTGCGCGCTGGTAAGGATCGTGAAAGGCGACGATTCCTGAACCGGCGGCGGCGGGGCCTCCAGCCCGGCGGCGGCAAGAATCTGCTCCAGTTCGCCCGTGCCGATCACCGCGTCCACCTCAGGAATGTTCTTCCGAATCTCGTCGCGATAGCGCTCCACCAGGCAACCGGCGACGATCAGCTTGCGCGCGGTCCCGGCGGTTTTGTACCGGGCCATTTCCAGAATCGCGTCGACGGATTCCTGCTTGGCCGAGCCGATGAACGAACAGGTGTTGACGACCAGGATTTCGGCGTCTTCGGGCCGGGAGGTCATCTCCGCACCGGCGCGATTCAGCAGCCCCATCATCACTTCGCTATCGACCAGGTTTTTAGGGCAGCCGAGTGAGACGAATCCCACCTTGGGGCGTGTCGCGGAACGCACGAATTTTTCAGAGAGGATGACACTCGCAGCATCATCCAGAAGAAGTTGGGTCACTTCTCTATTTTAGCTGACCTACCGCATTTCGAGCCGCCTCTACCTTGAGTTGCTGCACCTCTTCCCGGTGATATCATCAAGATTGTGCCGGGTCCTACGCGGCGCAATCCCGCCAATCCCGCCAGGTCCGGAAGGAAGCAACGGTAACGGGCCAGTGCGTGCGCAGTAGGTTTCCCGGTACATAAATTGCCCACGGATTACACAATCCTTACCAGGCCATTGATAGACAGCGGCGGAACCGCTCAGCGACAATAGCTTTTTGTATTTCAGCCATTGGAGGAACTCATTGAGCCTTACCGTGCGCCCGTGTGCGTCTCGACGCGCCAAAATCAGTGCTCTCGGAAGCTGGGTTCCGCCCCGCGTGCTTTCCAATCAGGACCTCGAAAAAATGGTGGATACCTCTGACGAGTGGATTTATTCCCGCGTCGGCATCCGCGAGCGGCACCTGGTCGAGAAGGGCATGGCCACCAGCGACATGGCGGTTGAAGCAGCGAAAAAGTGCCTCGCCGAGCGCGGCATCCGGGCAACGGAGCTTGAGGTCATCATCGTAGCCACAGTTACGCCGGACATGTTTTTCCCTGCCACCGCCTGCCTCGTTCAGGACCGGCTCGGCGCCAAAGGCGCGTGGGGATTCGATCTCTCCGCCGCCTGCTCCGGCTTCGTTTACGCTCTGCAAGTTGGCGCAAAACTGGTCGAAAGCGGCGCGCACTCCAAGGTTCTCGTCATTGGAGCCGACACCATGTCCTCCATCATCGACTACACCGATCGCTCCACCTGCGTGCTCTTTGGAGACGGCGCGGGCGCGGTGCTGATCGAACCCGCCGCGGAGGGCGAGGTCGGCATGATCGATTTTCTGCATGAGATCGACGGATCGGGCGGCCCGTCCCTCTGCATGCCTGGAGGCGGCAGCCTGCATCCCAGCACGCCGGAGACCGTCGCGAAGAAAATGCACTATGTCCACCAGGACGGCCAGTCCGTTTACAAATTCGCTGTGCGCAAGATGGTTGAGGCTTCGGAAACCCTGCTCAGCCGCAACGGCGTGACCGTGGACGACCTCGACTGCTTCATCCCGCACCAGGCCAACAAGCGCATCATCACTTCGAGCGCCGAGCGTATGAACCTGCCCATGGAGCGCGTCGTCGTCAATATCGACCGCTTCGGCAACACCACGGCGGGAACCATTCCGCTGGCCATGCAGACCGCGCGCGAAGACGGAAGGCTGAAGAAGGGCGATCTGGTTCTGATGACCAGCGTCGGCGCCGGCTTCACCGTCGGCTCATCGCTGCTGCGCTGGGAGATTTAACGTCGATCAAAGGAACCGCAGCGCGGGAACCGCAGGCAGCGCGCCACATTCGACCGCGTACCGATAAAACAAGTCCAGCCCTTCGAGGCAGGCGTCGTCGAGAAAGTAGTAGATGTTCTCCCGCAGGTATTTCTCGAGCGCCGCTGCCGAAACCGGCACACGCCGCGACCACTCCTGGGCCAGGTCTTCGATATGCGCTAAACCATGGTCGCGAGACAGCTCAAAATCCTCGACCAGTTGCTTCTTGCTCACGGTCGCTGGCCCGAACGCCGCCTCGCGCACAGCCCAGAAAGCCGATACCCATGGCGTTCCTGTCCACGCGCGCCACTCATGCGCCAGGTCCAGGTATTCCAGCCGCTCGGCCGTGCGGGCCTCGCGCGCTTCGCTATCCTTGAGCGCCAGCAGCGCAGGATCGCCGATCAGCAGCGCCGCATCGGCTACGCGCAGCATCGCTTCAAGATCGGGCGCATGAGGTACAAATTCGGGCGAAGCGTTCCAGAGCTTGCTGAAAAAGATGCGTGTATACGCAGACGAGGTAAGCGAAGCCGTGTCGAGCGCCACGCGCTTTACCGCATGCACGCCGTCGCGGTGCCGCACCACCAGAAGGATGGACTGCACATGGTCGAGTGAGGCAATTGCGCAGCGAGGAACAATCGCCGCTCCGGGGATTGAAGCGTAAGCAGCCACGGGAACCAGCCCGATATCCGCCGTGCCGGCCTGCAAACGGCGCGCGCACTCCGAAGGCATCGACGAAATGATTTCGTATCGCTTCAGCAACTCGTCGCGCAGCGGAGCATGCTCAAAATCCCACATCAGCGGCGCGGGATTGGCAAAATCAATAGCGGCAATCACCAGCTTTTTTGAAATCAGGCTCACCCACCAGTGTAACAACGGTAATCTCGAACACCGCAGTTTTGCTTGACTTCAATTCCCTCCGCCGCTACGCTCCGATCATTCTCCTTAACCCAAGCCGTCCGCATTCCTGAACCTGATGACCACCCCCGCTCTCGCCGATCCCGCCGCTTCTCCCGCGCTCACTGAAGACCGCCTCGCCTGGCTCGCACTGGCTCTCACGCCGCAGCTTGGGCCTCGCCGCATTCTTCGTGCCGTCGAAAAAATTGGAGGCTCTCCCTCCCGAATCCTCTCCTTCAGCCTCACCGAGCTTGAATCGCTGCAATTCCCAACCGAAAGCGTGCAGTTCATCTTCAACGGCCTCGCCCGCAGCGCCGCCGATCGGCAGATTGAGAGCCTCGCTAATACGGGAGCTGGCTTTCTCACCTACACCGATGAAGCGTATCCCGAGCGGCTGCGCGAAATCTTCGACCCTCCCGTGCTCCTCTGGATTCGCGGCGACGCTCAGTTGCTCGCCGAGCCTTCGATCGCCGTCGTCGGCACTCGCCATCCCACCCCTTACGGAACCGGGATGGCCGAAATGCTCTCGCGCGACCTCGCCAACCGCGGGCTTGTGATTCTGAGCGGTATGGCGCGCGGCATCGACACGGCGGCCCATCGCGGCGCCATCGCCGCCAAGCGGCCCACCATCGCCATCTGGGGAACGGGCGTCGATGTCGTCTATCCAAAAGAGAACAAGTCCCTCGCCGAGCAGATCATCGCCGGAGGGGGCACTATTCTCTCCGAATACCCGCTGGGAACTTTCCCCGCGCCGCAAAACTTTCCCAAGCGCAACCGCATCCTGAGCGGAATGAGCGTAGGCGTGCTCGTCATCGAGGCCGCAGAATACAGCGGAACGCGCGTTACTGCGCGCTGCGCGCTGGAGCAGAACCGTGATGTGTTCGCCGTTCCCGGCAACGTGACCACAAAAAACGCGTGGGGTCCTAACACGCTCATTAAACAGGGAGCAAAGCTCACTGCAACTTGGGAAGACGTGTGGGAGGACTTGCCCACGCCGATCCGCCTGCAGTTGACCGCGCTGAACGCCCCTGAATCCGATCCGGCCTCCGACGCATCCCTATTCCAGCGGGAACCATTGCCTCCGCAAGAGGCTCGCATAATGGGCGTGCTCTGCCATGATGAAGCTCTGCAACTTGACGAAATCATGGAAAAACTGGAGCCTGAACTCAGCTCCGCGGAGATTTTTACTGCTCTCTTTGAGCTGGAGCTTGCAGGGCGCGTTCGGCAACTTCCCGGGAAAAACTACGTCAAAACTTTTTGACCAGGCCCGCTCTGTCATCGTAAAGAAGAGGAAGGAGTGTTGCCTTCTGCAAACGCAGATGGCCACTTCTGGTAATATCCGTTTCGGCTGTAAAGGAAAAAAATGAGCAAATCCCTTGTGATCGTCGAATCGCCCGCCAAGGCTAAGACGATCAGCAAATATCTCGGCAAAGACTTCATCGTTGAGGCCTCCGTTGGCCACGTCAAGGACCTGCCGAAAAACAAGATCGGCGTTGATCTGACCCACGGAACCTTCGAGCCGGAGCTGATCGTGATTCCCGGCAAAGAGAAGGTCATGGATCGCCTGCGCAAGCTGGCGAAGTCCTCCGACAGCGTGTATCTGGCACCGGACCCCGACCGCGAAGGCGAAGCCATTGCCGCGCATCTTGAGGACGAGTTGCGCAGCTCCGTGAAGCGTCACGCTATCCACCGCATCACATTCAACGAAATCACGCCCAAGGCCGTCAAAGCCGCCTTTGAGCAGGCCCGCGACGTGGACCGGAACCTCGTCGACGCGCAGCAGACGCGCCGCGTCCTTGACCGCATCGTCGGCTACCAGATTTCGCCGCTTCTCTGGGACAAAGTTCGTCGCGGGCTCTCCGCTGGCCGCGTGCAGACCGTCGCGGTTCGGCTGGTGGTCGAGCGCGAAGAAGAAATTAAGGCATTCAATCCGGTCGAATACTGGACGATCGACGCCGTTCTGGAACTCGCGTCGAGCGCGGACAGACATGGGGAGCCGTCTCTTATCACCGCGCGATTCATCGGCATCGATGGAGAGCGCGCCAAGGTTGAAACGGTGAGCCAGCCCGCCGTTCCCGATGAGAAGACCGCGCGCAGTATTGTTGAAGCCGCAGCCACGGCACAGTGGTCCGTACGCTCGGTTGAGAACAAGGAGCGGAGGCGCTCTGCTCCGGCGCCCTTCATCACCAGCAAGCTACAGCAGGACGCCGCCGCCAAGCTGGGATTCAGCGTGAAGCGCACCATGGGCGTCGCGCAGCGGCTCTATGAAGGCGTGGAGATCGGCAAGGAAGGGTCCATCGGTTTAATCACCTACATGCGTACCGACTCGACTCGCGTCTCATCGGAAGCGATCCAGGCGGCGCGCAGCTACATCCAGTCGAAGCTGGGCAGCGTTTACCTGCCTGCCTCCGCGAATGTCTTCAAATCCAAGAAGGACGCTCAGGACGCGCACGAAGCCATTCGCCCGTCGAACCCGGCACTCCATCCTGACGACATTCGCAAGTCGCTGTCTGACGAACAGTACCGGCTCTACAAGCTTATCTGGCAGCGCTTTGTAGCGTCGCAAATGGCGCCTGCCGTTTATGACGTCACGACCGTGGAGCTCGACGCGA
Organism: Acidobacteriaceae bacterium; assembly: GCA_049280995.1. Classification (GTDB taxonomy): domain Bacteria; phylum Acidobacteriota; class Terriglobia; order Terriglobales; family Acidobacteriaceae; genus Silvibacterium. The sequence continues at coordinate 61,121 of JBAPRH010000033.1, forward strand.
AGAACGACCGGACCTACAACTTCAGGCTCACGGGAACGGTCCAGAAGTTTGATGGCTATCTGAAGGTTTATCAGGACGAGAAGTCGGGTGACGGCGAAGAAGACCAGGAGCTTCCGAAATTGCGCGAGGGCGAGCAGCTAAAACCCGCCAGAAAAGAGCAGCTTCATCAGATGGCGGTTCGCCGGCGTGACGCGAAATTAGCCGAGGCCCGAAAGCAGCACCGGCAGCAGGCCGCCAAAATAGAGGCGAGGAACGAAAAGACGGAAGGTGCGGCAACGGAAACTGTGCCGGCGTTTGTCGAGCCGACGGTTGACCTCGCGGAACGCAACGCGGTTGAGGCGGTTCAGAAATTTACTCAGCCGCCTCCGCGCTATAACGAGGCCTCGCTGGTCAGGGAACTGGAAGAGCGCGGCATCGGACGCCCCTCCACCTACGCGTCGATCATCAACACCATTCAGGACCGCGAGTACGTCACGAAAATGGGTGGACGGAGAGGCCCGTTCGTCCCTACTGAAATCGGGACCGTCGTGAACGGTCTTCTCGTCAAGAACTTTCCCTACATCTTCGACACCAGGTACACGGCCCGGCTCGAAGAGGAGCTGGACGACATAGAAGAAGGCAAGGAGAAGTGGACCGATCTGCTCACGGGCTTCTACCGCTACTTTGAAGAAGAACTGAAGGTTGCAGGCAAGGAGATGGAAGACGTCAAGCGCATGGAGAAGCCTACCGATCAGGTTTGCGACCTGTGCGGTTCTCCACTGCTTTTGAAGTGGGGCAAGTTTGGCTCCTTCTATGCGTGCAGCGCGTACGACAAAAAGAAGCCTGGAAGCTGTACCTTCACCAAAGAAAATTACGATGCCAAGCCCAACCTGGCCGCGCCTGCCGAAGACGCCGAGCAGGAAGAAGAATATTGCGAGAACTGCGGGCGGGTGATGGTGCTGCGCAATGGCCCATGGGGCCCGTTTATGGCGTGCCCCGGCTACAACGAGGACCCTCCCTGCAAGACGGTGCGCCGACTCAACCAGAAGCAGCAGCAGAAGCCGCCGCAGCCTCTTGACGAAAACTGCCCCAAGTGCGGCAAGCAGCTCGTGCTCCGCAACGGACAGTACGGCGAGTTTGTTTCCTGCTCCGGCTATCCGAAATGCAAGTACATCAAGCAGAACACGATCGGCGTAAAGTGCCCCAAGTGTCACGAGGGCGACATCGTCGAGAAGAAGGCACGCCGCGGCAACTTCTTCTACGGATGCTCTGAGTATCCAAAGTGCGATTTCACCGCGAACTACAAGCCGGTGGACAAGAAATGCCCCGAGTGCGGTAGCCCCTACCTGCTTGAAAAGACGCTGAAGTCGGGCGTCTACCTCGTTTGCCCGAATAACAAAAAACCGTCAGCCGATGAGGAAGCCGCTCCGAAAAAGCGCGCGAAAAAAGGCGGGCCGGAGAGCGAGAAGACGTGCAGTTATACCAAGCGCATCGGCGATGCGCCTCCTCCGGAAGAAAAGAAGCCCATGCCGACGGCAAAGACCCACGGTCCGCTCGTAGAGCAGTCCGCCTGAACCAATGGCGGTGAAAAGCAATCTCACAACGATATTTCTTCTTTGACGTGCTTGTGGGCAGCGTTCTTGGATACCCGATTGGCGGATACGTCGAGAGTCGCCGTTCGCGGGAGGAGGGCTATGTCTCACTCTCGACGGTAGCCACCCCCAATGGCCGGGCCTTCAGCTTTCCTATAATCTTGCGCATTAGGCAGGGCCATTCAGCAGAACGAGGCTACGTCCCGAGGTTACGTCCAATGTCCCATGAGATGTTTTACGTCCCTATCCCCATTCTCGAAAAAATCATCCGCCCCATCCTTGTGTATTTCGCCCTCATCGTGCTGCTTCGCGTCTTCGGCAAGCGCGAGCTGGCGCAGCTCAATCCTTTCGACCTGGTCGTGCTGCTCTCGCTCTCAAACACGGTGCAGAATGCGATCATCGGCAACGACAACTCGGTCTCGGGAGGGATCATCGGAGCCGCTACGCTGCTCACCATCAACTGGCTCGTGGTGCGGGTGCTCTATTCCTCGCCACGCCTGAGCCGTGTGATGGGCGGCGTGGAGCGCACCTTAATCACCAATGGCCGCGTGGACAACTACGCGCTGAAGAAAGAGATGCTCAGTCCGGAAGACCTGCTTGCCGCTCTTCATCGGCAGGGATTTGAGAGTGCGGAAGAAGTCTCCCGTTGTGTCCTCGAACCGAACGGAGCGTTCTACGTCGAGGGGCGGACGCCAAACGCGGATGAGGCTCGGCAGACGGCCCTTCTCGATCGCCTGGAAGAGTTGGGCCGCGAAGTGAAGCTGCTGCGGGAAAGGCTGGGATAAGGCAGCGAAACTGCATCCGGGCCATAAGGAAGCGCAGTACCCGAAATCTCCAGAAAACGGGCGGAGCGCGTGTAGCCGGGCCCGCAGTCCTTTATACTGCTCTGTCGAAGCATCGAAGATTCAGGAGCCGAATATGCCTTCCGCCGCAGTCGATTACGCCCGCCAGAACTCACCCCGTTTTCTCAACGAATTGAAGACCCTCTTGCGCATTCCTTCCATCTCCACGTTGGCCGAGCACAAGGCTGACGTGTTCGGCGCCGCGACCTGGCTTGGCGAAGAAATGAAGCGCATCGGTCTTGAAAATGTTGAGGTCATCAAAACCGCCGGTCATCCGCTCGTCTACGCCGACTGGCTGCACGCTCCCGGCAAGCCGACCTGCCTTTGCTATGGGCACTACGACGTGCAGCCGCCCGACCCGCTCAATGAGTGGGAGTCGCCGGCGTTCGAGCCCACCGAGCGCGATGGTAATCTCTATGCGCGCGGAACCTCGGATGACAAGGGCCAACTCTACATTCATGTCAAAGCGGTGGAGTCGCTCTTCCAGGCCCACGGCGGAAAACTTCCTATCAACGTGCGAATGCTCCTCGAGGGCGAAGAAGAGGTCGGCGGCGAGCAGATCGCAAAATTCGTTCGCGAAAAAAGCGACCGGCTCAAGTCGGACTTCGCGTTGGTCTCTGACACCGAATTATTCGCGCCCGAATTGCCCACGCTCTGCGTGGGCCTGCGCGGCATGATCTACACAGAGATCGAAGTCCGCGGTGCAAAAACCGATCTGCATTCGGGCATGTACGGCGGGGCCGCGCCCAATCCCTTCGTCGCGCTCGCGCAGATCATCGCGCAGTTGAAAGACCCATCGGGGCACATCCTCATCCCCGGCTTCTACGATGCCGTGAAAGCTCCCAGCAAAGACGAGTTGAAAGCGTGGAAGCAGCTCCCGTTTGATGAAGAGCAGTACCGTCAGACGGAAGTTGGCTCCAGCCGCCTCACGGGCGAGCCCGGTTTCTCCGTACTGGAGCGCACCTGGGCGCGTCCCACCCTTGATGTCCACGGAATGCCCGGGGGCTTCATCGGCGCGGGCGCGAAAACTGTCATTCCGGCAAAGGCAGTGGCCAAGATTTCCATGAGGCTGGTGCCGGACATGAAGCCGGACAAGGCTTTCGATCAGTACAAACAATACGTCGAATCGCTGACGCCTGCGGGAGTCACGCTAGACGTGCGGCTGATTCATTCCGGCGAAGCCATCGTAATTGGTACCGACAATCCCTACATTCAGGCTGCAACCCGCGCCCTGAAGGAAGTATGGAAGAAAGACACGGTCTTCATCCGCTCCGGTGGATCCATCCCCATCGTCGGCGACTTCGAGCGGCATCTGAACGCACCCTCGGTCATGATGGGCTTCGGGCTACCGGACGACAAAATCCACGCGCCCAACGAAAAGTTCCACCTTGCGAACTTCTATCGCGGCATCGAATCGGTCATTACGTTCTTTGAAGAGCTGGGGAAGTGAATGCCTTCGTCCTCGCCGGGGGCCAAAGCACGCGCATGGGCCGCGACAAGGCCCTGCTTGAGTTGTGCGGACGTCCGCTGATCGAGCATGCCCTTGAAAAACTGTGCGAACTCGGGTTCCAACCGCGCATTGTTGGCTCGCGTCCGGACCTGTCCGGATTTGCGCCCGTAATCCCCGACAATTCTCCGCGCACCGGGCCGCTTGGCGGAATCGAAGCTGCGCTCGGAGTCACCGATGGAGAGCAGAATTTATTTCTGCCCGTTGACTCGCCGTGGCTTCCCGTCGAGTTCCTGCGCTGGATGGTCGACCGCGCCGCGCAGACCAGTGCGCTTGCTACCGTCCCGCTTTTGCAAGGCCAGCCGCAGCCGCTCTGTGCCGTTTACAGCAAAGGATTGCTGCCCCACGTGCGGGCCGCTCTTTCCGAGGGCGATGCCAAGGTGATCCGCGCAGTCGAACGTGCCGCAAAGGCCACCGGCTTGCCCATCGACGCCTTCAATGTTGAGTCTATCGCTGCGGCGCAATCGTGGCGGCAACCCGTCCCGCTTCATCACTGGTTCGAAAACCTGAACACCCCCGCAGATATCCAAAAAGCAGTACTGGAGCAATCGCCGCGCATCCACTAAGCTGAAGTCTAGGCTTTCCAGCCTTCGAGGGAGCATACGCTGGCCAGCAGCGCAGAGATTTCGGTCGTCGTCGAAGATTCCGCCAAGCGCGAGTCCGGGCCCTACATTGCGTTTGAGCACGTCTCAAAATCGTTCGGTGATTTGGTGGTGCTCGACGACATAAGCTTTTTCGTTAACACCGGTGAAACGCTCTGCATCCTGGGCCGCAGCGGAGTGGGCAAATCCGTAGCGCTCCAGCACATTATGGGCTTCCTCAAGCCGGACTCGGGCGCGATCCTGGTCGCCGGCGAGGACATCACCGGCTTTGACGAGAAGCAGTTACAGGCCATCCGCCGCAAAGTCACCATGGTTTTCCAGAACGGCGCTCTCTTCGACTCGCTCAGCGTCGGGGAGAATGTGGCCTTTCCGCTGCGTGAGCGCAAGGAACTCGCTGAGGACCAGATCCAGCAGATCGTCAATGGCTTGCTCGAAATGGTTGGAGTCTCCGGCATGGCCGACCTGCTCCCCTCCGATCTCTCCACCGGAATGAAGCGCTCCGTGGCCATCGCCCGCGCGCTTTCTGCCCAGCCCGAGGCCATTCTCTACGACGAGCCCACCACCATGGTCGATCCGCTCATCGCGCATCTGCTCGGCAATCTGATTCAAAAGCTCAAACACCAGCTCCACCTCACCAGCATCGTTGTTACGCACGACATGCGCTTTGCGGAGCGCCTGGCAGATCGCGTGCTCTTTCTTCATCAGGGCAAAGCCCACTTTTTTGGCACAATGGATGAGATGAAAGCATCCAGCGACGAAGTGCTGCGGCAGTTTTTGCAGATGGATACGCTGGTACTACCCGAGGTCTGATGGAAGCGACCGCAGCCGATTTTATAGGAACATGGCGTCTCCGCGACTACTCGTTTATCCACGAGGACGGAACCGTCGAGCACCCATGGGGAACCGCCGTAAACGGCTATCTTCTCTACTCCGCAGAAGGCTACATGAGTGGAAACCTCAGCCCCGCAAACGACTGGCCCTCCCGGCGTGCGCGGCTCGCGGCGGCCTTCAAGGCCCACGACGGCGCGGGCGCATTGCGGCTGGCGAGCCGCGCGGGACGCAGGGATTACATCGCCTACACAGGCCGCTACACCGTTGAGGGAGACAAGGTGACGCATCACGTCGAAACCAGTCTGTTCGCCAACTGGGTGGGCCGTTCCGAAGTGCGCCATTTCAAATTTGAAGGTAACACTCTGACTCTTCGAACCAGCACCATTCGAGCAGGAAGAGACACCATCATCGCGCAGCTCGTATGGGACCGCGTACGGTGAGGCGCATCCGCTATTTCGCAAAAAGGTAAACTTGTACTTGTGAAGATCGCGCTCGCCCAGATCAATCCCACCGTCGGAGATTTCGACGGAAACGCCCGCAAAATTCTCGACTTCACCCACCGGGCGGTGCAGGGCGGAGCCAGCCTCGTCGTCTTTCCTGAACTCGCCGTCTGCGGCTATCCGCCTGCCGACCTGCTGGAGAAACCCGCCTTCGTCGTGCGCGCCGGACAGGTCGTCGGAGAAATCGCCGCACAGACCGCCGCTGGGAACGTCGCCATTATTTGCGGATACGTTACACCCGCGCACCAGGGAACCGGCAAGCACGTAATGAACTCCGCCGCGCTGCTTCGCAACGGACACGTGGAGTTTGTGCAGTCAAAAATGCTGCTGCCTTTCTATGATGTCTTCGATGAGCAGCGCTACTTCTCTCCCGCACACCATCAAGGGCTCGTCGCAATTGAAGGCGAGCCGGTTGCGCTCACCATCTGCGAAGATGCATGGAACGATAAAAGCTTCTGGGAGAACCGCCTCTACAACATCGATCCTGTCGAAGAACTGATGCGCGCCGGCGGCTCGCTCGTCGTGAACATCTCCGCTTCACCGTACTGGCGCGGCAAGCGCGAGACGCGCCGCGAAATGCTCTCCGCCATCGCCCGCCGTGACAGCGTGCCTGTCCTGATGGTCAACCAGGTTGGCGGCAACGATTCGCTTATCTTCGACGGATCGAGCCTCGCGCTTGGGCGCAACGGGGAAATAATCGCCCAGGCCAAGTCTTTCGAAGAAGACCTGATCTTCGTCGATACCAAAGCCCTCACCGGGGAGATTCACCCGGAAACAGAGGACGAAGAGGAAGCCATTTACCGCGCGCTCGTCCTCGGCACACGCGATTACGTTCGCAAATGTGGCTTCTCGAATGTCATCGTCGGCCTCAGCGGAGGCATTGATTCGGCGGCCGTCGCCGCCATTGCCGCTGAAGCGGTCGGCCGCGAAAACGTCCTTACGCTCGGCATGCCCAGCCCCTATTCCTCGCAGGGGTCCATCGATGACAGCCGCCACTTGGCGGAGAACCTCGGCGTCCGGTTTGAAGTTCTGCCCATCAGCGCGCTTTTTGAACAATACAATCAAGCGCTCGCGCCGCTCTTTGCCGGACTCAAGCCCGACATCACGGAGGAAAACATCCAGTCGCGCATCCGCGGCGCGTTGCTCATGGCGGCTTCCAACAAACTCAATGCGCTGGTGCTCACCACCGGCAACAAGAGCGAAATGTCCACCGGCTACTGCACGCTTTATGGAGACATGGTGGGCGCGCTCGCCGTCATCGGCGACGTATTCAAAACCCAGGTTTACGCTCTCTCCCGCTACCTCAACCGCCAGCGCGAAGTGATCCCCGCCGCGATTCTCGAGAAACCTCCGTCAGCCGAGCTGCGCCCCGATCAGAAAGATACCGACTCGCTGCCGTCGTATGACATCCTCGATCCCATTCTCGAAGCCTATGTCGAACGCTATGAAGCGCCGGAAGCCATCGCCAAAGCCCACAACCTCGACCTTGATCTCGTGCGCCGCGTCATCAGGCTGGTGGAGCGCAGCGAGTACAAGCGCCAGCAGGCCGCGCCGGTGCTCAAGGTCACAGCCAAGGCGTTTGGAATGGGCCGCCGCTTTCCGATCGCCGCTCGGGTACAGGTCTGATGCGAATTCCCCCGCCGCCCGTCCAACATCTGACACTCCTCATGCGCAGCCTCATCAATATTTTCTGTGAAGGAAACTCAATGTATTCTCGCAACATTTTGAAGCAGGTCCTACTTCCTCTGGCGCTCACGGCTGCAACCATCGCTGCCCCAGCTTTGGCCTCGGCGCAGCAGCCAACGCTCCCGTCGGCTCCGAGCTCGTCGGCCGTCAAGTTCCCGCCTGCCAGCCCGGCAAACTTTACGGCAGTCACGCCGTCGCGCGCCACCGTCGAGGCTTTCCTCAAAGAAGCATGGGGATACGACCCCAACCGCGTATGGCAGGTCTGGGCCATCGAAAAGACGCCCGCGCCCGGGGTCAGCAGGGTCATCGTGGAGGTCGCGCAGAAGAACGACCCGCAACATCAAATCGCATCGGCTACCTTCCTCGTCACTCCCGACAACAAGCACCTCATCGCCACCAACCTGGACATGCTGCCCTTCGGCGCGCATCCCTACGCGGAAACCCGCGAGGTCCTGATGCAGCGCGCCAATGGGCCAAGCCGCGGGGCTGCGGACAAGGAGTTTGAGATCGTCGAATTTGCCGACTTCCAGTGCCCGCACTGCAAGGCGGCGCAGCCGGTCATCGCGCAGCTGCTCAGCGATTTTCCCCAGGCGCACTTTGTCTTTGAGAATTTCCCGCTCACCAGCATCCACACCGAGGCTTTCAAAGCCGCGGCTTACAGCGTGTGCGTAGCGCAGCAGGCCGGCGACGCGACATTCTTCAAATTCGCCGACGCCGTATTTGAGAATCAGCAGCAGCTCACGCCGGACGCATCCGACGAGGCCCTCGGCAACGCCGCGACCAAAGTGGGTCTGAATGCCGCGAAAGTCGGCGGATGTTCCTACGGCGACGCCGCCAAGGACGCGGTCAACGCCTCCATCAAGCTCGCCAAAGACCTCAATGTGAACGAGACGCCTATGCTCTTCGTCAACGGTCGCCAGATTCCGGTAGGCGAAGTAGCGAGTCACCAGCTCCCCTATGACACGCTGAAGGAGATCGTCGCCTATCAGTTCAAGCTGGACAGTAAATAGCTTTCTCGGCTTCGCGGAAGCAGCAAAAGCCCGACGCGGTCGCCGGGCTTTTGCGTGTTCCAGAGGAATCAGGCCGTGACTGCCTGCTCCGCATTTACATTCACCGGAGTAAGCCATCCAAAGCGATCCGGCCGCAGACCGTTGGCAATGCCGAGGAATTCATCGGCGAGTTGCTGCGTGATCGGCCCGGGTTTGCCGTCGGCAACGGTAATGCGGTCCACGCTGCGAATGGGAGTTACCTCCGCCGCCGTTCCAGTAAAGAAAACCTCGTCGGCGATGTAAAGCAGTTCGCGCGGCAGCGCGTGTTCCACCACCGGAATCCCGAAGTGGCGGGCCAGCGTCAGCACCGAATCGCGCGTGATGCCGGACAGTACCGAGTTCGCCAGCGGAGTTGTGTAGAGCACGCCACTGCGCACGATGAACAGGTTTTCTCCGGAACCTTCTGAGAGATATCCGTTCACATCGAGTGCAATGCCCTCGGAATAGCCATTCACATCGGCCTCCATCCGGATAAGCTGCGAGTTCAGATAATTGCCCCCGGCCTTGGCCAGCGACGGAGTCGTATTCGGAGCCGAGCGGTTCCACGACGAGACGCAAACGTCGGCTGCATCTCCAGCGACATATTTGCCCCAGGGGAAGTTCCCAATGTAAACCTCGACCGGCGAATTCTTGGGATTCACACCCATCTCGCCATAGCCGCGAAACGCGATTGGACGAATGTAGCAGGGAGCCACTTCGTTGGCCTCGATCAACTCCACCACCGCGTTCGAGAGCTGCTCCAGGGAGTAGGGCAGCGGCATTCGGTAAATCTTGGCCGAGTCCAGCAGGCGCTGCATGTGTTCGGGAAGACGGAACACCGCGGCGCCCGTAGGCTGCCCATAGCAGCGAATCCCCTCGAACACCGACGAACCGTAATGGACCACGTGGCTCATCACGTGAATGTTGGCCTTCTCCCACGGAATGAGGTTGCCGTTATGCCAGATCTTGCTGGTGGACTGAAGAGGCATCGAAATGTTGCTCCTTAATATAGCGAATGCTTAACCTCTAATTATAGCGACCGGGCGGCGCTTCCGGGCGTCCGCACGACTGCTCTGAGGCGGGCGGTCAAAAAGGCGGCGGAGAAGCCTTTCCCGCCAGATCGCAAGCCCTCCACAAATACCAGCTCGCGACCGAGCGCCACGGCTTCCACCGCTCACCGCGCCGCAGCATATCAGCGGCCTTAGCCAGCATTGAGGCGTCGAAGGGTTTCCTCTTCGGCAGGCGCCCAAACGTCAGCGCGAAACCTTTCCGCACTCCGTAATCGGTCACCGGCAGCACGTCCGGGCGTCCCAGCCGGAAAATCAGCAGCATCTCCACCGTCCACGGCCCAATGCCGCGCACCGCCGTCAGCCGCTCCACGATATCCGCATCGCTCAAGCGCCGAATCTGCGACAGCGTCGGCACCGTTCCATCAAGGGTTTTCGCTGCGAGATCGCGCAACGCCAGCAGCTTGTTTGCCGAGAGGCCGCAGCCGCGCAGCCTGTCGTCCGGAGCGGCAAGCAAGTGCTCCGGGGCCGGGTGCAGCTCTCCGAAGAAGGTGAGCAGCCGCTTCAGAATCGCTGCCGCCGCCTTGCCGTTCAGTTGCTGATAAATGATGGATTCCAGCAGCGCCTCAAAAGGAGAGTGCTGGCTCTTCAGCCGCAGCGTGACAGGCCCAGCGCGTTCCATCAGCCGTCCCAACATGGGATCGGCCGCCGCCAGCTCTTCGCAGGCCTGCACAACGTTGTAACGAGGAACCCGGCGTCCGTCCGTCATCGTCTCAAAAAAGCCAAAATCATGAGCCAAAGCCGTCCGCGACTCACTCGCCCCGGCTCCTGTGAATGGTATGCCCAATCCGCAGTCCTTCGCAAAATGTCCTCAATTTCGGCCAAAATCCAATGCTTTCCCGCACCGCCGCAACGACGTATTCAATTTGAAACAAAAAATATTAGCGGTGACTCTTTCTGGGGCTTGCTAGTGTCGATTTTGCCGGGTATAGTGTTCTTCGATTTTCAGCTTAATGGTTTCGGGGCGTGAAAAATCTCCCGATTAAGAGCTGTGCGCAAACACAGCGCGGTAGTCGTTTAACCACCACGGATTTTGAGGGAGCAGGAAGTATTCATGGCTCAGATTTTTGACCGCAGCTCGAACGCGCTGGCACGGATGAGTCTGGTCTTAACGGGATTGATCGTAATCGCCTTGGGAGTGACGCTCAATGAACTCCAAAGATCGCCGTGGGTAACCCGCCAGGGGCAGCGGGCTGATCAGCCTGTCCCCTTCAGTCATAAACATCACGTCGAAGGTCTGGGATTGCAGTGCCAGTACTGTCACACCTCGGTTGAAGAATCGAGCTACGCCGGCATCCCTCCCACCCGGACCTGCATGAACTGCCACGCGCAGATATGGACCAACGCCGCGATCCTCGAGCCGGTCCGCCATAGCTGGGCCACCGGCGAATCCATCGTGTGGACCAAGGTGCACGACCTTCCCGACTTCGTTTACTTCAATCACGAAATCCACGTGAACAAAGGCATTGGCTGCGAAACCTGTCATGGCCAGGTCAATGAAATGCCCATTATGTATCAACAGAACACGCTCCAGATGGAGTGGTGTCTCAACTGCCATCGCAATCCTGTCGAAAACCTGCGGCCCACCAGCCAAATCTACAACATGGACTGGAAGAAGCCCTCCGATCTCAATCCCGTCTGGTGTACCGGCACGGAAGTGAAGCCCGGCACGCCCACTGCGGAATCGGTCAACTGCACCACGGTCGATCCCTCGCGGTCCGGCAATCCACAACTGGCCTCGCTGCGCCTGGTGGAGGCGGCGAACGCTCAGGTTGCCGGAGCACCGACCAGCGACGCACCCGGCGGAGTTCTCGCATCGCTTCCCGCTAACTATACGAAGTTCACCAGTCAGGAAGCCCTGGGCGGTTTCCTGTTCAAGCACTACAACATCCGGCCGGCTCGCGAGCTTTCCAATTGCGAGATATGCCACCGGTAAGAGACGGCGTGGAAGAGGACATGGACAAGACTCACACAAAGTTGACGCTGGCTGAAGTACGCACAAAGCTGGCAGGGCAGACAGGCAAAAAATACTGGCGCTCGATTGATGAGCTGGCCGGAACGCCGGAGTTCGACGCTGCGGTGCGCGAGGAATTTCCGCAGCAAAGCTCCGAGTGGATCGATCCGGTCTCGCGCCGTGGTTTTCTCAAGCTGATGGGCGCGTCCATGGCGCTGGCCGGACTCGCTGGATGCACTAAACAGCCGGAGGAGGCGATCTATCCCTACGTCAAGGCTCCGGAAGACCTGGTCCTCGGCAGGCCCATCTACTTCGCCACGGCCCTTCCGTTTCCCACCGGATCGTTGCCGCTCCTCGTCAAGAGCGACGCCTTCCGCCCCATCAAGATCGACGGCAATCCCAACCACCCCTACAACCAGGGCGGCTCCGACCCTATCGCGCAGGGAACCCTGCTTGACTTGTATGATCCCGACCGCTCGCAGCACGTCTATTATCGCGGCGAAACTCGCCCGTGGGTGGCCTTCCTTGCCTCGTTCCGCGCCATGTTGTCGGACAAGAAGCCGACCGGCGGACAGGGCCTCTATTTCCTCAGCAGCACCGTAACCTCGCCCACGCTGGCGGCTCAGTGGAAGAAGGGACAGGCCACCTATCCCAACGCGAAATTCATCCAGTACGACCCGGTGAACCGCGACTCCGCCTACGCCGCCTCGAAAGCCACCTTCGGCGATTACGCCGACGCGCAGTACCGGCTCGCCGGCGCCGACATCATCGTTTCGCTCGATGCCGATTTTCTCTCCGGTGCGGCGCATCCCGGTTTCCACCGGCTGGCAAAGGACTACGCCAACCGCCGCAAGCTCGAAAACCAGACCCCCGGCAGCTACTCGATGAACCGGCTCTACGCCCTCGAGTGTATGACCACAACCACCGGCATGAAGGCCGAACACCGGCTGGCGCTGCGGGCCAGCGATATCCCGGCATTCGCCGCCACCTTGGCGGCGGCAGTCGGCGCTGGCTCCGCGCCTTCGGGATACACTTGGTCCGACGACGCGCAGAAATTCCTGGCCGCCGTCCTCAAAGATCTGAAGGCCAGCAGCGGCAAGTGCGCGATCATTCCCGGCGAGCAGCAGCCGGCCAGCGTCCATCTCGCCGCCATCGCTATCAATCAGGCGCTCGGCAACGTAGGCAAGACCGTCGTTTACACCGAGACGGTAAATCCCATGCCCTCCATTCAGGGCGACGACCTCAAGTCGCTGGTCGCTGACATGAACGCGGGCAAAGTGGACTGGCTGGTCATCCTCAACGCCAACCCTATCTACACCGCGCCCGCCGACCTCGAGTTCGCCACCGCTTTCAACAAAGTCGGAACCGTCGTCCACCTTGGCAACCATCGTGACGAAACCGGCCTCGAGGCCCACTGGCACATCAACGCCGCACATTATCTCGAATCCTGGACCGACGCCCGCGCCTATGACGGAACGGTTTCTGTCGTTCAGCCGATGATCGCTCCGCTCTATGGCGGTCACTCGGCGCACGAGATTGTTCAGTCGCTGCTCGACAACCCCGATGTCTCGCCCTATGCGGCTGTGCGCGAGAACTGGAGCACCCAGACCGCCAGCAACGGCGGCGGAGTGGATGCGGATTTCGGCTGGCGCAAACTGCTCCACGACGGCTTCCTCGCCAACTCCGCCTTCACGCAGAAGAGCGGCGGAGGCAAAGTCTCCATCCCGGCGCCGCCTCCGCAAACGCCCGCCGATGCGCTGGAGATCGTCTTCCGGCCCGACCCGCACGTCTATGACGGGCGCTACGCCAACGTCGGATGGCTGCAGGAGATTCCGCGCCCCATCACCAATCTCTCCTGGGACAACGCCGCCCTGATGAGCTACGCTACGCTCGATAAGCTCGGGGTGAGCGAGCACGATGTCATCGAGATCACGCTCAACGGCAAGAAGGTTCTGGCTCCCGCGCTAGCCGTTCCCGGTCTCGCTGACGGCACCATCACCGTGCATCTGGGGCAGGGCCGAAAGACGGGCCGTGTCGCCGGCGGCGTAGGCTTCGATGCCTATCTGATTCGTCCCTCCGGCTCTCCGCTCTTCGCAGCCGGCGCGACCATTCGCAAGACCGGTGACGAGTGGGGCCTTGCCATTCCCAAGAGCCACTATATCGACCACCGCGCAACTTATGTCGGTGGCGACGGCAGCGGGACCCACTCCATCGAAGGCAATGAGTCGCTCGACCGCGGCATCATCCGCTACGCCACACTGGACCAGTTCAAGCAGGACGCCAACTTCGCACACGAGGGCGAAGGCAAGGACGACCTGGAGCCGAACGACAGCATGTTCCCGGCCTATCGCTATGACAAGAACGCATGGGGCATGTCCATCGATCTCAACTCCTGCGTAGGCTGCAATGCCTGCATCGTGGCCTGCTACGCGGAGAACAATATCGCCGTCGTCGGCCAGCACCAGGCGACCATTGGCCGCATTATGCAGTGGATTCGCATTGATACCTATTACGAAGGCGATCTGGCCGCGCCCCGCGCGCATTTCCAGCCCATGACCTGCCACCATTGCGAGAATGCTCCCTGCGAGCAGGTCTGCCCGGTCGGGGCCACCGTTCACACTCCTGAAGGGCTGAACCTGATGGTCTACAACCGCTGCGTGGGCACGCGCTACTGCTCCAACAACTGCCCCTACAAGGTTCGGCGGTTCAACTTCCTGCTCTACTCCGACTTTGATACCCCGAGCCTCAAGCTGATGCGCAACCCCGACGTAACGGTTCGCAGCCGCGGCGTCATGGAGAAGTGCAGCTACTGCGTGCAGCGCATCAACGAAGTCAAAATCGACGCCGACAAGAACAACCGCGAGATTCGCGACGGCGAAATCGTGACGGCCTGCCAGCAGGCCTGCCCGACCGACGCCATCATCTTCGGCAACATCAATGACGCAACCAGCAGAGTGGCCAAACTCAAGAAGCAGCAACGCACCTACGGCGTGCTCGCGGACCTGAACACGCGTCCGCGCACCACGTATCTGGCCGAAGTCATCAACATCAACCCGGACCTGGCTCCGGATGTGGGAGCCTGAGCACTTTCTGGAACAGGGCGGCCGCGCGGAATAGCGGGGCCGAGTCAATAGCAGGCAATAGGTAGAGGTCGCAAGAATGGCAACCAAAGACGTACCAGTCAATGACCCGATGCTGGACCCCATAACCGGGGAATTCGCCGTCATTGCGCCTGGTCACACCTTCAAGTCGGTCACGGAAGAGATTTCGCGCATCGTCCTCACCACGCATACGCCTCTGGGCTGGTTCGCCGGCTTCGCCATCGCCGGCGGCTTTGTGCTCATGCTGATGGTGGCCCTTAGCTGGCTTTTCGTGAAGGGCGTCGGCATCTGGGCTATCACCATTCCCACCGCCTGGGGCTTCGCCATCGTCAACTTCGTCTGGTGGATCGGAATAGGCCACGCCGGAACTCTGATCTCAGCGATTCTGCTGCTCTTCAAGCAGGGCTGGCGCAACTCCATCAACCGCTTCGCCGAAGCCATGACGATCTTCGCCGTCATCTGCGCCGGTCTCTTCCCGCTCATCCACGTAGGCCGCCCGTGGCTGGGATACTGGCTCTTCCCGTACCCCAACAGCATGAACGTGTGGCCGCAGTTCCGCTCGCCCCTCATGTGGGATGTTTTCGCCGTCTCCACCTACGCGACCATTTCGGTGGTGTTCTGGTACATCGGAATGATTCCCGACCTGGCAACCTTCCGCGACCGCTCCCGATCCCGCGCCGGCCAGTATATTTACGGAATGCTGGCCGTGGGCTGGCGCGGCTCGGTCCGCCACTGGGCCCGGTATGAGACTTCTTCGCTGCTGCTTGCCGGCCTGGCCACGCCGCTCGTGCTTTCGGTGCACACCGTCATCAGCTTCGACTTCGCCGTGGCCCTGCTGCCCGGCTGGCACACCACCATCTTCCCGCCGTACTTCGTCGCCGGCGCCATTTACTCCGGATTCGCGATGGTCATCACGCTGGCCCTCCCCATCCGCAAGTTCTACCACCTCGAAGATCTCATCACTCTGCGCCATGTCGACAACATGGGCAAGGTTATGCTCGCCACCGGCCTTATCGTCGCCTATGGCTACTCGACCGAAGTCTTCATGTCCTACTGCTACTCCGCCAGCCATTGGGAATACTTCATGATGTGGAACCGCATGTTCGGGCCTATCGGCTGGTCCTACTGGGTTCTCATCACCTTCAACATCGCCCTGCCGCAACTGCTCTGGGCCAGAAAGTTCCGCCGGAATCCAACCCTGCTGTTCATCATGTCCCTCATCGTGAACACCGGCATGTATTTCGAGCGGTTCGTGATCATTGTCACCAGCCTTTCGCGCGATTACCTGCCGTCCTCCTGGGGAACCTATCGCGCCACCCGCTGGGATTACGCGACCCTCGCCGGAACCCTGGGATTGTTCACGTTTCTCTTCTTCCTCTTTATCCGCTTCCTGCCCATGATTCCCATGTCGGAACTTCGCCTGATGCTTCCTCAGGCCAAGGTGCGGCCGGAAGCCGAACCCATACCGGAGGCGGGTGACTGATGGCTTTACGCGAAGGAACCTACGGCCTGCTGGCCGAATTCGATACGCCGACTCAGATGGTGCACGCTGCAGAAGTCGCATACGATGCGGGCTATCGCCGCATGGACTGCTACACGCCCTATGCGGTGCATGGAGCGGCCGAAGCGGTCGGTTTCCACAAGAACACCGTCCCGCTGGTGACCCTCATCGGCGGCCTGCTGGGCGGGGCGGCCATGTTCGGCATGGAAACCTGGATCTCGGTCTGGGCTTTCCCGCTCAACATCGCAGGACGTCCTTACTACTCCTGGCCGGCCTTTGTCGTGCCCGCCTATGAGTGGACCATTCTCTACGCGGGTCTTTCCGCGGCCTTCGGAATGCTGGCGCTGTGCGGGCTTCCGCAGTTGTACCATCCGCTGTTCAACGCGCCGAACTTCCGCAACGGAGCCACTCAGGACAAGTTCTTCCTCTGCCTTGAGTCCACCGATCCCAAGTTCGATTTAAAGGACACGCGAGGATTTCTCGACGGATTCACGCCGGTTTCGGTTGTGGAGGTGGAGTATTAAACCGATGAAGATCAACCGGAAAAACTCCGCGCGCATTCTCGCCCTGGGAGCCGCTGCGGCCCTACTGCTCGTCTCCGGCTGCCGTCAGGACATGCAGAACGAGCCGAAGATGATTCCTCAGCGCGGCTCCACCATGTTCGCCGACGGGCGCTCCGCTCGCCCCCAGGTCGAGCACACGGTGGCGCGCGGCCAACTGGACGAAGACCAGTATTTCTATACCGGCCTGGTCAACGGCAAGGAACAGGATGCGATGCCGTATCCCGTGACCCTTGAAGTTCTCGAGCGCGGCCAGGAGCGGTTCAACATCTACTGCACTCCCTGCCACTCGCGCGTCGGCAACGGCGACGGAATGATCGTGCAGCGCGGTTATAAGCCTGCCGGGAACTATCACGATGCCAAGCGTCTCGCCGAACCGCTGAGCCATTATTTCTACGTGATGACCAATGGCTATGGCGCCATGCCCAACTATGCCGCGCAGGTCACGCCCGTCGATCGCTGGGCCATCGCCGCTTACATCCGCGCGCTGCAACTCAGCCAGAATGCTACGCTGGCGGACGTTCCGTCAGGCGTGCAGGTCAAAAATCTCAAGGACATTGCCGAGCAGGAGGGACTGCCCGCCAGCTATGCCGGCCCCTGGCCCGTGACGGACAACACCAATGTGGACGCTCTGCCCCCGACTGGAATGGCCGCCGGCGCTCCTGCGGAGGGTACGAACGTCCGCAGCCTGAACCAGCCGGAAAAGAATCCGCCCATCAACCCTCCGGGAACCGAGACACCCGGAACCGGAACAACCGGAACCAAGGCTCCCGCGGGCAAGGCGCCCGCGTCGCATTAAGGATTGCAGGAAGAACGCATGCCACAACACTCGTTTTCGGAACACCACGCAAAGACGCTGCCCGCTGACCTGAGCGCGCCTGCGTTTGTCGATGTCTGGCGCAAGCGGGCGCTGGTGATCGGCGTTGTCTTCCTCATCGCCGCCATCATTCTCGGTTTTTTCAGCGGCGACCACTGGAACCACTTCCTGCGCGCCTGGCTCCACGGCTTCATGCTCTGCTTCGGCTTCTGCTGCGGCGGCCTGTGCCTGCTCATGCTCCAATACCTCACCGGCGGCAAGTGGGGACTCATCATCCGTCGCCCCCTTGAAGCGATGACTCGCACCCTGCCGCTGGTTTTCCTCTATTTCCTGCCCGTCGGTATCTTCGGAATGAGCTTCGGCCAGCTTTATAGCTGGAGGCGCTATGCCGACTGGCAGACGGCGCTCAAGAACCACCAGATCAGCCTCGACCTGGCCCACGCCATTCATTGGAAGCACGCCATTCTGAATCCCTACGGCTTCTGGGGTACCTCGCTGTTTGTCTTCGCGATGTGCGGCATCTATATCTACTTCCTGAATCATTACTCGCTGAAGCGCGACGCCGACCCCGAGCCGAACGTCAAGTTCTGGCAGACGAAGTTTGAGAACATCAGCGGCTTTGGCGTCCTGTTCTACTCGATCATGTTGTTCATTGTCGCTATCTACTGGATCATGTCGCTGGATCCCAACTGGTATTCGACCGTCTACGGCTTCCAGTTCCTGGTCGGTCAGGCTTATGGAGTCTTTGCGCTTGCTCTGCTTACTTTGATGGGGCTGGCGAAGGCCGATCCCATCAAGACCACCTTCCGCGTCACCGAGCAGCACGATATGGGCAAGCTTTGCTTCGCCTTCGTCATGCTCAATATGTATCTTGCCTTCGGGGCCTTCCTCATCATCTGGTCGGGCAACTCGCCGGAAGAGATTCCCTGGTATCTGGACCGCATTCGCGGAGACTGGGGCGTTGTGGCCACCCTTGACTTCATCTTCCATTGGCTGCTGCCCTTCACTCTGCTGCTCTCCAGCAACCTCAAGCGCATCAGGGGTCGCCTCGCGGTCGTCTGCTGCATCATGATTCTCGCCCGCGCCATCGACCTGTTCTGGCTCATCGAGCCGAACTTCCCCGATGCCGCACGCAACTTGCACTGGAGCGTCGGAATCTTCGAATACGCCACCCTGCCCGTCGCCCTCGTTTCCTTCTGGATGGCCTACTACTTCACCCAGCTCAAGCGACGGCCGCTTGTCGCCACAAATGACCCGCATCTGGCGGAGATTCTGGAGCCTGAACATGTCCACGCCTAATCCTGGCCCCAACGAGTCGAAGGACAAAGCCAGTTCGATTCGCGAAGGCTACGAAGTCACCGACGTCAACGTTTCCGGTGTCGCTGTCTTCCTCATCGGGATGTTCATCTCGATATGCGTCTTCTTCATCTTCTGCTTTGGAATGGGCAAGGTCATCAACAACGCTTTGGCCAAACGTGACGGCCCGCTGAATAAGTGGAATGCCTCAAGGGCCGCGAAATCCTCCAAGCTCAAAAATATGGAATCGAACCCCGCAGGCGAGCAGATTCAGCTGGAGCAGTTGACTCAGAGCTTCCCCACACCGCGCCTGCAGACCGACAACGGCGCGCAGGATCTGGTCGATCTGCACCAACGCGAAGACCTCCTGCTCGATCACTACAGTTGGGTCAACCAATCCCAGGGCAAGGTTCGGATTCCTATCGAGCGCGCCATGCAGATCATCGCTCAGCGTGGATTGACGGTTGAGCAGAAAACCGGCCCGCAGGAGCCGCTGATGTTCGGTGACTCAGTCCCCACGGTGCAGATGCCGCTCACCGACGGCTTCGCGCGCACGGAATTCGAACAGGAAGAAGACTCCGGAACAAAGCCCGGAGAACGACCCTCCAGCAGGGAATAAGGACGCAAGGCAGGCAATCGGCTTC
This sequence comes from Acidobacteriaceae bacterium, assembly GCA_049280995.1. Taxonomy (GTDB): domain Bacteria; phylum Acidobacteriota; class Terriglobia; order Terriglobales; family Acidobacteriaceae; genus Silvibacterium. The sequence continues at coordinate 80,628 of JBAPRH010000033.1, forward strand.
AGACAGAATGAACAGACTGGCGACAATTCGGAATACGGCCATGACCTTCGGCCTGTTGGCTCTGACCCTGGGCGTCGCCGCCACGGCCAACGCGCAGGTCTCAGACTTCGGCAAGAAGGTAGAGCCCGCCGTCCGCGACGAGGCGCCTCCCATGCTCAAGAAGGTCACCATTACCCAGAAGTTAAACGCGCAGGTCCCGCTCGACTTGCAGTTCCGCGATGAAACCGGCAAGACGGTAACGCTCGGCGATTATTTTGGCAAACGGCCGGCCATCCTCAGCATGGTCTATTACCGGTGCAAAATGCTCTGCCCCGAAGAAATCAACGGGCTGGTTGGCGCGCTGGAAATGGTCAAATTCAATCCTGGCAAAGACTTCAACGTTATCTTCGTGAGCATCGATCCCACCGAGACCCCGCAGATCGCCGCGGAAGAAAAAGCTGTCTACATGAAGCGCTATGGACGGCCCAGTGACGTCAACGGGTGGCATTTCCTCACCGGCCAGCAGCCGGCCATCAACACTCTCGCGGCGGCTACCGGATTCGGATTTACGCGCGTGCCTGGCCCGGACGGCAAAATGACGCAGTTTGCCCATGCCAGCGCCATCGAGCTGCTCACGCCCACCGGCAAGCTGGCGCAATACTACCTCGGCGTCGAGTATGCCCCCAAAGACATCCAGCTCGGACTGGTTCAGGCCTCCGGCGGACAGATCGGCTCGACCGTCGATAACATTCTTACCTACTGCTACCGCTACAATCCGCTGCTGAACCGGCAGGACCTCGTCATCACGCGCATCCTGCAGGCGTTGTGCCTGCTCACACTGTTGCTTCTCGGAACCTACATGGTAGTCAATTTTCGGCGTGACATCCGGAACGGACGCTCCACGTCCGGGAAAACCGCGAACGGATAAAGGGAACGATGCATTATTTCATCAGTCCAGTACTTTGGCAGTTTCTCGTTAATTGGCTCACGCACTTCTCGCTCTTCCCGCCCGAAGCGTCGACCATCGCGCCCTACGCGGATGCTCTCTATTTTTTCCTGATCCTGATTTCGCTGGTTGGGGTGGTCGTCGTCACCACTCTCATCGTCGGTTTTTCGATCGTCTATCGCAAGGAACGGCATCCCAAGGCCGTCCAGATCGAGGGCTCCACGATCCTCGAGGCGACCTGGACCATCATTCCTCTTGCCATCTTCATGGTCTGCTTTGTTTGGGGCGCGCTGCTCTACTTCCGCATCTACGACCCGCCCACCAACGCCATGAACATCTATATCGTCGGCAAACAGTGGATGTGGAAGGCTGAGCATCCCGGTGGCCAGCACGAAATCAACGCCCTGCACGTTCCCATCGGCAGGCCGGTGCAGCTCACCATGATTTCGCAGGACGTCTTTCACAGTTTTTCTGTTCCCGCCTTCCGCGTTAAGCGCGAGGTCATCCCGGGCCGCTACACCACCGTCTGGTTCACCGCCACCAAGCCCGGAACCTATCACCTCTTCTGCACGCAATACTGCGGCACGCTGCACTCTCAGATGATCGGCTATGTCACCGCCATGACTCCCGCGGATTACCAGGCTTGGCTGGCCGGCTCGACCAGCGGCGCTTCGCTCGCGCAGAACGGCGAGCGGCTCTTCGCCAGCCTCGGCTGCAACTCCTGCCATTCCGGCAACGCCTCGGCCCGTGGACCTAGCCTGGCCGAAGTCTACGGCTCGAAGGTCGAGCTTGCGAACGGGTCCTACATCATGGCGGACGACGCATTCCTGCGCGACGCCATCCTGAACCCCACCAGCCACATCACAGCCGGTTACGCACCCATCATGCCGACCTACCAGGGACAGGTCAGCGAAGATGGCCTGATTGATCTGGTCGAATACATCAAGGGGCTCCGCTCGAACGAACGCGTGCAGCAGACGCTGAACACCACGCTCGTGCAGAGCCCCGGCCCCGCCCCTGGAAAAGGTGACAACGCGATCCAGAATGCGGTGCCACACAATTACACCAGTCAGCATTCCACAACCGTGCAGCACTCGGATCGGACGGTGGACCAATGAGCGGCGCTCTCCATAACTTTTCCGGCCACAATCGGCGAATGCTCCATCCGCCGCTGAACGAAAAGCATATTCCAACGTCAGCCACCGATTGCAAGGCGTACGATGATTCGGTGCTGGCCATAATGACGAAATACGAGGTGCAGACCGTTGGATAGCCAGGCGACCGCAACTCTTCCCGAACCAGCGCATGCCGGACATGAGCATCCCGAGTACGTGCGCCATCACTTTGCGAATGCGGCGCAGCAGCGGGAGACTGCCAATTTCGGCATGTGGCTCTACCTGCTCACGGAAATCATGTTCTTCAGCGCGCTGTTCATCGCCTACCTCATTTATCGCAACTGGTACTATCCGGCCTTCGTCGCCGGCAGCCATCAGTTGAAGATATGGGCGGGAACGCTCAACACCGTCGTCCTCATCTGCTCCAGTTTCACCATGGCCATGGGTGTCTACTCAGCCGAGATGCGCAAGCGCAAAGCACTGCTCCGCTGGCTGTGCCTCACTCTCGTCCTGGGCACCGGTTTCCTCTGCATCAAGGGCTACGAATGGCACGACGAGTGGGAGCACCATCACGTTCCGGGCCTCAACTTCAGCACGACCATGTTCACTCACGTCGATCCCCGCTACCCGCAGGATAAGCCGCTTGCCCCCGACATGGCCGAGAAGACGCAGACCTACTTTTCGCTCTATTTCACCATGACCGGCTTGCATGCCATTCACATGATCGCCGGCGTGTTAGTTCTGATCGTCCTGATCGTGCAGGCGTGGGGCGGTGCCTATACCGACGGCCACATGAATACAATCGAAAATTTTGGCCTGTACTGGCATTTCGTCGATATCGTGTGGATTTTCCTCTTCCCGCTCCTCTATCTCATCAGTCGACACCAATGACCGATACCAACGTTTCGAGGCAAATCGATGTCTGAACCAACACATCACACGCATTTGGTCGTCCCTCCCAGGGTCTATGCCGCTGTCTTTGGGGCGCTCCTCTGCTTTACTGCTCTTACCGTATTCGCCTCCTATTTCGAGCTCGGCGTATTCAACGCGGTGGTGGCGCTTGCCATCGCCGTCATTAAGGGCATGCTCGTCGTTCTCTTTTTCATGCACATCCGCTACAGCTCCAAGCTCACCAGGCTTACCCTCTGCGCCGGCGTCTTCACCTTTATCGTGCTCATCACTATGACGATGACGGACTATATCAGCCGCGCCTGGGCCATGTGGTAGAAAGCTGGCGATCCAGAGGCCACGCCCCCACCATCGAGGCACTTGAAGCTGTCTCATAGATATAGAACTGAGGTTTCGGCGAGCAGTTTGAAAAGCCGCATCGCTCGCGGGTTTCATCCATGGTTCTTTCATACTTTTATATGTATGAGGCAGCCTCAAGTCTGAGTGCCGCTCCGCAGGGTAACTCCGCAACCGGTGGAGTAGCCTCGTGAAGCAGTCCCCACCGACCTCCGCACGAAAGTAATCTATGTCGCTGTTCCATCCCGTCCCATAATGGGCCAACGCTTCCATTTTGAAATTGGCGTGGGATTTCTCTTGCGTCCTGACTCATGCGCGCCTGCTTGCGCCTGTGAAATGGGGCTGAGAGCCGCCGGATTCCGGCGGATGAGGTTGGCGCACGGTGAAAGCCTATCGATTCAAATTTGTGGTCTGCGCATCGCTCGCGGTTTCATCACTTGCGGCAAGCGCACAGCAAACCCGCAAATCGTCCTTGGGTAATGAACTCCTTGCGAGGCAGCGCACCGCGAAATTCCTCGCTGAGCGCGGAATCGCATTTGCGCCCGGCCAACGAATTCTCAGTAGCCGAAGTCCCGCGCAAATGCTCGCGCAGTCCCGCACACAATATCGCGGGCTCATACAAAAGCTTGTCTCGTCTGGTGCTCCGGTTCCGGCGTGGCAGCCACTCGGGCCGGCCCAGGTCATCACATCGGCATACGGAGCCGTGTCCGGACGGGTCACCAGCATCGCCGCCGATCCATCCGACCCCACGGGCAACACCGTCTACCTGGGAACGGCCTCCGGAGGCGTCTGGAAATCGGTCAACGCCGCTGGACCTCCGGCTTCGGTCACCTTTATTCCGCTCACCGATTTCATTTATTCTTCTGCTTCCCCTTCGGCGCTGGTGCCCTCGCTCAGCATCGGAGCTCTCAGCGTGCAGCCTGTTGCTCCGGGCGCAACCCCCGTGCTTCTGGCCGGCACCGGCGAACCGAACGACACCACCGCCTCTTATTTCGGCAGCGGAATTCTGCGCTCCACCGATGGCGGCCAACAATGGACCATCATCTCTCAGACCAGCGACTACTCCGCCGGCCAAAGCGGTTATAACTTCATCGGCAACGGCTTTGCCGGTTTTGCCTGGGGGTCAGTATCTGGTAATCCCGTTGTCGTTGCCGCAGTCTCCGCGGTTGAGCAGAGCACCGAGGTGAACGCCGCAAGCACGAGTCAAAACATCCTCGGGATTTACTATTCGACAGATGAGGGACAGACCTGGTTCATGGCGACCATCACGGATCCCGGAGGAGCCATTGTCCAGTCACCGAGCACGGATTTCGTCCCATGCCTGAGTGGAGCTCGCCAGCCATGCGGCAACGCCGTGACCTCCATCGTCTGGAACCCGGTGCGAAAACAATTCCTTGCGGCGGTGCGTTTCCATGGCTATTACGAGTCGACCGACGGGCAGACCTGGACGCGTCTCCTCAGTCAGCCCGGCGCCAATCTCACCCTCACCATGTGCCCTTCCAACAATAGATTCTCAGGATCGCAGGCCTGCCCCATTTACAACGGAGCCTTGGCCGTGCAGCCCGTGAGCGGCGACACCTTCGCTCTCACAACCGACATCAATAACCTCGATCAGGGCCTCTGGCAGGATGCCTGCGATCTCACCTCCGGCTCCTGCGCTTTGTCCGCGCTCACGTTCACACAAATCAACGATGACGCGCTTGACGCCGGGGCCCTCAACCCAACGCAACCCACGCTCATTCCGCAGGCCGACTACGATCTCTACCTGGCCGCGGTCCCGTCCATCGAGGGCTCCCAGCCAGATACGCTTCTCTTCGCCGGAACCGCCGACATTTATCGCTGCGACCTCGGCGCAGGATGCGCATGGCGCAACACCACGCACGCACAGTCTTCCGACTGCAACTCGGCGCACGTAGCACCCGCTCAATTTGCCATTGACGCGACCTTCGGCGCAAACGGACTGCTGTATTTCGGCAATGACGGAGGGCTCTGGCGAACGACCGATGCCGTCAATCAGCAGGAAAATCAGTGTTCGGCCGATGACGCCACGCATTTTCAGAATCTGAATCCCGGCTTCACGGGCTCCATCTCTGATGTGGAAAGCCTCGCGCCCGACCCCTCCAATCCGCAGATCATGATGGTGTCGCTCGGGCCCCTCGGTACCGCTGCTCCATCGAGCGGGGAAGCCGCGTGGCAACAGGTGCTCAACGGAGAAGGCGATTACGCCGCCATCGACCCGTCGAACCCGCAAAACTGGTATGCCACATCGGAATTCGGCATCGGCATCAACCTGTGCACCAGCGGGTCAAGCTGCGGAATCGGCTCCTTCGGCTCACCCGTAATCGACAGCGCCGATGTTGGGGACGACGGCTACGGGCAAATCATCCCCGCGCCCTGGATTCTCGATCCGCAGAACTCGTCCAACCTCATTCTCGGCACCTGCCGCGTGTGGCGCGGCCCAGCCGCCGGAGGGCTCCAAACCCCGATCAGCACTATGCTCGACGGCAACGACGGGCCATACTGCGACGGAAACGCGGAGATTCGCGCGCTCGCGGCATCAGGCGGCGATTCCGACCCGTCGGGAACGCCGGAGCGAATCTACGCCGGCATGGCGGGGCTTTTTGATGGAGGCTCCACGGTAGCAGGGCAAGTCTTCGCCCAATCCATTGCCCCCGGCGGCACGGCATCGCCATGGATCGACCTTTCCAATAACCTGTATCGCTTCAATCCCAACGGCTTCGATGTTTCCAGCATTTATGTCGACCCGCACAGCCCCGGCGGACAGACCGTCTATGTAACCATACAGGGGATGGGCGCGCTCCACGCTTACCGCTCCACCGACGGCGGCTCGATCTGGCAGGACATCTCGCGCGGCCTGCCTGATGCTCCCGCCAACAGCATCGTTGTCGATCCAAGCGACGCGAACACCGTCTATCTCGCCACCGACGCCGGTGTTTATTACACCGAGAACGTAAGCAGTTGCGCCCAGCCGCTGTCCGCCTGCTGGAGTCCCCTGGGCTCCGCGTTGCCGAATGCTCCCGTAACCCAGTTGGCATTGGTCAATCTCAGCACCGGCCCCGCCCTGCTCGCGGCAACTTATGGACGCGGCGTATGGCAGATCGGTCTGCCCAACATGGCGACCAGTACGGCCACCGTTGCGCCCACGGCCCTGACCTTCGCCGCCCAGGCAATGGGCACAAGCAGTGCACCGCAACAGGTTCTCGTTACCAACACAGGAGTCGCGCCCCTGCAGATCAGCACCCTCAGCATTACCGGCGATTTCACAGAAGACGATACCTGCAGCGGAGAATCCATTGCTCCCGGAAGCATCTGCACCGTCGAGGTGCGCTTCGCTCCCACACAAATCGGCGCAGAGAATGGCGTGCTCACGATCTACGGAAATCTAACCGCGGGCGGGCAAGTTGCAGTTCCCTTGAGCGGGACCGGAGTCAGCGCGGCAGCTATCACTCTTACGCCCTCCTCGCTCTGCTTCCAGTCCGTGCTCGTCGGCCAAACCACGTCCGCCTCCTGCGCGTCCGGCACGGCTCCCCCAGTGGGGCAATCCATTGTCATCGCCAATACCGGCGGAGTTCCGGCCACCCTTACTTCTGTCTCCGTCTCCGGCGATTTCGCCATCCTCGCGAACACCTGCGGAACCTCGCTCGCCGCGGCCAACACATCCGGCGATAGCTGCACTGTCAGCATCACCTTCACCCCCACCGCATCGGGCAGCCGCACCGGTTCGCTCACCGTCGCCGGCAGCGCGGGTACGCAAACCGCCCAGCTCTCCGGAATCGGACAAAGCGCGGCTACCGACACGCTCACACCAACGCCTCTCAGCTTCGACTTCAAGTCCGTGGCCGTGGGCTCAACGAGCTCGCCCCAACAAATTACGATGACCAATACCGGCGACCAGTCCGTGCAGGACATCAGCGTCTCGTCCCCGTCCGGCTATGTCATAACCAACGACTGCGGACCCATCCTCGCCGCTCAGTCCAGTTGCGCCATCCTGGTCAGCTTCGCGCCCACCAGCCTTGGTACGGATTCCCAGACCCTCACCATCAGCGACATCATTCCCCAGGGCTCCTCTCCTGCCAGCCCGCACAGTCAGTCTGTTGCGCTCACCGGAGTCGGCGTGCCTCCGCCGGGAAGCATTTCCATCTCTCCGAACCCGCTCGATTTCGGTTACTACGCAGTGAGCCAAAGTAGCCCGCCGCAAACCATAACGCTCACGAATCAAACCACCGCAAGCCTCGACGGAATCACTGCCGCAATCACCGGCGACTTCGCGCTCATGCCCGCATCTCAAAACCCTTGCGGCGCTTCGCTGGCTGCGGGCGCAAGCTGCAATTTTGCCGTCGTGTTCTCCCCCAGCCAGGTCAACGCCCGCATCGGCAGTCTCACCATCAACGGAACGGGCCTGGCGACTCCAATCGTCGTCGCGCTCTCCGGCAGCGGAGCGGCGTTCACCATGGACGGCCCGTCGACGGAGCTGGTCGGCGGCGGCCAATCCGGGGTTTCTTTCTCCGTGGACATCGATTCGGTCAACAGTTCCACAGGCCCGGTTGCTCTTTCCTGCAGTCTCCAGGCCGCCACTGCAACCTGCGCGGTGAACCCAACTTCGGTGACCCTCACCGGACTCAGCGGCCAGTCTGCGACCGTAAGCTTCTCAACAGGCCAGCAAGCTCGCGTCGCCGGATCGAGCTGGAAGGGAATTGGACTCGCCCTCGCCATCCTGGTTCCCTTCGGCTTCATCGGCGGACGCAGCCGCAAATGGCGCGCCCTCGCCGCCTGCTTGATTCTCGTTTTGCTCCTCCCAGTTGGCTGCGGCGTCTCCTCCAGCGCAGGCAGTGGCTCCGGTGGAGATGGCGGCGGAGGCGGCACATCGCCAATCTCCACCGTGTATGCCCTTACCGTTACCGCCAGCATGCCCGGCCTCATCCGCACCGTCAAAACGCAAGTTACTGTGGAGTAGCTGCGGCGGTGCGAACGCGGGGTCAGACGTGTCGAAACACCCGGGCCTCGCTCGGCGGCTGCTATAGACTCTATGAGGACGTAGATTCGCGTAATCGACAGGCCCGTGAAGGAGCAGAATCTGCGCCGCCGGATGGTTCATCAATGCTACCGGAGCGGCGTCTCATTGCTATGCGTCAGCGACTGATTTTCAGCCTCGGAATATTCTTTGCAGTGCTTTCGCCCATCGCGATGGCGCAGAATCTCCCTTCGAACGGCTATCCTTCCAACAATTCTTCCGGCTCGGCAATTGACTGTTCCGACCCTCTGCTCGCTAACTCCGCCGAGTGCCAATCCAATCAGCAGAACGGCTATACCCAACGCGGATACACCCCGCAGAGCGCAATCTCTTCCCCGATCCCGCAGCCGGGAATGGTCCAGCCGCCAACGTACATGGATACGGGTACTGGACTGAATCCATTACAGAGCCGCTACCGCAACACTCCAAATCAAAAGCCGCTGCCGCCCCAGCCCCTTACCGAGTTTCAGAAATTCGTCGCTGGCACCACCGGCCAGGTTCTCCCCATCTTCGGCGCCAACCTCTTCCATAACGCTCCCTCGACCTTCGCTCCTGTCGATGAAACGCCGGTTCCGCCCAGCTACGTCATCGGTCCGGGAGACGAACTGCGCATCCGCATCTGGGGGCAGGTAAACTTCAACGCCAACGTGCGTGTGGACCGCACCGGAGACATTTACCTCCCGCAGGTCGGGGCGGTCCACGTCGCCGGACTGCCATATCAGGCGCTCAGCGACCATCTCCGCGCCGCCATCGGGCGCGTCTTCCGCAACTTCGACCTCACCGCCGACATCGGCCAGACCCGCGCCGTGCAGGTCTATGTCGTGGGCCAGGCGCAGCGTCCCGGAACCTACACCATAAGTTCGCTCAGCACCCTCGTGGACGCGCTCTTTGCCAGCGGAGGCCCCTCCGTCAACGGCTCCATGCGCCACATCCAGCTCAAGCGCGACGGCAAGACCGTAGCCGATTTCGACCTCTACGACCTGCTGGTCCACGGAGACAAATCGCGAGATGCTTCGCTTCAATCCGGCGATGTCATTTTCATTCCGCCCGTAGGCCCACAGGTCGCGCTCACCGGAAGCGTACGTCGCCCCGCTATCTACGAGCTGCGCAACCGCAACACCACCATCGCCCAGCTTCTGCAATACGCTGGTGGAGCGTCCACCACGGCCTCCGGAGCGCGTATTTCCGTCGAGCGAATCGAGAACCACCAGGACCGCACCGCCATGGAAGTGGCATTCGACCAGCAGGGACTCGCCACCGTCCTGCAGCCGGGCGATATTCTGCACGTGCTCTCCATCATTCCGATCTACCAGAAGACAGTGACACTGCGCGGCAACACCGCCAACCCGGGCCGCTTCGCCTGGCACCAGGGAATGCGCCTCTCCGATCTCATCCCCGACCGTGATTCGCTTCTCACGCGCAATTACTGGTGGAAGCGCACGCAGGCCGGTCTACCTTCCCCTGAATTTGAGCCGATTCCGATGCTGGCCGCACAGGGCCAACCGTCCCGCCCGGTCGATCTTCGAACGCGGGCCAGAAACTTGGCCGGCCGCGAAAATGCAGTTGTTACCGAAAACACAGCGGCAGCCACCCGGCGCACGCGCGTAACCTTGCCCGCGCCCGAGATCGACTGGAGCTACGCCGTTATCGAGCGCCTGAATAAAAATACTCTGAAAACCTCGCTGATTCCGTTCGACCTCGGCAAGCTGGTCGTGGACCACGACCTCAGCCAGAACCTCGAGCTCCAGCCCGGAGACGTCGTCACCATCTTCTCGCAAGCCGATATACATGTCCCGCTTGCGCAGCAGACCAAATTCGTGCGCCTTGAAGGCGAGTTCGCCCACGCCGGCACCTACAGCGTGAAGCCGGGAGAAACGCTGCCCGAACTGGTCGCCCGCGCCGGAGGACTAACGCCCGACGCCTATCTCTATGGCTCGGAGTTTACTCGCGCATCAACCCGCGTCATTCAGCAGCGGCATATCGATGAATACGTCCAGGACCTGCAGCTCGAAATATCACGTGGCGCAATCGCCCAATCCTCCTCCGCCGTCACCTCCGCTCAGGACCTCGCCAGCGCGCATGCCGCCGCCTCCAGCGAGCAACAGCTCATATCGCAGCTCAAGCAGGTACGCGCAACCGGCCGCATCGTCCTTGAAGAAAGACCCAACAGTTCCGGCTTCGCGTCCCTCCCGCCCATTCAGCTTGAAGATGGAGACGAATTCATCGTCCCCCCCGTGCCGGCCAGCGTCAACGTAATCGGCGCGGTCTATGACCAGAACTCGTTCCTCTATATCTCCGGACGCCGCGTCGGCGATTACCTGCATCTTGCCGGAGGCCCGAACCGCGACGCTGACCGGAAGCACGCCTTCATCATTCGCGCCGACGGTTCTGTGATCAGCCGCGCCGTCGCCAACGGAATATGGGGCGATGGCTTTGATTCCCTTCCCATGAATCCCGGTGATACCATCGTCGTTCCGGAGAAGACCTACGGGCCTTCCTTCATGCGCGGATTCCTCGAGTGGTCGCAGTTGTTCTCGCAGCTCGCGCTGGGCGCGGCGGCCGTTAGCATCCTTCAATAAACCGGGCGGCGTACACGAGGATTCTTGTTATGAACAACACCATCCTGGTCACCGGCGGCGCGGGATTCATCGGAACCAACTTCGTCCTTGAATTGCTCCAAGCGGATCACCTGCGCCAAGGATCGCCCTGGCCACGACCGCCGCTAGGCCATCAATGCCGCAAAAATTGCACGCGATCTGAACGGGCGTCCCCCGCAGCAATTTGAAAGCGGCATTCGGCACACCATGGAGTGGTTCCTCGCGCATCGCGACTGGGTCAACGACGTCCGCTCCGGGGCATACCAGCAGTGGATCCAACAAAATTATGCGGAAAGGCTCAGCGTCAAGCTACCCTCGTAGGAAGCTGTTCTCGAGACTACTCTTGGCACGCTTCGCTGGCGCTAATAAGCACCCTTGCTGCAAAGAATCACCAGAACGGTCTTCAGCAGAATCTTCAACTCCATCCACAGACTCCACCGCTCTACGTACTGAACGTCCATCTGCACCCGCTCCGGATAGTCCACATCGCACCGCCCGGAGACCTGCCATAGCCCGGTAATCCCGGGAAGCGCATAAGCATAGGTGCGGAAATACTCTCCGTACTTAGGGCACTCCTCGTCCACAATCGGGCGCGGCCCCACCACACTCATATCCCCGGCCAGGACGTTCAGCAGTTGAGGAATCTCATCCAGGCTCGTCTTGCGAAGCAGGCGTCCAATCGGAGTCACCCGTGGATCATTCCGCAGCTTTTGCGTCCGCGCCCATTCCTCGCGGGCGTCCGCGTCTGAGTTCAGGTGCTCCTCAAGAAGAGGATCGCTGTCGTCATACATGGTTCGGAACTTCCAGACATAGAGCGGTTGCTGGAATTGGCCGATGCGGCGATGACGATAAAGGACAGACCCGCGCGAAGTGAGACGAATCAGTCCTGCCACCAGCAACCCGAGCGGCAGAGCAACCGGCAGCGCCAGAAAAACCATCACCAGATCCAGCAGAGGTTTCAGGACGCGGTAACTGAAGGAAGCGATGGGTAGGCCTGAGTACGCCGCTTCAAACGCTTCGGTGCTAACTGGCTCCGCAAACCCGCCGGCACGGAAATACCCTTCCGCGTAGGAAATATCAGCAGTAAAAATCTCTTGTGTGCCCATTGTGCTGTAAACAAATCCTGTTCTTTGAGCTTTTTAGCAACTTTCCAGCAGAAACCGTAGAACGCTATTTGGGGGAAATTTACAGTCAGGTACGAATGAAACCATCTGTGGCTCTGGGTCAGTTACCACGATGTTCGGTGAAGGTGATTACCAAATTGCCTGCGTGCGCCAATCAGAAGTACTGGAATCCTCATCTGCCGTTCCACACAGTTATATCGCTCGCGCAAACGGCAGCTTGAACGTGTCAATGGAAATCCGGAGGTTGCGAATCATATTGGTATTTGTCCCAAATTGATACTGTTAAAAGGAAGAAAAATGAGGGTTGTATTCGCTTTTAGATGATGAATGGATGATATTGACTCCAAAAGATTAAAAACACGAACCTAAATGAGATTCGAAGACATCGTGGCAAAGTTCTCGTCAACAACACACTGTATGACTGCACGTTGAGTGTAGCTGCATTCTAACTCGCTCATCCACTCGAAAGCGATGACTAGTTAGATACCAAAGTAACGTCCAAACCAATACTCGAACTATGCTATCCCGTCTATTCTCAGACACGCTGGTAATTCCGCGAGATTTTCATCAAACTGAAAGAGACCTTGAATTCTCCATCTCCCATCGCCGAAGGCTTCCACGCCTCCCAGGAGCTTGCAGCTCGCCTCGCATCGGTGCTCCGCGGAGACGTCCGCTTCGACACCGGCTCGCGCGCCCTCTATGCCACGGACGCCTCCAACTATCGCCAGGTCCCGATCGGCGTTGTCCTGCCGCGCGACGCGACCGATGCTGAAGCAGCCATCGCCGTTTGTCGCGAGCTCGGCGCGCCGGTGCTCTCGCGCGGCGGAGGCACCAGCCTCGCCGGGCAATGTTGCAACGCCGCTGTCATTCTCGATTTCTCGAAGTACATGCGCGCCATTCACTCGCTTGATCCGGACCGAAAGCTCGCCAGCGTCGAGCCCGGCATCGTGCTCGACCGCGTCCGCGAAGCCGCCGAGAAGCACCACCTCACCTTCGCTCCCGACCCGGCAACCCATTCCCGCTGCACCATCGGCGGCATGATCGGCAACAATTCCTGCGGAGTCCATGCCCTCATGGGCGGCAAAACCGTCGACAACATCCGCTCCCTCGACATTGTCCTCTACGACGGAACCCGCATGACCGTCGGCGCAACCAGCGACGACGAGCTCAGGCGGATCATCGCTGCCGGCGGTCGTCGCGCGGAAATCTACTCCGCTCTCGCCGGCATCCGCAACCGTTACGCCCCGCTCATTCGCGAGCGCTTCCCCAAAATCCCGCGCCGCGTCTCCGGCTACAATCTCGACTCGCTGCTTCCGGAAAACGGCTTCCACGTCGCGCGCGCGCTCGTCGGCAGCGAAGGCACCTGCGTGACCGTACTCTCCGCCGAGTTGGAGTTGATGCCCAGCCCGCCCCATCGCCGCCTCGTCGTCGCCGGTTTTCCTGACGCCTACACCGCCGCTGACAATGTTCCCGCCATCCTCGAACACAAGCCCATCGGCCTCGAAGGCTTTGACTCCATGCTTACCGGCTTCATGGGCCGTAAAAATCTGGCCGAGGATGAAATTAAATTACTCCCCGAAGGCCAGGGCTATCTGCTCGTCGAGTTCGGCGGCTGGACCCCCGAAGACGCCGACCGTCAGGCCTCCGAGTTCTGCAACGCCGCGCAGTCGTTCTCGCCCAAACCCTCCGTTAAGGCGTACTCCCCCGAAGAGGCAAAGCACATCTGGCACGTCCGCGAGTCGGCCCTCGGCGCCACCGTTTTCGTTCCCGGCGAGCCGCATGGGTGGGAAGGCTGGGAGGACTCCGCCGTGCCCCCGGAAAAGCTCGGATCCTACCTGCGCCAGCTCAACGCCCTCATGGACCAGTATGAATATCGGGGGCCCATGTACGGCCACTTCGGCCAGGGCTGCGTTCACCTTCGCATTAACTTCGATCTCGAAACCACCGCGGGTATCAACAAATACCGCGACTTCATCGACCACGCCGCCGACATTGTCGTCGCCCATGGAGGCTCATTTTCCGGCGAGCATGGAGACGGCCAATCCCGCTCCGCCCTGCTGCCCAAGATGTTCGGCTCTGAGCTTGTTCAGGCGTTCCGCGAATTCAAGTCCGTCTGGGACCCGCAGAATCGCATGAACCCGGGCAAGCTCTCTGGCCCGGAAATCTACGGTCCCACCGACAATCTCCGCCTCGGCGTCGGATACAAGGCGCATCACGAAAAAACCTTCTTCCAGTTTCCCGACGACAAGGGCTCGCTCTCTGAGGCCACGCTCCGCTGCGTCGGCGTCGGCGCGTGCCGTAAGGTGGACTCTGGATCCATGTGTCCCAGCTACATGGCCACCCGCGAGGAGAAGCACTCCACCCGCGGGCGCGCCCACCTGCTATGGGAGATGCTCCAAGGCAACCTCCGCCACGAGGGATGGCAAAGCGAAGCCGTCAAGGAATCGCTCGACCTCTGCCTCTCCTGCAAAGCCTGCAAAACCGAGTGCCCGGTCAACGTCGACATCGCTACCTACAAGGCCGAGTTCCTCGCGCACTACTATCAGAGCCACCGCCACCCCCTGCGCGATTACGCCTTCGGTTTCATGGACAAGTGGGCACGTCTCGCCTCGGCAATTCCTGGCCTAACGCCGCGACTCGCCAACCTGCCGCTCGAATTGCCCGGCGTCAGCAGCGCAGTCAAAGCGGTCCTTGGAGTCGCCCCGCAACGCCGCCTCCCCAGGTTCGCCGCGCGCAGCTTCCAAAGCCAATGCCCCGCGCCCGCCGGCAACGGAGCCAACTCCGTCCTCCTCTGGCCCGACACCTGGAACAACTACTACCATCCGCAAACGCTCGCCGCCGCCCATCAAGTGCTCAAAACCGCCGGATGCACCGTGAACGTCCCGCGCCAACATCTCTGCTGTGGCCGCCCCCTCTACGATTTCGGCTTCCTGCCCGCCGCGCGCCGCTATCTCGAGCATGTCCTCCAAACTCTGGCCCCGGAGATCGACTCCGGCATGCCTATCGTCTTTCTCGAGCCCTCCTGCGCCAGTGTCTTCCGCGATGAGCTTCGCAATTTCTTTCCTCGGGACGCTCGCGCCGCCAGTCTCCGCAATCAGAGCTATATCCTCAGCGATTTCCTGGCCCAGCACGTGCCCGGCTACCAGCCGCCCGACCTCGCCGGACAAACGGTGGTCCTCCACGGCCACTGCCACCATAAATCACTCATGAAAATGGACTCTGAACTGGCCCTCCTCCAGCGCACCGGGGCAGAAGTAACCCTCCTCGATTCTGGCTGTTGTGGCATGGCCGGTCCCTTCGGCTTCGAGCGCGAGAAATTCGAGGTTTCGCAAACACTTGCCGAGCGCATCCTCATGCCGGCCGTTCGCCAGGCCGCCCCGCAAACCCTCATCGTGACCGATGGCTTCAGTTGCCGGGAGCAAATCGCCCAGAACTCCCCCCGCCGCGCCATCCACCTGGCCGAGGTTCTTGCCCGGTCCGGCGCAGTCCGGTAAAAATCGCCTGTCGAGCAGATTTTTCCAGGCCCTTGCTCCAGAAATCTCTAGCAGGAAATTTTTACATAGTTAGGGAGCCACGAGCTGCCAACCTTCTTCCGGCTTCATCCCATCCTATCAATGAGTTACGGAAATCCTGGGAAGCCGACTGCTTTGGCACGCCACCTGCTCTATCTCCCGGCATACAGGACGCTGCGCAGCTTCCGAGGTGTGCTCGCAAGAACATGCGAAGGAAGGCAGATAAAAGAAAATGACAGGATACAAGAACAAATTGAAGTTTCTCCCCACTCCCTCGGTGCTTTCGGCCCTGCTCGTTGCGGCCAGCCTCGGAGTTCCCGCATTTGCGCAGCAGTCCAGCCCTCCCCCCCAACCTCCTCCGCAGGTGCAGACCGGTGCGACCACTGGTGTGAACGCGAACGACAACAGCACCTACGCCACCGGCCATCCTCTCCCGGTCAAATCCAACGAGGGCTTCTGGGGACACATGAACCCCTTCGCCCGCAAAAAGTGGGTCCATCGGCAGCTCGATCCCGTCAAGGATCGCCTGAATGAACTTGATCAGCTCCAGGCGCAGAATGCGCGCGACATCAAGGACGTGGATTCCCGCGCTCAGGCCGGAATTCATCATGCGGAAGCCACCGCCGGCCAGGCGAGTGAAACGGCAACTGCGGCGAA
This sequence comes from Acidobacteriaceae bacterium, assembly GCA_049280995.1. Lineage (GTDB taxonomy): Bacteria > Acidobacteriota > Terriglobia > Terriglobales > Acidobacteriaceae > Silvibacterium. The sequence continues at coordinate 96,835 of JBAPRH010000033.1, forward strand.
CACCACCGCCAACCAGGCGAACCAGCTTGCCCAACAGGCCAGCACGCAGACTGCGCAACTGGACACCACGGTCAGCAATATCGACCACTATCAAAAGGTCAATGATACGGAGATTCGCTTCCGTTCCGGCCAGACCATGCTGAACAGCCGCGCCAAAGATGCCCTCTCCCAAATTGCTTCCCAGGTTCAGGGACAGAAAGGCTACCTCATCGAAGTAACAGGCTACTCGCACATGCGTGGACAGGCCGGTATCCGCAGTTCGCAGCACATGGCACAGGCGGTCGCCCGTTATCTGGCCGAGCATCAGGTTCCCGTCTATCGTATTCACGAAGTGGCGATGGGCAACGCATTTAACGACTCAGAACCAGTCACACGTGGTAGTGTAGTCCACGTGACCCTTATGCAGAACAGTTTAGCGGCCTTGAACTCGCCGTCAAATGACGGCAGTTCGCCGATTGGTGCGACGCAGCAGTCTTCCGCGCAGCCCTCCCCTCAGGGTGCTGCGTCGCAGCCAGCGGTTCCACAAAACCAATAACAGAAGGCACGCAACAAGCTCTCACACAACGAGAGAACCAAGGCAGATTGGCCCCTCACTCGAGGGGCCGCTTTTTGCTCCCTATCTTGCGCCGATCACTTTTTAATGCGCACGTCGAACGGGCAGACCAAGGTCTCCGCAACGCGAAACTTCTTTGCATCCGGATGGACCGGATTGAAAAGATAGTTCGACGTCTCGGGAACAATCGCGCTCGGCACCTTGAGCAGGGCGCTCTTCCTCGCCAGCAGCCACTTCATTCCAAGCTCGCGCGTCGTCTCCACCCGCTCCTGCCACCCCTTGGGCAGCTCATTGGCGGCAACCGAGGCAACCTTCACCTCCGGTCCCTCAATCCTCAGCAGCGTGAAATCCGGCGGAACATCATTCGCGGCCGTATGCACGCACACCTCCAGCAGAGCAGCCGAAGGACTCTCGCTTAAATAAAGAATTGGCTGACCCGAGTAGTGCCAGCGACCATCCGCCCGCAGGCCGCCGGCCCCGCGAAGGTCCTTGTGGCGGCTGATTCGCCAGAAGGTCATTTTAGACGAACATGCCTTCGTCAATCTGAATTAGCAGCTCCTCAACCATGCGGCTGCCCGTATCCGTCTTCAGCAGCGACAACGGAACCCGGCCCTCAAGGCGAGGATGCGGCCTTCGCAGCCACGCCAGCGCCCTTTCGCGGCTGCCATAGATCGCTTCCGCCGAGGAGAGTACGCGGATCGCCCGCAGCACGCGGTCGGATTCCTCCATCGTCAGCTTCTCGCGACGCGAGCGCCGGTGCTGCAGTGTCCGCGCCGGAATCACAATCTCATCAATCTCCGCCCGTTCCAGCCCCAGCGCCTTCAGGCGCTTGACAACCGAAGGGGCCAGCCGCCCTTCCACAATGCGAAGAATGTCCGACTCCGAGGCCGGAGCCTGCAACCCAAGCCAATCGCCAATCTGGATGCTAACCGCATTCATAGCCAATCCACCTACCTACATTATGCCACATTCCAAACCGGCAAAATGTAAGACTCTCCGAACAAGCCTTGTCATTTCGGCAGGTCCTGGCGAATCTCTCCCCTTCCACGTCTTTTACACTTATAACTAATCCCCGTGACCACCCCGCACGAAATCCTCGCGCAAATCTTCGGATTCTCCGCCTTCCGGGCCAACCAGCAGCGGCCCTGCGAGGCCGCCATCGCCGGCGAGGACGTCCTGCTGGTCATGCCCACAGGCTCCGGCAAATCTCTTTGCTATCAACTGCCCGCGCTGGTTCGTGGAGGAACCGCCCTCGTCGTCAGCCCGCTCATCGCGCTTATGGAAGACCAGTCGTCCAAACTCGCCGCGCTCGGTCTCCGGGCGGGACGCATCCATTCCGGCATGGATCGCGCCGCCTCGCGTGAAATCTGTCGCGACTACCTCGACGGCCATCTGCAATTCTTCTTCCTCGCACCCGAGCGCCTCCGCGTCCCCGGCTTTGTCGAAATGCTCGCCAGACGCAAGCCCTCCCTTATCGCTATCGACGAGGCTCACTGCATCTCGCAATGGGGACACGACTTCCGCCCCGATTACCGCCTGCTCGGCCAGCACATCGCCTCGCTGCGCCCCGCGCCCGTCGTCGCGCTCACCGCGACCGCCACGCCCGTCGTGCAGAACGATATTGTCGAGCAGCTCGGACTCTCCGGCCCCGCCCGATTCATTCACGGCTTCCGCCGTCACAACCTCGCCATCGAAGCCGTCGAAGTTTCCAAACCGCGCCGCGCCGAACTCACGCGCGAGCTTCTCAAAGCCCGCGGCCGCCGGCCGGCCATCGTCTATGCGCCCACGCGCAAAGAGGCCGAAGCCACCGCCGCCGAGCTCGCTGGAAGCTTCCCGAGCGCCGCCTATCACGCCGGGCTCGACCCGCAAACCCGCGAGCGCCTCCAGCGCGATTTCCTCGAAAGCCGCCTCGAAGTCATCATCGCTACCATCGCCTTCGGAATGGGCATCGACAAGCCCAACGTGCGCACCGTCGTCCACACCGCCCTCCCTGCCAGCCTCGAAGGCTATTACCAGGAGATAGGCCGAGCGGGCCGCGACGGCCAGCCCAGGCGCGCCATCCTCATGCACTCCTACGCCGACCGACGCACGCACGACTTCTTCCATCAGCGCGACTACCCGGATCTCGCCATCCTCGACCGCATCGCGCAAAAACTCACCGCAAATCCCCGCAACGCCAACGACCTCGGCGACGACCTCGAAATCGACTCCGACGTTTTCTCCCGCGCGCTCGAAAAACTGGCCGCGCACGGCGGGGCCGTCATCGATTACGACGGCAACGTAACCGCCGGCGGCCGCCAATGGCGTGCTGCTTATGCCATGCAGAGCAACTTCCACCAGCAGCAAATCGAAAAAGTCATGCGCTACGCCGAAGGAGGCCGCTGCCGCATGGGCGCTCTCATCGAGCACTTTGGAGACGTGGACGACGCGGCCCGCCGCTGCAATCTCTGCGACTTCTGCGCACCGTCCGAAGCCATCGCGCAAGTTTTCCGCCCGCTCACAGCGCAAGAAAAGGAAACCGTGCTCAGCATCGCCCGCGCTCTGCGTCCCGTGCAGTCGATGTCCACCGGAAAGCTCCACAAACAGCTCTTCCCGCGCGAGCAAATGGAGCGCGACGAGTTTGAAGCCCTGCTCGCATCCATGGCCCGCGGCGGCTACACCACGCTCGAAGAGACCGAGTTCGAGAAGGACGGCCGCACCGTCGCGTATCAAAAAGTAAGCCTCACCGAACAAGGCGAAGAACTCCACAGCGTCTTTGATCTGCGCCTTTTCATTCCCGACGCATCCGACACAACCGCCCCGCAAAAACGCTCGGCAGCAAAAGCATCAAAGCCGGCAACATCCAATGGAAAGCCCGCACTTCAAGAGCCGGAATTGACTCCAGCCGAGCTCGATCTCGAAAAGCAGCTGAAAGCCTGGCGTCTCGATGAAGCGAAGAAAAACAACTTCCCGGCTTTCCGCATTTTCGGAGATAAAACTCTAAGGGCCATCGTGCTCGATCGCCCAAAGACGATGGAAGATCTTCTCCAGGTCAACGGAATCGGCCCCGAGAAGGCCGCGAAATTCGGAGAAAGCATCTGCGCCATCTGCGCGGCGAAGCCCTGATGACTCGCAACTCACTCCCAGCCGAATGCTCCACGAAACAGCTCAAAATCGGCCGGCTTTCCCACCTCAAAATAAATCGAAAGAATATCGAACCGCACCGGAACGTCCCGCTGTGGCAACTGCCGGATGTAGTAATGCGCCATCTTCCGCAGCATGCGTTTCTTCTCCGCATTCACGGCGACCTCCGCCGGAGCTACCGCGCGCGTCGTTCGCGTCTTCACTTCGACAAAGCAGAGAACGTCGTTCTCCCAAGCCACCAAATCAAGATCGCCGCGGGCCTTCGCCGAGCGCCACCTTCGCGCCGCAACCACAAACCCCAGCCGCCGTAAGTAAAAGAACGCCGCTCGCTCGCCGCGCCGTCCTGTGGCAAGGTGCGGAGCCTCGCTTCCACGCCGATTCGCGAGGCGCTCAAGCCATTCGATCAAGCCCTCGAACCAACGCAGCCGAATCTTTTCCCAGGGAGACATTCTCATCGATTGTCGCGCTGCCGGCAATTCCTGACCACGGCACTTAAGTCACATCAACCAAGCAGGCGAACCATCTCCCCATGCAGCCGCGCGGCAATCTCTTCCGCGCTCATCTCAGGCCCGAACGTCATCGGCGTCCCCACCACAATCTTCAGCTTGCCGGATCGAAACCATCTCTGCTTGCCGGCCATCATCGCGCCCAGCCCGCCCATCGCAACGGGCAGCACCCGCGTCCTCGACTCCGCAACCAGCAGGCCGATTCCCGGGCGGAACGGCTGCAACACGGCTTCCTCCGATCGCCGCCCTTCCGGAAAAACCAGCACGTTGTAGCCCCGGTCCAGCGCCTCACCCGCATGTTGAAAGCTTCGCCGAAAACCCGCGCTGCGCGGCAGCGGAAACACATTGAACAGCGCTGTCACCAGCAGCCACATCGCCGGCCCCAGCGCATTCACAATCCACGAACCCTGATTCCGCCGCTTCCGCCAATCGTCCAGGATATCCGCCGCCATCGCCGCCGCTACCCGCCGCCGCATCCGCCCCGGCAGCGCATACAAAATCAGCGGAACATCATACAAACTCACGTGGTTCGCAATCACCAGCAGCGGCCGGTTCGGTTCCAGCGCCCCCCCGCGCCGAACCGCAGGAGCCGCCAGCGTCCACACCAGGGGCCGCAGCACGCACTCAATAAATCCCGCGCGCAACGCCTGCACCGGCCACCGCCACGGCCAATGCGGATACACATCCCGACGCGCCTCCGCAGCAGGCACAGGCGCTTCTCCCGCAGACCCACTCTGCAAGTCGGTCTCGGACGCCGCTGCCACGTCGAATCCCAACACCCGACGCAGCTCGCCCAGCGTCGCAGCCTGCTCCAGAGCCGTGTCGCTTAGCGTCAAGCCCAGCTTCTGCTCCAGCTCCGCCTGCAACTGCACGCGGCCCAGGCTGTCCAGTTGCAAATCTTCCTGTAGCCGCGCATCATCACCCGTATTCTCCGGATGCGCCTTAGTGATTGAAACAATCAGCCCCAGCAGCGCATCCGACCCAGCTTCGTCCGCACCCTCTTTCGTGTGTTGCGCGTTCACCCACTCCGTCACCTTGCGCCGCTGAATCTTCCCCGTCGATGTGCGTGGAAAATCCAGTTCCGGCCAGACGCGCCACAGTCGCACCCTCTGGAAATCCGCAAGCTGCGCATTCGCCGCCACCACTGCCTTGTGCGCATCCTTCCGCGAGCCGCGAAACAGCAGTACCGCCGCCGGCTCCGTCCCGCCGCCGGACAGCATCGGAACGACTGCCGAAGCCTCCACGCCGCCCTGCGCATTCAGCGCCGCTTCCACATCTTCGGGATGCACATTCAGCCCCGCCGGCGTAACGATTACCTGGCTCTTGCGTCCCAGGAAGTGCAGCCGCCCTTCCTCGTCCTTGCGCGCCAGATCGCCCGTCGCCAGCCATGGCGAATCCGACTGCCGCATCGCTCCATCCCGCCACGTCGCGGTGGAAACCATGTCGCCGCGCACCACAATTTCCCCATCGTCGCGAATCTCAACGTCGCGCCCCGGCAGAACCTTCCCGAGTGTGCCCTTGCCAATGTTGAACGGATTATTCAGCGAGATCAGCGCCGCCGTTTCGGTCATCCCGTAGCCCTGTACCAACGCAAAGCCCAGCCCATTCCAGAACGATTCAAGGTCCTCCGGCAGCGAAGCGCCCCCGCATACAAACGCCCAGAACTTGTACCCGAAGCTGCGATGAATTTTCCGGAAGCGCCACCACCGCTTCCAGATCTTTTCGCCGCGCGCCGCTTCAATTTTGCCCACCAGCTCCGCATCCTGCGATACAAGCAAATCACGCAGCAATCCCAGCACGCGTGGGACCGCCGCCAGCACCGAAATGCGCTCGCGTCGCGCGGTCTCCATCAGTCGCTGCGCCTGTAAGCGCGACTCAAAGTGAACCTCAGCCCCAAGCAGGGGGGGGATCCACAACCCCATGAATTGTCCGAACACATGGCTCAGCGGCAGCGTGTGCAGAAACCGCAGCGGATGCACCCACCGCTCATACTTCCTGTATTTCTCAATTTCGCGTTCGATTGGAGCCACGCTGGCCAACACGTTGCGGTGCGAATGCACAATCCCCTTGGGCTCCGCAGTCGTGCCCGACGTAAACAGAATCTGCACCGGGCTGTTCGCGTTCACCGCCGCATCAACCGAAACCGGCCCCGCCGCCTGCGGCAGCGCCGAAGCGAAATCCTCAAACGCGAGCTTCTCCAGCGACCCGTCTAGTACCGACTCGTCAAGCTGCTTCAGAAGCTCCGCATCGCCAATCAGCAGCCGGGGTTTCGTTTCGTCAATCACCCGTTTCGCAAAGTCCACGCTGCCCGCCGCATCCAGAGGAACCGAGATCACACCTCGCACCATGCAGCCAAAAAACGCACCCACCCACTCCGCGCCGTTCTGCCCCCACAGCACAACGCGCTCGCCTGAGAGAATCCCGCGCTCGATCAGAAATGTCGCAACCCGATCCGCCAACTCGGCGAGCTCCGCATAGCTCGAAGCAATCCGCCGGTTCCCGCGATAGGTGACAATCGCGGTTCCCTTCCCATATTTCCGGAAATCCTCGACCAGAGTCGCCAGATGGGGCCGCATGAGCTGTCATCCCCTCAAAAAGATGAGCGAAAATCAGGTGCGGGCAAAGTCGATATACCCGCGCTCCGGATCGGTATGCACCAGTTGCACGTTCAGCCGGTCGCCCACGTCCACGCCCTTCTGTCCGCGCACCAGCATCCCGTCCACATGCGGAGCCAGCGTGCGCACAAACGTTCCACTCGGCGTCACGCCGGTCACAATCCCGCGGAACTTCTCGCCGATCCGGTGCCGCATCGCCACTGCCGCAATGCGTTTCTGCATCAGCCGCTCCACATCGCGCTCCGCCGCCGCCTTGGTCGTGCAATTCAGCGCGATGGCGGACAACTCCTCATCCGAATACGGCGAGGCCGTGCTCGCAATCATCGCCTTCAGCAGCCGCTGCGTCACCAGGTCCGCATACCGTCGATTGGGAGCCGTCGAGTGCGTGTAGTCGTCCACCGCCAGCCCGAAGTGCCCCTGCGGCGGATCGCCGGCCCGCTCCAGCACATACTCACCCGGGCCCAGCAGCTTCACAATCGCCAGCGACAGGTCCGCGAAATGGTCCGGGTCATCCTTCTTCCGCTGCAAAAGAAAATCATTCAGCGCCTTCGAGTCCGGAGTCGGCGGAAGCTTCCAACCCAGCCCGTCCGCCAGCGCCACAATCCTGTCCCACCGCTTCGGCGTCCGCACAATCCGTCGAATCGAAGAAAGCCTCTTCGCCTGCAGAGTCCGCGCCACCACCCCGTTCGCGGCAATCATGAAATCCTCAATCAGGTCGGTCGCCGAATTTCTGTGCTGTGCCTCAAGGTCAATCGCCTTCCCGGTCAGAATCGCGTGCGTCTCAATCGTCTCAATGTTGAGCGCGCCGTGCTTGAACCGCTCCGCCCGCAGCCGCTCGGCAATCTGGTCCTGCAGCTTCAGTTGCGCCTGTAGTGGGTTGGATGCCGCGACCTTTGCCGGAGCCTCGGCCTTGCCGTCCAGCCATGCGCCCACGCCGTTATAAGCAAGCTGCGCTTTGTTGTTCACCAGCGCCGGATAAATCCTGCTCGACGCCACACAGCTCTCCGTCGCGCACACATCTTTGTCCAGCGTGAACTCCGTCACCATCGACACGCGGTCCTGGCCCTCAAGCAGCGAAGTCAGCCCCGTCGAAAGCTCATCCGGCAGCATCGAAAAATTCTTCACGCCCGTATAGATCGTGACCGTTTCCGTCGCCGCATGTTTATCGATGGCCGACCCCTTCGGCACAAACGCATCCACGTCCGCAATCCCGATCAGCACCCGAATGCTGCCGTCAGCCCGCGTCTCCACGTACTCAATCTGGTCCAGATCGCGCGACGTATCGTTGTCAATCGAAGACCACAGCAGATTCCGCAGGTCCTCAATCCCCGCCGGCTTCTGCGGCGGATGCAACTCCAACTCGGCTACTTCCTGCTGCACCGCCGCCGGATACTCCGGCTCAAACCCATGATCGATCATCGACTGGCGTGCTGCGGCTTCAAGGTTGAACGGCGCGCTCGAACTCATACCCCTCCGAAGGAAGCTGAAAGTCCACCCTATCGCAAGCTCCCCGTCCATGTACACCGCGCCGTCGTCCGTGAAATTTACTCGTGAAAAATGCCCCCTGAAAATGCCCAAACTGAAATTGCCCGGATTGAAAGGCTCCGGGCTGGCCCTGCATCAACGCCCGCGCTCCTAGGCGGCCGGAGCGCTCGCCGTCTCCGCAGCCGCAACCGGAGCAGGCAGCGCGTTGAGCGATGCCACCACGGCGTTCACATAAGCCGTAATCTGGGTTGTTGTGGGAGCCGGTATACCGGCTTGCTGTAGCGAAGCAGTCGCATACGGCGTAACCGCGGCAACCACCGCGGCCAGCTTCTGCGCCCCGGCTCCTTGCGCTCCTTCGGCTGCGGTTTCGGCCAGCGCTGCCTGCTGAACGGTGAAGTTGTAAAGACTGGCCACCGTCGGGAACGCGATATCCACCACCGGCTCCGCGACTTCCGCGACCTTCGTAGCGTCAGAAAAGACGGTCTTGAAAAAATTGCCAACATGCTGCAAAAACGAACTGAATCCAGACGACATTCGATTTTCCCTTTCAATTTTTGGTGAATGGTTTCCTACCGCTGCTTGTTCCACGCGCGATAAGCAAAAGTAATGTTGATCAGCCCGGTGAACAGCGCCAGTGTCCACGTAGGCAGGCGAAGCGCATGCTGAAGCCCCGCAACCTCATCGCGAAAGCCCTGGCTGCCGATCCAGAAGCCGACAATAAGGTTCCAGCCCACCAGCATCGAATGGACCCACCCGCTGTAACGACTGGCGAAATGACGAATCACGATTCAATCTCCTTCAAGGCAACAAAGAAGGCCGCCCCCGGAAGAGCGGCCTGAACCAAGGCCACAAGTCCAAGGCAACAAAAAAGCCGCTCCAAAGAGCGGCGCGCCACAAAAAGAAAAGGCACAGCCAGAAGCCGTGCCCTTCATTCATTTTCCATCTAACTTAATTATTGCGAATTCAAATAAATCACATGCATTTCCAAGTTGCTGAAAGTAATCCACTTAGCCACAAAAGGTCTTGACAACTTTCATCCGGCCGAGCGATCAGTGCTTTTCAAGCCCATGCAGTTCCGCCAGCACCTCCTGGCTGTGGTGCGCCGGATCAACCTTCGTCCACACCTTCACAATCTTTCCCTCCGGATCAATCAAAAAGGTATTCCGGTTCGCGATCTTGAACCCCATGTAATTGCCCAGCGAGCCGTATTCCTTGGTCACCTTCTTTTCTGAATCGCTCAGCAGCGTGAACGTCAGGCTGTCCTTCGCGCAGAATTGCTTGTGGCTAGCCACCGTGTCGACGCTCACGCCCAGAATCACCGCGTTCGCCGCCTTGTAGCGCGACAGGTCCTGCTCGAAGTTGTGTGCTTCAATAGTGCAGCCGGGGCTCATGTCCTTGGGATAGAAATACAGCACCACCCACTTGCCCCGATAATGGTCCAGATTCACCGGTGTGCCGCTCTGGTTGGGAAGGGTAAATTCCGGCGCCTTCTGGCCGGCCTGTGGAATCGGGTTGTTGCTGCTGTTATCTGCAAAGCTGCGGAAAGCAAATCCGCCAATGGCAACCACAACCACGGCGGTAAGAACCAGACTGAGTTTCGACATTGGTGACGCTCCTCGCTCCGATAGCGGAACGCCCCATTATCAATGTTCCAATGCCACAATCGCAATTCCGGCGGCGTCTGCCTTCTCCACGATCTTGTCCAGGTCAAACACCAGCGTCCGCCCCGCCTCAATCGCCAGGCACGTCGCCCCCGCCTTCCCCATCGCTTCGATCGTGCCCACCCCGATCACCGGAACGTCAAACCGCATGTCCTGATTCGGCTTTGCCACCTTCACCACCGTCAGCGACCGGTCCAGCGTCGAAGCCTCGTCCTCCAGCGTGCCCATCAGCGCGCCGGCCCGTTCCATGGCCGCGTCCGTGCCTTCCATTGCCTCAATCGCCACGCACGCCTGGCTCGCCACCACCACCGTCTGGCCAATATCAAATCCCGCAACCGCCCGCGCCACCTCGCGCCCATAACGAATGTCGAGCATTTCCTCGTCTGAAGGTGCACGCTTCGTCATCACGCCCGGCTTTGCCAGCAGTGGTTCAAGGTAGGCGGTTGAAGAAATCACCTCAATCCCCTCGTCGCCCAGAACCTTCGCCACCGCGCCCAGCAGCATATCGGTATTTTTCGTCCGCAGCGAAAGCAGCAGCTTCCCCAGCCGCCAATCCGGCCGGATGCTCGAAAAGATCTGCTTGTGCTTCACCTGCCCGGCCATCACCGCCTGTGTCACGCCTTCCTTCTGGAAGGTCTCGATCAGCCGCGAAAGCTCGCCCAGCGAAAGCCAGTGCACCCGAACACCCGCATCCGCCGCGGCCCGCGCGTCCATCTCCGCATCGGTCTCTTCCTTGATCGCGGCGACCACAACCTCCGCGCCATGCGCGCGCGCCGCGTCCAGCAGCAGAAAAGGGAAGCGCCCGTTGCCCGCAATCAGTCCGAGCTTCATACGCGTTACTTCAAAACTCCGCGCTCTGAGCTTTCGATGAACTCGACCAGATAAGCCACGTCTTCCGTCGCGATGCCTTCCTCTTTCAACCTGGCAATCGCCTGCGCCGTGTTCATCTTCGCGGCTACCAGCAGCCGATACGCATGTTGAATCGCCCGCAGCCGCGCATCATCAAATCCCCGCCGCTCCAGCCCCACTTTGTTCAGCCCATAAGCGCGCGTCTCCCGCTTCGCCGAAGTCAGAGAAAAAGGCAGCACGTCCTGCGTGACCGTCGTGCCTCCGCCCGTGTAGGCGTACTTCCCAATCCGGCAAAATTGATGTACCTGGTTCAGCGCGCCCACCGTCGCGTAGTCCTCAACGATGACGTGCCCGGCCAGCGTAGCGCTGTTCGCCAGAATGCAGCCGTCGCCAACCACGCTGTCGTGCCCAATGTGCGAGTACGCCATAATCAGGCATCCGCTGCCCACGCGTGTCGTCCCGCTGCCGCCCGCCGTCCCGCGCGAAATCGTCACGCTTTCGCGAATCACATTGTCATCGCCCAGCACAACGCCCGTCGGCTCGCCCTTGTATTTAAGGTCCTGCGGAGCCACGCCCACGCACGCGAAGGGGAAAAACCGGTTCCGCGCTCCCGCCGTCAAGTGCCCGTCCAGCACAACATGCGAAACCAGCTCGCAATCCTCGCCCAGCACCACATTCGGCCCAATCGTCGAATAAGGTCCAACCACGCACGACGCAGGAACCACCGCCCCCGGAGCGACAATCGCCGTCGGGTGAATGCTCACTCGGCGCTACCCGTTTCCGGGGTCGGTCCCGGCGCTGTTCCCGGAAGCGCGGCAGGCACTTGCGGAGTGCGCGGCACAAGCTGGCACATCACCGTCGCTTCGCACACCAGCTTGCCCTCGACCGTCACATGGCCCTCCATGCGCACCGCCCTCGGCCGCCAGTTCAGCACATTCACTTCAATCCGAAGCTGATCGCCCGGCACCACCGGCCGCCGGAACTTCGCCCTCTCGATCCCGGTAAACACCATCAGCTTGCTCTCGCGGTCCGGAATCTCGGTCAGCAGCAGCGCGCCGCCGGCCTGCGCAATCGACTCCACAATCAGCACGCCCGGCATGATCGGGAAATTCGGAAAGTGCCCCGCAAAAAACGGCTCGTTGATACTGACGTTCTTCAGCGCGACAATGCGCTTCTTGCGCTCGATCTCCATCAGTCGATCGATCAGCAGAAAAGGGAAGCGATGCGGGAGAATGGCCATAATATCGCCAATTTCCAGCACCTGCTTGCCGTCCAGAATAGGGTTCGGAGTATCCATAGCTCGCCGTCTGATTATAGCGAATCAATGTTCCCGCCCTCACAGCAGAACCATGCTCGAGCAAAGAATTCCTCAGTGCGCTCAGCGTCCTCTGTGTGAACTCGCTGCCGATGACTCACGATCGTGAAGAACGTCACGACGCGACTCTCGCGACCAACGGGAGCAGCCACTCAAGCCCACGCCTGGTTGGCGCCGAAGGCGCGTCTGCCTGGACGGCCAGTCCTGCCTGCGCCGGCCAGTCCTAGTCCCCTAACGCCAGCGCCGGGTCCGCCGACACGGTCTCCGCCGCAAACTCCCCCGTCGCAAACTTCGGCCATGCCGCCGCTGCAATCATCGCCGCGTTGTCGGTCGAAAGCGCCAGTGAAGGAAACGCAATCGGCAGCCCGCGCTTCGCGGCCTCCGCGGTAAAGCGCACCCGCAGTTCCCGATTCGCCGCCACCCCGCCCGACACCAGCAAACTCGCCGCCCCAAAATTCTCCGCTGTTCGAAACGTCTTGCGCAGCAAATCCTCCACCACCGCCCGCTGAAACGAAGCAATCAAATCCAGCGTCTGCCCATCAAAAAACTCCCGAGCCTCGGCCGGCCGAATCCCCGGCCGCTCCGCCAGCCTCCTCCGCCGTTCTTCAATGCTCGCGCCCATCTCATGCACCTGCGTATACCGCAGCACCGCCGTCTTGATCCCGCTGAAGGAAAACAGCGTCTTCGCCGCCACGGTCTTGTCGCTGCCTTTGCGATATGCCTTCGCCTTGACCTGCGCAAAGGAAAACGGCACGGCACGCGGGTCCCCATGCGGAGCCAGCGCGTCAATCCACGGCCCTCCCGGATACCCCAGACCCAGCAGCTTCGCCACTTTATCGAAAGCCTCGCCCGCCGCGTCATCCACCGTCCGCCCCACGTTGCGATACGCCCACCCCTCGCCGTGCCGCCGCGCCAGATAGAGATGCGTGTGCCCGCCCGAAACCACCAGCGCCAGCGCCGGCAGCTCCAGCGGCTCGCCCTGCGACTGCGCCGCCAGCTCCGCCCGCTCCAGTAGCACAGCATGGATATGCCCCTCCAGATGATTCACCGCGATCAGCGGCTTGTTCAGCGCAAACGCCAGCGCCTTCGCATAGCTGATGCCCACCAGCAGCGCGCCCGCGAGCCCCGGCCCTTCCGTCACGGCAACCGCGTCCAGGTCAGCAAACCCCACGCCCGCCTCCCGCAGCGCCGCCCGCACCACCGGAACAATGTTCCGCAAATGCTCCCGCGAAGCCAGCTCCGGCACCACCCCGCCATACGGCGAATGCGTCGCAATCTGCGAAGCCACCACGTTTGACAGCGTCTCGGCACCGCGCCGCACCACCGCCGCCGCCGTCTCGTCGCACGAGCTCTCAATGCCCAGAATCAGTCCGGAATTCGAATCCCCACGCATCATTCTCTATAGTAGACACGTGGAAAAGCCTCCGTCCCAACTCGCCGCCGAATCCATCGTCGAGCGTCTCCGCGCCGCAGGCCACGACGCTTACTTCGCCGGCGGATGCGTCCGCGATCTCCTGCTCGGCAACTCGCCCTCCGACTTCGACGTGGCCACCAGCGCCCATCCCGAAGCCGTCCTCCAGCTCTTTCCTCGCACCTTCGCCGTCGGCGCGCACTTCGGCGTCATCCTCGTTGCCGACGAGCTCGACGGCCAGCAGATCATCACCGAAGTCGCCACCTTCCGCAGCGACGGAGCCTACGCCGACGGCCGCCGCCCCGAGTCCGTCCGCTTTTCCGAAAGCGCCGAAGAGGATGTCCTCCGCCGCGACTTCACCATCAACGGAATGCTTCTCGACCCCCAGACCGGCCAGGTCCTCGACTTCGTCCAGGGCCGCGCCGACCTCGACGCCAAGCTCATCCGCGCCATTGGCGACCCCGCCCAGCGCTTCGACGAAGACAAGCTCCGCATGCTCCGCGCCGTCCGCTTCGCCGCCCGCTTTAATTTCGAGATTGAGCCGCGCACCGAAGCCGCCATCCGGAGCCACGCCGGCCAAATCCATCAGGTCAGCCTCGAGCGCGTCCGCGACGAGCTCACCCGCATGTTGACCGAGGGCCGCGCCCGCCGCGCATTTGAACTCCTCGACCGCACCGGCCTGCTCAAACAGGTCCTGCCCGAAATCGACCGCCTCCACGGAGTCCAGCAGCCCCCCGAGTTCCACCCCGAGGGCGACGTCTGGCTCCACACCCTCCTGCTGCTTGAGCAGCTTCCCGCCGCTGCCTCGCCCACCCTCGCCTGGGGAGCCCTGCTCCACGACTCCGGCAAGCCCGCCACCTTCCAGCCCGGCCCCGGACGCATCCGCTTCAACGGCCACGTCGAAATCGGCGTCCGCATCGCCGAAGACCTCTGCCGCCGCCTCCGCTTCTCCAACGAAGACGGTACCCAGATCGCCTCCCTCGTCCAGAACCACATGCGCTTCGGCGACGTCCGCCGCATGAAGGCCTCAACCCTCAAGCGCTTCTTCCGCCTCAACAATTTTCCCGAGCACCTGGCCCTCCATCGCCTCGACTGCCTCGCCAGCCACGGAGGCCTCGACCTCTACGACTTCGCCAAACAGAAATACGAAGAAATCCCGCAGGAAGAAGTCCGCCCCGCGCTCCTCCTCACCGGCCACGACTTAATAGAGGCGGGATACAAACCCGGCCCCCAATTCAAGCACTTGTTAGCCATAGCCGAAGACGCCCAACTAGAAGGCCGCATCCACACCAAACAAGAAGCCCTAATCCTAATCGCCGCCGAACCACCCGAATAGCGGGTGCGGGTGCGGGTGCCCCACATCTCGACTTTGAGATGAGGGTTCAGACGAACCTAAGTTACCTTAGGGTTCAGGATGTGAATGAGAATGAGGGTGCCCCACGTCTCGATTCTGAGACGTGGGTTTACGATCTCACCATGCCAAAATCCCTCGTGCGCTACCAACAGACAGGCGACCTCCACTTCGTCACCTTCAGTTGTTACCGCCGACGGTCCCACCTGAAAACCGCAAGCGCCAGAAATCTCTTCGAGCAATCCATGGAAACCATGCGGCTTCGATACGATTTCCTGGTCATCGGCTACGTCGCCATGCCGGAACATGTTCACCTGCTGGTCAGCGAGCCGCGCAAGGCCATTCTGGCAAAAGCACTCCAGGCATTAAAGCTTTCCGTGGCAGTGCAGCGGCGCGAACGCCCATTCTGGCAGGCGCGCTATTACGATTTCAATGTGTACACGGCCGGCAAGCGCATTGAAAAGCTGCGATACATGCACCGCAATCCGGTGAAACGCGGTCTGGTCGCTCAGCCGGAACTCTGGCCGTGGTCCAGTTTTTGCCACTACGCGACAGGAGAGACAGGAACCGTCGAAATCGAATTACCCTGGACAGCCAATCGTGGTTGAGGGTGCCCCACGTCTCGCTTTTGAGACGTGGGCCTTTGCAGCGGCACGGCCCCAACCGATCGCGGAAAATGTTTGAGATAGGAGCAACCCGCCAGATGCACATGATCCGGCATTCACCACGTATCCGTAGACGCGAAGCTGGAAACGGAGGCGAACTCGTTCGGCTCCGGCTTCAAACGTGCTTCTTGACAACGGGTCTGAGAGGAAGGGCTGGCGATGCCAGCAGCAGAAAGTGATGAAGTGCGATTGCCCTGACGCGTGAAGGCGCTTGAGCCTGGAAGGCATGGCCGAAGATTAAGCTCACAGGTCAATCGCACCCAAAAGAAAGTTGACTCGGGCGGGTACTTCTGTACCCCACTCAAGTAAAAGCAGCTTGAGCGGGCCACCCGCCGTTCTCGACCGCCACATTTATAGGGTGGGTCGATGACGGCTTATGATCACCACGAAGGAGAACCGGACCGTGGACGACGCGTATCACTTCTACTACTTGTTGTCAGGCGTGCAACTCGACTTCGATTCCTTTGACCTTGGGCATGGCGTGTCTCTGTCACGACTGGGCCAGTTGGATTGCGCTTCTCCTCCGACTCCTAACCGAGAATGTTGTTACGACCACGCTCATGTCTCCCGTCAGCAGCCGGGAACTTCGAGATGGGAGAGCTAAAGCTCAGCTCATCGAGCAAATCCCTGCGGTTTCGGCAGCGTCATCTATCAGCACAGAGATGGCGAACTGGCTCAAACAGAATTGGTATTCATCAGTCGATCTTGGTTACAGCGAGGCCATTCTTTACGCCGTTGGGTCTCTCTATAACAGTCATCGCTCCAGCAAGGCCCTCGGCACGGTGTCAGTTTGGGCAGGGCTGGAGAGAATCTTTAGCACTAAAGATGCTGAGCTCAAATACCGCGTATGCACGAACATTGCCGCGTTCTTGGAACCGCCCGGTGAATCGCGGTACCTTCTGTTCAACAGCTCAGCAAACTCTACGATGACCGTTCCAAAGCTGCACATGGATCACCAATGAAGAACCCCAATGCATACGAGGAATCAGTGAGAGTAGCGTCTCGCGCGCTTCTTCGAATCATTGAGATCAATTCAGTGCCAGACAAAGACTTTCTCGAACGTGAGCTTTTGGCTCCGTCGCCGGGTTTGCGCGGAGTTCGCGAAGGCACTTCTCTCTGAAGGAATTATCCCTGTCAACCCCCTAAAACTCCTAACTCTCTCCGATCCAGCCACTTGCCCCATGCAGGAAAACCCCTCCCAAACTGATAAAATAGAAAGAGGAGGGAGGATTCCTCAAGAGGCGCAGCCGCAAGCTGCGCCTTTCGCTTTTCAGGCGCACCCGGCACGACCGTCACGTTGAGCGAAGCGAAGCATCTGCGGTCCGTACCGGCGCACAAACCCGGCGATTTCACCCTAAGCCCTTTATTTTCAGGATCAACCCGCTAAGTCCTTTGTTTGCAGGATCACCTTCAGTTAAGTCCTTTGTTTTGAGGATCAACTTTTATTTTTTGAGGTAATCACGAAACAACCAGAAGCCAAATTCCCCGGCCACCTGCGGGCGGAACTGTCGACCCCTGAAAAGGCCACAGCATCCCTGAAAATGATGGAATCCTTTATTTTCAGGGTTAATCCAGCTAAGTCCTTTGTTTACAGGATCAACTTCAACTAAGTCCTTTATTTTCAGGATCAACACAAACTTTTTGATGTTTTCAATGGTCCGGGGCGGCAAAGCCGCAGTTGCCTGGACGGCCAGTCCTCCTACTCCCGCACCACCGCCTTCACCAAGTTCCGCGGAGCGTCCACATTCACCCCGTTCCGGATCGCCGTGAAGTACGCAAATAGCTGCAACGGAACCACTTCCAGCAGCGGCAGCAGAAACTCTTCCGCCGCCGGAACCGCAACCGAATACCGGCTCAGGCTCGCCGCCTCGTCATCGCCCTCCGTAACCACGGCGAAGGTCGTCGCCCCCTGGGCCTTCATGTCGCGCATCAGTTGCAGAGTCTTCTGGTAGCGCAGCACCGAGTCTGGATCCTCCAGGTCCCGCGTCGCCAGCACCACCAGCGGAGCCTCCGGGCTCACCAGCGCGTTCGGCCCGTGCTTCAGCTCGCCCGCCGGATACCCCTCGGCCTGCATGTACGCTGACTCCTTCAGCTTCAGCGCGCCCTCCCGTGCAATGGCGTAATGAATCGCCCGCCCAAGATACAGAAATCCTTTAGAATCAGAAAGATGGTCGGAAACCTTCCCCACCTGCGCTTCCCAGCGCGGCAGCGCAGCCGCCAATTTCTCTGGAAGTACTTTAAAATGTTCCAGATGCGAGGCAACTGCCTGCCCCATCATCCGCCCCCGCAACCGCGCCAGGTACAGAGTCAGCAGGTACAGCACCGTCAGCTGCGTCGTGAAGCTCTTGGTCGCCGGGATCGCCTTCTCCGTTCCCGCCACCGTAGGCAGCGACGAGTCCGCCTCCCGCGCCATCGTCGAGTCGGCGTGGTTGGTGATAGCCACCGTCGCCAGCCCCCGCCCGCGCGCCTCGCGCAGAGCCGCCAGCGTGTCCGCCGTCTCACCCGACTGCGAGATCACCAGCACCCCGGGGTCATGCAGCGTGTGCGTCGAGCGGTAGCAGTACTCGCTCGCGTACTCCACGTCCACCGCCAGCCCCGCGTAGTCCTCCAGCATGATCTCCCCAGCCAGCCCCGCATGACGACTCGATCCGCTGGCCGCAATCACCATCCGCTGCCGCCCGCCCAGAATCTCGGCGATGTTCGGAAACGCCTCCGCCCGCAGCGCCCCATTCGGAGCGTAGCGTTCGATCGTAGCGGCAAGCGCCTCTGGCTGCTCGTAGATCTCCCGCAGCATGGCATGGGGGAAATCGCGGGCCTGTCCGTTAATCGGCATAGCTGTCTCTTCCATTCTCGTGCAACCCCTGCTTTTCTCTCTCTAAAAACCGTTGTATATGCGACTATACGTGCTCGTTCATCGAAGTGCCGCCATAAATCACGCCGTAACAGACTCCGGACGGTCGCCTCGCCTTCACCATTCGATGTGATCTAAGTCACGGCGAGCGTGCTCTCGTGTTGTTACGCTTGTGCCGAAGCAAACATTGTTGAACCAAACTCGGAAATCTGCTTCTCGCGTTTGCAAACATAAGCTACAGGCGGGTTTCTCGGCTGCGCATGCAGTTGATCTGTTGGCGCCCCGAACACATCCGCGAGAAACCCTGTTAAAATGAGCTTTCGCGACACCTCATCAGCTCCTGTCATCTCACCCACACGCTGGAACGCTGTTCCCGGGAAAGGACAATCATGAATCGGGAATGGTTGCGGGCAGTGCGCGGAGCAGCAATTGCCGCCTTCGTTCTGCTTCCTTGCGCTGCGTTCGCGGATGGTCCCCAGGCCACCCCCAGCATTTTCGCACCCGCCTCAACACCGGCAACCGATATCGTCCACCTCGCGCTCTTCGCGCTCTCCGTAGTCGGAGGCATTTTCGTCGTTGTTGGTGGATTGCTGACCTATGTCGTCATCCGCTATCGGGATCGCCACCCGGAGGACCCGCAGGAGCCGGCCCAGGTTTTTGGCAGCAATCAGATCGAGCTTGCCTGGACCGTAATTCCGATTCTCATCGTCGTGGTACTGTTTCTCACGACGGCCCGCATGATCTTCGCCATTCAGGACCACCCCAAGCCGCCCTCCGCGCTCAACGTCACGGTTGTCGGCCACCAGTTCTGGTGGGAATACCGCTATCCGAATCTCGGCATCGTCACCGCCAATGAGCTGCATGTGCCGCTCAGTAGCGACACGGCCCCGAAGCCCACCTATCTAAAGCTGCTTTCCGCCGATGTGGTTCACAGCTTCTGGGTGCCGCAGCTTGCCGGCAAAACCGACGTCATTCCCAACTCCCCCAATCTCACCTGGATCGATCCTAAACATCCGGGCCTCTACCTGGGGCAGTGCGCGCAGTTCTGCGGCATCGAGCACGCCAAAATGCTCATCCGCGTTTACGTCGATACTCCGCAGCAGTTCGCCGCGTGGGTGAAAAACCAGCAGCAGCCTGCCGTTCAGGATCCCTCGGTCGTCGCCGGTCGCCATGTTTTTGAGACTCAGGCCTGCATGAATTGCCACACCATTCGCGGAACCGTGGCTACCGGCCGTTTCGGCCCCGACCTTACTCACCTGATGAGTCGCGACACCATTGCCTCCGGCGCGGTGCCCCTAACCAAAGCGAACCTGCGCCAGTGGATTGAAGATCCTGACAGCTTTAAACCCGGTGCGCTCATGCCCGCCATGAAGCTGAGCGACCAGCAACTCGACGAGCTTACCGATTACCTGTCGACATTGAAGTAGAGAAAAAGCGATGGCAGACCAGACATTCCCGATTACCGGCACCCTCGATCTGACGTCCGCGGGTGTCTCGAAAAAAACGTTTCTGGAGTGGATACACGAGTGGGTCACGACGGTGGACCACAAGAAGATCGGGCTCCTGTACATTGCTTACTCGGTACTTTTCCTGGTGGTTGGGGGAGCGGAGGCCATTGCCATCCGCATTCAGCTCGCGTTCCCCGACAACCACTTTTTGTCTCCCGACACGTATAACCGCCTCTTCACCATGCACGGCACCACCATGGTGTTTCTGATGGGCATGCCGTTCCTGTTCGGGTTCGCCAACTACATTGTCCCGTTGCAGCTCGGCGCGCGTGATATGGCGTTTCCCCGCCTCAACGCGTTCAGCTTCTGGCTCACGGCGTTCGGCGGTGCGATGCTCTATTACAGCTTCATCGGTGGCAGCGGCCTCTACGGAGTCGGCAACGCACCGGACGTCACCTGGTGGGCTTATGCGCCACTGACCTCCCGCGCCTTCTCGCCTGGCCACGGAGTTGACTACTGGGCGCTTTCGCTGATTGTTACCGGCATCGGAACCCTCGGCGGCGCCATCAACATTATCGCCACTGTCCTCTCCATGCGCTGCAAGGGCATGACGCTCTTCCGGATGCCGCTTTTCTCCTGGCTTATGTTGACTGTGAGCGGTCTTCTGCTGATCACCATTACGCCGCTCACCGCCGCGCAGGTCATGCTTACCATTGATCGTTATCTTGGTGGCCACTTCTTCGACACCCAGGCTGGCGGCTCCGCCGTCGTGTGGATGCATTTCTTCTGGATATTCGGCCATCCCGAGGTCTATGTCCTCGTGTTCCCGGCCTTCGCCATCGCCAACGAGGTCATCCCAGTCTTTTCGAGGAAGGCCATCTTCGGATACCCGGCCATGGTGGCCGCGTCGGTGGGCATCGCCTTCCTCAGCCTCGGCGTATGGGCCCACCATATGTTCACGGTCGGCATGACCTCGGTTGACAACAGCTTCTTCGTCCTTTCAAGCGAGTTGGTCGGAGTTCCCACCGGCATCAAGATTTTCAATTGGCTGGCTACCATGTGGGGCGGAAAAATCCGCTTCAAGGTGCCTATGCTTTTCCTCACCGCGTTTCTGTTTCAGTTTCTGATCGCGGGGCTTACCGGCATCATCCTCACCATCGCGCCGTTCGACTGGCAACTCCACAACTCCTATTTCGTCATTGCTCATTTCCACTACATGCTGGTGGGCGCCATCATCTTCGCGGTTTTTGGAGGCTTTTACTACTGGTACCCCAAAATGACTGGGCGCATGATGAACCCAACCCTGGGCAAGTGGCACTTCTGGCTCATGCTCATCGGCTTCCATGTCACGTTTGACACGATGCATTTCGTGGGTCTCATGGGCATGCCGCGCTCCATCTATACCTACGAGCCCGAGCGCGGCTGGGCACACCTCAACCTGATCATCTCCATCGGAGGAGGCATTCAGGCCATTGCGGTGCTTATCTTTGCCTACAACCTGGTCTGGTCTTATTACAAAGGGAAAGAGGCGGGCAACGATCCCTGGGATGCGTGGACTCTGGAATGGTCCACGTCCTCGCCTCCGCCCAGCTACAACTTCGCTGTTGAGCCTGAAGTAAAGAGCAGGCGTCCACTTTGGGATCTGAAGCACCCTGACGATCCAGACTGGAAATACGAATAATGAGCGCGACCACTCTCGTTCCCAGCGCCCCGGATACGCCCAGCGAATGGGTCCTGCCTTCGCGCGGGCGCATTGCCATGTTCTCGCTCATCATCGGCGAGTCGGCCATCTTTACCATCTTTGTCATCGCCTACATCTTTTATATCGGCAAGAGTCTCTACGGACCGCAGCCGCGGCAGGTGTTGGAGATTCCGGTGGTCAACACCATTTGCCTACTCTCCAGCAGCTTCACCATTTGGCTTTCCGAGCGCGCGCTGGAACGTAACAAGATCAAGCTGTTCGGTGCTTTGTGGGGACTCACCCTGGCCCTCGGCGTTATCTTCCTCGTCGGCACCGGCATCGAGTGGCACAACCTGATTTATGAGAAGGGCCTCACCATCAGCACCAACCTTTTCGGGACCACCTTCTATTCGCTGGTCGGGCTGCACGCCACCCACGTGCTGTTCGGAATCATCGGCCTGAGCACCATCCTGATCTTCACGCTTCTCGGAAAAGTCCGGGAGGAGCATTCCGCGCGCATTCAGGTCTTCGCGCTCTACTGGCATTTCGTCGACGCCGTCTGGGTCGTCGTCTTTACGGTCGTCTACATCGTCGGTCGATAGGGGTTATGAGCGAAGAAAACAAATCCGTTCCGCATGTCGAGACCATCCATCTTCCGGCTCCGACGGCGTGGCCCATCATCATGGCCTTCGGCGTTACGCTGGCCTTTCTGGGGCTGGTCACCACCCTCGGCGTTACCGCGTTGGGCGTTGTCCTCGCGCTCGCCGGCGCGGTCGGATGGTTCCGTCAGGTCCTGCCTCACGAAGCGCACGAAAAGGTCCCGGTAGTCGTTGAAGATGTGGAGATCGAAACTACCCGACCGCATGTCGAGCACGTGATTGTCGCGGAGCATCACCGCGAGCACTTCCCGCTTGAGACTTACCCGGTGCTGTCGGGAATCAAGGGCGGCATTGCCGGTGGCTTCGCCATGATTCCTCCCGCCCTCATCTACGGCTACATCAGCCACGGCAGCATCTGGTGGCCAGTCAATCTTCTCGGCGGCGCGGGCGTCGCCCACTGGCGCAATCCATCGGTCGCCGACATCGCCCAGTTTCATTGGGAGGGTCTGTTCATCGCCTGCGTCATTCAGGCCGTCGTCAGCATCCTCGTCGGGCTGGTATATGGAGCCATGATCCCCATGCTGCCGCGCCATCCCATTATCCTCGGCGGCATCCTCGCTCCCGTCCTGTGGACCGGCTTCATCCATGCCTTTCTCAACACCGTCAACCCGGTCCTCGACGAAAACATCGCCTGGGGATGGTTTCTCATATCGCAGGTCGCGTTCGGGCTGGTGGCCGGATGGGTCGTCTCCCGCCAGACTCGAAAACAAACGCGACAATCGCTGCCGTTCGTCATGCGAATGGGCATCGAGGCTTCCGGCATGACGCACGAGGACGAGGGCGACGACCACGATGGGGACCGCAAAGAATGAAATATCCCGCTCTCGCAGGTTGTGTTCTACTCCTGGCTATCGCCGGCTGCAGCCGCTGGCCCGGTGAGCCGAGGCCTGGTGCGGAGGTTCCGCGCCCCGACGCAGTCACCAGCTTCAACGCCCTCTATAGCCAGAGCTGCGCCGGATGCCACGGCGACCACGGCGCCAACGGAGCGGCTCTGGACCTCGCCAATCCCGTCTACCAGGCTTGGGTGGACGACGCCTCGATGAGGCAGATCATCGCCAACGGCGAGCCCGGCACGCAGATGCCCGCCTTCGCCAAATCCGCGGGTGGCTTTCTCACCGACGCACAGGTTGACGTGCTGGTTCACGGAATGCGCGCGCGCTGGCAAAAGCCCGACGCGCTCAACGGACAGACTCCGCCGCCTTACACGGCAACGCTGAAAGGCGATACGATCCGCGGCCAGCAGGTTTACCAGACCGCCTGTGCGCGCTGCCATCAGAAGCCTTCAGAAAACATCACCGCGCCCGAGTATCTGGCACTCGTGAACGACCGGTCGCTTCGCGCCCTCATCATTGCCGGCCGCCCCGATATCGGGCAGCCCGACTGGCGCGGCTACATACCCGGGCACGCTCTGACAGATCAGGAAGTAACCGATGTGGTGGCGTATCTCGCCTCCAGGCGCAGTCCGACGCCGGGCCAGCCCTATCCACATCCGGACTACCCGCATTAGAGGAAGAATTATGACGGACATCGTACACGAGGAACAAAAAATCACTCAGGACGATCCGCGAGTCATATCGCGGCGCTGGCTGATGCTCAAAATCGGCGCCGGCTTCAGTGCTCTCGTCGGTCTCGCCATCGCCACGCCCATCGTTCGCTATCTCATCGGCCCTGTGGGCGGCAGGAAGCACTATAATTCCTGGATTTCGCTCGGCGCCATCGATCAGTTTCCCGTTGGCCAGACACGCCTCGCCACCTACGTGAATCCCTACAGAAGGCCCTGGGATGGAATGACCGACAACACCGCCTGCTGGGTGCGCCACATTTCATCCGCTCAGTTCCAGGTTTTTGCGATCAACTGCGCTCATCTCGGCTGCCCCGTCCGCTGGTTCCCGCAGTCCAAGCTCTTCATGTGTCCCTGCCATGGCGGCGTCTATTACGCCGACGGCGAGCGTGCCTCCGGCCCTCCGACACGCGGACTCTTTGAATATGAATACAAACTTGTCGGGAGCGAACTTCACATCTTCGCCGGGCAGACCCCCACTCTCGCTAACCGCGCCGGTCTTGAAATGCCGGACACTCTCGGAAACAAAGGATGCGGCTCATGCCTTGGGTAAAGAACACTTACAACTGGTTTGAGCGGCGGCTTCAGCTTGAGGGCCCGGTCAAGGACGCAGCGCTGCATCCGGTCCCGAGGAACACCGCGAGTTGGTTTTACGTCTTCGGCAGTGCGGCCTTCACGCTGCTCATGCTGCAGATTGTCACCGGCATCATGCTCGCCATCGTCTACGTTCCCTCGGCGAGCCAGGCGTGGCACAGCCTGAACGTGCTGAACTACCAGCTTCCGCTCGGCTGGTTCCTGCGCGCCATGCACAGTTGGGGATCGAACTTCATGGTCGCCGTCGTGCTCATCCACATGGCACAGGTCTTTCTCTTCGGCTCCTATAAATTTCCGCGCGAGCTGACCTGGGTTCTTGGCGTCTTCCTGTTGCTGTTTACCCTCGGCATGGCCTTCACCGGCCAGGTCCTGCGCTTCGATCAGGACGCTTATTGGGGTCTCGGCATCGGTGCATCCATCATGGGCCGCGTGCCGTTTATAGGTGCGTGGCTCGTCCACTTCCTGCTGGGCGGGCCTATCATCGCCGGAGCCACGCTCACCCGCTTCTTCGCGCTGCACGTCTTCATCCTTCCCGGCCTCCTGCTCGTCTTCGCTCTCGTGCACGTCTGGATGGTCCTGAAGCTCGGCATCAACGAGTGGCCCATGCCCGGACGGGCCGTTCGCCGCTCTACCTACATCGCCGAGTACAACAAGCTTGCTCATGACGACGGAATCCCCTTCATCCCCGGTGCTTTCTGGAAGGACGTCTGGTTCTCCGCCGGCATCGTGGCCGCCGTTGTCATCTGCGCCTTTGTGTTTGGCCCCAACGGCCCGGGCGGACAGCCCGACCCCAGCATCATCCGGACTACTCCCAAACCGGACTTCTTCTTCCTCTGGATCTTTGCGGTTCTCTCCTATCTGCCGCCGAATCTCGAAACACCTGTTCTGCTGATTGTGCCGGCCGTCATCCTCGTCATCCTCATCGGGCTCCCGTTCTATGCCGGGGAAGGCGAAAAGAGCTGGCATCGCCGCCCCGTGGCCGTCATGATCCTCATCTTCGTCGCGGTCCTCTGGGGAATCTTCACCAACCTCGGCACGAAGACCCCGTGGAGCCCCAAGATGGAGGCCTGGAGTCAAGACACGGTTCCGGCAAAGTATCTCCGGAACCTATCTCCGATCCAGCGCCAGGGTGCGATCATCTTTCAGGGAATGCAGTGTCGCAACTGCCACTCGCTCGCCGGAGTCGGCGGCCAACGTGGCCCTGCGCTTGACACCGTTGCGATGCGCCTGACGGAAGACCAGCTCATTCGCCAGGTCATTCAGGGCGGGGGCAACATGCCTGCCTATGGCAAGAACCTCGCTCCGGCGGAGGTTACCGCGCTAGTCCACTTCCTCGAAACGCTGCATCCGCCGAGCGCGCATCCGGCAGCCGATGCCTCACTCGCTGTCGAAAACCAGACCCAGCCGGCCTCCAAGTCCGCTCACCAGCCCAAGCCTGGACTGGAAGAAGCCCCGGATTCGGAACCTTCGGCATCACCGGGTGGAAAGTAGCGTGTAGCGCCGTGTTTCACACCGTTTTCGCAAACTGGGATTTTCCCCCGATCGTGTGTAGTGCACTGGCGCTGACCGCCATCATCTATACCGTCGGATTCCTGCGAATCCGGAAGACGCGCCCCTACCACTTTCCTCCCTGGCGATGGGGCTGCTTCATGGGAGGCATTGTCTGGCTTGTCATCGCCGTCTCTTCCCCGTTAGACACTCTCGACGATCAGCTCCTTACCATTCACATGGCGCAGCACTTCGTGCTCATGTCTATCGCGCCGCCGCTGATCGTCTTCGGTGCGCCTGTCGTTCCGTTGTTGCGCGGACTCCCGCGCTGGTTCGTCCGCTCCGTGCTCGGTCCGCTCATTCGTCGCCGCTGGCTGCGCGCCTTCTTCCACGGCCTCGTCCAGCTCAAGCCCGCGTGGCTGCTCATGAACCTTTCCTATATCGCCTGGCATATTCCCGCCGCCTACGAGGCCACGCTGGCAAATGAGAACATCCACAACTGCGAGCACGCCTGCTTCTTCTTCTTCAACGTGCTCTTTTGGTGGCCGATCATTGAGCCGTGGCCCAGCCGCTTCCGTGGGTCGCGCTGGCTGCTCATCCCGTATCTCCTCTCCGCCGACATTGTAAACACTGCCATCGGCGCCTTCCTCGTGTTTGCGGGTCGCCTTCTCTACCCCAGTTACGGACTCCGGCCGAATGGGTTCGGTATCAGCCCTCTTGATGATCAAGCTGCCGCCGGAGCCTTCATGTGGGTCTTCGGCTCTATCGTTTTTCTCATCCCCACCTTTGCCATCGTGTACAAACTGCTCTCCCACCAGCGAACACCCAGCCGGCGGGCTCAGGCGTTCAGGTAATCCCTCCGCGGAACAATCTCCTTCACACCCGCGTATGTCTTTTACGGACACCACTGTTCGGCTGTGGACGCTTTTCGTCGCGGCCGTCCTTCCCCGAACAGCAACAAGCTCTGCCTGATCAAGAAATTCCAGCAAGTCCACTGGATGGCACTGCGTCTGCTATCGCATACTAGGAGGTGGCAGTCCAATCGACACATGCAATCCTTTGGCGAATTTCGACTCGACTCTCCCAATGAGTGTCTCTGGCACGGTGATCAACGCCTCAGCCTCACTCCTCGCCCCTTCGCCGTTCTTCGCTACCTCGTCGACAATCCCCAGCGCCTGGTCACCCACGACGAGCTCCTCGACGCACTCTGGCCCGAAACCTTTGTCCAGCCGCAGGTCCTCCGCACTTACGTTCTCGAGCTGCGCAAGCTGCTCGGCGACGATCCCACCCGCCCGAAGTTCATCGAGACCGTGCCCAAGCGCGGCTATCGCTTTGTCGCGCCGGTCACAAGCCAGGAGGTGGCGAGCCAGAGCCCGTCCGGCGTAAACCATCCCATCCTCGTAGGACGCAGCGCCGAGCTGTCGCTCCTCGATGACCGCTTCGCCAGCGCCCGCAAAGCCGAGCGTCCCACGCTTTTTCTTACCGGACAGCCCGGCATCGGCAAAACCGCGCTGATTGACTCCTTCTGCGACCGCATCTGTCGGGATCACCCGCACGTCCGCATCGCCCGCGGCCAGTCCATCGAGGGCTTCGCCGGCAAGGAAACCTTTTACCCCGTACGCGAAGCCCTCAACGGCCTCTGCTCTGCCGAAGACGAGAAAGCCCGCTCGCTGCTCACCGCCGCTGCGCCGGCCTGGTTCTCGCACGCCGCGGCGTCGGCTCCGTCGCTCTGCGAAATCTGCGAGGCCCTCGAGGCTCTCAGTCAAAACGAGCCCCTGCTGCTGGTCTTTGACGACATCCACTGGGCTGACGACTCCACGCTTGACCTGATTGCCGCCCTCGCCCGCCGCCGCACCCGCGCCAAACTCATGCTCATCGCCAGCTTCCGTCCTGATGACGTGGATCTGCAACACCCGCTCCGCCTGCTCCAGCAGGACCTCGCCACCAGCCGCCGCAGCGAGGATCTGCAACTCGGCTCGCTGGACCGCACCGCCGTCTGCGAATATCTCCGGCGCGAACTGGGCACAGAAAAGCTTCCGGCCGGGCTCGCCAGTCTTATCCACCAGCGCTCTGCCGGCAATCCGCTTTACATGACGGCCATCCTCGATCACCTTCGCGCCCAGCGCGTGCTGCGCTCCAAGAATGGAGAAGTGGTCCTCAGCCAGCCCGTCGATCAAATTGAATTGGGAGTTCCCGACGCGCTCGCCGGGGTCATCGAGCTGCAACTCGACCGCCTCAGCGAAGAAGATCGCCACCTGCTCGAAGCCGGAAGCATCGCGGGAACCATCTTCCCCGCATGGGCCGCCGCCGCCGCGCTCAATCGCACGTTGGAAGACATGGAAGAGGCCTACGCGTCGCTCGTGCGGCGCGTCCGGTTGCTCGCCATTGCCGGACATGACGAGCTACCCGACGGAAGCCGCTCGCAGTTCTACGTCTTCGCCCATGAACTCTATCGGGAAGTGGTCTACAGCGGCATCCCTGCTACGCGCCGCAGCCAGTGGCACCAGCGAGTTGCCAACCGCCTCCGCGCCATGTTCGCTGGAAACGAAGCTAGCGTGGCACAGGAAATCGCCGCCCACACGAAGGCAGGAAGCGCCGCATAGCAAGCCAATCCCTTACTCAAACGCTAACAATGCTCCACTGGCCGCCGGAAGATCGACCGTGAACAGGCCGTGTGGGCCCGGGATGGTCGTTCGCTTCGCTCCGCGCCAATTCCCGTGCGCATCCACCGGCGCACCGCCCAGTTCCACTCCCGAAGTCGCTTCCAAATTTGGCCCAGAAAGCATCAGTGCCGTTGCCCGCTCGGCCTTCTGGCCCGGATCAACCACCAGCCGCAGCCCAGCGGTTGCTCCCTTGTTGAGCACAACCGTCTTCAGTCCGGAATCCGTCTTGAGCGAGTACACCGCAACCACGTCCTCCGGCTGCAGCTGGCTCAGGCTGCTTTTCACCAGCTGCCCCGCTCCAGCCTCGGCAAACAGCAGCATGCCGTAATAAATCGGGCGCGCCTCGTATCCCTTCTGCCGCGTCCCCGCAATTGGCGTGTACCATCCAAAGCCGCCGCCGTGGAAGTTAATGCCAATGCCGCCCGCCGCGGCAAGCTGATACATCAACTCCGCTCCCCACAGTGCTGAGGCAAACGTGTTGCTGACTCCCTGCTTGCCGCCCTGATAGCACGAGTTGGTCTCCGTCATCCGAAACGGCAGTCCCGTTTCCCGGTGGGTCTGCTTCATCCCTTCAAATTCCGCGACGAGCCTGGGATTCGGCCTGAGGAGCCGTTCGATGGTCATCGAGGGATCGGTCGGTGGCCCCTCGGCATAGTAATGCTGCGAAAGAAACTTAATCTCGCTCTTGAACTCCTTTGCAAACGGGGCCAGCCATTCGTCATTGTACGCCGTGTCCGGCCCTGAGAAGGGAGCATTCGGAACCCGCGCGCGAATCACCTTATAAAAGTGCTGCCACTCCTTCGCGAAATCAGCAAAGTTGTACCCGGCCTTGCGAATTCCGTTGCGGTAGAACAAATCGGGCTCATTGCAGAGCTGAAATGCGACCAGCTTCGGCCCCAGCAGATTCATCACGTAAGCCGCTTCCGCAGCTGCGGCCTCCGGCTTGCCTGTGCCCATGTTGAGGCCGTAAATCAGCTTCCACCCGGTCGCGTCGATAAATCCGTGCAGGTTCCGCACCGCTTCCGGCGTAATCTTCCTCACCGAGTCCGGCTTCTTGCCCGTGCTCGGGTTCACTGGCGCCGCTGACGAGGCGATGTCCGCCGCGGTGGGCTTCGGCGTCCAATAGCTGTACTCACTGGTGTTGCCGCCAATACGCAGCACGCCGCGCTTGCCCAGCCGCCGCACCAGATCAACCAGTTCCGCATTGTCGGGCGAGAAGAACGTCGGGTCGCCAAGCTGCGCGCTCTCGTAGCTCAGGCCCGTGAAGTCAGGCCCAATCGTGTGGCCGGTTGTGTGAGGATCAATCGTCAGCCGAAGCGAAGTTGCGTTCGAAGCTTGACCAAGTCCGTAAGCCTTGCAGAACGACGCTCCGGAAGCGAGCACAGAGAGCTGAAGAAACTCACGACGTCTCATGAACAGCATTCGAGCACAACCAACCCCTCAAGTGCAACGTTTGAGCACGCGTCATTTCGCCCCGGCGGCCCCGCTACGCGAGTACCAGCTTCGCGATGGTGGCCAGCTGCATGTTAGAGGTCCCTTCGTAGATCTTGCCGATCTTGGCGTCGCGGAAGTATTTCTCCACGGGATAGTCCTTCACGAACCCGTAGCCGCCGTAGACTTCGACGGCTTGGCTGGCGACGCGCTCGGCCACCTGCGAGGAAAAGTACTTGGCCATCGCGGCTTCACGCACGAATTCCTGCCGCGCGTCTTTGAGCCGCGCCGCGTTATAAACCAGCAGTCGGGTCGCTTCAATCTCGGTCGCCATTTCGGCCAGTGCAAACTGTACCGCCTGAAACTCGGCAATGGGCTTGCCGAATTGCTTCCGCTCCAGCGCGTATTTAGCAGCGGCGTTCCACGCGCCCTGCGCCAGGCCGAGCATCTGCGCACCTATGCCGATGCGGCCTTCGTTCAGCGTTTCAATGGCGATCTTGTAGCCCTTGCCCGGCTCGCCCAGCACATTCTCCGCCGGCACGTGGCAGTCTTCGAGAACCAGCTCACAGGTCGAGGAGGCGCGGATGCCGAGCTTGTCTTCCTTCTTCCCGACGGTGAAGCCGGGAAAGTCCTTCTCGACGATGAAAGCCGTGATGCCCTTGTATCCTGCGGCCGCATCGAGGGTCGCGAAGACGATGAAGATTCCGGACTCCCTGGCGTTGGTGATCCACAGCTTCTGCCCCTTCAGCACATACTCGTTGCCGCGCTTTTCCGCGCGCATCTGGAGGGCGAAGGCGTCCGATCCCGAGCCGGCTTCACTGAGCGCGTAGGCGGCGACGGTGTCAGAGGCCAGGCGGGGTAGGTATTTTCGCTTCTGACCGTTAGTCCCCCAACGCTGAAAGGCATTGGCGCAGAGCGTATTCTGCACGTCGACCAGCACTCCGACCGAGGGGTCAACGGCGGAGATTTCCTCGACCGCAAGGATCGCCTCGAAGAAGGTTCCGCCCGATCCTCCATACTCGGCGGGAATCTCGATCCCCATCAGCCCCAGGCTGAAAAGCTGTGGCACGAGGTCTGGAGCAAAATGCTGTTCCTCGTCCATCTGCCGTACTATGGGGCCGATGGTTTCGCGCGCGAAATTGCGTACGGTGGAACGAAAAAGCTGCTCGTCGTCCGTGAGGCGAGTCAAAGGAGGCATGGAGTCTTCAGAGGCCATGGAAGTTCCTTGCGGCGGAGTTGGCGCCGAGGACTCTCCCCACTTGCGCCACAGGAAATTCTAGTCGCCTGAGGAGACGCCTGCTGCCGGAGACGGCGGGAACCGCGGATGTTGGGTTGGGGATGTGGTTGTCGCTGATCGTTCGGGGGCATGCTACAATCGGCAAAATCGGCTTGATGATAGCGTCCTATGAAATCGGTTTCCTCTTAAGAACGCGAAAGATTGAATGGATGCAATGTTGCGAACGCTAGGCCCGCAACGCAGCTGCTGGCTTAGGTGTGGCATGATAGATGGCCGATGGACGTCCTGACGCATATCACTATGAACATCTCGACAGTGGCGAAAAAAGCGAAGGTCTCCAAGGCGACCGTGTCGCGTGTAATGAACGGGACCGCATACGTGAGCCCTGAAATTGCGAAGCGGGTGCGGTCGGTCATCGAGGACCTCAATTTCCATCCCGACATCAATGCCCGCACGCTCGGCTCCGGACGCAGCGGACTTTACGGCCTCATCATTTCCGACATCACGAACCCCTATTTCCCCGAGATCGCAAAGGCTTTCGAAGATATTGCCGTCGAGCACGGCCAGGACGTCCTCATCTCCAATACCGACTACGACCCCAAGCGCATGGAGCGCTGCGTCATCCGCATGTTGCAGCGCAAGGTGGATGGCGTCGCTGTGATGACCTCGGAAATGGAAGAGAGACTGATCCGCACCTTCAGCCAGCGCCAGATTCCCACCATTTTTATGGACACTTGCACCACCGTCCCCGGTGCCCGGATCGTCAGCGTGGACTACGCCGCGGGCGTGAAGCAGGCGGTGCGACATCTGATCTCACTCGGGCATCGCCGAATCGGATTCATCAGCGGCCCTCTCGCCCTGGCTTCGGCGCAGGTTCGCGAGCAGGCGTTCGTAGGGGCGCTGCGGAAGCACGGCCTGACGGCCGATCCGCAGTGGATTCAGGAAGGAGACCACCGCGTGGAAGGCGGGCATCACGCGATGCGGCGAATCCTGAAGTGCAGCGCACGGCCCACCGCCATTCTGGGATCGAACGACCTCACCGCGCTTGGTGCAATGGGCGCGATTCACGAGGCAGGACTGTCGATCCCCGGCGACATCTCGGTAATCGGCTTCGATGACATCCAGTTGAGCGCGTACACCCAGCCCGCGCTCACCACGGTTCATGTGCCGCGCCGCGAGCTAGCCGCTACCGCTTTTCGAAGCCTCTTCCATGGGCGTGAGGAGGGAAAGCGGACCCGGAAACTGGAACATATCATTGAGCCAGTGCTGCTGGTCCGCGCCTCAACCGGACCCCCGCGGAAGGCTAGTCCGTCTCCCCTGTCCTGGCACGCCCATAGGGGAAAGGGATCGGCGTCGCGACTGGAGGGATGAAGAAGTTTTTCTTATTGACATCCCTGGTTAAAGCTGCTTACACTCCTTATTTGGTTGTTTGGTGGTAAATGTGAAACCGGTTTCGCATCTGATGAAACCAGTTTCTTCGTCTGTAGGACTTTTAGGGAGGCTTAAATGAGTAAGTTTTTTAAGATGGTTTCCGGTTGTTTCCTGCTGCCATTCCTGCTCGTCGCGCTGAGCGCCTCGATGGCGGTAGCGCAATCGGAGCGCGGCTCGTTGGTCGGCAACGTGACAGACCAAACCGGTGCCGTCATCCCGAATGCCTCCGTTACCGCGACCAATCAGGCGACGAGCGGCAAAAGTGTGACAAAATCCACCTCCGCCGGAGTCTACCGTTTTCCTGCCCTTCCGGTGGGCACCTATACGGTTGCGGTCACGGCCCCCGGTTTTGCCACCAAGACCAGCACTGGAATCGACGTGCAGGTCAACGGGACTGCCGCGGTTAATGTTACGTTGCTGCCCGGATCCGTGACTGAGGTCGTGACGGTCGACGCCAGCGGCCTGCGTCTGCAGACGCAAACATCCGACATTGGTGGAACCATTTCACAAAAGCAGATTCAAGACCTCCCACTCTCGCTTGCCGGAGGCGTCGGCGGGCTGCGGTCGCCGGAGACATTCGCCTTCCTGGTGCCCGGCACTACCGGCCCCGGCACAGGCGGCTCTGCCCCATTCCAGGGCAACGGTGTTTTCCTTTCGAAGCTCAGTGGCGGCCAGGATTACGGTGCGGAAGTACTGCTCGACGGTGCCAGCATCCAGCGCAGCGAGAATGGATCGTCCTTTGACGAAACCTCACCCTCGATCGAAGCGCTCCGCGAATTCAAAGTGACCACCTCCACTCCCTCGGCTGAGTTTGGCCGGACCACCTCCGGTATCGAAAGCTTCGTTACCAAATCCGGAACGAATCAGTATCACGGCACCGCGTACACCATCGTGAAGAACGCTGCGTTTGACGCGAATAACTGGTTCAACAATGGATACCAGGCGCTCAATTGCGCCAATACTCCTGAAAATCAATGCGCGTTCCGGCGCGGGTCGGACAGCAAATACGATTACGGCGGGACGCTCGGCGGCCCGGTCCGGATTCCCAAAATCTATGACGGAAAAGACAAGACCTTCTTCTTCTTCGCCTGGGAGCAGTACAAACTGCATCAAGGCGCAGTAACGCAGTCGACCGTGCCCACCGCCTCGGGCGGAACAACCGGTAACGGCGAAGTCGGTGGCGATTTCTCTCAGATTCTCGGTGGTCCCACCGCGGTCATCAATCCCTGCACCGGGCAGCCGGTCCTGCAGAATCAGATCTTCGATCCCTCCACAACAAACGCTACTGTCAGCGCCACCAACCCCAACGGGATCCCATGCCGGCTTCCGTTCGCCGGCAACATCATCCCGACCGCCAGCTTCAGCCCCGCCGCGGTGAATCTCATGCAAGGGCTTCCCGCTCCAAATCAGACGGCAACGCCGAATCCGCCGTACGGATTCTTCAACAACTACTCGATGGCCTCCGTCGTTCCCACTGAGAACACGACGTACACCGTGCGCATTGACCAGAATATCTCCGAGAACAGCAAGGCTTTCGGATCCTACAGTTCGCGCGACAACTTCAGTTTGCACGGTGCGCCGACTCTTCCTGAACCGTTCAACAACGGCGGCTATTTTCAGGATTTTGAAACCCACTATGGTCGCGCTGGATGGGATTACACCTTCTCGCCCACCCTCCTCAACCACCTCAACCTTGGCTACAACCGCACCAACAGCAACAACATCTCGCAGAGCTTCCAGCAGAGCCGCTCGGCAACCAGCGCCGGGGTTCCCAATGAACATTCCACGGCCTACCCGGTCGTAAACTGGGACGGTCTGGACAGCTTCACGCAGTGGGGTCAGCAGCAGAACGGCGACAACATCGATAACGGCGTTCGCGTCAACGACAGCGTTGTCTGGCAGAAGGGGCGCAATAGCTTCACGTTCGGTGCTGACTGGCGGCACCAGCAGTACTCGACCATCCAGCTCAACATCAACAACCTCAACTTCCTTCGCAGTGAAACCGATGTGGCGGCACTGGGCGGCATTCCGCAGTTCCAGAGCGGCAACAGCTTCGCCAGCTTCCTGCTGGGCGAGGTCGATAACGCCGGCCAAACGGTTTACAACCATAGTCCTCGCTGGAACTCGCGTTACTCTGCGTTTTTCGTCGAAGATGACATGAAGGTGAGCAGCAACCTCACCCTGAACCTGGGTCTGCGCTATAGCATCGATGTGCCACGCAAGGAAGCCTCCAACAAGACTTCAAACTTCAGCTTCACAGCCCCCGATCCGGCGGCCGACGGCATGCCCGGAGCGCTGGAGTTCGGTGTGAACTGCCACTGCAACACGGCGTGGGCCGACACCTGGTACAAGGACATCGCGCCTCGCCTTGGATTCGCTTACGTTCTGCCGGGGACCAACGGCAAAGTGGTTCTGCGCGGTGGTGGCGCGTTGATCTACGGCCCGCTGCAATATAACGACTTCGGCAGCTCCATGACGGCGGGCTACACCATCGGGCGCGGCATCGGCAGCTTTTTCACCGGTCCCGGAACCGCCGCCGGCTTCACTCCGGCCTTCCAGCTTGACAGCGGCTATCCTGCTACCAGCTTTGCGCCGAACCTCGATCCAGGGCAGCTCACCGCCGTGAACGGCCCCGGCAGCTTTACCGCTGTCGGTGGCGAGGTTATTGTCCCGAAAGATGGACGCCCCTCCATGACCAGCAACTGGAGCCTTCAATTGCAGGATGAGTTGGCCCAGGACCTCATCTTCAGCATCGGCTACATCGGCCAAAGCGCGCAGAACCTGCGTTCCGGCGATCTAACCAACTTCAACAACATCAATCCCAAGTACTTCTCCTATGGCGATCATTTGAGTGACCCTTCCAACATCATTCCTCTGGGCGGATCATCCGACGGGGTCAACGCTCCCTACCCGAGCTTCACCGGAGAACTGGGGCAGGCACTCCGGCCCTATCCGCAGTACGACTATATTCAGGGCGACTGCTGCCTTGAGAACCTCGGCCACTCATCCTATGACGCCATGGTCGTCTCGCTGAACCGGCGCTTCCGCCAAGGCTTCAACCTCCAGGTGTCCTACACATGGTCGAAGAACATCACGGACGCCGACTCCACAATCCCGTTCAGCTATATCCCGCAGGCTACCCAAGGCGAAAGCTCCGGAGATCTACTGAAAGAAAAGGCTGTCAGCCTCCAGAATATTCCGCAGGCCCTCTCGATCAGCTATCTCGTGCAGCTGCCGTTCGGCAAGGGGCACAGATACTTCAACCACAATCGGCTTGCTGATTTCGTGATCGGCGGCTGGCAGGTCGGAGCTATTCAACGCTACCAGTCCGGCCAGCCCATGCCGTTTGGCTGCGCCACCGGAATTCCTTACTACCAGAACTGCATCAAGTTCTCGCGCGGCCCAGCGGCCGCCGGTGGCGGCTTTGCAAGCGCCGCGTACAAGAACGACAAGAATGGCCCGAGCGTCTTCAATGGCGAATCCTGGTTCAAACCGGCCTATCGTGCGCCCGGGACTCTGAGTCCGACCGATCCGGGAACTCCAATGGCGGATGCCGCTTTCGTGGACGTCAACCGCGAAGGACCGGGTTGGCTGAGGACGCCTTCTCCAAGCTGTCCGGACGGATGTTCCTACGATCCGTTTGCCTTCCCAACCGGCATTCCGCGCGTCACCGAGGAAATCACCGGTCCGATCTACAAGGCGGAGGACTTTAGCCTGATCAAGAACTTCCCCATTACGGAGAGGGTGAAGTTCCAGTTCGAGGCGGAGGCATTCGATATCTTCAACCGGCACCGGATGGGGTTCCCTGATCTCGAGCCGGCCGACTACACCGGGACGCTTGGATTCGGCATCCCCGGCGCGGTCGATTACGGTCCCCGCAATTTGCAGGTCACCGGCAGGATTAACTTCTAGCCTGATTGGGAACGACCGATCACTGGCCGTTCCCCGGTTCGCCTCCCGCAATATGGAACTATTGGAAAGGAGCTCAGCCGTCCGCCGAGCTCCTTCTTTGCTTAGAAGGCGCTCGATAAGCCATGATGGAACCATGAGACTTCCGCTAAAACGGCCTCTCCAGGCCCTCGGTCTCGTGCTCTTAACCGGAATTGTGCTGGCCTTGCTGCCATCTGTTGCGGCGCAGACCAGAGCCGCTGCGCCACATTCCTCCTCCATCGTTCGACATGCGGCTCAACTCCGCGCTCAACATCACAACCAAGCCGCCGAAAAGCTCCTCTCCGGCTATCTCGACGCGTATCCGGACAACGTGGAAGCCCTGGTTCTGCTCGCGAAAATCCGCATTGAGGACGGCGACTCTTCCTCGGCCGAAACCCTCCTCACGCGCGCGCTCGCCGCCAGCCCGAACTCGCCCGCCGTGAACACCACCTTGGGAAACCTGTTGCTCGCGGAGCATCACGACCCGGAAGCCATGGACCGCTTTGAGACTGTCCTCGAAATCGACCTGCAAAACCCCGAGGCGCGAAGCGGAGAACTGAAAGCGGTCACGGACCTGGCGCTCTCAGCAAGGCGAGGCGATCATCCTGAGGTTGCGCTTGCGGCTCTCGAACGCGCCCGCAGTAAGCTGCCCAATGACCCAAAGCTGCTGTTCGATCTCGGCATTCAGGCCACCCAACTCGGCAAGCTCGCCGAAGCGCTCGACGCCCTCCGTGCAGCCCGCACACTCGCACCTAACGACCCTGAAACTCTTTATGCGCTCGCGCGCGTGGAAATCGACGAGCAGCATATGCCCAAGGCGGAAGAGGACCTTCGCGCTTATCTCGCGCAGCGCCCCAACGACGCTTCCGGTCATTTCGGACTCGGCCACATTCTCGCGATGGAGCAGCGAACGGAAGCGGCCCGCACTGAATTTCTCCGTTCTATTCAGCTCCAGCCGGTGCAAACCGAATCCTACTATCAACTCGGGCAGCTTGCGCTCAACGCGCACCATAACGCGCAGGCTGAAAGCTACTTTCAGAAGACGCTCGAACGCGACCCAGAGCATGGCGGTGCGCTCACCGGCATGGGCATTTTGTGTTTTCAAAAGAAGCAGTACACGCAGGCTGAACGATATCTCGCCCAAGCCGAAAAGACGGCGCCCAACTATCAACCGACGCACTATTACCGCGGCTTGGCGCTGGCACGTTTAGGCCGGAAGCAGGAAGCGGAGCGGGAACTTCAGCGTGCGACCGAACTCGACCGGGTGCAGGAGGGTCCGCCGGGAGCGGCAGCATCGGCCTCGTCGCCGCCCTCCGCCACTTCAAATTCTAAGTAGTCCATGCTAGCGGGCGCGGCCGGTCCAGAGCCGCTTCAGCATAAATTTGGGAAATCGTATACCAAATTATATTTTCCATACTTATCGATCTAAATCGCTATTGCTTCTCATCTCGATGGCCCCGTTAAGTAAACATTTTCCTATTGACAGCCCAATCCCGAAAAGAGCACAATGACCTGCGGAATTTGCTACCGATGAGAGTCCCCCCTAAGCACACCACCGCCTCCCTTTCTGCTCAGTTCTCGAACCCGATCACGTCGCGCACTCCGCATCCCATTTCCAATTCCGTCATCCTCGTTCTGGCGCTCACGGTCTCTCTAATGCTCTTCACCGCTGGTTGCGGAGGAGGAGGTTCGTCTTCCTCTGGCGGAACAAGCGGTAGCGGCGGCAGCAGCAGCAGCGGCAGTGGAGGAGGCACGACAACCCCCGACATGGGCGCAATCGTAAACGTCAACAACTCCGTCTACGACAGCAATCAGTACCAGATCAAAAATGCGGCCACCGACCAGTCGCTCGGCATCAGCGGACAAAGCCAGACCGCCGGTACCACTGTCGTTCAGGAATCGACCTCCGATGCACCTGATGAGGCATGGCATTTCATGCAGAATGTCTATGCCTCTGACGAGGTCAACATCGGAAATATGTTGACCCATCAGGTCCTCGGCTTCTCCACTGTTGCGCCCGTCCAGGGAGTACCGTCCTCCTCGGCGCTATCATCTGGGGCGCAGGCAGTCCAATACAGCGACACCGGCACTGACGACCAGAACTGGCAACTCTTCCAGCTCAGCGATGGCAATTACCTCATCAAAAACCACTACAGCGGCCTTTATCTCCAGGCCGACGGCTCCGGTGCTTCTGTTGTTATCGACCAGGGGGCGCGCGCGACCACCGGCACGGGATGCACCTGCCAGGAATGGACGCTGACCTCCACCGGAACCTCGCCCTATCCCGCTCCCATGGCCGTCAAGGGCACAGGCATCTATGTGCATGACCCCTATATGTTGCAGGACGCAAACCACGTCTACTGGCTCTACGGAACCCACCAGACACTGGCTTACTCGACCGATCTTTCTACCTTCACCTACACCACCGCGTCCACTCCTTACGGAGCCTGCACCGCCGCACAGGGAACCGCGTGGCTCACGGATGATGGCCACTGTCCTATCATCGGGCCGGACTTCGCGTCATGGAGCGGCCTGCAGACCCCGCCCTCGGACAACAATGGACAGAACACCGATGTGTGGGCTCCAAGCCTGATGTACGTCAACGGAATCTACTACCAGTACTACGCCATTCCCGTTGAGCCTGACATGCCCGGGGGCGAGGCCATTATCGGCCTTGCCACCAGCCCCAGCCCCTCCGGCCCGTGGACCGACAAAGGATGGATCATCGCATCCTGGAGCAATACCTCGACGCCCATCAGCGGCTTCGGCTTCAACTCAGGAACCACCTACAACGCCATTGATCCCGCGCCGTTTGTCGACGCGGCAGGGAACTGGTGGCTCTCCTTTGGCTCGTGGTTCGACGGCATCCACATGCTCCAGCTCGACCCCTCCACCGGCCTGCGTCTAGCCTCCAACCCCACCACCTACAACATTGCTTACCGCTATTGGGGCGAGGAAGGCTCATTCATTTATTACTGGAACGGTTATTACTATTACTTCGCTCCCATCAATGCCTGCTGCAGCCCGACCAGCCCCTACCGCATCATCTATGGGCGCTCGGCCAATCCCACCGGTCCATACCTCGATCGCGGTGGAGTCGATCTTGAACACGGAGGAGGTACTATCCTGCTCAGCGCCCATGGCAACATCGTCGGCCCCGGCGGCCAGAGCGTCTTTACGGATACCGGAGCCGACGGCACGCAATCTATGCCCACGCTTGTCTATCACTATTACGACGGCAGCGCGAACGGAACGCCCACGCTAGGCATCAACCAGCTCGCCTTTACCACCGACGGCTGGCCCTATGTGAAGTAGGTATCCCAACTAACATAGCAACCTCTCTAGGTTGATCCTGGTCGATCGCAGACCGCCGTTGCGCGACCCGTGCCAGCGATCGAACGGGACCATCCCCTGGGCGCGAAATCGCGGCGGGTGGGACTGTTCAGCTTGGCTTTGGTCGCCCACAAGCCCGCGCTCGGCGTGCTGATGTAAAAGACTTCTTCGCCGTCCGGCATGGTGTTCCATCCCTCCTTCATCTTCGCTGGATCGTATCGCTTCTGCGCCTCGGCCAGGTCGGCGTACCCATAGCCGACCGACTCAATCTCCTCGCGCGTGAGGTGGCCGGGCGCATACGTAATGGTGAATCGGCCTTCGCTGGAGCCGTGAATCAGGTGCGCTACGCCGTGAGGAATGGCCTGCATATCGGCCTCTGTCCGGTAGAGCCGCAGCGTGCGCTCCGTGCCCTTGTAGCCGTATTTGCGGATGAGCGCATCGACCTCCGGCTGTTCGCCGAACCGTTCCACTCCGGGCGCAAGAATCAGCAACTCGCCTCCGTCGGCAATCGCCATGCGCGTGCGGTACACGGCCTTGTTCGCGACCCACGTCGCGCGAAACTCGTCCGCCTGCATCACCGCAACCACCTTCTTGAGGGGCTTTTCAAAAACGGTGATATTCTGCGCGCGAGACCGCCTGGCTGCCTCAAGATAAGTCTCCAGATCGTCCCCGACATACAGCCCGCTGGTTACCAGCCGGTTATCAGCGTCACGGTGCATCACGATCTGGAAATACACATCGGGCAGATGCTTCAGCATCTCCTCTTCGGCCTGGTTGTAGCAGGCGCGCAGCGGCGTAACCAAGCAGCCGAGGTTGTTTTCAATTCCATAGACCGCCGCCGCAATGTGCGACGCGCAAATCGTATCCTTGCCGCCCAGCCCGATAAAGTAATTCTTGTTGTGGTTGGCAAAGCCCAGCACTTCGTGCGGCACCACATGGCCCAGGTTCACGATCAGGTCCCAGGTTTCATCCATGAGCGTGGAATTGATGTCCACCGGGATCGGCCAGTCCGCGGCTCCTCCGGTGGTCTCGCTCACCCGCGATCCGGGGATCGCGCCGACGTGCGAAACACCGTTGCGCCAGTCGTGGGGCAGAATAATCTCGTTCGGAATCGTGCCGAACATCCATTTGTTCTCGGCTTCGGTGTGCGGGCGATGCTGCCCCAGCGTAGGAATCACGCGGACGTGCGCGTCCGGTTCTCGACTCATGACCTCGCGGTAAACCCATTCCGTCACCTTGCCCACGCCTGAGTGCGCCCGCGTCAAATCGGGCGGCAACAGCAACACGCGCTTCAGCTTCGGAGCAATTCGCTTCTGTGCTTCATCGATCATCCGAACGGCTGCGGCCTTGATCTCGTTTTCCGGTATGGAATCGGCTTCAATTCTGAACCAGGGCATGCGGCCTTCCTTCCTGGGGCTTTGCCTGTGATGGCAGTGTTTCAGAGGCATTCGAGGGAGTTCGCCTCATTCCTTTTTATCCTAGACGATTGCTCTCAGGCGCATCCGAAGTTAGCCTTATTCCAACAGGTGAACGAATGAGTTCGAGACGCGATTTTCTAAAGCAGGCCCTCCTTCTCTCCGGAGCAGCCGGCTTTTCCGGTGCCGTTCCACGATCGATTCAGCGTGCTTTCTCGATTGATCCGGACGTGGGCACCTCCTGGGCGAACGCCGAGCACATCGTCATCCTCATGCAGGAGAACCGCTCCTTCGATCACGCTTTCGGCAGCCTCCAGGGGGTCCGCGGATTCAACGATCCCCGCGCGCTCCGTCAGCCCAACGGCAACTCCGTCTTTCTGCAGACCGATGCCGCAGGCGCAACCTACGCGCCGTTTCGACTCGACATCAAAGACACGCGCGCCACCTGGATGGGTTCGATTCCGCACGTGCGCCACAGCCAAGTAGACGCCTGGAACGGAGGGAACTACAACAACTGGATTGATGCCAAGCGCTCACATGAGCGCGAATACGCTGCGGTCCCGCTCACCATGGGTCATTACACGCGCGAGGACCTGCCCTTCTACTACGCTCTGGCCGACGCCTTTACCGTCTGCGACCAGAACTATTGCGGGGTCATGAGCAGCACCCACCCCAACCGCCTCAGCTTCATGACCGGAACTGTGCGCGACCGCCAGAGCACCCATTCCAGGGTCTATATGCGCAACGAGGAGATATCCTCTGGAGATCTGCGCTGGGCTACCTTTCCCGAACGCCTGCAGAAAGCCGGCATTCCGTGGAAGTACTACCAAAATGACCTGGACGAATCCGGCGGCATGACCGACGAAGAACGCGGGTGGCTCGGAAACTTTGGGACGAACGCCCTGGCATTCTTCACAAACTATAACGTGCAGCTCACGCCGCGCTATGGCGAGGGAGCTCAGGAGAACATCGCAGCACTGGCCGCCAAAATCAAAAAAATCCAGAATGATCTGGCGCAACGAAGCGACGCTTCGCAGGCTGCTCAGAGGCTTCGCAGGAGCCTCAAGTCCAGCTTGGCGAGAATGGACAAGCTGAAAGCGGAATATCAGGGCTCGCTGAAAAGCCTGTCGCAGCTTCCGGTTGAGGTGCAGGAGATCCACAAACGCGCCTTCATCACCAACGACGCCGACACCGACTTCCATACCCTGGAGACCATTGATTTCCAGGATGGTGCATCAACCCAGCAGATGAAGGTTCCCAAGGGAGATATTTTTCACCAGTTCCGCAAAGATGTAAGTTCCGGCAAGTTGCCGCCTATCTCATGGTTGTCCGCCCCCGGCCATTTCTCCGACCATCCCTACTCGGCGTGGTACGGCCAATGGTATGTCTCGGAAGTGATGGATATCCTCACCGAGAATCCGGAGGTATGGAAGAAAACCATCTTCATCCTCACTTATGACGAGAATGATGGTTACTTCGACCATGCGCCCTCCTTTGTGGCGGCGGATCCTCATCGCAAGCTGACTGGCGGAGCGTCCAAAGGTCTGGACATGGGACTGGAGTACACGACGGCTCATGATGAGATGGTGATGGGGGTTCCTGAGAAATACGCCCGCTCCGGCCCCATTGGCCTGGGGTTCCGCGTACCGATGATCATTGCTTCTCCCTGGAGCCGCGGCGGCTGGGTCAACTCTCAGGTATTCGATCATAGCTCCACTCTTCAGTTTCTGGAGCAATTCGCGGAGCGCAAGTACAACAAGCAGGTTTGTGAAACTAACATAAGTGCGTGGCGAAGAGCTATCTCCGGAAATCTCACATCGGTCTTCCGGCAGTACGACGGCCAGAGACTCTCGCTCCCCTTCGTCAATCGCGATAAGTATGTCGAATCCATCCAGCGCGCGCGCTACAAGGAGGTCC
The DNA here is from genome assembly GCA_049280995.1 of Acidobacteriaceae bacterium. Taxonomy (GTDB): domain Bacteria; phylum Acidobacteriota; class Terriglobia; order Terriglobales; family Acidobacteriaceae; genus Silvibacterium. Next base: position 140,008 of record JBAPRH010000033.1, read on the forward strand.
CTTCCAACTACAAGAACCTGACCGCCGACGAAATCGCTCGCGCCAATCGTGACCCACGCGGTTCCGGGCTGATACCTGCCCAGGAGCCCGGTGTGCGCCAGGCGTGCCCGCTCCCCTACGAGGCCTATGCCGACGGCCATCTGAACCGGGACGTCAAGAAGTTCGAACTGAGGATGCGCGTCGGCAGCCTTTTCGGCGAGCGCACCGCCGGTTTCCCCTTCAACGTCTATCTCTACGGAACCAGCGAAACCACCGCTTCGACCGCCCCCGCGCAATCCCACCCAAACATGATCTCGGCAACTTACGCGGTTAAGCCAAACGATGAACTCAAGGAATCGTTCGGCCTTTCGACGTTTACGGATGGCAAGTATGACATCGCAATTCACGGGCCTAACGGATTCTTTCGCGGGTTCAGCGGTGACCGCCACGACCCCGCCATCGAGGTAGCCTGCTTCTATGAAAGCGATCTAACTAGCCACAAGTTATCGGGCAACGTCCAGATACTTATCACCCACAAAGATGGAGATGAGACCTACAGCATCCAGGTTGTCGATAACTCCTACCACGCGAGCCCAGTTATCAAGGTCTTAGCTCCGGGGACCAGAAATATAACCACTCTCGACCTATCCAAACAGCACGGCTGGTACGACTTCAGCATCAAAGTCGCCGGAGCGAGCAGCTTTGAGAAAAGATATGCCGGACATGTTGAGACGGGACGTCCCAGTTATACCGATCCACGGATGGGGATGAGTGAAATGCTGTAGGTCCGAGTTCCGCTTCAGGGAATCGTCTGATAACTCCTGAAGTCGGTGCCGCCGCGCTCTGTTCCGGGGAGTGTCTAACTGTTCAGCCGTTCGCGATAAATCGCGTCCAGCACGCCGTTCAGAAAATTGATGGACTCGGGTGATGAGTATCGTCGTGCAATCTCCAGCGCCTCGTTGATGACGATGGGAGGAGGCGTCCCGGGGAATCCTGTCAGCTCGGCGACTGCTGTCCGCAGCACGTTGCGGTCGACGGACGACATACGGGCCAGCTTCCAGTTGGCCGAGTGTTTCTCGATCAACCGATCGATCTCCTCCTCGCGGGCCACGGCCACACGAAAAAGGTCTTCGGCAAAGCCGCGCGTCTCCGGCTCCACTTCGTCGCGTGCCTGCCAGAAGGTTTTGCGGACCTCATCCGGATTCTGCCGCCCCATGTCCGCCTGGAAGAGCATCTGCATGGCGAGTTCACGGCCCTTGCGCCGCCTGCCGGTGACAGTCATCGCGCGGCTTCCCGTCTGGCGACAGCATCCTGGCTGATTTTTCGCCCAAGGGAGACCATCTCGATGGCGGCGGCGGCGGCCTCAAAGCCCTTGTTGCCACCCTTCAGCCCCGCTCGGCTCAAAGCTTGTTCCAGCGTGTCACAAGTCAAAACGCCAAAGGAATGAGGTGTATGCGTGTCGAGTTGCGACTGACCGATGCCCCGCGCAACTTCGTTGTAGATCGCCTCGAAATGGGCGGTTTCACCGCGCAGCAGGCAGCCGAGCGTAATGACCGCATCCACCTCACCGGTCGCCGCCACCGCCCGCGCAGCCGCGGGAATCTCCCATGCGCCGGGGACCCGCAACACATTCACATCCGTCTTGGCCACGCCGCTCCGGTGCAGGCAGTCCAGCGCGCCTTGCAGCAGGCGGTCGGTAATCACGGAGTTCCAGCGCGAAACGACGACGGCAAACTTCATTCCGGTGGCGATGAGGTCGCCTTCGAGCGCGGCCGGCTTGCCCTCGAGCGGATCAAGCCATTCCCAGAATCTGTACGAGAAACCCGGAACCGGCTCCACCGTAAACGCCCGCGATTTCCAGAAGGTTTCTTCCGTCGGGCTGATGCGCTTCCCAGCCTCCGGCCCGCTGAGGTGCGTGACCAGCCAATGCTCCACCACCTGCCGGACGTCATCGAGCTCCGTGACCTCGATCCAGGTTCCCTCAGACGCGCTTGCCGCTCCCTCCACGATTTCCAAACTCCCGACTGGAGCCAGAAACGGCCTTCCCCGGCTGCTCTCGTTGTCCCAGCCCTTGCCCGGCTCAAACCCCAGCACGGAGAAGAAGCTGACAAGTGCCTCATAGACCGCTGCGGAGCCAGCCGGGCGGACAATCGTAATTCCCTTAATCATCTCAATTTGAGGGTATCAGGAAGCCGCAGTCAGGTCGCGGTCACGGACGCCGATGAGGTAGAGCAGCCCGTCCAGTCCGAGCTGCGTGAGGGAGTGCTCGGCATTTTGCCGCACCAGCGGCTTCGCGCGGAAAGCAATACCCATCCCGGCGAGATTGAGCATGGGCAGGTCGTTGGCGCCGTCACCCACGGCGATCACCTGTTCCAGAGAGACGCGCTCCAGTTGTGCGATCTCGGCGAGCAGCGCGGCCTTGCGTGCTCCGTCCACAATTTGCCCCGTGACCTCGCCCGTAACTTTGCCATTGGCAAACTCCAACTCGTTGGCATGAACATGGTCGATCCCGAACTGCCGCTGCAGATGCCGCGCAAAGAAGGTGAACCCGCCGGACAGAATCGCCGTTTTATACCCCAGCGTCTTGAGCGTCGAGATCAGCCGCTCGGCTCCCTCGGCCAGCGGAATCCTGTCAACCAGTTCCCGTACCCGCGCTTCGGGCAGCCCCTTCAGCAGAGCCACGCGACGCCGGAAGCTTTCCTGAAATTCGATTTTGCCGTGCATGGCGGACTCGGTGATCTTCACGACTTTGTCAGCCACGCCGGCCATTTTCGCCAACTCGTCAATCACCTCGCCCTGGATCAGCGTCGAGTCCATATCAAACGCGAACAGCCGCCGGTTACGCCGAAAAAGGTTCTCGCGTTGCAACGCGATGTCGATGGGCATCTCCTGTGTGAGCGCCATGAAAGCAGCGCGCATCTCGTCTTCATTTTGGACCGAGCCGCTGGCGCGCATCTCCACGCATGCGTTGGTCGACGGCGTGTGCACAGCGAGCGAAAGCCGCCTCGAAAGCCGCTGAATGCGGTCGATGTTCAACCCGTGCCCGGCGATGACCCCGCCCACCTGTGAGAGCGCGCCTGCGGAAATCGCTCGGCCCAGCACTGTAACCAAAAAGCGGTCTTTGCCCTGCGCCGCCAGCCATCGGTCGAGCGCATCTTTGCTGATAGGAGTGAACCGCACATCGAGGCCCAGCCCCGCGGCCTTTGCCACAAGGGCGGCTTCGAGTGGAGCAAAATCGCTACCCGCAGGAATTTCGATCAACAGCCCCAACGCCAGCGTCTCATGCACCACGGCCTGACCGATGTCGAGCACGCAGGCCTGATAATCGGCCAGTATCCGGTTAAGTTCGCTGGTAAGGCCCCGGTGGTCAGGCCCTGAAAAGTGCAGCAGAATCGTTTCGCTCATTCTCGATTCCAGCGTATCAAATACCAAGGGCTCCTAGCTCCGGCGAATTTGCCGCTGATTTTCCAATTTGTCATAGACTGGAATCAGGACGACGAGAATGATGCGCCTGCCTTTACTGCTCAAGCGGTTTCATCATGGCCGCCCCGATCGTGGACGGATCATCTCCTGACCCACTGAAATTTTTCGCACGAACTTTGGCGGATTGAGTTTTGCCTGTGTCTCTGCGCCCATCTCAATGAGAGACTGCACCCTTCAACATAGAAAGGTTGATGCAATGAGCAAATCAGTTGACAGCTTCGGCACTCGCTCGCAATTGAAGTCCGGCAATCGGACGTATGAGATCCACCGCCTCAGCGCGCTGGAAAAGAAAGGCGTGAAGCTTAGCCGCCTGCCCTACAGCCTGCGCGTTCTACTGGAAAGCCTGCTGCGCCATGAGGACGGCAAGAGCGTCACGGCGAAGGACATTGAGTTTCTGGCCAATTGGGACCCCCAAGCCCAGCCTTCCCGCGAGATCGCGTACATGCCTGCCCGCGTGCTGATGCAGGACTTCACCGGCGTCCCCGCCATTGTTGACCTGGCCGCCATGCGCGACGCGATGAAGGTGCTGGGCAGCAACCCGGAGAAAATCAATCCGCTACAGCCCGCCGAGTTGGTCATTGACCACTCGGTGCAAGTGGACCAGTACGGAACAGCCAATTCTTACTCCATCAACGTGAAGATGGAGTACCAGCGCAACCGCGAGCGGTACGCCTTCCTGAAGTGGGGACAGTCGGCCTTCCACAATTTCTCCGTTGTGCCGCCGGGCATGGGTATCTGCCACCAGGTGAATCTCGAATACCTTGGGCGCGTGGTGTTCACGCTCGAGGAGAACGGCACGACGATGGCTTATCCCGACACGCTGGTCGGCACCGACTCGCACACCACGATGATTAACGGACTGGGCGTGCTGGGATGGGGTGTCGGCGGCATTGAAGCCGAGGCCGCGATGCTGGGCCAGCCCATCTCCATGCTCGTGCCGCAGGTCGTGGGAGTTAAGCTCACGGGAAAGCTGCGCGAGGGCGCGACCGCGACCGATCTGGTGCTTACCGTGGCGGAAATGCTTCGCAAGGTGGGGGTGGTGGGCAAGTTCGTGGAGTTCTATGGCCCGAGCGTCTCCCATCTGGCGGCGGCCGACCGCGCCACCCTGGGCAACATGTCTCCCGAGTACGGTGCGACCTGCGCCATTTTCCCAGTCGATGCCGAAACGCTGCGCTACCTCAAGCTGACAGGCCGCAAGCCGGAGCAGATTGCTTTGGTCGAGGCCTATTACAAGGAGCAGGGGATGTTCCACACGGCGGACGCGCCCGCGGCCGAGTATTCGAAGACCATCTCGCTTGATCTGGCGACCGTCGAGCCGAGCATTGCCGGGCCCAAGCGCCCACAGGACCGCGTGCTGCTCAAGGACGCAGGGCCGAGCTTTGAAAAGCAACTGCCGAATCTGCTGGGCCCAATCGCCAATAAGAACGGCACGCACCAGGTTGTCCGGTGGGAGGGCGAGGGCGGCAGCCATGCCGAGGCCATCGACTCGGCGCAGGCCACACCCGAGCCAGGTCCCACCGTCTCGGTGAAGGAGCGCTTTGGCGTTGATGTGGACAAGTATCTCGGGCACGGATCAATCGTGATTGCGGCGATCACGAGTTGCACGAATACGTCGAATCCTTCGGTGATGGTCGCGGCCGGGCTGCTGGCCAAAAAGGCCGTTGAGAAGGGACTGTGCGTTCCGCCGTGGGTGAAGACGTCGCTGGCTCCCGGCTCGCGCGTCGTTTCGGACTACTACAAGAAGGCCGGCCTGACTCCTTATCTCGACAAGCTGCGCTTCAACGTGGTCGGATACGGCTGCACGACTTGCATTGGCAACTCCGGCCCGCTGCCCGCCGATGTTTCCAAGTCCATCGACGATCACGACCTGGTCGCGGTTTCGGTGCTCAGCGGCAATCGTAACTTCGAGGGACGCATCAACTCGGAAGTGCGTGCCAATTACCTGATGTCGCCGCCGCTGGTCGTCGCTTTCGCGCTCGCCGGACGCATCGACCACGACTTCGAGAAAGATGCGCTGGGCAAGGGCAAAGACGGCAAGCCGGTTTATCTCAAGGACATCTGGCCCAACCTGAAGGAGGTCTCGGACACCATTGCCGCTTCGGTCGATTCCGAGTTCTTCCAGAAGGAGTACGCGACCATTACCGAGGGCGATGAGAACTGGAAGCAGCTCCAGTTCCCCACCGGCCATGTTTACCAGTGGGAGAAGGACTCGACCTACATCCGCAAGGCTCCCTACTTTGACGGAATGCCAGCCAAACCCTCACCCGTCGAGGACATTCACAACGCGCGCGTGCTGGCTCTGCTCGGCGACTCAGTCACAACCGACCACATTTCGCCGGCCGGGTCAATCAAGCTGAAGTCCCCCGCCGGGAAGTACCTGATCGAGCACGGCGTCAAGCAGGCGGAGTTTAACTCCTACGGCTCGCGTCGCGGCAACCATGAGGTCATGGTTCGCGGGACCTTTGCCAATGTGCGGCTGCGCAACAAGCTCGCTCCCGGAACCGAGGGCGGCGAGACGCGTCTGCTGCCCGAAGGCGAACCGATGAGCATCTTTGACGCTTCAGTGAAGTACGCCGAGCGCGGCGTGCCGCTGGTGATCCTGGCCGGGAAGGAATACGGCTCCGGATCGTCGCGCGACTGGGCTGCCAAAGGGCCGAAGCTGCTTGGAGTGAGCGTAGTGATTGCCGAAAGCTACGAGCGCATTCACCGCTCGAACCTCGTCGGCATGGGTGTTCTGCCGCTGCAATTTGCCGAAGGGCAGAATGTGGAAAGCCTGGGCCTGACGGGCGAGGAGGTCTTTGACTTTCCCGGCCTCAAGCCACTGCTCGACTCCAAGTTCGCCAACGGACGCACGGTGAAGGTGAGTGCGAAGTCCGCCGACGGCAAGACGAAGCAGTTCGAGGCGAAGGTTCGCATCGACACGCCGCAGGAAATCCTCTACTACGAGCACGGCGGTATCCTGCAGTTCGTCCTCCGCAGCCTCGCGGCGAAGAACTGAGGCGGTTGTGAATCGCGAGTGCAAAAGCCTCGGATGCGACCGGGGCTTTTGCTTCCGAGAACCGCGACTTCCTGTTAAATCCCGACGCCGTATTCGACCGGGGACTCGTCTCCGGCGTGGGCGAAGAGATCCGCGGGGGTGCGGTGGTTGAATTTGTAGCGCAGCCGCAGTTCGCGGCCCACGTAGAGGCCGACAGCGGCCACTCCCACAGTAACGGAACCCCATCCCAGAAGGCGTAGGGCGATGCGGCTTTCACGGCACGATTTGAAACAAGGCGAAATCTTCATTAGTTCGGACCTGCTTTCGACGGACTTGCCGTCCGCGTGCCATCATAATAGCGTAGTTTTCCGGCGACGCAACGGCTGCTTTTCCTTATCGGTGTACAAGTTTTGTAACATTAGCCTGCCCGCTCAATTCGATGCAGCAGCTCGACTTTCCGTTCCGGGGGCAGAAAGCTGGCTTCGATGGAGTTGGCGGCCAGCTCCCTCAGGTGCTCGGGGGTAAAGCAGAAGTCGTTGGCGGCGAGCACGTATTCGTCCTCGAGGTCGCTCGCGAACATGGCCGGGTCGTCGGAGTTCAGCGTGATCATCAGGCCGGCGTCAAAGTAGCTGCGCACCGGGTGCGCGGTCAGCGGCAGGCAGCAGCCGGTGCGGACGTTCGAGGTGATGCAGATCTCAATTGGAATCTGGCGTTTGGCGAGGATCTCCATCAGCTCGGGGTCTTCAATGGCGGTGAGGCCGTGGCCGATGCGCTCGGCGCCGATGTTGATGGCGCCCCAGATGCTCTCCGGCCCAACGGATTCGCCGGCATGGGCGGTGAGGCGCAGGCCCGCGTCGCGCGCCTCGGCGTAAAGCTCGCGGAAAACGTCGGCTCCCGTCTTCCGCTCATCGCCGCCGATGCCGATGCCGATGATCGAGGGGTGCCCGGCGCGCATTTCGGCGGCTTTGCGGAAAACGCGCGCGGCGGCCTCCGGCCCGAAATGACGCACGGCGTCGAAGATCCAGTAGGTCGTCAGGCCGAACTCGGCTTCGGCCCGCTGGCGCGCCCGCTCCACGCCCTCAAAGAGCGGCTCGAATGCGGACCGGCCCCAGTAATAGACGACGCCCACGGCGATGTAGACCTCGGCATGGACCACGCCCTGCGCAGAGAGTCGCTGCAACATACGCCAGGCAATCAGCTCGTAGTCCTCAGGCGTGCGCAGGCGCTCGGTCACGGCCTTGAAGGCCATCAGAAAGCCGGTGAAGTCGGTATATCCGTAAAGAGCTCGGGCTTCGTCGAGCGTAAGCGGCGCGGGGTCGTGCCGCCGGCTCAGCTCGACCAGGGTTTCCGAGGCAACCGTACCTTCGAGATGCAGATGCAGCTCGGCCTTGGGCAGGCGACGAATGAATTCGAGCTGGGATTTGGAATTGGGCACTTTTCAGGCTATCAGAGGTCGGGCGGCGAGATTGGAGCGAACAAGTTCGGTAAAAAAAGATATGTTGATCCTGAAAACAAAGGACTTAGTAAAACATGATCCTGAAAACAAAAGACTTAGCAAATTGATCCTGGAAACAAAGGAGTTAGATTGAAAGTCGCCTCCAAAAAAGAAACGCGCAGCCATCAGCTGCGCCTTCGCGGACTTTTTTACTCCTACTCTTCTAGTTTATCAGGTTCGAAGAAATCACATGCATCTGTCAAGTTGCTGAAGAGATGTAGGTTGGCGACGAAGAGGCTTGACGACGTTTGGGCATTTGGACCCTAGACCGTCACGTCGACTCGGTTTTCCTCGGCGTCGGGTCACATCTTCTCTAAAAATGCTTTAACCGCTGGTTTTTGCCAGGTCTTCAGCGGCTCCGGGCGAGATGTGGTTGGTTTGCGGGGCGCGCCAGTGGTCGATGTGCGAGATCTGGTGGACGCAACTGATGGTGCAGTTTGGCGCGCACGATTTTTCGGTGAGGAATTCGCGGTCGATGTCGGCCTGGGTGTAGTCGGCCAGCGGAATGCCGGGATAGCCGCGCTGCTGCGAGCAGTAATGCACCAGGCCTTTTTCGCAGATGTAGAGATAGCGCGCGCCGGCGCGGCAGCGCCACTCGTTGGGCTGGCCGTTGGCGATCGCTTTTTGAAACTCGTTGAAGCGCGAGTAATTTTTCTTCTTCCAGCTCCGCATCTCCTCCCATACACGGCGCTCCTCCGGGCCGAGCGGCTTGAGCTGGCCGCTGCCGTCGTGAATGATGCCGATGGTCGAGGTAAAGCCCAGCTCAATGGCGCGGCGGCCGATGGTGAGCGCGTCCTGCGGATGCTTGATGCCTCCGCCGACCACGGAATTGATATTGACGTGGAAGTCGGCGTATTCGGCCAGCCACTGGAGTTTCTTGTCGAGGACTTTCATGCTCTTCTTGGAGATTTCGTCCGGCTCCACGTTGTCGATGGAGATTTGCAGATGGTCGAGGCCTGCCTGGTTCAGCCGCTCGATGCGCTCGGGCACCAGGAAATAGCCGTTGGTGATCATGCCGGCGAGCGCGCCGTTGTGGCGGATGCGCCGGATGACGTCGTCGAGGTCGGGATGGGTGAGTGGCTCGCCGCCGGAGATGGTGACGATGCTGGTCCCGAGCCGTGCCAGGTGGTCGATGCGGCGCACCATTTCGTCGATCGGAACCGGGTTGGAGACCTTGTCAAACTCGTTGCAGTAGGCGCAGGAAAGATTGCAGTAGCGCGCCGGGATAATGTGCGCCATGACCGGGTGATGCGTTGAGGCCAGCGCGTGCGCGATAATGGCGAGTTCGCGCGCCTTGCGGGAGGCGGCCTTGAGCCTTCGTGCGGCGGTCTGTTTCCTGAAACCTGGTAGTGGAGTCGGCGCTGCCATGCTTACTTTATTGAATCACACGTTCGGAGGCATGGGCCACCTAAGAGCGGCTGAACGGCGCTAAGCAGCGGTTGAGCTGTCAATTCAGCTGGTAGCTGATCCAACTCGTACCAACGTTCGGAGCGAAGTTCGCGCTGAGGCCGTTGTCGAAGAGAGGGAGCCCGCTGGGAACCATCAACTGGCTGTGGCTCCTGCGGCTTTCGGTCTGGAGCGTGAGCGTCTGCTCCTTGCGGTTGCGGATGAGGGTGAGGGGGATCGGCTTGCCGCGGTTGGCGTGGATCATCTTCATCCATTCGCCGAGCGTGGCCATTTTCTGGCCCTTGGCTCGGGTGATGACATCGCCGGCCTTGAGGCCCGCACGGGCGGCGGGGCTGTTCTCAGCCACGCGCTTCACCAGCAGCCCCTGGCCGTCTTTCACGCCAAAGTAAGCGGCGAGCTGCGAGCCGAGCGCGTCCAGCTGCAGGCCCACCGAGGGCGAGCCGAGCGAGAGGACGCCGAAGAATCCGTTGCCGAAGCTGTGCCCGGAGGGTCCTTCAAGGTCGTAGGTATCGTCGTCCTCGGGCGCAGGAATAATCATAGAGTGCGACCAGGCGTCCTGCTCCAGCAGGGCGCGGTTGGCGAGCTGCACGGTCATGGTTTGCTGCTGGCCGTCGCGGCTGATGACAAGCGTAACGGTGCGCCCGGCGGGGGTTTCGAGCAACATGCGCCGGAGCATCTCTTCGCCGGCGACGTTCTGGCCGTTCATCTGGAGAATGACGTCATGAGGGCGCAGGCCAACCTTGCCGGCGGGGGCGTCGCGGTCCACGTTGAGAACCTCGGCTCCGGTGGCCTGCTTGAGCTTCAGCGCGGCGACGCGGTCGTTGGTGACATCGGTGCAGACAACGCCCAGATAGCCTTGCGAGGTCTGGGCGACCATGGGCTGCAAGCTCTGGACAGCGACAACGCTCTGCGCGGGGGCCGCGTGAGCGACAGCGGCGACAAAAAAAGGACTGACTGCGGATGCAAACACCAACCTCAAAACGTGGTTCACGGGAGTTCCCCTATGCCGGCGCATCGTATCGGCCGGTTGCTTTTGAGACGCGGGAAGTGGGCAAAGGTTATGCTTTTGGCGGGTTTGCAGAGAAGTTATGGCGATCCTGTAGTCTGCAAATTCAGCGTGCCTGACTGAATCTGAGTTCGAAATTGTCATACGTGGCGTGTTTTTATGAGTGCGCGGACGAGATCGACGAAAAACCAGGCCTGCGCAGCCACGAAGACCGGGATGGCCGCGAGGAAGGACAGAGTCAGGGCTGTTCCAGGAATGCCGAGCCGGGACGGCACCGGTTCTCCGCGCACCACGAGGCCGAAGATCATCCATCCCAGGGCGAGCCAGGCTACGCTGCCGAGACTCAGCCAGAAATGCCACTGCATAAGCACCCTGCTGAATCGGATGGTCCCGATCGAGTAGAAGAAAGCGAAAAGGGCAAAGAGCGCGGCGAGGCCGTAGCAAGGGACACGCAGGGAATATGCGACTGCGTAGGACTGGCCCGACGCGGGATGCCGCGTCACCGAGATCGCCTGGTTAGGTGCGGCGTAGGGCATCAGGAGTCCCAAGGCGAGTAACGCCGTGCTGGCGATCGCAAAGAGAGTTTGGCTTCGCAACATGACTCAGCCCCCTAAAAAGCGAAACCAATATATCACCAGAACTCGGAGGCGACGCGTATCGGCTCAGGGGCTGCCAGCGAATACTCGGGTTTGCTGGTTTTGCTACACTCATCGGTCATATGAATTTTGGACATATTCTGGTTGAGGTTTTGGACGGGGTGGCGGTTGTTACGCTGAACCGGCCTAAGGTTTTGAACGCTCTGAATCGGGCGCTGCTGGGTGAGCTGGACGCGGCGCTCGAGGCGCTCGGCGCCGATGATTCGGTTCGCGCTGTCGTCGTGACGGGCGCCGGCGAGAAGGCCTTTGCGGCGGGGGCGGATATTCAGGAGTTGGCGGGCTTGTCGGGCGTCGAGGGTCAGGCGCAGGCGCTCGGCGGACATCGGATTTTCAGCAAGCTGGAGACGCTGGGCAAGCCGGTGATTGCCGCCATCAATGGATTTGCGCTGGGCGGCGGGTGCGAGCTGGCGTTGGCGGCTTCGATCCGCATTGCCAGCGAGACGGCGCGGCTGGGGCAGCCGGAGGTGAAACTGGGGCTGATTCCGGGCTATGGCGGGAGCCAGCGGCTGCCTCGTCTGGTGGGCAAGGGCGCGGCGCTGAAACTGCTGCTTACCGGGGAGATGATTTCGGCTGCGGAGGCGCTGCGGATCGGGCTGGTGGACGAGGTGGTTCCAGCAGCGGAGCTGATGGCGCGGGCGCGGGCACTGGCTTCCTCGATTGCCGCGATGGCTCCCATTGCCGTGCGGCAGTGCCTGGCGGCGGTGCGCACGGGGTATGATCTTCCGCTGGGCGAGGCGCTGGCGCTGGAGGCCGCGCTGTTCGGGATTTGCTGCGGCACGGCCGACAAGGCAGAGGGAACGCGGGCGTTTCTGGAGAAGCGGGCGGCAGTGTGGCGGGGGAAGTGAAACTGGCGGTCAGCGTGCAGGAAAGGCGCGCCCCGGGCCCAGATGTGTGTTATAGATTTTGTTCCGAAGCCTCGTGAACGCTGCGCTCTGAACGCCGAACGCTGGTATTCTGGAGCTACCTGCATCATGAACCGACTCCCTGTGCTGACTGTCACTTTCGCGCTGGCCGCGCTGGTTGGCGGCTGCGCCCATCGATCCAACAACAACACAGCTAAGGCGTCGCCGCTGCAGGTGAAGGCTGCGCGGCAGGAGCAAGCCTCGGACCGCGTGTTGCTGGACGAGATTCCGCCGCCGGCCAAGAGCCGCTACCTGGCCATCCATACCAAGGCGAGCTGGGACAATCCGTTTCTGGTGGTCACGAGCCAGACGGTGTCGCTGCGGGTGATGAATCCCGCACCACCGCACAGCAGCCTGGTTCCAGGCGGCGAAATGATGCAGCCGGTGAGCGCGCGCAAAAACATTTTGGAACTACGGCTCTCCGACCTGCCCGAAGCCCTCGCCTCCGTGCCGGGAGACGACTGGCCCTACGGACGCGTCATCGCCGTCGAAGAAGACCCCTCCGAAGTGCGCGCCAACCGCGTACAGGTTCGCCGCAACGTCGAAGCCACCATCCGGATGCTCAATAACCTCGGCGTCGTCGTCTACGAGTGGCCTCGGTCGCGGTAAGGCGCAAAGACAAAAGCGCCCTGCCCGGGCTGCGGTGCTCGCCGCACGGGCACACGACAAGCAAAAGCCATCCCAAACTGCGGGATGGCTTTTGCTTGTCCAAAGACCTCGGCTTGCACGAACCGCTTCCCGCTCAATGGCTGTGATTGTTGCGTTGGTCTTAGCAATCAATGCGGAGGAACGAACGCATGAGCGAGACGAAGATCATCTGATCAGCGAGGATTCCTGACGACAAGGGAGATCATCCGGTTTTTTGGATGATCTCCCTTGTCGTCGTGTGCCCGTGCGGCGAGCACCGCCGCCCGCGCAGGGCGCTTTTTGCTCTTAGTCGTCAGTTGGCGAAGGATGCGGCGCGGTGAAGGGGGAGCAGCAGGGTTTTTCGACTGGGGTGAACTCCATGAGTTCGAGGCGGGTTCCGTCGGGGTCGAAGAGGTTGAACTGCCATTTGCCGTCTCTGCCGATTTGCATGGGGGTGTGAGGGTTGTCGAGTCGGCCCTGGGAGTCGAGTGTGGTGACGGCTTTCTCCATATTGACGATGCCGATGGAGAGATGGTTGAGGACGCCGAACTGGCGCTGCGAAATGTCGCCGTTACCGGCTTCGAGCATGTATTCGAGCCAGTCGTGGCCGTTGGGAACCTGCTGCGCAATCCAATCGGTCTTGCCGGGCTTCATACCGCCGTACCAGTAGGGTTGGAAGCCCAGCAGATCGCGGTAGAAGGTATTTTCCGTAGCGGCACTTCTGATGCGCATGCCTACGTGAATGATGTGGTGGCCGATGGGGTCGGCGCGGGCCATGCTGATGGGGTGCGGCGAGGGCTGGAGGAACTGGACCTTGTTGCCTTCCGGGTCTTTGACGTTGAACCAGCGGCTTCCGTCAGAACCTTTGTGCACGCGTTCGGGCACGGCGTAGCGATGATCGGCGAGGTATTGGCGCAGAGCTTCGGCGTTGGTGGTGATGTAGCCGATGTGGTCGAGGCGCGAGTTGCCGGCATCGGCGGGGAGCGGTAGCACTTCGACAAACTGCGCGGGGTTGACGTAGTAGCGGACGCCGGCTGGATTCTCGGGATCGGGACCTTTTTTGAGGCCGATGTCGTGGACGTAGTAGTGTTCTGCGGCGGCGGCGTTGCTGGTGTAGACGGAGAGGTGCGATACGCCGGTGATGGGCGGGCGGGCCGTAGTCTGCGCGAAGGCGGCCACGGAGACAAGAGCAAGCAGAGCGAAAGGCCAGAGAATCCTTTTCATGCCGTCAACCATACCGCGATTGGCGGGCCTTCGCTAGATGGGCTGCAGCGTGGTTTCTTTGGGGTTGCTCTTGAGAACGCCGAGCGAGAGATTGCGGAGCGGGAGAAAGAGCGAAAAGATGGTGCCGCTGCGCCCGGGGGTGCGGCTGCTCCAGACCCGCAGACTGCCGAGCTGCCGTCCGATGATTTCGGACGTGACCCACAGGCCCAGGCCGGTGCCGGACTCTTTTTTGGTGGTGAAGAACGGCTCGAAGATGCGGCGGCGCGTTTCGGGGTCCATGCCGCAGCCAGTATCGAGGAGGGTGATTCTCATCCCGGAAATGTGGTGGTCGTGCCAATCGTGTGACTGGCGAATGCGGACGACCAGGCTGCCACCGCCCTTCATCGCGTCCACAGCGTTGGAGACGAGGTTGGCAAAGACCTGGCGGAGGTCTCCGGCAAGGCATTCCACTTCGGGATCGTCCCGGTAGCGGCGATCGACGGTGATATTCGCCAAAGTCAGTTTCCCCTGGAGAAGCTCGAACACGTCGTCGATGACTTCGGACAGGCGCACTTTGCGGGCGGCCTCGCTCTGGCGGTGGAACTTCAGGGTCTGCTGGGTAATGCGGGAGACGCGCATAACCTCGCCGAGAGCCTGCTGGGCATGCTGCCGCGCGGTCTCGAGATTCTCGGCGTGGGAGACGAGATAGAGCAGGTTGGCGACCGCCTCCAGCGGATTATTGATTTCATGCGCGATGGTCGCCGCGAGGCGGCCGGCGACGGCGAGTTTCTCCGTGCGGATCAACGCGGCTTCGGCCTGCTTGCGATGCGTAATGTCGCTCATGACGCCGAGCATGCGGACGGCTTTGCCCTCGCTGTCAGCCTCGTATTTTGCCTGCGCTTCGACCCAGTGCACGCTGCCGTTGGGCCATACGACTCGATATTCACAGCGGAAGGGACGCGCCCCGGCCTTGGTTTCTTTGTAGAGCGCGTCCATGGCGGCGCGATCTTCGGGGTGAGTGGCGGCGAGGATGGTTTGCGGGCCGGCGGAAACCGATTGGGGTTCCAGCCCCAGGATCCGGTAGTGCTCATCGGACCACACAGAATATTCATGTTCCAGATCGTTATCCCAGAGGCCGACATGGCCGCCGTCGAGGGCCATCTGGAGGCGGGTTTCGCGCTCGCGAACGGCTTGCGCGGCGCTGGTCCGCTCGTGCGCAAGGCGACTGTCTCCAACAACCTTGTCGAGCCTGTGCTTCATCTCGACATCGCGACGGAGCGAAGTGACCCGGCACATGAGCCAACCGACCAGCACCGTGCTGCCGATGAAAAACATCGCGCGGAGTGGATTGACGCGGTCGACCATCATCGGCGGCATGACGGTGGCAACGGAGAGGTAGAACTCGATGCCGATGCCGGAAGCGATGGCACAGATGGTTCCCGCGCCCAGGCCCAGATAGCGCGCGGTGGCGACGGAGAAAAGAAAAGCAATGAGATAGGGAGCGCGGTACTCCGTCGGCAGAAGAAGGAGGATGTCTATCGTGAGCGCAGCCGGCAGCAGCCCCATAAACCAGCGCAAGAGGGTTGAGACGGTTCGCCGGAAGTGGCGTTGGGGTCTAGGCATACTCAGAGGGAGGCGCATCAGGAAACCGGGCCAACCCCTGCTGCGCTTGCAATTGCGTTTAAGGAATACCACGGCAGCCCGGGAAGAGCAAAGCAAAACTTCAGGAATTGGCGGTCAAGGCATACACTTTGGGACTGTCCGGCACCGGCCGGGACTGGCTGTCCGGACACAGATTTTGCGTTGCGTTCCTCAATGGGAGCGGGCTGGTGTGTAGTCCCTGTTAACAGGCCCTAGTTGCTGCCCAGCCCGTCGTGCTGGTGGTAATTCGGATAAGGCGGGATGGGCGGCGCGACCACGGGATGCTCCTTGAGCTGCTGCATCACGATGGCTACCGCGCGTTCGAGCTGCATGTCGTGGCCGGCGGCCACATCCTTGGGATAATCCTCGACTTCGACATCCGGCGGAACGCCGTGGCCTTCGACTTCCCAATGGCCGTGGAGCCCGTAAATGGCGTAACGAGGGGCAGTTACGGTGCCTCCGTCGATGAGCGTGGGGTATCCGCCGATGCCGATGAGCCCGCCCCAGGTGCGCGTTCCTACCAGAGTGCCGAGATGGGCCTTGCGGAAGTACCAGGGCATGGCGTCGCCGCCGGAGCCGGCGGACTGGTTGATGATCATGGCCTTGGGGCCGAAGATGGCACCTTCTGGGTCGTGGACCGCTTCGCCGTCGCGCTCGATGGCTCCGCTGAGGCGCTTCTGCCCGAGCACGTTGACGATGTAATCGGCGATCAGGCCGCCTTCGTTGTAGCGCTCGTCGAGGACCACGGCCTGCTTGTCGAGCTGGGCGTAAAAATAGCGGTTGAAGTTGTCATAGCCGGCTCCGCCCGTGTTGGGCATATAGATATACGCGACTTTGCCGCCGGAGAGCTGGTCGACTTTGCGACGATTGGACTCGATCCAGTCAATGTTGCGCAAGCCGTGTTCGGAGTCAACCGGAACCACCGTAACGTCGCGCCCGTCGCTGCCGTCGGGCTTGGTTCCCACGCGGATCACGGTCTGCTGGCCGGCGGTTCCGTCGAAGAAACTGTAAATATTGTCGCTAGCATGCAGTTCGCGGCCGTTGACGGCGAGCAGGTATTCTCCGACGTTGACGTTGACGCCAGGCAGGGTGAGTGGCGCGGCGAGGGCCGGGGTCCAGTTCTGGCCGTTGTAGATTTTGGCGAACTTGTAGCGGTTGTGGTCCACCGTGTAATCGGCTCCGAGAAGTCCGGGCTTGGGGCCGTGGTAGGGCTGGCGGGGGCCGCGCACGAACATGTGGCCCACTTCGATTTCGCCCAGCATTTCATTGCAAAGGTAGGTGAACTCGTCGCGCGAAGCCAGGTTGGCGAGATAAGGCCGGTACTTCGCTTCGATTTTGGCGAGGTCGAGACCGTGCAGGTGCGGGTCATAGAAGAAGTCGCGCTCGATGCGCCAGGTTTCCGTGAACATCTGGTTCCAGTCGGCGCGCGGGTCGATGGTGGCGAACATGCTCTTGTTGTTAACGGGCTTACCATGCGAGCCGCCGGGCTTCAGTTCGGCGGTGGGGACGAAGAACCATGAGTCACCCTGCATGTAAAAGAGCTTTTCGCCATTGTGGGAGACAGCATAGCCGGTGAGGCCGCCGAGGACTTCCTCCGTCTTGCGCTTGTCGAGGGTGAACCGCCAGAGCGCGCGGATGGGAGGGCCGTTCTGCGCCGAGGCGCGGCCGACGGGACCGCCTTCGGCGAGATAGATCACGCCGGTTTTACCGACGGAGAGGCCAACGTAGTTGCGGGCCGGGATGGGCAGGGAAAGGATGCGATTGCCGATTCCGGCGAGGTCAATCACCGTGGGCTTCGGCTTCTCTTCCTTCTTTTTGGCGGATTCTTTCGGTTCGTCTCCTTTGGCGGCGGCTTTGTGGTCCTGCTTTTTGTCGGCGTCGGCCTCGTCGCTGTTCTTTTCTTCGTCCTTTTTCGCCTTTTCCTCGTCGCTTTGGGGCGGGATGGGCGAAGCCCCGTCCTTTGCCAGCACGACGACGTAGGCGTTATCGCTGGTGGCGCGGTCGAGCGTGGAGAGATCGATTCCGGCGTCTGAAGGGCCGTTGTTGGTGGAGGCGGTGAAGTAGAGATATTTTCCGTTGGGATCGAACGCGGGGTGCGCCACGTCGCTCATGCCGTCGGTGACCTGCGTGGAGGTGTGCGTGGCGAGCGAGTAGAGGAAGATGGCGTGGAGCTGGTTCTGGAGGTCACGGGTGTAGGCGATCCACTGCGAGTCGGGCGACCAGGAGATTTCAAAGGCGGAGCCGAAGCCGCCGCGCAGGGCGGTGTCGATCTTGACGGGCTTGCCTCCGGAGACGGAGACATACCAGATGTGCAGGTGCTTGTCGGTATAGGCAATGTATTTCGAGTCGGGCGACCACTGCGGGCTGTAGAAGAAGGACGGGTTGGGGCCGAGGTCGATGACCTTTGGCGCTTTCAGCCCTTCCTGGCCGCGAATGTAGAGCTGGTATTCGCCGGAGGCGTCGCTGAAGTAGGCAATGGATTGGCCGTCGGGCGACCAGGCAGGGTCGCGCTCGGCGATGCCCGGAGTTTTGGTGAGGTTGCGGGTGTCTCCCTTTTCGGCGGGGAGGGTGAAGATGTCTCCATGGGCCTCGACGACGACACGCACACCGCTAGGCGAGACGGCGAAGTTCTGCACTTCGCTCGCGGGGATGTTGGCCAGATGCGGGACGAGCGAGGGCAGGTCTCCGTGGATGGTGATGGGGACGGCATGCTCCTGGGCGGTCGCCAGATCATAGAGGTGCAGCGAGCCGAACTGCTCGTAGACGAGCGCTCCGGGACCGGCGGCAAGGGTCTTGAGGTCGAAGCCGTGGTTGTCGAGCACCTGCTTCACTTGCTTCGTGTTCACGTCGTAGCTGAAGAGCGAAACCGGGCCGTTGCGGTCAGAGAGGAAGTAGACGGTGTGGCCCTCCCAAACGGGATAGGAGTCGTTCGAGTTGTTGCGCGGAACCGTCACCAGGTCGAGCGTCTTCATATTAATCAGCCAGATGGGGGTGGTCTGGCCGCCGCGGTAGTGCTTCCACGCGGCCTCCCACTGCATCACGGGGACGTAGGCCAGGGTTTTGCCGTCGGGCGAATAGTTTCCAAAGAACGCGCTGGGCAGCGGAAGCAAAGTGGGCGAACCGGTTCCGTCGGCGTGGATTTGGAAGAGGCGCGGGAAATCGGAGTAGCTGGCGCGCATGGAGGCGAACAGTACGTCCTTGCCGTCGGGGGTCCAGCCTACAGCGTCATTGCCGGAGGGGTCCCAGGTCAGACGGTGCGGGACTCCGCCCTGGGAGTCCACGACATAGACCTCGACCACGCCGTTCTCGCGGGTGGAGTAGGCGATTTTGCTGCCGTCGGGCGAAAAGTACGGCCCGTCGGTGACGGCGTTGACTGAGGTGAGCCGCTCGGCCTCGCCGCCCGCGCGGGGCACGGTCCAGATGTCGTCGGCGTAGACGAAGGCGATCTGGCTCTTGCTGAGCGAAGGGTTGCGCAGCAGCAGGTGCTGGTCCGTGGCTGCGGGGCTTTGGGCAAGGGCGCACGCGGCGAAGGCGGCGAAAAGAGCGGAACAGGCAACGAGGGAGCAGCGGCGGAGCAGGCGAGCGATCATGCGAGAGAATCCTTCGGGCGAATTCAGGAGATGATACGAACCGCGGCGGCGCGCGGTTCACTCATCGCGGAAACATCCTTGCGGGAGCGGCAATAACAATATCACCGTCAAGGCGGCTTTGCGTAGTGGGTCGGTTGACAGGCGGTTCCGAGGGGAGGCTTGCCACAAATATTGACGCCCGTAAACGGCACTGACAAAACTGAGGTCCCATGTTGACAAAATAAACTAAACCGTTCAGTATAATCAGGTGAGATTGAGGATGAATTGCGATGATTAGAGTGGAAAATCTGGTGAAGAAGTTTGGGGATTTTACTGCGGTCAAGGATATTTCCTTTGAGGTGGGGCAGGGTGAGATTTTTGCTTTTCTGGGGCCGAATGGGGCGGGGAAGACGACGACGATCAAGATGCTCACCACTTTGCTGCATCCGACGAGCGGCACGATTGAGCTGGATGGACTGGATCCCACCGTGAATGCCAGGGAGGCTCGGCAGCGGTTCGGGATTGTGTTTCAGGACCCGAGCCTGGATGCGGAGCAGACGGCTTACGAGAATATGGATCTGCATGGGGTGCTGTATCACGTTCCGCGGAAGGTTCGGGCAGAGCGCGCGGAGCATTTGCTGAGGCTGTTTGAGCTTTGGGAGCGGAAGGACAGCTATGTGAAGACGTTCTCGGGCGGGATGAAGCGGCGGCTGGAGATTGCGCGCGGGTTTCTGCATACGCCGAAGATTCTGTTTCTGGATGAACCGACGCTGGGGCTCGATCCGCAGAGCCGGAACCAGCTTTGGACGCATGTGAAGCGATTGAATGAGACGGAGAAGACCACGGTCTTCCTGACGACGCATTACATGGACGAGGCGGACCGCGTGGCGCACCGGATTGCGATCATGGACCACGGCACAATCGTGGCGCAGGGCACGTCGGCGGAGCTGGAGGCGCAGACCAAGAGCGATTCGCTGGAGGGCGCGTTTCTTGCCCTTACGGGCGAGTCGCTGCGGGATGAGAGCGCGGACTCAAAAGCGGGGCTGCGGCAGGTTGCGCAGTTGTGGAGGCGATAAATGGGCGCTATCTATATTTTGTGGTTGCGGGAGTTGAAGCGGTACGTGCGGTCGCGGGTGCAGATTGTGGTTTCGCTGGGGCAGCCGTGTTTGTATCTGCTGGCGCTGGGGTTTGGGCTGGGGCCTGTGTTCAAGCAGGCCGGTCACGGGAGCTATCTGCAGTTCATGGCCCCGGGCGTGGTGGGGATGACGGTGCTGTTCAGTTCGGTTTTCTCGGGGATTGCGATGTTGTGGGACCGGCAGTTCGGGTTTTTGAAGGAGACGCTGGTGGCTCCGGTGTCGCGCATGCAGATTATGGTGGGGCGCACGCTGGGCGGAGCTACCGTGGCGGTGTTGCAGGGAGTCCTGATTCTGGTGATCACATTGATTGCGGGGTTCCGGCCGCACTCGTGGATGTCGATTCCGATTGCGTTCCTGTTTGTGATTCTGATTTCGGTAGTGTTTGCGGCCCTGGGCACGGGGATTGGGTCGGTGCTTCAGGACATGCAGGGCTTTCAGCTGATCATGAACTTCCTGGTACTGCCCATCTTCTTTCTTTCCGGCGCGCTGTTTCCTTTGACGGGGCTTCCGACAGCGATGGCGGTGATTACGCGAATCGATCCGCTGACGTATGGAGTGGATGGGCTGCGCGGGGCGCTGACTCAGTCGTGGCAGTTCCATGCGGCGGTGGATGTGGCGGTTTTGGCGGGGATTGCCGTGGTGTTTTTGAGCGCCGGGGCTTATTTGTTCTCCAGGATTGAAGCGTAGCGATGGGGAGACCGAGAAGCGCGCTTGCACACGAAAAGGTCCTGAAGGCCGCGGCGGAGTTGTTTGCCGAGCGCGGCATTGATGCGACGAGCATGGATGCGATTGCGGAGACCTCCGGTGTGAGCAAGGCGACGATTTACAAGCACTGGGCGGACAAGGAGGCCCTGTGTCTGGAGGTTTTGGGATATGTGCATGGGCTGGATGAGGAGCCGCCAAAGTTCGACGCCGGAAACTTGCGCGCAGACCTGATTGCGCGGTTGACATATGAGCCGGCGGCGAATCGGCAGGACCTGAAAGAAAAGCTGTGGCCGCATCTGATGGCCTATAGCGCGAAGAACGACTCCTTTGGACAGGCGTGGCGCGCGCGCGTGACAGAACCTTTGCGGCGTGGGCTGGCGGAGTTGCTGGCGCGCGGCCAGAGGAAAGGCGCTCTGCGGCGGGGGATTGACCTCGATGTTGCGCTGGCGCTGTTGCTGGGGCCTCTGATGTACACGCATGTGTTTATGAAGAAGCAGGGGAAACCGTCGCCGAAAAACCTCGTGGCGCAAGTGGTGGATGGCTTTCTGGCGCGCTTCGGGAAGGGAAGCTAAAGGTCGTTGAACGTGGGTTGGCCTGATATTGTCCGATGACTTCACGCACACGTTCAGCGCTGGTCACAAAACCCGGTCCTTCCGTAAGATTCCTGCATGAAGAAGAGTTTGTGTAAACAAGTCGCGGGGGTCCCTGAAGACAAATTGAAGGGAAGGCAGATGGACCATCTCTGGACCAGGCGGAAATTTCTGAGCAGCGCAGCCGGAACCGCCGGCGCTCTTACGCTTGCTTCGCGGGGCAACAATGCTCTGGCGTGGAACGCAATTCGGGGTGCGGCCTCGTCGGCTCTTCAGGGACGCTTCGTGACCCACATCTCGGTTGTGCGCGTCAATCAGATCGAGGTCTCGCCCAACCGTTCCATCGGACAGGACGAGTCCCCGGCCAACAGCCCGTCCCATATCCGCTCGCGACGGGAGGCCTTCGCCCGCGGCTGTCCGAAGGGAAGAATGACCTGGGCCATCAGTTGGCTGGCGCTGAACGACACCCGGCAGGAATATAAAGATGTGCGCCGCCTGCTCGCTTCCTATCACGACCGCTATGGCGACGAGATTACCTTTATCCCGGGCGGTTACTTCGCGCCCATGTACAACACGCGCGAACAAATCCAGGCGACGATTCACAAGGCGCTCCAGTTGGTCTCAAAGATGGTCGGCAACGGCTATCGTCCTCAGTCGCTCATCGCGGGTTTTATGGACGCCGAGAACCAGCGCCTTCTCGCCACCGAAGAAGGCATTCATGTATGTCAGGGCCAGATCTGGAGCCAGCATGGCATCGACCACGGCGATGGCGACGGCGGAATATGCTACCCCTACTACCCCAGCCGCGAGCATTATCTGAAACCGGCTCAGGGACCGGCGGACTTTATTGATTGTGTCTGTCTGGACGGCTGGACGTGCGATTTCCTCGCCGCCCGCCGCAACGGCTTTCAAGGCGGCTTCAACAGTCGCATGGGCGTCGGCCCCATCGAAACCGTGGGGGATCTCGGACAGCAGGCGGGCCGCAAGGAGATGCTCGCTACCACCGCGATGCACTTCGACCAGGGCCATGCCCT
Source organism: Acidobacteriaceae bacterium (assembly GCA_049280995.1). GTDB lineage: Bacteria > Acidobacteriota > Terriglobia > Terriglobales > Acidobacteriaceae > Silvibacterium. The sequence goes on from JBAPRH010000033.1 coordinate 162,418, forward strand.
CAACGGATTCGGCTGGGTGACCGGGATTTGGGAGGTTTCGATCGGCCACGATCAAGACCTCACCTGGTGGCTGCAGGCCGTCAGGGACAGATGGCCTGATACAAGAGTGCTGACCGAAGGCGAGTTCGGCATGGAGTGGCGCAGACATGTGCCGAACAACACGTCGCTCAACTACCGCTTCGATGCCAAAGGAACCGGCGCACCCGGCTCGGAAAAGGAACTGGAGATTCTCTGGTTCATGAATCAGGAGTTCCGCCTGGCGCTGCTGCATAACTGGATAACCGATAGTCCCCGCATGGTGATCGACTTTACGCGCTATGATCTACCCGCACACGAGCCCCAGGGACTGCAACGCGAATGGAGCCTGATGAACGTGTTGAACCAGAAGGAAACGCGCCCCCAGGACAAACCCATCCGGCTCGGACATCTACCCTCCGAAGATCAGCGCCGCATCTACGCGCGATACCCGGAACTGAAGAAGTGGGCATAACGGCTTCAGTCGACAGCCGGAGAGAAACCCTACTGTCCGCTGCCGCAATATCACGACCGCCGTCTCGCCTGGCTTTACTTCGCAATTTGCGGCGCGTATCGTGAGACACAGGTTCGGGCGGCATTTCTCTTTTTGAGGAAGCGGCACTGGAGACACTATGAGCGTGACGAATTTCCGCAGCGACGCCGGTCCCGGCGCGGCTTCCAAAATCACTTTCCAGACTTTGCACGAGAAGAAGCGGGCGCATCAGCCTGTCACCGCGCTGACGGCCTATGACTATGCCACGGCCCGGCTGGTGGATGAGGCGGGCGTGGACCTGATCCTGGTAGGCGACTCGCTGGCCATGGTGGTGATGGGCTATGAGACGACGTTGCCGGTGACTGTGGACGAAATGCTGCATCACACGCGCGCCGTTCGACGGGCGGTGAAGCGGGGAATCGTTGCGGCGGATATGCCTTATGGGTCGTACCACGTGAGCGTGGCCGAGGGCGTGGCCAACGCGGTTCGGTTTGTGAAGGAAGCTGGCGCTGAGGCAGTGAAAATTGAGGGCGGCGCGGTGCGCTGCGAGTTGGTCGAGCGGCTGGTGGCCTCGGAGGTTCCGGTAATTGGGCACTTGGGGTTGACGCCGCAGTCGGTGCATCGCATGGGCGGATACAAGGTGCAGGGCAAAACGCAGTCGGCCGCCGAGGAACTGGCGCGCGATGCGCGGATGCTTGAGGCCGCCGGAGCGTCCGCAATTGTGCTCGAAGGAATGCCGCGCGAGGTCGCAGCACGGATTACGTCGGAAATAGGGATTCCGACGATTGGTATTGGCGCGGGACCGGACTGCGATGGGCAGATTCTGGTGTTTCACGATCTGGTGAACTTGAGCTTCTCCCCGCCAGCGAAGTTCGTCCGCCGTTACGGCGACGCTGCTGCGCTCTTTCGCTCCGCTATAGAAGGTTATGTGCGGGACGTGGAAGAGCGCGCATTCCCTTCCGAGGCGGAGAGCTATCATCTGCCGGTCACGACAAGCCTGCGCAATGCTTAAGGGGCTTGCCTCTCGGATGGATACCCGCCATGGTCCTTGTCAACCCCCTCCGCGGCGCAAATGCGGCGAAGTCATTCTATGAAAAGGCGAAGATTTCTCGCTCAAAATGCTAGTGATTTATGCCTGAAAACTATAATGGAATTGGGGGAGAAATCGACCGGTACCGCAACCAGTCAGGGTGCCGTTCTCGCCGTAAGTTATTGATTAACTGAGACATATAGCTAAGTCCATTGTTTAGTATGAAGTACAGGCGCATCCCAGCCGTAACCCGAAGAAAACACAGGAGAGCGGGAAGATTTCCCCTCCGTTTTGAGATTGAACTTGCAGGTCCTACGAACGATCCCCGAGACGCGCTCCGCGATCCGCACCTTGCGTGCCGGCGGGCGAAGTATCGGCCTGGTTCCGACGATGGGTGCGCTGCATGAGGGGCATCTGTCGCTGGTGCGGGCGGCGCGGGAGAGCTGCGACCACCCCGGCACGCAAAGGCCGCGAGGCGGGGGCCCCGGCGATGCTGTGGTGGCGTCAATCTTCGTGAACCCGACGCAGTTCAGGCCGAATGAGGACTTTGCGAAGTATCCCCGGACCTTTGAGGCCGACTGCGCGGCGCTGGACCGCGAGGGTGTGGATGCGGTGTTTGCTCCGTCGGTGGACGAGATGTATGCGGCCGGTGCGGAAACGTTTGTCGATGTCGAAGGCGTGAGCGGGCGGCTGGATGGAGCTTCGCGTCCGGGGCATTTTCGCGGCGTGGCTACGGTGGTCGCGAAGCTGTTCCAGATTGTCGGGCCGGACCGGGCTTTTTTCGGGCAGAAAGATGCGGCCCAGGTAGCCGTGCTCAGAAAGATGGTGCGCGATCTGAATTTTCCGGTAGAGCTGGTGGTGTGCCCGATTGTGCGCGACCCGGATGGGCTGGCGATGAGCTCGCGCAATCGCTATTTGTCGCCGGAAGAGCGCAGGCAGGCGCTGTCGCTGCATCGCGCACTCGATGAAGTCTCGCGGCTGTTGAAAAGCGGAGTCGCGTCGGTGGGGGATTTGATTGCCGCCGCGGAAGCGGTGCTGGCGCGGGAGCCGCTGGTTCGCGTGGATTATTGCCGGGTCGTCGACCCTGACACGCTGGAAGATGTTGCCGATGTTTCAGGCGGCGCGCTGGTGGCGGTGGCGGCGTTTGTGGGGGCAACGCGGCTGATCGATAATGAACTCGCCGTCCCGACACACGCGGGACTTGCCGTCCAGGCACACGCGCCTTCGGCGCCATCCTGAGTCTGGGTTGCATGGCCCTCCCGCCGGTCGGGAGCAGAGTTGTTTTCGGGGTCGGAATATTTCCGCCCCTGCTGCGATTTATCCTGAAGCACAGATCGCAAATCCACGACCAGCGGGAGTGGCCACGCGAAGCAGTTGCCTGGACGGCGAGTCTGATGCCCGAATTACCTGAAGTGGAGACGGTTGCCAATGGCGTACATGCGCATGTGCATGGGCAGAGGATTGCGTCCGTCTGGCTGAGCCGGTATAAGGAGCCGTTCAAGACCGCGCGCTCGGAGATGGCTGACGCGCTGCCGGGGCTGCGGATCGAGCGGGTGTATCGCGAGGGCAAACACATTGTTTTTGACCTGAGCGGAAGGGCCGGTTCGCGCCGGACGGCGGTCCAGTGGGTGGTGCATCTTGGCATGACGGGGCGACTGCTGGTTTCGTCGGCTGACGCGCCGATGGCGAACCATACCCACGCGGTGCTTTCGCTGAGCGAGGGGCGCGAACTTCGATTTGTGGACCCGCGGCGGTTCGGGCGGCTGGCGTTGTATCGGGTTGCGGAGGGCGGCGCGGGCTTTCATGGGCCGGGGCGCGAGCCGCTTTCGATCTCTGAAGACGATTTTGTGGCGTTGTTTCGGGGGCGCAAGCTGGCCATCAAAGCGGCGCTGCTGAACCAGAGCATGCTGCACGGGGTAGGGAATATTTATGCGGATGAGAGCCTGTTCCGGGCCGGGATTCAACCGACGCGAGTTGCCGGGCGGCTGAGCCGGGCTCGGCTGCTGCGGCTGCGGGAGGCGCTTCAGGAGGTTCTGCGAAAGGCGATTGCGCTGGGCGGCTCGTCGGTTTCGGACTATGTGGATGCGGACGGGGAGCGAGGATTGTTCCAGCTTGAGCATTGCGTTTATATGAGGACCGGATTGCCCTGTTTGGTGTGCGGAAGACCTATCCGGAGGATTGTGCTCGCAGGGCGGGGAACGCACCTCTGCGCACATTGCCAACGGTGAGTCTGGAGCGCGCTGAGTATGGTTTTGTGAAGCCGGAATCGGGTGTCCTTCCAAAAACTAGAAGTTCATGGGATGATCAGCGTCGCAACCCATTGATTCATATAGGAGGTCAGAACGGCATCGGGATTGCATTAACATTGGCAGCCAGCGATGCATAGGCTCTCCATAGAAGGAGCCATGCGGAACAAGTTCCGGCCGTCGAGAGCAGCGATCCCACGAGACGTAGCCCCGGCCGGGGCAAGCATAAGTCCCAAAAGCTTCGAGGCAAGCCGAGGGCGATTTCAGGGGGGCCAGTGATTGGCCATTAGTCAAAAAACCACCGCAGCGTACAATCCGCGCGGTGGTTTTTTGCGCTTCGGCCGTTCTGAGCTTAGCCGATTTTCTTGTTCAACAGGGGCGGGAATCCGGAACATCCTCCCCGCCGAGGCTGGCGAGAAACACCGCGCCAATCGAGGGCGGGACGAACGGCAGAACCTGAGGAATCAAGTTCGGGCATCTCATCTCAGTTGCACAGGGAACGGTCAGGCTCTGGTGAGTAGTTTGATCGGTGCGTCTCCGGTGACTATAGTGGCCTTCGCGGAGGGAGGCGTCGGGTCAGTCTGGACGGGTCGCAGAAGGCAGGCTCCGGGTACTTGACGTCCAGTACTTGCTATGGAGGTCGTTCCGGAGTAGTATGAACTTAGCCTATCGACCGGCTGAAGCCTTTTTGCATAAAAGAGGCTCGCCGCGACTCTAGACAGTCAAGCAGGTTTTAATTGACGCGCCTTATCCCGGCTCATACCGGTGAAGGCAGGAAAAAAGCTGAACCCGTTGTTGAATGACGATGTTCTTTACAGGGTTTCGAAGCACTTGTCTCCATTGCGATTTGTGAATTCGTTCTGTTCGCCCTCTGGCCTTGTATCCAAGGTCCACCAAAGTGTGCGGACGTGCGGCGCCAGGATGGAAGCTCAATTTTCCCGGTAATTTCAGCAGGAACATGGCAGCCCTGAACCGGAAATGCTGCCTTACAGCAGACTCACGCACCAGGAAGTGCAGGCATGACAACAGAGCAGAACCAGTCCCAGGCATCCGCCCCTGAAGGGCAAGTGGTGCAGCAGGGCCAGTCCCCTACTTCGCAAAACACGCAAAACAATGGACAGGGCCGCAGGCGCCGCCGCCGCCGCAAGGGCGGCAAATCCGCCGCACAAGCCAATGGGCAGGGGGCACAACCGGGGCAGGGCGCGCAGCCGAGCCAGCAGCCTCAGAACAACGGGCAGCCTCAGGGGCACAAGCAGAAGGGCGGCGGCCAGAACCGCTTCTACCAGAGGAACGGCAACGGCCAGTCCCAAGGCAACGGTGGCGGCCAGCGCCGCAAGGGCAAGCAGAAGCGGCAGCAGGTTTTCGTGGGTCCCATGGACCATAGTTATCGCATCGCAAATGGCAACATTGCCGAGGCGCCTCCCTCGACCATCGAACTGCGCAACGGCAACATCGTGCACGGCAATGGCTATGGCGAACCGCTGGCCATGTGGGAACCGCCCCCGCCACCAATTCGCGAAGACGCGCCGACGCATATTTATTTCTTCATCGAAGACCTGTTCTTCCTGGCGAAGATTCAGGAGACGGCCAAGAAACTGGGCATCAAGGTTGGCTTCCTGAAGAACGAGAAAGACACAGTGGCGAAGATTGTGGATGCGCCGGAAGAGGAGCGTCCTTCGCTGATTGTCTTCGACCTCAATAACACCAACGCCAAGCCGCTCACACTGATTCCCAAGCTGAAGGCCAAGCTCAAGAAGGGCACTTCGATCATCGGATTCCTGTCGCACTTGCAGGGCGACCTCAAGGCGAAGGCGGTGGAGGCGGGATGCGACATGGTGATGCCGCGATCGGCTTTCTCGCAGAACCTTCCCAGCCTGATGCGGCGTCACGGGCTAACGGATGAAGAAGAGGAATATGAAGCGGCTCCGGCGTATTAAGGACTCCCGCTTATTGAGCAGTTGTCCAAAGAACAAAAGGGCTCGCCAGCTAGTGGCGGGCTTTTTTGCGACCGTCCCGCGGCGGCCTATGTAACAATGGCTTGCGGAAGGCTGCTTGTCAAAGCACTTTCAGGAAGGACTCTTTGATGCGCTCTCTTACCGCTCTTGCTGCTGCCGTCGCGCTGGTCTCAACGCTCGCACTTGGTGCGCAGACGACCCCCGCCACGCCGTCAGCCCGGTCCAACGTCCGGCTGCACCGCGCGCTGCCCGGACCGAAAAATCTCCAGGTGCTGCCGAAGGACATCTCCGCGCAGGACCTGATCGCGACGATGCGCGGCTATACCCAGGCGCTGGGCGTCGAGTGCTCGTTCTGCCATGCGGAAGACCCGCAGACGCACCGGCTGGATTTTGCCTCGGACGCCAATCCGCATAAAGCCACCGCCCGCACCATGATTCGGATGGTGAATGAGATTAATACCAGGTATCTTGCGACGATCAAGGATCCGGATGCGCCTCAGGCGGAGAAGACGGTGACGTGCGGCACCTGCCATCGGGGACACTCCATGCCTCCGGCCTTTGCTGGAGCAACCGAAAAATCACGTGGGTTCTGATCAGGGCAGGCGCGCCCGAAGGCTTCGAGTTACGCCGGATGGCCGAAGTGTTGTTTGAGCGCTCGGGCGAGTTGGTCGGAGGTTCGCGGGAAGATGGCGTCTCCGGCGAGTCCGCTGGTCTCGAGCACCGGGTCGGCAAGATAGCCAACGAACTGCTGCGGATCGTGGTGCTTCAACCGGAGAGCGGTGCGGACGGCGGCTTCGACACTCTGCAGACCCGAGACTTCCAACAAGACCATGGGGTGGCGGCACTGCTGCCAGATGGTTTCGAGCTCATGGTAGCCTGACGCGAGCTGTACACGAAAGCCTTCGTTGACAAGTGCGTTGTGGAGCATAAGAGCGGTGCGAGCATTGTCTCCACAGAGCAGGATTTGAAACAAGCTGTCAGTGGGGCTTGTGTACGGCGAACTGGATTGGTTGGTTTTCATGGGCTGCTTTCTCCCTTTGTGGTTGGCTACGGTTACAGGTCGGGGAAATTTGGAAGCTGTACTTCCACCCGCAAAATCAGGTTAGAAGGCACTCCCCATGCCAATCCTTGACTTGGCGTAATTGGTTGGAACCTCAGGACTTATTGGCGGAGCTGAAAAGGCAACCAATTTTTGGCTGGAAGTTCATGCCGACGGGTGTGAAATTTCTCCTTGTTTGCGGATGGCATCCGTGAAACTACTTGATTTGATTGAAGCAATACTGGAAATGCGATAGAGTTTCAGGGCAGCCCGGGCATTTTGTTCGGGCGGCGCGGGGGAGAGATGCACGGGGCTCTGGTGAGCGCAATTTCCGGCCCGGCAAGCTCGGCTCTGCATGAGCTGCACTCGAACTATGTACGGTTTTCGCTCCTGGCGCTCAGTTCCATCTTTTTCCTCGTCGATCCATTCGCGGCGATTCCGTCGTTCATCGCCATTACCGAGGGGGCGGAACCGGCGCGGCGGCGGCGCATGGCGGCAAAGGCTTCGCTGACCTGCTTTATTGTGTTGATCTCGTTCGCGCTGGCTGGGCAGCTCATCTTCAGGATGTTCGGCATCACCTTGCCGGCGTTTGAAATCGCCGGGGGGCTGATTTTGCTGCTGATCGGCATCGATATGCTGGAGGCGAAGCGGTCGCCTACACAGGAGTCTTCGACCGAGGCTGTGGAGGCCTCGCAAAAAGAGGACGCGGGGATTGTGCCGCTGGGGATTCCGATGCTGGCCGGCCCGGGCGCGATTTCAAGCGTGATGGTCCTGGTCGGGGGATCCCCCGATAAGTGGCACATGGCGGCCATTCTGGCGTCGATCGCCATTACCGCGCTGGCGAGCTATGGAGTGCTGAGTGGAGCGGACAGGCTGCGACGCATCTTGGGCGAAACGGGGATTCGGATTCTGGTGCGGATTATGGGCCTGCTGCTGGTGGCTCTGGCTATGCAGTTTTTCGTGAACGGGCTTACGGATTTAGGCGTGATCGCGCGGCAGTAGAAGGGCCTGGACGGCATTTCCGCTGACGTCCAGGCGAATCGCTTCGCGCCGTCATCCTTTTCTGTCCCGGCCAGCCAGCTACTTGCCTTTCTCCAGGGCTTTGGCGTCGTCCAGATGCTTCTGCAGAGTGGGAATCGCCTCCTCCGCATAGGTCTTCAACGCATCATTCTGGGCATCCGTCGCCTCCTTTTTGTACACGGCGATGGCTGCGGTATGACCGGCAACCATGTCGTGGATGTAGCGGCGGTCGAAGGCGGCACCCTTCAATTTCTGGAAGGGATCGATCATCGCTTTATCGTGCTCCGTGTCGATCGCGTTGGGCACGTCGAGATTGGCTTGGTGGGCGGTCTCGTATAGCTGGTTGTAGTCGTTGGTGTGATCGGTAACCAGCATCTGGCCGTAATCTTTGACTTTCTGCGAGGCGGCGACCGATTGCGCCAATTGCCCCAGATTGGCTTCTACCATGTCGGTTTGCGCGGCGAAATCGACGAATTGCTGATCGGTCATCGGCGCCTTGGCCGCATGCTTCTTTTGAGCGAGCGCGGGAAGGGCGAAGAGAGCGACGCAGCAAACGGCTGAAAGAATACGTTTCATTTCATCTCCTCTGGATCGAACGGATCAAAAGTCTGTATACCAAAATTAGATGCGGATACCCGGAGCGTGAAATTGGCGTAACACACTTTGTTTCCATACGAGCACGAGGGTTCGGGCGGCCGGCCCTTTTCAACAGATTTGGAGGGTTTTCAACAGTTGCGAAATGGCTGGCGGACAGGTAGTATTCATCTTGTCGCTACGTTCGATGGCATGCGGCCCGATGGCACTCTGACGAGTTGCGCGGCTGGGTTGAGTGTGCTAGAGTAAAGGACGAGTCAGAAGAAGTTGCAAGCGGCTTCGCGGGGCGGATTGATTCCGCTCACTGGAAATGCGAAGCGGGTGTTCGACAGGCGCGGGTCGCCGATTTTAAGCGAACAATCCAGATTGCAAGGTTAGGGGAGGTTCCTCCTCAAGGTTTTATGCGGCCTGATGGCCCGGCTTCAGCGACAGAGTTCGCGAGGCGAGATCTTTTAGAGTTTGGCGTTGCATATCGCGTTTGGTCGTGAGGAATCAGGCTGGCTCCGACCCGGGCAATCGAGGAAGAAGCAATCGACGGAAGATTGCGGGATCGAGATTTCGGGTTCGGTTGACAGTCCTGAATAGGTTCGATATTCTTGGAAAACGCGCATAAATGCAGCGCAGCAAGTTCGAGGACCGCAGCTTAGGCTGTGTTTCCCGATCCAAAGCGGTCCGCTCAGGCGGGTTACCGATGTGGATCTTTGACAATCAGGTTGAACATGCCAGTCGTGAGAATGAAGAAGATCTTGGCTTGATCAATTCTCACAATGTTAGTCCTTCACGATCTTTCGAGCATCGTGAAGGCGATTGTTCCGGCAACCTCCGTTGTCCGGTGACAATCATCAGGTTTCAAACGAGAGTTTGATCCTGGCTCAGAATCAACGCTGGCGGCGTGCCTAACACATGCAAGTCGAACGAGAAAGTGGAGCAATCCATGAGTAAAGTGGCGCACGGGTGAGTAACACGTGACTAACCTACC
>JBAPRH010000034.1:0-21700 GCA_049280995.1 Acidobacteriaceae bacterium
GCAACGATATAAAACTTTGAACATGGATTCCTCCTGAATCGAGGGTCCACGTTCATCCGCCTCATGGTCTATTTATGTGAAGTAACTGGGCGGCAAAAAAGCGACATTTGACGCTCTTCTACTCGCCATACACATCATTTTCATCAACACATAAGCGCAGTTATGTTGTTAACAACATAAGCTGGCCACAAACGTGGGCGACTTGCCCACCTTCGCGGCAATCTGCTCGATGCTGTACTTCGGTTCTTCCAGTGCGAGCAGAGCGCGGAAACCCTGCGCCTCTTCCATTGGGTGAATTTCGGCGCGAATCAGGTTCTCGACAAGCTGAGCCTCCAGCGCTTCGGCATCGCTCATCTGCCGGATGCGGACAGGCACGGTGTCCTGTCCGGCCAGTTGCGCGGCGCGGTAACGCCGTTCTCCGAAGACGATCTCGAAGCCGTTCTCGGTGAGAGGCCGCACCAGCAAGGGCGAGAGTACACCCTGGGTCTTGATTGACTCTGCCAGTTCCTTCAAAGCGGCATCCTCGAAGGTACGGCGCGGGTTGGTCTTTGACACGTTGAGCAGGGAGAGTGAGACGTCGCGGTATTCGGTAGCGTTGATGGTTTGGGGTTCCATGATTGTTTGCTCCTTTCGAGCGGTTGCGGGTGAAAGACACAGAGCGGATGCGATGGGCCGTATCCGATCCACAGGGCGAGCGGACTAGCCGCGAATCGACTTGTCCGAAAAGGCTTTGAGAAAACGCTGGTCGCGGAGGTTTCTGTCCCACAACGCGGCAAACTTCCGGTGTTCCTCATAGAGCGGCGGCACGAAAACGTAATTGGCGCCGTCCAGATACCGCGAATACTGCTCGATGCCCGTCCAGTCGTTGCGCCAGTAATACGGCACAAGCTGAGGGGCGCAGAGCGGCGGTTTCGACCACTCGAAGCACATCTCCGGGTCGCGCATCAGGTCGCCATTCTGTTCGCCGTAGTGCGCGACGGACAGGGCCGGAGAACCGAGCGGACCCCGTCCCGGTACAGCCTCGATTACAAGGGCCATGTAGGGCGGGTTCTCAATTTTGAGGTAGAAAGTGGGCCGGTAGCCTCCGGCCCGCTCAAGGATGCGAAGGATGGTCTGCATCAGGCCACCTCCGCGATAGGTTCCTGCATCTCCGAAGCCGCGTCCTGGCTACCGGACGATTCTGCGTGGATGGCCCCGAGAATGACGGCGGAAGCCCGCTGCACAACTTCAAGGCTTTCGGCCAGTAGCGCCGCATTGCCCGCGTACATCTGAATGTAATCGGATGATGCGCGGCCCATCTCAAGGCCGATGGCCTGCCCTACGATGAAGGCCACAGCCTCCGCCTCTGTCTCCCGTACCGTGGCGGTAGTCATCGTGCGGCGGTCGCTTTTATGCAGAAGCTCGTGCGCGACTTCATGAACCAACGTCACGAACTCCTCAGCTTTCGACTGCCCCGGCATCAAGGCGATCTTTCCGCCGTAGCTCACGCCGAGCGCTGGCGCGATGTTCTCGCTGTACTCAAGGGCGATATTCTGCTGTGCCAGAAATGCGATGAGCCGGTCCCGGTGGCTGCCCGCATCGCCGGTGACGTTATGCTCTAACTCGGGCAGGTCTACGCCTTCGGTCTGCGCCACATCGAAGACATACACAGCGCGAAAGCCAATCAGGATCGAGCGTGGCTTCTCGTCCGTCTCCTGCTGTTGGTCGTTGTTGTTGCGCCGATGGCCGACAATCGGGGCGAGAATCTGGATGCCCTTCTCGCCTCGCTTGACGAACCGGCCCAACTCCTTCCATGTCGAAAACCCGGCTACGCGGGAAGCCGTCGGGCGCTGCCGTGCGATAGCGAGAATGTTCCCGAAGGAATAGGAATGGAACCGGGCCATTGCGGCAAGGTAGGCGGTAAGCGTTTCGCTCTTCCCTGCCTCAAGTTGCTTGAGCAGGAAATCCACGGCCTGCTTGATGAGTTGCTGTGTGGGGTTGTCCTTCTGTGTGGTGCGCTGCTGGTAAGGCGATTCGCTCTGGTTGCGGAGCGCCGCATTTTTCCTGTGCGGCGCGATGGTTGCGGCTTTGCTGCTGGATGCGTAAGGCATGATGTGTGCTCTCCTCTGCTGCCCGCGTGGGGCGGAATCTGAAGGAGGGCATCTGCCTCAAACCAAATTTCTTTGTTTGAGTGCCCCCGCTTCATGGCTCTTGCGGCTCGGCAGGGGCGAGGAGGGTTCAGTCAAGGGCGCGCGCACGTCTGCGCGTTTATGGAGCGTCAGCGAACACCCTTGACGGGTTCCGACCGCCTCTGCGAAAAAGCCGCCTGAAGCGGGGGCACTTGAACGAAGAAGAAATTTAGTAACCCTTCCGCATTGCTTTCAGGGAGGGGCGTTGCGGGGAAGGAACGGCCCCGCATGGATGGGGAGCGGAAAACGCCGGCAAGATCGGCGGTTGCAGCGGGGGAAGGGCCGCGCACCCTTCCCCTCACCTCTTGAGGTAGGCTTGAAGTGAGCGGAGGGGACCGTGAATCATATCCATCCTGAACTAACAACATGGAACGGGGCTGACTATGCCGCAGGATTCGGTGCACGACTCGAAAAGGGTCCTTCTTCCAAGAACCAGTCGCACTCGTGGCAATGTGGATGGGAGGACGCAAATCTTGAACTACTCGCGTCAGACAAGCATGAGCAAAAGCTCGCGGACGGCGAATCCGATGACTACGGAGAGAACTGGAGACTGCTGTTCGATGCCGGAGGGGATGCACGCGTGAATGGAATTGCCTTCGATGAGCGGCGGACACAACCGTGGAAAGAGGGATGGATCGACGCTGACATCAATTACGGAATCGCTACAAGCCGAGTCTAATCAAGCCTTATCCAAGCGAAGATCGAAGCCAAAGAACTGGTGCCGGAACACTCCGGGAGCGGAGGAAAAGCGAGAATGAGCTCAGAGGACATGGACCGCACGGTATCGTCGAATGCGTTCATCTACGACCAACTCACAACTTTGGGAGTGAGGGCGAGCGTTTGGGATGATGTCCTCGATGAGTTGTTCGACGAACCATTCGGAAACATCCCCGGACCGTTTGGTTTTCTCCTGGCTGATTTGAACGGAAAGATTGGACCACAACGGCTGGATTACTTCCGACCAGAAGGCATTTCGGACCATGATTACGTGCGAAAACTGTTGAAGCAATCCATCGAAGAGCTTTCTGGCAACTCCGAGTTGCCAGACGATGATGGCTCCGATGGCGACAAGGCTCTTGACGAGTATTGGGCATATCGCGCCTCCCTTAATTGAGGCTCGAATTGAATCCGTAATTTCACGGTTGTCGCAGCGGAGTACCGTGAAATTCGGCTTGCGCGTTCAGAGAGCGAGGCGGCTTCGCTTGCGGATTTAGACAAGCTAGTTCAATTGCGTCAATTTGGCACGTGCCAATACCACGAGGACCGATACACTGTCTTGCCCTGCCAGCTACGCGATTCCCACATGTTTTCCCCCTTTGTTTCTTTAACCGACAGATGCAACTTCTCGTAAACTGCCGAGCTAATGAAGGTAGAGTATGGCTGTTCGCTGATACTGCTGAGCTTTGCGGCCCAATTCGCTGCAGAGCCTACCCAGACCAAATCGTTGGAGCCGCGAATGCCGGTGCGGGCAACCAGTAATTTGCTGGTATCGATTCCGACTACCTGTTTCAGCTTGAAGTCGGAATCGTACTGCTTTTTGATCCCCGGATTGATGATCTCGAGGACAGCGCTTTTTATCTTGAGTCCACAGCGGACTGCCGATGTATTTTTAGAACTGCCGATGAATACTGCCATCACACGATCGCCATCGTAAGCAGTGATGACCCCATCCTCCGATCGGATGATCCGTGCTGCGCACAGTAAGTATGATTTGTATACCTCTGCCGCAAACTGAGCAGTTTTTGCGTCTACCATGTTCGTGGACCCATCGATATCCGCGTAAAGCACCGTTGCGTCGAGCGTGACCCCATCGTTGCCGAGCTTTATGTCCGGCGTGTCAGGAACAACCTGCCCGTCCCTGGTGGACCAGGATGTACGGAATATCGCACCTACTTCACTCTTCAGATCATCGGCAAGGCCCATATCTTCTCCCTGAGCTTTCGACACGCACGAGGTGCCTAGTCAATCCGCCACCACCAGTTGGATCGGTAGATAATTCGGTCGTCGAAAGTATTCCATCTGACGGCTTCCCACATATCGCGCGAATCAGCAGAGGTCTTAACGTCCATGCTTATGGCATCGAACACCTCTTTCGTTATGTACGTACCAAACGAATCAGGCAGGCTGGACAGCTTTGCGGCGTAGTTCGCCGCTCTGCCCACCCAGACCAGATCGTTCGCCCCGCGCACGCCTGTCTTGGCAACGAACAATTCACTGGTATCGACCCCGACAACGTGTTTCAGCGTGAAGCCTGTTTTCGTGTAGAAGGCCTGCTGTGCGGGATTGATAATGTGAAGCACTGCATAATGGATTTTCATTGCTGATTTCACGGCCCTGGAATTCTTCCTGTCGCCTATATACACAGCCATTATGCGGTCGCCGTCATAAGCCGTAATTATGCTGTCTTCGTCCCGTATGACGTTTGCGGCACAATGGAGAAACGTCTTGTAGATTTCCGCCGCAACAAAGTCGGCATTCCCGTCTACTAATTTTGTGGAATCGGCCAGATCCGCATAGAGGACCGTAGCCTTGAGCTTGACGGCGTCATTACCTAACGTCAGCGAGTCGTCGCCTGGAACAACATTGCCATCACGTTGATCCCACTTCGTCCTAAAAACTTCAGCTACACGCTTTTCCAAGTCATCTTTTAGGCCCACGCCAGACCTCCTTTAGCGATTTGGGCCTAGCTCTCGGATCAGCTCCCGCAAGCGGTTACAAGCAGCTGCGAGGGACTGTGTCAGATTGCTGGCGTCGTATCGGTACGTGATCGTGGTTATGCCATGAAGGTCTGAAGGCAGGCTGATTTCTTCTCCGCGCGGCTCGACAAGTAGTGCGCGATGGCGGCCAAGACGGCCCATGAAAAAGCCCAGCTCAAAGATAACGTTGTCACGGGGGGTGGCCCTATGTTGGCCTCTGCTTTCGGTAATGTCGTCAGGTTGTGCTACGGCAATCGCCACGTCAGACTGATCAAGCGCCCGCTCCAGACTCTCAATCGCATAATGTGAGGCTCGGAAGACGCCATCAGTCCACACGGTGACAGCGAATGGATCGTGATCGAATGCGGTTTGTATAGTGCGGGCAATGTCAAGTGCTTCCGCAGACGAGATTATGAAGACCCGTATTCGGTCGCTGACCGATGTAACGAGCGCGTTTCTCTGCATAAGCCTTCGTGCCAGTTCTCTGGCTATTTGAAGAAGTATTTGAGGATACTTCGCGTACAGCTCCGCGAATCCCGCTTCCGTAATTTTCAGAACAACGGACACTTCGTTGGCGGTAACGGTAGCTGAGCGTCGTTGAGTTGGCTGAATCGCGGCCATTTCTCCGACATGGTCGCCCGCGATACGTTTCGCTACGACTCTGTTGTTGACGACAATATCGAACGAGCCCGCGACAATGAAGTAGATGTCGTTATCGTCCCCTCCTTGTTGAATGATGGACGTTCCGGCAGCCACTTCCACAAGCTCACCTTTAGACGCGGCCTCTGTTGCGAGATCGGCATTGCCAGTGAAGAGCTTTTGCCCGGTCAACGAATCAACAAGAACCCGACGATTGGACTCGCCAGCAAAGCGTTCAATCATAATTGGAGCCTCACAACAGTTTTGTGAATGAAGCAGGGATAATCCATGATAGAGCTTCACTCAGACGTGGACAAAGTCGAGACAAATCGGTAACGGCCGTCATACAGAAATCCTAGCGTCAATTTGAGATAGTGCTTGCGTGTCGCGACTGGCTCGCCGCGCACAATGATCGGGAACTTCTTGAGGCCATCAAGGGAGAAGAGGAAAGGGGACAATCACGGCGGGTGCTCTCGACTGGAAAGGGCTAATCGCCACTTCTGTGGGACCAGATGCTGTGCCATCACGATCGACTTTGCCGGGCGCCAACAACGACCGCAAAGATAGGTCCCCGCAAATCGGCTTTGTGTTTATCTATCAGTCGAACAACCCTTGCGGGGGGAGTTCTTTGGAGAGCTTGACGCGCTTTGTCTTTTTCTCCCTTTTGGGAGCATCGTCGGGGACCGGCTCAATCAACTCTGCCCAGTTATTCCGTGTGTTGCCTACTTTGTCGCTCACGCGCCAGGATTTCATGTCCTCTTCGGGATAGGGCCTGAGCAGATCAATGGGCAGGCTGTGCACTTCTCCCGGCTCCAACCATCGCTGGTAATTCTTTGGCTCAATAATGACGCCCATGCGGTCGTGGTACTTTGTCATCCACTCGTTCGGCTCGACGGTCACGATGGCGAACGACTCAAGCACCTGTCCGCTTTCTTTATCCTTCCATCGGTCCCATAGGCCGGCGAAGGCGAACGGGCTGTCGTCTTTGAGGCTGAAGGCGCGAGCCTGTTTTTCGCCATCTACGACAGGCCATTCGTAAAACCAGTCGGCGGGAACAAGACAACGGCGATGTTTGAACGGTTCACGCCATACGGCGCTGCTGGTCAGTTTGTCGGCGCTCGCATTGATCGTGGTGTACGGGAGCTTGACCGTCTTTGACCAATAGGGCACTAATCCCCACTTCATCAGCGCGATTTCGCGCTCGTCCGTATCCGAGTTGAGACGGATCACGGGCTGGAAGGTCTGCGGCGCGGCATTATAGGTGGGAGCAAGCTCAGGGTCGTTGAAGACATTGGTATTGTGGGTGCGGAACCATTCCGCGATCCGCTGCTTGTCCGCCCGCCGCCCGTACCTGCCGCACATGGAATTATGCTACGTCCCGATTGCTGGCAGGCAATCCTCAATTTTTCTTACCATTGACACTTAAAGACTTAGCCCACTCTTGCACCAATCTGCGTGCAAACGCAGGTTGACTTTGGAGCACGGCTCTAGGCGAAAATAAGGCGAATATAGTCTATGGCATCCGCCGCTGCAATTCGCCTCCAGATCGAAGCCGCGCTCGCGCATCGCATCCCGTCAGCGCTGACTCCGCGCGCGAAGATCGTGCGCCCGGTTGCGCCTACCGGCATTCCGGCATTGGATGAACTGCTCCAGGGCGGGCTGCCGCTCGGAGCCATTTCGGAGATGACGGGGCCGGAGTCGAGCGGACGCAGCGCCCTGGCGCTCTCATTCGTAAGCGGTCTTACGCGCGCGGGGAGCGTATGCGCGTGGGTGGATGTTTGCGATGCGTTCGATCCTGAGTCGGCGGCAGCGGCGCGCGTCGATCTCTCCCGGCTGCTTTGGGTGCGGTGCGCTGTTTCCGCGGAGCGAGCGCGGCCCTCCGACGATTTCAAATTCGCGCTTCCTGAAAAGTACCTGGTACCCGCGCCGGTGAAGAAGGGCCTTCACGGCGGAGGCTGCGGCGGGCATCCGCGAAACGAAGTGAAGGGTCTCGCCGATGCGGTGAGCGGCCTGCTGCGGCCGGAGGCGATTGCGCAGCGTTGCGCGGAGCCACAACCGAAGGTACGGACGGAGCGGGAAACTTTCGCGCCGCAGCCGCGCGCGCCGCAAGCCAACCTGCGAATGCGTCCCGGCAAGCCGTGGGCGCGCCCCTGGACGCGAATCGAGCAGGCGCTGCGCATCACGGATCTGCTGTTGCAGGCTGGAGGATTCAGCGCCATCGTGCTCGACATGGCGGGCATCGCCGCGGAGCATGTTTCGCGCGTGCCGATGGCGACATGGTTCCGCTACCGGGCCGCCGCGGAACGGACGCAGGCCAGCGTGCTTCTGCTGACACAGCATCCGTGCGCGAAGAGCAGCGGAGAACTGCTGCTGCGATTTCAGCCGGGGGAAGCGCGCCTGGATGAGGCTACGGTATTCAGCGGAATCGAGCATCGGGTGGAAATCGAGCGGCAGCGGTTTGCGGCGCAGGGCAATGTGGTTCCGCTGCGCAAGCCGCCGCAGAGCGCGAACGCGGCGCGCTGGAGCAGCCAAACTACCTGGGCGGGTGCGCGATGAGCAAGCCGGCCGAAATCTACGCCTGTGTTCATGCTACGGAGTTTCCCGCACAGGCGTTGCTCCGGCTGCGGCCGGAGCTGCGCGAACAGCCGTGCGTGGTGATGGAGGGCGATCCGCCATTGCAATTGGCCTGCTCACTTAATCGAAGGGCGCGCGCGCTCGGGATGGTCCGCGGCATGACCCAGGTGGAGGTAGACACCTTTCCCGGCGTCACCGTATTGCGGCGGTCTCCGAGCGAAGAGGCGGCTGCGACGGCGGCGCTGCTCGAATGTGCTGGAGGATTCTCGCCGCGAGTGGAGGAGCGCAGCGAAGACGGCGCGTTTCTCGCGGCGATCGACATCGCCGGGACGAAAGCATTGTTTGGTCCACCGGCGGCGCTGGCGCAGAATCTTCTGGCGCGCGTTCGCGCACTTGGCATCGGCGCCGGCATTGCCGTAAGCGGCAATCTTCATGCGGCAGCCGCGCTCGCCAGGGGAATCCCTGCGCAAACGGTAAAAGTCATTCCCGCGGGCGAAGAGGGTGCGGTGCTGGCGCCGCTGCCGCTGACGGTGCTCGATCTCAGCGAAGAGCAGGCTGAGACGTTTTCGCTGTGGGGGATTCGCACGCTTGGAATGTTGGGCGCATTGCCGGAGAGGGAACTGATCGCCAGGATGGGACAGGCGGGTAAGCGGCTGCGGCAGATGGCTCGCGGCGAGTTGCCGCACTTGTTTCAGCCCGTAGAGCCTGCCTTCGCGCTTGCGGAGCGGATGGAGTTGGATTCGCCTGTCGAAGTGCTCGATGCGCTGCTGTTCGTGGTGAACCTGATGCTAGATCAACTGATCCGGCGCGCAACGGCGCGCGCGCTGGCTCTGGCTTCAGTCAGCGTCACGCTTACGCTGGAGGGCGGCGCGACGCACTCGCGTTCTGTGCGGCCAGCACTGCCGACAAACGACCGCCAGCTCTGGCTCAAGCTGCTGCACCTCGACCTTGAAGCCCATCCTCCGCAGGCTGCGATTCTGGCGGTTGCACTCGATGCCGAACCGGGGAGCACCAGTAAAGTGCAGCTCGGATTGTTTGCGCCGCAGTTGCCGGAGCCATCGCGTCTTGACGTGACGCTGGCGCGCATCCGTGCCATTGTCGGCGATGAAAATGTTGGCCGCGCCGTGCTCACGGACACGCATCGGCCTGATGGATTCCGTATGGAGCCGTTTAGCGTGCCCTCTGCGCAGCCGTCGGCAATTCCGGCCGCTCCGCTGCGTCCGGCGGTGCGGCGGCTGCGCCCTGCGGAGGCGGTGTTCGTCACGGTGCAAAATGAACGGCCCAGGGCATTTGTCTTTCGGGATCGGCGCTACGCCGTCGAGCGGGCGTACGGTCCCTGGCTGACGGGCGGGGAGTGGTGGAGTCCGACGCTTTGGGGATGCGAGCAATGGGACTTGATGGCGCGCGCCCAGGATGGCGCGATGCTCTGCTGCTGCCTGATGCGCGACCTGCTGCGGGAACAGTGGCAGATGGCGGGTATGTATGACTAAGCAGTATGTCGAGCTGCACGCCGCGAGCGCCTTCAGCTTCCTGCAGGCTGCTTCGCAGCCGGAGGATCTGATTGAGCGCGCGGTGGCGCTGGAGATGCCGGCGATGGCATTGCTCGATCACAACGGCGTTTATGGCGCGGCGCGTTTTCATACGAGCGCAAAGCGCAACGACATTCGCGCGCATATCGGAGCGGAGGTTTCCGTATCGAGCTTCGGGCCGCGATTGGCGCCTCCGGCATGGCTCCCACACCAGTACAAGAACGAACCCGCTCGCTTACCGCTGCTCTGCACTTCCCGCACCGGCTACCAGAATCTTTGTCAGCTCATCACGCAGTTCAAGATGCGCGAAGCGACCAAAGGCGATGGCGCGGCCACCTTCGACGATCTGGGCCAGTACGCATCCGGGCTGGTCTGCCTGACTGGGGACGACGAAGGCCCATTGGCAGCGGCACTCATGTGCGGCGGCGAAGTTGCGGGGCGCGAAACGGTCGAGCATCTGACGCGCATCTTCGGTCGCGAAAATGTCTATGTCGAATTGCAGCGCCATCGGGAACGCGAGGAAGAGTGGCGCAATCAGGCTGCGCTTCGCGTCGCGCGCTCACTGAACTTGCCGCTGATCGCTACGAACGGCGTCCGCTATGCGACCGCGTATGAACGCGAAGTTCAGGATTTGTTTACGGCGATTCGCCATCATGTCGAAATCGATCAGGCAGGCCGTTTGCTGGCAATCAACAGCCAGCGTCACCTACGAAGCGCGAGAGAGATGGCCGCGCTTTTCAGCGACGTTTCCGGCGCGGTTGAGAACACCGTTGCTCTCTCGTCCCGGTTCGGCTTTGAGTTGAGCGATCTCGGCTACGAATTTCCGCGCTACCCGGTGGCGGAAGGAGAGACGATGGACAGCTTCTTGCGAAAGCGGGTTGCCGAAGGCGTCGAACGGCGATACGGGCCGAAGAATGACCGGAGCCTGATGGAGCGGGCAAAGAAGCAGGTGGAACGCGAACTGATGCTGATCGCCAAGCTCGGTTTTGCGGGATATTTCCTGATCGTCTGGGACATCATCCGCTTCTGCAAGCAGCATGACATTTTGGTGCAAGGCCGGGGCAGCGCCGCCAACTCTGCCGTGTGTTATTGCCTGGAAATTACTGCCGTCGATCCGGTGGAGATGGAACTGCTCTTCGAGCGTTTCCTGAACGAGAGCCGCAACGAGTGGCCCGACATCGATCTCGATCTGCCTTCGGAGGACAAGCGCGAACAGGCAATCCAGTACGTGTATCGGCGGTATGGCGAACTCGGCGCCGCGATGACCGCCAACGTCATCACCTATCGCGGCAAGTCGGCGGCGCGAGAGACGGGCAAGGCGCTGGGCTTCGACGAAGACACGCTGGGGCGGCTGTCGAGCCTGGTGGGCCAGTGGGAATGGCGCGGGAAGACCGATACGATGGCGCACTCTTTTCATCATGCCGGCTTCGACATCCGGCACCCGCGCATCGCCAAGTATCTGGAACTGTCGATGCGGATTCAGGATTTGCCGCGGCATCTCGGGCAGCACTCGGGCGGCATGGTGATCTGCCAGGGGCAGTTGAACCATGTGGTGCCGCTGGAACGGGCGTCCATGCCGGGCCGCACAGTAGTCCAATGGGACAAGGAAGACTGCGCCGACATGGGCATTATCAAAGTGGACCTGCTGGGCCTGGGCATGATGGCGGTGCTGAAAGACTGCCTCGAATTGATTCCCGAGCACTACGGCGAGCGAGTGGACCTGGCGCAGTTGCCGCAGGACGATGAGGTTTATCGAACCCTGCAACAGGCCGATACGGTGGGCATGTTTCAGGTGGAAAGCCGCGCGCAGATGGCCTCGCTGCCGCGCAACAATCCCACGCGGTTTTACGATCTCGTGGTGCAGGTGGCGATCATTCGGCCCGGACCGATCGTGGGGCAGATGATGCATCCCTACATGCGGCGGCGGCAAGGGAGAGAGGCGGTCACATATCCTCATCCGTCGCTTGAGCCGGTCTTGAAGCGCACGCTGGGCGTGCCGCTTTTTCAGGAGCAGTTGCTGCGCATTGCAATGACCGTGGCGAATTTTACCGGCGCGGAGGCCGACGAGCTGCGCCGCGCTGTCGGGATGCGGCGTTCGTGGGAGCGGATGAAGAATCTCGAAAGCAAGCTGCGCGCGGGCATGGCCGCCAATGGCATCGACGAGAAGACACAGGACACTATTGTGCAGAACATCAGCTCGTTTGCGCTGTATGGATTTCCGGAGTCGCACGCGGCGTCGTTTGCCCTGATCGCATACGCCTCCGCGTACTTCAAGGTGAAATACCTGGCGGCGTTCACCTGCGCCATTCTGAATAACCAGCCGATGGGTTTTTACTCCGCTGCTGTTCTGGTCAAGGACGCGCAACGGCATGGCCTGCGCGTAAAGCCCATTGACGTGCAGGTATCGGATTGGCCCTGCACGATCGAGCGCGAGAGCGATAGAATGCTTTCGCTGCGCATTGGGCTCGGCTACGCGAAGAGCCTGACGAGGCAGGCTGCGGAGGCGTTGGTCACGTCGCGCCGAAACGATGGGCTTTTTCGTTCAGCGGAAGACCTGGCCCAGCGGGTTCCATCGCTCAATCGCAAGGAACTGACGCGGCTGGCGCAGATCGGCGCGCTGAATCAGCTTAACGGCATCCGGCATCGGCGCGACGCGCTTTGGCAGGTAGAGCGTGCTGGAAAATTGGAGGGGCCGCTGTTCCGGCAGGACAGCGAAACTCTGCGCGAGGATTCCGATGCGCTGCCCCTGCAACAGATGAATGTAGAGGAGCGCCTGGTGGCGGATTATGCCGGAACTGGGCTCACCGTGGGCAAGCATCCGATGTTCTATCGCCGGCCGGAGTTGCGCCGCAGCAATATCCTGTCGGCGCAGGAACTGCGAACACGACGCGATGGAGATTTCGTCCGCGTGGCCGGGTGCATCATCGCTCGGCAACGGCCAGGCACGGCAAAGGGCTTCATCTTCGTTTCAATGGAAGATGAGACCGGCATCGCCAATGTGATCGTTACGCCCGATCTGTACGAGCGGGACCGGCTGGTGGTCACGCGCAGCAGGTTTCTTCTCGTCGAAGGCCCGCTCCAGAATCAGGATGGAGTGATCTCGGTGAAGGCATCCGCTGTCCGCGTGCTGGAGCTTGGCCCGATTGATATGCGATCACATGATTTTCATTAGGCTTTTTCATTTTGCGAGAATCCAGAAAGCAATAAATCACACAAAACAATTGCGTTTATGGAGGTTGAGCACCTAAAATGAGGCATCTTTTGTACGGCTTGACAAATATGCCTGGTGATGCTCGCCCCTGGAGTACGGCAGAGTGGGAGAACCACATACAGCTTCTGTTGAAGAAGCGATATGCTCACCCCACCGGATCGTATCAGCAAATCTCAGCCACTGTACATGGCGACTGCGGCCTCGAAGGCTTCGCGGTAGATCGTACTGCGTACCAGTGTTACGCGGCCCAAGAGTGCATGAACTCTCAACAACTCTATACAAAGCAGCGAAACAAGATCACTACCGACATTGGGAAGTTCATTAAGAACGAGAACGCACTCTTGGAGATTCTGGGTGGCATAAGAATTGGTTTTTGGAATTTTGTCGTCCCTTATTGGACTGACAAAGAACTGTTGAAACATGCTGCCACCAAGACGAATGAAGTGAGGGCTTTAAAGCTCAAACATGCAGACGAGGATTTTCGCATTTCGATTCTCACCGCTGAGGATTTTGCTATTGAGGCTCAGCTTTTAGCACGAATTGATCTTTACAAGTTTGATCCGCAAACACCGTCTGTTTCGTCCGAGAACCTTTCGATGTGGATGACCGGGACCGCGAATCTGGATCTAGTCAAGAACTTAGCAAGGAAGGCTGCCTTGATCGGCGCTGGAAAATCGGAAATATCTCGGAACAGATTCCAAGCGAGGATGGCAGCGAACTATATCGGTGGCAACATTGTTCTTGGCCAACTTGAACAAGAATTGCCCGAAACATATGGCAAAGTGATTGACTTCAAGACGCAGCGGGAAGCTGACCTTGAAGCTGAATCGTTTTCCACGAATAAAGTCCCTTCAGAGTTTTTCGAATCAACTCTGCAACAGTATCGTTCTGAACTTGCGAACATTCCAGGAATCAGCCCTCGCACTGCCGCGACCTTGGCGAAGGAGGCTGTTGCCGATTGGTTGTTTCGTTGCCCGATGGACTTCGATTGATGCCAAACTCCGCGGAACGAGAAGAGACCGTAATTGACATGCCGTTTCGCTTTCGGCGGAAACCGATGGCGATTGCGGCAGAACTGCGTCCTGATTGGAAAGTAATGACGCTGCTTATGAGTCTCCAGCTTAGCTCGTACGCTGGCAAAAGCTCTTTAAAGAGATTGCATGTTCTCAATTGGGCTATTCGTTCTAAACGCTTCGGCGAAGAATTTACCGCGATTCTGAACGATCCATCGCCACTGTTTGGCTTTGCAATTCGATTTGAGCCTGCTTTTTCTCGCGCGATTGACCTAGCAGTGGGTCATAACCTAGCTACGTGGATTGGGGGAAATCGCTTACAGATTTCTCCTAAAGGCAAGCAATTCGTGACGACTGCGCTTAAAGACACAACTCTCATGCAACAAGAACGTGTTTTTCTCCAAACGCTCGGTAAATCCGTGACAGAGGCCATCGCAGAACGTGTGCTTGGGGCGAGGTAATGGGCAATGCTTCGAATTAGACATCTGAACATTACGATTAATACCGACAAAGGAGTCTTCGGGGCAAAACGGGACTTTCATGACGGCTTGAATGTAGTGCGTGCGGAAAACTGGGCTGGCAAATCCACATTGCTTCAGTCGATCATCTATGCCCTGGGCCTTGAAGGAATGTTCACCCCCTCTCATGAAGTGCCTCTTCCCCACGCAGTCACCGACTATCTGGAATCTTCAGCCGGTCGCGCGAAGGTTCTTGACTCGATGGTGTCTCTCGAAATTGAAAACTCCAAAGGTCAGTTCATGACCGCTCAGCGGAGTATCGCGGGCGAGCGTCACCGGCATCTTATAACTGTTTATGACGGGAGAGCGATCACGGCTCAAAAGGGGCTTGAAACGCGCACAGACTACTTCGTCCGTGAACGTAACGCTGCGACAAGTGAACGCGGATTTCACGCCAAATTAGTGGAATTTATTGACTGGACCCTTCCCACGGCACCGCGGTTTAACGACGAGGATTGCCTGCTCTATTTGGAGACGATATTTCCATTACTCTACGTTGAACAGAAGCTTGGATGGGGGAGAATTCCGGCACGGTTTCCAACGTGGTTGGGAATCAGAGATGTTGCAAGGCGCACGATCGAATTCTTGCTCGGTCTTGACGCATACGCTATTGCGATTGAGCGGGTAGCTGTACAGGATGAGATATCACGATTGCGCGGTGAATGGACAACCCTCAGGTCACAGACAGCGAAAGTAGTTGCTGCCGCTGGAGGTCTCGTTAACGCATTACCTGCTGAGCCCGTGTCTGCATGGCCTCCAGACGTCCCTCCCCATATGTTGATGTCTCGCTCCAATCAGTGGGTTCCGTTTACCGAATATCAACAGGTTATTCGCGAGCGGCTGGAAACGCTGGTTTCGGCGACAGTTCCATCTGCGCAGGCAGCAAAACCTCGGCTGCAACCAGAACTTCAGGATGCAGAGGGCCAATTAGCCGAAAGAGAACACGCTATTCGCGCGTTGCTGAACAAGATCGAAACAGAGCGGGATGAAGCCGACGCGCTTCGACAGCGGATCTCAGCGGTACAAGATGATCTCAGAAAATACAAAGATGTTAGACGGCTACGAAAGCTTGGCTCTGACGATGCAGTTCACCTCATCGGCGCCGTTTGCCCCACATGTCATCAAGAGCTAGTAGATTCGTTGCTGGACACGAGTAAAAAAGCTGAGCCCATGTCTGTGGATCAGAACATTAGCTTTTATGAGGAGCAGGTACAGCTCTTTTCCGCCGTACTTTCGAATTCAGAGGACTCGATAAAATCAAGCGAGATCCAACTACAGGCCCATCGCGCGGAAGTCGAAAAGTTGCGCGATCAAATTCGTGCCATCCGAGAAACGTTAGTATCAGCATCAAACACTCCTTCCATCGAAGCCCTTACCGAGCGCATACGCTTGGAGCAACGTGCGGAATCCTTGGATAGGCTGGCTGCACAATTCGATGACGCATATTCAGAGTTTGGTCAACTCGCTGAGGAATGGCGGACAGTCCAAGAGAGACGTGCTCGACTTCCCAAGGGGGCGCTCTCGGATCAGGATGAGGGGAAAATATCTGCGCTTCAGCAGTCTTTCCGTGATCAGCTTATAGATTACAAAATGGGGAGCGTTGAACCTTCCGAACTTAATATCTCACACGACTACTATCAGCCGGAGATCGCGGGATTGAATCTCGGGGCCGACGTTTCCGGGAGTGATCTGATCCGGATGCAATGGGCTTACCTACTGGGATTGTTGGAGGTCGGCTTGCACTCGCCGGGGAGCAATCACCCCGGCGTACTCATTATGGACGAGCCACAACAACAGTCCGTAGAAGAGAACTCCTTCCGCGCCATGCTGCGTTATGCTGCGACCCGCAAAGGTGCGCAAGTCATTGTGGCAACGAGCCACGAGCGCCGAGAATTGGATCAATATTTGGCTCAACTCGCAGACGTCACCCTATATGAGTACAACGACGAGCGCATTCTCGGCAGGTTATAGCGCGATGCGCACAATCTGTTTTGTCAGTGCACAGCAAGGGACAGTGTCTGTTGGACGGCGTGGTTTGTTGCAGTGCCAAAGCTGACGGCGGCGCTCTTACTCACATCTTGGCTCAATCTGCTTGCAATCAGAGCGGCATCGTTCGTGAAAATCTGCGCATCGTGCGAAGCGCGCGAAACGGAGACATAGGCAAAGCGGCTGTTTATTAATTCGGGATGAACTGCCGTATCCATGTTGATCAGCACGCGATCCGACGTGAGACCCTGCGAGCTGTGCGAAGTCACAGCGTAGCCATGATCGAAGTGCCGCATCTCATTTGCATCAAAGCGAACGATGCGGTCTTTCGTGCCATTCACGCGGGCGGTGATCTTGTCGTCATCTCCGATGTGCTGGATGGTGGCGAGGTCCCGGTTGACGATCTGCAAGTCCCTTTGCGGAGCCGTGAACTGGATTTTGTCTCCAACAGCGAACTCGCGCTCGATTTCCCGGTAGGCGGCGATACCGCGCAGCCGTGACGGGTCGTACGTCACTTGCTGGCCGTCCTCTTTCCTTACCGTGACAAGGTTTTCGGTGGGGTTTATCGTGACGACCTGGGCGTAGCTTCTGGCGTCGATGCCATGTTCTTTGCTACCCCGCACATAATGCAGAACATCTCCGGCCTGGTAGCGTGCGGCCCATTCGCGGTCAGCTCCGGTCATATCGTTGCGCGGTATGAGCACGCGCATGGCATGATCTGTTTTGTCCACCACTCCGAGTACCTGCAACTGCTGGCGCACCGTCTGATTGATGGCAAGGCGCGAAGCATTATCGGGCGACACGATGAGCGTATTCTCAGGACGTTCGGCATAGCTCTTTGCTATGGCGGAAATGCGCTCTTGCGGGTCGATAATTTCTGTAATCCGCCCCTGCTGCGACAGCATCTCGACGCCGATGGCAGTTTCACCGTTGGACAGATGTTCGACGGCTTTCAATAGCTCAGGATCTTTCTGGCGCATGATCTGGTCGAGCTGCGCCGTCCTCATGCCAGCCTCCTGCAACTGCTCGAAGGGTTTTCCGGCATCGACGCCCTGATGCTGGCGCATGTCTCCGATCAACAGAACTTTGTCCTGCGGTCCGATCTTATTGAGGAAATCACGCATTTGCTGCGTCGATGCCAGCGACGATTCATCAACCATGTAAAAGTGCTTGTCCGCGGGATCGCCTGCGGCCTGCAGGCCGCCGCCGGCCAGAAAGCGTTGTAGCGTATCGGCCTTAATTCCGGCGTCGCGGAGCTGCTTCGCGGCGCGCGAAGTCGGCGCAAAACCTTCCACAACGTATCCATTCTGCTCGGCTCCCTCACGTATGGATTCCAGCACCGAAGTTTTGCCTGAGCCTGCCAGCCCTTGCAATCCCTGCACACGGTCGCGCGAGGTCAAAATTTCCTCGACTACTCGTTTCTGTGCCGCATTGAATTGGGGCCGGGATTCAGTCAGCGGCACAGCCGATTCAATCGACATGATCTGCGGAGCGCGGTTTTGTCCTTCCCGCACCGTCTGGACGACTTCATTCTCCGCCTTGATAGTCGCCGCGGTGGTGAATCTGCGCCCGGCCTCATGCGCGTTTGTGGGGACCTCTTTGAACTCGCCGGAGGCAACACGCGCTTCAAAGCTGGCGCGGACCTCTGGGTAAGTCATCTCCCCCATCCCACGGCGCAACGCATCGACATACAGTGCCCGTTCGTCCACAATGGCCTCCCGCTCGAAGCCCTTATCGCGGGCAAAGGTGATGGCTTCGCGTGCCTGCTTCTGCCGTTCGTTGACAGGCCACTCTTGCGCTCGCTCCTTTCGGCGCTCTCTCGCCTCGGCTACAACTCTGTCGGCTTGATTGCCGAACTCATCGGCGATCTGCCGATGCGCGGCCAGGATTTGATCGGGAGACAGGATGACTTTCTTATCGCGGGTGTTGTGCGCCGCAATCTGGGCAGCCTCCGGTCCAGCGAAGCCGCTGCGGGAGAGGGCTTCTTCGATCTGCTGGCGGCGCGGGCTGGAGGCATCAAGATACTCCTGCGTATAACCCTTAATCTCCGGCGCTCCGCTCTTGCCTGGTTCGATTTCGTAGCCGAGAGAGCGGAGTCTGTAGGTGAGATGGGACTGATAGACAGCGGTAGCAAACTGCTGGCTCTCGAACAGGGAGTGCGGCTGCAAGGCCCGCATCTTGCTGTCATCCCGCTCAGTCATATTGAAGATGACGGCGTGCGTGTGGAGCTGCGGAGCGGCGTAGCCATCGACCGGACGCGCTGTATCGTGCTCGAATTTAGCGGCGGCAAACTGCCCGGTCGTCTCGGCAGGGTGGTTGCCCCCGATGCGCGCCTGCGTATACTTCTCCAATTCGTCCAACGCGACGTTGACCGCCTCACGGTGCGCGTCGCGCACGCGGTCGTCGCCCCCGACAAGGGCAGTCAGAGAAATAGATTTCGGCGCGGAAAACGTCGCATCCCAGCCCGCTCGGTGTTCGACCGGAGAGACAGTCTTTCCCTCGGCGTTCTTGTACTCGTGGACGGCGCGATGCAATACCAATTGCTTGCCAGTCTCCGGGTGCCGGCCTTCGGAGAGACGGGCAAACTCTTCCGCGCCGACGGCTCCCGATAAACCAAAGGTCTCGGCCAGCCGACCATGCCACTCGCCCTGGATGGTGTCGCCCTGCTTCCAATAGTTCTGCTCAGCGGCAGTGAACTCCTTCGCATGGTAGGTCTGCGCCTGACTTGCGGAAAGTGGCTTCGAGATATTTAGCATTAGAGGCTCCATCCGTCTTGAACCGCGGCGTGCTCCTCATGGGGTTCAGGGGCCACAACTGGCTCCGGTTGAATGGAATGCGCCGCCGCAGGGACATTAGATTCAGGCAGTGGGGCGGAAGCCTCCGGTTCCTGCGCCAGTTCCGCAGGGGGCGATTCCGGTTTGCCAGCGCGCACAGTTTTGGGGTCATAAGGCAGCGTGTCATCGGGCCGCTCGCGCAATACAAAATCCTTCGCCATTTCCGGCATATCGAAATACGGAAACGAAAAGTACGTCACGTAGTTCCGATACTTCATATAGGCGTGAAGCTCGGCTAGGCCGGAGATTTCGGATTCCAGAACCAGCGGCTCCACCTGCCGCTCGATGGTGAAGTTTCGGCCTGCGCGTGTGCCATCGAAATGCGACTCCCGCAGCCGCTCGATCTCGACTTTGCCGATGAACTTCGACACCCATTCCCCGGCATTCGGCTCTTTGGTGGTGAGCCAAACATTGGTTGCCGGCTGCGAAAGCATGACCTCGGCCAGATGTCCGTATAGGTACTCAAGCTGAGCTTTACCCTGAAAGCCGAGGACGACCGGATTGCGGCTCTTGCGATTCTCTGTGATGGCCGTGTGAAGTTGCGGCAGTTTCTGCAAGCTCGCCAGCTCGTCGATGACGAACCAGACGCGCTTTTGTTCTTTGGTCGGCTCATTGAGCAGACGCAACACCAACCAATCTATCCACAGGCTCTGCAACGGCCGCAATGCTTCGCGCTCTGCCGGGAGCGATGTAAGGAAGATCCAACCCTGCCGTTTCTCAGCCCACTCGGTCGCGGTCCACTCGCCATTGCCTTCGCCCTTTTTCGGGAGCAGGCGCAGACTGTCCGCGACGAGGCCGAGAGAGCCGAGAACCCCGGCCCGCTGCTGGTGCGCTCGCGGGTCAATCAGGTGCGCGTGCTCCGTGCCTTTGAGTCTCCGGTCGATCTCATTGGGGTTCGACATCCATCGCACCAACTCATCCGGCGTCGGGCCATACGCCATCAGAAACGCAAAGATTTTCTGTGGCGACTCGATGAAAAACTCGCCTTTTTTGTCCTGCGGCGGCTGGAATAAGGATGCGGCCAGGGCCTTTGCTTCCGACCTGCTGCGCAACTCCTCGGACGGTCCCCAATAGGGGCAGCGTTTGTCCAGAGGATTGAGGATGACATCGCCCTGTCGCGGGTCATAGAACCGCTTTACGAACTCGCGCGCCGGGTCGTAGACGATGGCGGAATCCCCCCGACCGCGAACCTGCCGCAACACCTGGAACATCAGTGCCGACTTGCCCGCGCCCGTATCTCCGATGATCTGGATATGTTGCGCTTCGGCGCGTTTGGGAATCCTCAGCATGGACCTCATGCCATCGGTCTTGAAGCCGATGCCATCACCCTTAACGTTCCGGTTGAACTGCTTCGGCGTCAGCTTTTCCGGACCTTTGAGCCGCCGCCCATACTTCAATTCCTTTTGTCGCCGAATGTCCTTGTTGACCGCGAACGGAAGCAAAAGGAGAAAGACACCGACGCCGCCGAGCAACGGCACCTTATACACGGTCGCAAAGCCGCTTCCGTGATAGACGGAGGCTTTCAGATAGCCGCTTAAGCGGGCATCGACATAGCTTCGCGCCGGACCGCGGAAGAGCAGGTCATAGCCCTGCTGGCGGGCTTTCTTCGACAGGGTCAGCGGGAGAGTCTTTTGGCCCGACTCCGGCGTTTTTCCATGAATCACATCGTCATTCATGGCGGGCCGCGGCCTCATCCTGCGGCCCACAATGAAAAGCATCCTGTCGGTGCTGCGGTGCGTCCGGCTAAAGGAACCAATCACAGAAGTCCGCGCATAGACCGGCGTGTAGAACCACTGCAATGGAGTATTCACGAGCCGGAAGCGGCACCAGATAAACACCACCATCAGCAGGAGCGCCGCGAGCGCTGCTCCATAGGTATAGATAGGCCGGTAGTACGGCCAGATGATCGTTTCCTTGCGGCCCCAGATGGTCTTTGCCATCGCCCTACCTCCCGCGCGCGGAGATCATCTTCTGTACAATCTCCACCTTCCGCGCACCAATGTGTTCGAGGAGTTTGTCAAACGCTTCCGCGTGCATTTGCTGCCCATCAGCAAGTGGGCGCAAGACGTTAATGAGAAGCAGACGGATGCCGACCATCTCCTCCAACAATGGATCATTGAAAGAAGTGCGCAGCTCGCGGAGGATCACGTCACGCATCCATTCGCTGCGGGCCTGCCCCAATCCTTCCGCGTGTTCGGTGACCTCGCGATGCTCCTCCTGTGTAAGTTTTACTGTCACCGGACACACCCGGTTGGCTGCACGGTCGGCCTCTGACAGAGCGGTTGTTTCGGTATCGAGAAGTGCCATAAATCACCTCAAATTCTCAGGTGCACCCAGGTGCACCTGAATTCTCTATGTGGCTGGTTCTAAACAGGTGCACCTAAGTGCACCCTGCACGACCCTCGGAGGGGTGGAGTGTCGTAGCGTCAACCCGGTGCGTAAGCACCGTGCTCTTTGAGGGCAGTAGCAACTGACCTTGAGGGGACACGAGCCGACCGCACCGAACCGGCAAGATGTAGCGAATGAAAGAGT
>JBAPRH010000035.1:0-4647 GCA_049280995.1 Acidobacteriaceae bacterium
GCGGTTCTGTAGTGTAGAAACTGCTTTGTGCTCCGGCGCGGGTGCGGTACACTCGGCACGATGTTTCCGCAGATATTTTCTTTTTCTCTGATTGTGTTTCTGGCTTCCGCGCTGGGATTCGCGCAGAACTCCGGCCCTGCGACCACTCAGTCCGGAGGGGCGGCGGTTGCTGCGGCTTCTGTTCCTGCTATGCCAAAAGACCCGAAGGAACTGTTGTTGCTTGCTGCGCGGGTGAATGGGTTGGCTGGGATCGACAGGCCGTTTCACGTGAAGGCCAACTACCAGACCTTCGATGCCGACGGAAAGCCGAAAGATCAGGGCGTGTTCGAGGAGTGGTGGGCCGGACCGGAGAAGTACAAGATTAGTTATTCGAGCGCAGGATTCAATCAGGTGGAGTACCGGAACAACGCCAAAACATACATGGTGGGGGATGTGAAATGGCCTCCCATTCCGGATGTGATGATCAAGCAGTATCTGTTGAATCCGCTTCCCTCGGAAGATGTTGTTTCAAAAGTGAAGTATGTTGCCAAAGATGCCAGGGACGGCACTGTTGCGCTTCGGTGCATTTATCCTGCGGCCCAGCAGGAGGGTCCGGCCGCTTCAGGGTACTGCTTTGGCGGCAAGCTTCCCGCGATACGGCTTGAAATGCCAAATGCCCAAATCATGACGTTCTTTAACACGATTTTCAGAGTGAATGACCGATATGTGGCGAAGCAGATCCGAGTGCGCCGAGCATCGAAGCCCTATTTGAATGCGGATGTGACGGTTCTGGATTATCCGGCCAAGCTTGAGGATGCAGATTTTGTCGCTCCTGCGGGGGCAACCGCGGTGCAGATGGAAGGAACGGTGATACTCCACGCAGTCATCAACAAGAATGGCGAAATCGGTGATCTTCGGGCGATCAGCGGACCAGCGTTTCTGCGGCAGGCGGCTATTGAGAGCGTGCAAATGTGGCCGTACAGGCCCTATTTGCTGAATGGCAGGCCGGTGAAGGTGGAGACGCAGATCAAAGTGGTATTCAAACCGAACTAAGTGGGTTTTTAAGGCGGTTCCCCAGTTTCTGTGGCATTTCCAGCAACGTACAAGGTGTCGCGTTCCCTCTACGCCAACTGGAGAACCGCTATAGGGCCGTGCTCTCCCACATCTCAAGATCGAGATGTGGGGCACCCGCACCCGAGGTTGGTGGCTGATTGAGAAACCGCAGATTCTTCGCTTCGCTCAGAATGACATCGGAGTTGTGATAGCGGCGATTAAATCGCCCCGGTGATGCGGAAGGCTACGGCGTGTTTGGTTGGGGCCTGGCCGGTGGTGTAGATGGTTAGGCCGTTGGTGTTTTGCTCGAAGCGTAGCTTGCGGTCGGAGCCGAGGAGTTCCACGTTTTCGATTTTGCCGACCCTTAGCGCGGTGTTCTGCGCGAGCGATTTTATGGTGACGCTGTAGGTGGGCCAGCCCATGACGAAGGCGTAGAGCGTCGAGCCTTTGGTCGTGAAGCGGATGTCCTGAGCGGTGAGGGCGCGACGATGGGACTCGTTGAAGCCGGCGGAGGCTTCAGCGGCGCTGGCGATGGCGGGCGGGCCTTCCGCGGCGGTTTTCCAGGGGCGGGTTGCGAAGACGGCTTCGCCATTGACGGCCATCCATGCGGTGAGGTCGGCGATGATGGCCAGCTCTTCCTCGTCCGGCTCGCCGCTCGCCGGGAGCGGGATGTTGAGCATGAGGTTGCCGTTGCGGCTTACGATGTCGGCCAGCATATCGACGATCTCTTTGGGTGTTTTGTATTTCTGGCCGAGCTTGTAATGCCACTGGCCGATGCAGGTGTCGGTTTGCCAGGGGCGGGGGGAGATGGTGTCGATGATGGAGCGCTCGTGGTCGGCGACACAGATGCCTTGCTCGGCATCCTGGGGGCGTTTGGAGAAGTAGACGGCCTCGGTTTTGCCTCCGTGGCGCTTGGCGCTGACGTTGTAGAGGTGGGCGACGAGGTTGTAGCCGTAGTACTCGAAGGGCAAGGCTCCGTCGGAGTAGAGGAAGTCGGGTTGGGCGTGATCGACGAGGTCCTTGATGCGCTTGAACCATTGCTGCTTCCACCAGACGGGGATGCCGGACTCGTTCCAGGAGGGTCCGCCGGGGCCGGGCCAGATCTGGTCGGAGTCGACGTAGAGGTCGTAGTTGGCGGGATTGGCTCCGTCATAGGGCACGCCGGCAAATGGGCCGGTCGCGTCGCTGCCGTGGCTGGTGGAGAACCACTTGTAGGTGATCCAGAGGTGGGAGCTGACGCCGAAGCGGAGGCCTTCGGCGCGGGCGGCGTCACGCCAGAGGGCGACGATGTCTTTGTGGGGGCCCATCTGGACGGAGTTCCAGCGCTGGTAGCGGGAGTTCCACAGATCGAAGTTGTCGTGGTGGACGCCCATGCTCATGAAATATTTTGCGCCGGTCTTTTTATAGAGCTTGATGAGCGCGGCCGGATCGAACTTTTCGGCTTTCCAGGCGGGGATGGTGTCTTTGTAGCCGAATTTTGATTGCGGGCCGTATTTCTGGACGTGGTAGTTGTACTGATCGGAGCCCTGGATGTACATGTTGCGCGCGTACCAGTCGCCGTCTTCGATAGCGGACTGGGGGCCCCAGTGCGCCCACATGCCGAACTTGGCGTCACGGAACCACTCGGGAACTTCGTAATTTTTGAGCGAGGCGCGTGTGCCCTGGAAGGGGCCGGGAGAAATTTCGGATGCCGCAGGATGTTCGAAGTTGGAGGGGGTTTCGCTGGCCGCGGCGTGAGTTTGGGCGAGGGCTGGAGCAGCCTTTGTCAGCAGGCCGGAGCCTGCGGCGGCGAGCATTCCCATTAGCGTGCGACGGGTAAGAGGCATGGAAACAGGGTACACGGTCGGCGGCCGAGGTCGAGAAAAAACAGTCGGGCGCGTTTCAGGCGGGGGATTTTTGTGTTTCTTTGACGCGTTTGTCGAGCTGGTGGTGGAGGCAGTAGAGGGCAAGCTCGAGGCGGTCGGAGACACCGAGCTTCTCGTAGATTTTGCGGAGATAGTTTTTGACGACCTGTTCGGTGGTGCCGATCTGGGAGGCGATTTCCTTGTTGCGCTTGCCTTGGGTGATGAGGGAGATGATGGCCAGTTCCTTGGCTGAGAGGCGCGGCTGGAGCTTGGGATCGGTGAGGGCGACGGCCTGGGAGCGATAAGCTTCGATGACCCAGTTGACGGACTTGTTGTCGATCCAGGTTTCGCCGGCGGCGATTTTGCGGACACAGCGGATGAGCAGCTCGGGCGAGATGGAGCGCGGAACGATGCCGCGGACGCCGCGGCGGTACATTTCGACGGTGTGGGCCTCGTCGTTGCTGGAGGTCTGCACGATGATTTTGATATCGGGCATGCGGCCGACGATTTCGGGAATGGCGTCCGTGGTACCGGCGAGGAGATTACCTTCGAGCACGAGAACGTCAGCGGTGGTGTCCGCGGGAAGGCTGGCCAGATCTTCGAGCTTTTCGACCTGAGCGGTGATGCGAAGGTCGTTTTCAGCGGCAAAGATTTTGCTCATGCCGACGCGATAGATGGCCTGTGAGTCGGCGATGATGACGCGGATGGATTTGGCCGGGGAGTACGAATTTACGTGGCCATTCTTGGAAATAGTCTCCGGAACAGTCCCCGGAACAGTGGATTGCGCGGCAGATAAAAGTCGATTGGTGTCAGATTGGGTCATTCTTCCTTTGGTTCTTCTTCCGATTGAAATCTGTAGTCGTCAATGATGGCGGCAGCGTGAGCGGCGGAATCATCCTCGTAGGCCCGCACGACGCGACCGACGCAGTGAATGGCGGCGGTTTCGTCCGCACCGATGGTCCCTTCCTCGACCTGAATCAAAAAGTCCACATTCGTTCCGGGCGCAATCACCTCGTTGAGCTTGAGGAGCACACCGCTGGCTGAGATGTTCTCAGTCGTAGCCTCATAAAGCCTGTCGCAGGCGATCAGATGAACCGGCAGCGACAGCGGGAAGCGGACTGCGGAGCGTTCTTCCAAGTTTCCCGGGGCCAGCCGGTAGTCGTCAGCGCATTTATCCATTTGGATAGGGTCCTCGATAATGAAGACATTGTACGAATAGCCCGGGACAAAGATTTAAGAAATCAGTACCTGACAAATTACCAAAGTCTTAATTGTTTCTACAATAGAAACCTTCGGAATAAGTACCGAAGTTTCGTTCAGTGTAGCAAGAGGAGCAATGGGGTCGGTTGGGTGGTTTGGGGCAGAAAAAGGCGTTGAGGGCAGTTTTTGCCAATAGCCACAGGCTGGTGGCGGTGCTAGATTGCTCGGCATGGGCCGAAGCCAGCGGGACGCCGGGCTGGTGCGGGCGGTGGGGACGTGGAGCCTGGCGGCGAATATCGTCAGCATGATCATCGGTGCGGGAATTTTTGCCGTTCCGGGAGCACTCGCGGCCTGCATGGGCGCTTACGCGCCGCTGGCGTTTGGCGCGTGCGGGGCGGGGATGGGAGCGGTCGCGCTCTGCTGGGCAGAGGGCGGCAGCCGGATACCGACCAGCGGCGGAGCCTACGGCTATGTTGAAGCCGCGTTCGGGCCGCTGACCGGCTATGTGGCGGGGACGCTGCTGTGGCTTGGCGACGTGCTGGCGTGCGGCGGCATAGCCGCGGCGCTGGCG
>JBAPRH010000036.1:0-24903 GCA_049280995.1 Acidobacteriaceae bacterium
TCGAAGGGTTGTGCTTCGCCAGCACCTTCGTGATCGCCGCCGTCAACGTCGTCTTCCCGTGATCAATGTGCCCTATCGTCCCCACGTTCACATGAGGCTTCGACCGATCAAACTTCTCCTTCGCCATTTGCTTCTCCTGAATTCAAAAAACTCTGTGAGGCTGTCTCAGTAGTACGAGTATAATTTCAAATACTTCGCCCGCAGTGCCGGGTCAACCTTTTCGACTGACGACAGATAGTGTTCCCTCACCTGTCCGCGGTCGGAGTTTCCCAGAACCGCATATTTCGCCGGCGTTTCCGCTCCGAGCAACCCCCTGGCCAGCACTTTCTCAAACTCCCGAATCCGCAGCTTGCTCTTTTGAACCTTACGCAAAAATTGCTTCACCTGCTTCGGAGCGAACACCGCATCCAGCACGGCACGCACCTCCGCAAAGGTTTTTTCGTCCTGCACTGCAAGCACTGCCTGTTCAAACATCCCGATCACCTCTGCGCGATCAACTTCTGGAGCGGGAGACGGGAATCGAACCCGCGACCAACAGCTTGGAAGGCTGTGACTCTACCACTGAGTTACTCCCGCAACACTCGCAGCAAGTCAGCCGCTTTCGGCGAAAGCGAGTCGGCCCGCCAGCCGTTTCGCTGCTGACCTGCCGACCCGCTGACCTGCCGCACCGATTTCTGGAGCTGATGACCGGGATTGAACCGGTGACCTCTCCCTTACCAAGGGAGTGCTCTACCAACTGAGCTACATCAGCGTCAGCCTTAACAGGACTTCGCGGTAAACCGCTTCCGCCCTCTGGCTTTGCTCGCGCGGTACAGCGCTCGCTCAACCATCCACCCACAAATTACAGCCCTACTCCATTACTCCCGGGGCTTTTCTTCATCGTACCGCGAACGGTCATGTGTCAGCGCGATGCGAAGAGCAAAAGCACCCAGCAATATCAGGACGAAAAGGCGCATCTTGCCGGGCCCTATCGTGCTCCAGGCCAGAACCGCCAGAATTACCAGTCCGGCCAGCGCGATTACCTTGCGCTTTATGCCTGCGACCGCCATCCGCGACGCCTCTCCGCCCTTCCTTCCCCAATCTTCTGGTGCACAGGGGAGGATTCGAACCTCCGTAGCTCCAAGGAGCGGCAGATTTACAGTCTGCTGCCATTAACCACTCGGCCACCTGTGCACGTCTCCGAGAGCCACGTTCCGCTCCCGCCTTCCAACCTCTTTGCGGCTCTTCAGCGCAGTAAGCCATTCTCGCCGCCGCCCTCCAGACTGCGCCCAAAGGCGCCACCGCCTTGAGGGCCAGTCTCCAGCGTTCCGAAGCCACACTCCGGTTAGAGTACGTCACACTGGTTGAGGGATTTTCGCTCGAAAAGTCGCCGGCAAACCCTGCTTCCGCCCTGCTCTGTCGGCGTAGTCTGGAGCTGGCGAAGGGACTTGAACCCCCGACCGTCTGATTACAAATCAGATGCTCTACCAACTGAGCTACGCCAGCCCAAAACAGCCCCTGTGCCTGAACCTGTTCCGAACACACAAAGGCATTCGCAATCAGAAGGTACAGAACCAGATTTTAGCATGGGCCATAAGGAGCCGCAAACGTCATCCGCATAGCCATTTCACTCCGTCCGCAGCGCCTCCATCGGCTCGATCGAAGCCGCCCGCCGCGCGGGCCACCAGGCGGCGAATAACCCGGTCAGCAGCAGCGCTGCGCACGCTGCCGCGAGCGTCGTCGGGTCCCGCGGAGCAACGCCGAAGATCAGGCTACGTAGCAGTTGCGCGCCCGCGAGCGACGCCAAAATGCCTGCGATCAGCCCCAGTCCGACCAGCAGCGCCGCCTCGCGCAGCACCCCTCGCAGAATGTCGCCCCGCTGTGCGCCAACCGCCATGCGGATTCCAATCTCTTTCGTCTGCCGTGCCACCGTGTACGAGAGCACGCCATAAAGCCCAGCCGCGCCGAGAAGCAGCGAAATCAACCCGAAGCCGCACAGCAGGATCATGTTGAATCTCTGCTGCGCGACCGATGCGCTGACGACTTCACTCAGCGGCTCCACGCTCAACAGCGGAGCCTGCGCGTTGTCCATGAAAATGCGCCGCGCTGGTGCGGCTACGTCTATTTGGCGAGACTTCATGCGAATGACCCAACTCATTCCGAGCAGGCCGTTGCCCATCTGCGTGAGTTTGTCCGGGATCTGCGCGGCCGGCAGATAAACGATGCCGGGAGCAGGCTGATCGAGCCCCGACTGCTTCACGTCGCCCACGACGCCGACGATTTCACGCATCGGGT
The DNA here is from genome assembly GCA_049280995.1 of Acidobacteriaceae bacterium. Classification (GTDB taxonomy): domain Bacteria; phylum Acidobacteriota; class Terriglobia; order Terriglobales; family Acidobacteriaceae; genus Silvibacterium. The sequence continues at coordinate 2,275 of JBAPRH010000036.1, forward strand.
CCTCAAACCCTGGGCCCATTCCGGCCCCTACGGCGACATGTTGACCAATCGCGCTCTCCCCGTGAAAAAGCGTGCGCGCCATCTCTTGATTGATGACCACCACGGGCGCCGATCCGTGTGTATCGGACGGAGTGAAGGCGCGGCCCGCGATCACGGGGATTCTCAAGACATTGAAATAACGCGCCGTAATCGGGATATATTTCTCATCTCCCACGGCGTCCTTGCGGTCGGGAGAACGCCCCGAGACCGCCACCGGCAGATCGGGCACAAGCTGGGTGGGAAGATCATTGACTGCCGCCGCCGACTCCACCCCGGGAATGGCCTCTAGCCGTTGCGTAAGCTCATCCAGGCGCAAGCCCAGGTGCGCGCTGCTCGACGCTTGCTCGGCGGAAAAGCCGTTTTTGAACGTGAGCACGTTTTTTGTCGAGAAGCCGGGCGAAGTAAGCACCAGTTTCCAGAAACTGGTGAGCAGCAGCGCGGCGGCTGCCAGCAAAACCAGCGAGACGGCGACCTCGCTCACGACCAGCGCCCCTTGCGCCAGATTGCGTCCGGGCGCAATCTGCGCCGCATTCATGCGCAGCGATTCATTGAGCTGCGTACGGCGGCTCTCATAAGCCGGAATCAGGCTGAACAGCAACGCGCAGGCAACGGTAAGTGCTGCGGCAAAGATCAGGGCAACGCGACCCATTTCGAGCGAAGCAAACTCCGGCAGCTTGATGGGACTCAGGTGCATCAGAGCGGGCGCGGCAAACTGCGCCAGCACAATTCCTGCCAGCCCGCCAGCAATACAGAGAATCGCATTCTCCACCAGAAGCTGGCGCAGGATGCGCCAGCCGGAAGCACCCAGCGCCGCGCGCAGGCTTATCTCGCGGCGGCGGGCAATGGCGCGAGTTAAGAGCAGGCTCAGGATGTTTGCTGCGACGATCACCAGCAACAGGAGCACCGCGCCCATCAGCATCTCCAGCGCCGGGCGCACGTTGCCTACAAGCGAGTCATGGAAATCGAGCACAGCCGCTGATTCATACTGGTTCCATAGCTTGGGATATGCATTCTTGAACTGAAGCAGCGCGCGTTTCAGATCGTTCTGCGCCTGCGCGCGCGTCACGCCGGGGTTCAAACGCGCGACAAAGCTGTACAAATGACTTTGATCGCCGGACGCTTCCGCGATTTGCAGCGGCGTCCAGACGTCGGTCTTTGCATCGAGACGGAATCGCGGCGATGCGATGCCAATCACCGTGTATTTCTGGCTGCCGAGAGTGATGGCGCGGCCCAGAATATTGGGATCGGCTCCGAATCGATTGTGCCACAGCGCATTGCTGAGCACTGCCACGCCCGGAGCATTCAGAACCATGTCATGCGCACTGAAAGCGCGTCCGATTATCGGCTGCATCTGGAAGACGTTGAAGAAATCAGCTGTGGCGCGAACGGCTTTGATCGGAACCACATTCCCGCCCTGAACGAGATTCACAGTGGCAGGGATGAAGTCGTAGGCGGCAGCTGATTCAAAAGTCCGGCTGACGCGGCGCAGGAAGAGAAATTCTGTGCCGGAGTACGCCGGGGCGGTTTGCCCGCCCGGATAGACCCGCTCGACGCGAACAATCCGGTCAGGGTGCGGAAACGGCAGAGGCCGCAGCAAGACCCCATACATTACAAGAAAAACCGTAAGGTTCGCGCCGATGCCGAGGGCCAGCGTGAGCACCGCCGCTAAGGTAAAGCCGCGGTTGCGCCGCAATTGCCGCATCGCGTACCACACATCCTGCCGAAGAAAATTCATGCCCGCCTCATGCGCCACCCCGGAAATTCAGCCCGACGGATTCAGCGCTCCGGTCTAGCTTGTGCACTCAAAGGGCCAACGCCGGTTTCCACGATATCCCTTAATTCGCAACAGCTTGGACCGGGTGATCCAAAGATATCTCGAGATATCTCGCCCACCTGTGGTCATTTCCGAACACGGGTGTCCGGTTTCGCGCATCTGAATTTACATCCGAAGGTGCAATCTACAAATGCGTGGCATTGCGCCTCGCTGCCGGAGCAGCGCACAATTTAATAAATTTCGATCCCGAGGTACACGCACATGCCCAATTCAGCAGCCGATCGCAAGCCTGATAACCTCTCCTCCGGCGCCCATCAAACATCTGGTCATGCCGCCGGTCACTCAGCAGACGACGGCATCATGGTCGCCACACTTCTCCAGTTCGATCTTCAACAGGAAATCGCGAACGCTGAACAGAAGAAGCCCTGGCCCTCCGGCATTTACGCCAAGACCCTCTTCAAAAAACATGACTTCAGAGCCGTTCTCATCATCATGGAGCCGGGCGCGACAATGAGCGAGCACCATGCCGACGGCACTCTCTCCGCGCAGGTCCTCAAAGGGCAAATCCAGGTCCGCCTGCCGGAGAAAACTCATACCCTGCACGCTGGGAATCTGCTCATGCTGGGCGCGTCCATCAAGCACGACGTCGAAGCCCAGGAGAGCGCCGCATTCCTTCTGACGATGGGTTGGCCCAGCAGCCAGGAGCTCGAGTCGCTGCCGCACCGCGGTTACGGCTCCTGACACCAGGCCGCGCCTCCGGCTCGCGGCGAACTTCAGCCACCGGATATCCGTGCCAATTATTAACCAGAGGGCTGCGGCTCCACCTCGGCCTTTTCCTTGACGCAAGCGAGTCCCTCAGACGCTTTCTTCGCAGGCATAAAATTTATGAGTACCAGAAGCTCTTTCCCCCTCTTTGCGTTGGCCGTGGGCCTTATGGCGACAGGTATTGCCGGGTGTCACAGCAACAGCCAGAGCCAAAGCAGCACCAATCCGGCCGAGGCTCAAAACACCGTCGCTACACAGGCCGCGGATGAGAGCCAGGACCCCGCCGAGCAGGCCAACCTTGCTCCCGCAGTCAACACGACTCCCGCGGCCAACTCGACAGGAGGGGCCCAGGAGCAGGCCGCGCCTCCGCCGCCCCCCGACGACGAGGATTACAGCTACAACGCTCCTCAAGCGGAAGAGCCCGCAACCTACGCCCCCGAACCGCCGCCTCCGCTGCCCGAATACGATCAGCCCGAGGCCCCCGGTCCCGACTACCTCTGGACGCCGGGCTACTGGAATTACGCAAACGTCGGCTACTACTGGGTTCCGGGCGTCTGGGTGATGGCGCCCTACGTCGGCGCGCTTTGGACCCCCGGCTACTGGGGCTTCTTCGGCGGGCGCTATCTATGGCACCGCGGCTACTGGGGACCGCACATCGGCTTCTACGGCGGGGTGAACTATGGATACGGCTATACCGGCGTCGGCTATGTCGGCGGCTACTGGAACAACGGCTCCTTCATGTACAACACAGCCGTGACCCGCGTGAACCGGTCCGCTATTCGCAATACCTATTCGCGCCAGGTTCGGATGGCCAACAACCGCCGCATCAGCTACAACGGCGGACGCGGCGGCCTCTCCGCTCGCCCGATGGCGGCGGAGCGTGTTGCCTCCCGCGAGCGCCACATGGGTCCGCTGCCCGCGCAAACTGCGCACCGGCAACAGGCCAGCAGAGACCGGTCGCAATGGGCAAGCCAGAACCGCGGACGCCCGAAAACCACGGTCGCCGCGCGACCTTTGAATATAGGCCGCCGCACGCCGGCCGCCATGCCCGCCAACTTGCGTCAACAGGTCCAGCGCGAACGCACCGAGCGCCCTGCGGCGCAAACACGCCCGGCGCAGGCGCAGCGCCAGCAGAACCGTCCCGCCCAGCAGGCTCGGCCACAGGCCCAAAACCCGGCGCGTAACCAGGTGAGACCGGCGCAAAACCGTCCCGCAGCCAGAAACGAGAGCCGTCCGGCTGCGCAAAACCAGGCCAGGCCAGCCAATCGTCCCGCAACAAGGCCCGCGGCCCGGCCTGAGGCGAACCGTCCCACAGCCCGGCCTGAAAATCGCCCTGCGGCCCGCCCGGAAGCGAACCGCCCGGCACAGGCCCGTCCAGCTGCGCGGCCTGAAGCACGGCAAAAGGAGACGCAAAACCGCGCCAGACCGCAACAGGAAAATCGCCAGCGCCCCGAAAACAAGGACCGCAAACCTCAACGCTAACCCACAAATGAAGAAACGGGGGAGAACGCACGCGTCGTTCTCTCCCGCTTCTCTGGTATCAAGCGCAAGGCGCCCGGCGTTTTATCGCCGGGCGTTTTTTATCCTGCGGGCCTGTACCGCCGACGGTCCGGTTCAGAAGGAAAACTTCGCGCCAAACTGGAACTGGCGCGGAGTATTGACCGTGCCGGTAATCTGGCCGAATGTAGCCGCAATGGAAGGCTGGGTTAAGACATCTGTAATGTCCGAAACACCGGGCATGCCGAGTTGCGCCGTGTTGGTGACGTTATAGGAGGAGACATCGATGCGCAGATTTCGGGCTTCGCCCATCGGGAATGACTTGTAGACGGAGATATCAAGATCGCGCGCGCCCATGGTGCGCATGTGATCCAGATATGCTGGAGCGGTGCCGGGCATAAACGGGCTGGAGGGAACTGCAAAGCAGCTCGGATTGAACCACGTCGTCGCCGTGCGTGGTGCTCCCTTGCTGGGGTCGCAGGTGAGGTCGGCACGCTGATTGAAGTATCCCACCGGGATTCCGGAAGTCGGCGAAGCAATGGGAATACCGGAGCTGAGGTAGAGAATTCCGTTTCCCGTCCAGCCGCCCAGGATGGCGTTCCCCACGCGGTTGAACTGCACGGCCCTTCCCGCACCCACGGGCAGGTCATAGGAGACCATGCCGGTGATTTGGTACTTCACATCCTGAGGACTTACGGAGTGCTCGTACTGCAGGTCCTGTGTGTCCTGCGGCGCACCGTTATGAGAGCCGACGAAGCCCAGCGGGGGGTTGCCGTCATCGGTGATCAGCTTGGCCCACGTGTAGCCGACGAGGGTGGTGAAGTGTTGCGTGAGCCGCTTCTGCAGCTTGGCTTGCAGAGAGCTGTAGTCCGAGTCGCCACCCGGAAAACCATTGAGCAGCACGCCGTTGCCGGAGCCATAACTGCCGCTGCCGAACTGTGGATATTCCTGCAGAGATACCCAGAGCGGAACAGTCGACGAACCGAAGTTGGCGTTGGTGCCCGGTTGAGTCGCAGCCCAGGTGTTGTTCACCATCTGGCAGGCCGGATTGGAAGTATCGACACAGAGCGACGCACCGTACTTCTGGATGGTGGCAAGACTCAGGGTATTGGCGTCGATCACCCCAAAGGGCTGAAACAGTCCGCGGCTGCCAACATACGCGACGCTGAGCACGACGGCGTGCGGGAACTGATACTCAAGCCCGAAGTTGTAGTTGTAGGTCGTGGGCGTGTTCTGCTTATGCAGCACCGTGTTCAACGTTGTGCCCAGGTTACTGGCCAGGCCGGACGGCGCTGTAGTGGAGGTTGGGACGACTCCATTCGGGAACGGATTGCTGAGGGAGTAAATGCCTGTGCTGCTCGGGGCGGGGCTGCCGGGCGCCGCTCCCACGCAAGCCGAGGTGCCGTTGTACACTGTGTTTCCATCGTTGTTGTAGCAGGTCGAGGCCCAGTTGGTAACGGAGGAGAAACCGTCGCTGTTCATTGATCCGTTAGCCACCTGCTCTGGGGTGGGACCGTAATAGTAGCCAGCGCCGCCACGAACGACCAGGCGGGTTGCCGGTTGCCATGTAAAGCCCAGACGCGGGCCAAAGTTGCCCAGATTCACGGCGAAGGGCGAACGGTTGCCGCTGTTGACATAGACCTCGGCACCGGTGTACGAAACGCCGTTCGACGTGCCCGCGGCGCTGGGATTGAAATACTCCAGACGATTATGGCGCTCGTTGCGTCCGCCAAAGATGTCCCAGCGCAGGCCGGCAGTGATGGTGAACGAGGCCGTCGGATGGTATGTGTCTTCAACGAAGGCGGCGTAGTAGGGATTGGTCTCCGCCACGAACAGGTCCTTGGTGAAGTTATAGCTCTCATTCCCCGGCTCTTCACCCATGCCGATAAGGAAGGAGGCGAAGTCGCTGCCGCCGCCACCATTGTCTACGGACTGATCGGTGGAGCTGAGGTCAAAATTGTAGGCCCCCGAAGGCGCGGGCGGCTGACCGACGTTGAGGAAGCGCTTCATGTATTCAAACCCGACGTTGAACTGGTGCTTGCCTTCTATCCGGGTCAAGCTGGCGTTAATGTCGCTGTTTTCGCTCGCGTAAACGAACGTGTCCCAGTTCGCCGTGCCGCCGACGCCGCCACCTACATCATCGAAGATCACGTAGGGAAGGGTGAAGTAGTCCTGCGCTGCGACGAGCGACGCCGGGAATCCGAGGCCAGCCAGGCTGTCGGTTCCGTTTTGCCGAGGATCGCCAGTCTGGTCCTCATAATGGCGGGTGAAGGAGTAGCGCAACTGGAGAACGGTGTTGGAGTTGAAGGTGTAGTCGTCAGCCAACAGAATGTTGCGACCATTGGTGACGTTCTGGGCGTAGAACGGGTCCCACTCGTTGTTGAACGCATTTACCAGGGCGCTTGAAAGACGGTCGAACGAGAAACGCCCGAAGATGTGCTGCTTGTCGCTCAGGTTGTAATCGAGGCGCGTATCAAACTTCTGCGCCGATGAGGGATCGACGCCAGGCATATAGAAGTTGTTGACGGCGCCAGTGGTGTCGGAATCACAAGTCGAGGGATTCGGCGTGTTGCACTTGGGCATCTCGGAGAGGAACTTGAGCGCAATAGGGTTGGGGTTCTGAATGATGTTGCCGGCAAAAGGCTGACGGGTGCCGTCCGGGTTATCGGGCAGCATGGGATTGTAGATGGTAAAGTTGTCAGCGGAAAAGTCGCCCGTGCGCTCGGCCGTCGTAGGAACGGTGAAGATATTGGACCCATCGAACAGCGCCTCCTGGGTGGCCTCGTAATCCGCGAAGAAAAACAGCTTCTGGTGCAGGATGGGACCGCCGATGGCCCCGCCCTCCTGGTAGCGATGGAAGGAAGGAGGCGTATTGGGCGAGTCACTGGCAAGCTGGTTTTGCTTGTTGAAATACTCGTTTGCGCCCAGCGCATTGGGACGGAAGATTCCAAAAAGATTGCCGTGGAAGTGATCGGTGCCCGACTTGCTGACCAGGCTGATCACGCCCGCTCCGCCGCTTTGGAAGGACGCCGGGGTGTTCTGCGTCTCCACGCGTGTCTCCTGAATCGAGTCCTCGGGGATCATCATTGCCGGCAGAATCGTGGCGTTGTTGTTCTCCGCAACTCCAAGCGGGCTGCCATCGAGCATGTAATACACAGAACCTATAATCGCTCCGTTAATCGTGTAGGACGAGACGTCGATTCCAGGCCGCCCGCTGGTGATGCTCGCGATGTTCTGCGAGTTGGAGGAATTGGGAGAGCCGTTGGCCGGGGTAACGCCGGGGCTTAGCTGCACCAGATCGTAGACGTCGCGATTGAGCAAGGGGACGCGATCGATGGTGGCCGCGGAAATCAACTGGCCGACCGTGGAATTGCTGGTTTCTGTGAGCCCAACCGAACCTTTCACCGTGACAACCTGGTTGACATTGCCGACATGCAGAGCCAGGTTGACCGTTGTCGTCTGGTCGACAGTCACGGATATGTCGTTATGCACAACCGTAGTAAAGCCACTCTGCTTGGCGGTGATGTTGTAGACGCCGGGGTTCAGCGAAATGAAGGCGAAGTGCCCGGCGGCGTTCGAGGTGGCATGCCTTGTGACTCCTGTGCTGGGGTCGACGAGCGAGACTGTGGCTCCCGGAACAACGGCGCCAGTCTGATCGGTGACAGAACCGCTGATGTTGCCTCTGCCGGCCTGGCCGAAAGCGACGACGCCAGACAAGAGGACGAAGAGAAAGATGCACAGGAAGAACTGGCCGCCAAATGTTAACTCTTTTCTATATTTCATGACCATCTCCGTTTTAGCTTGATTCAAACGTTTGAATCGCCTATAACTCTAGGGAGACTTCCGTTGCCCTGTCAAGAGAAAAACAAGAAAAATGACTGGCGCGGCTCCGGAAAACATCGAGCTCGCGGCTTTCTTCAGCGCCTGCAACAGTTTCGGTCGCCGACGGCAAATAGTATGCTGACCGGCCGAAAAGGAAGAAAGGAGTGGGAGTGGGCCAGCACGCATCAGGTCATGTGACATTGTCGGACATTGCGCGAACATGCCAGCTTTCTGTTTCCACTGTATCAATAGTACTCAGCGAAGCTCCTCGTTCGCGGCACGTTGCCGAGGCCACCCGGAAGCGGATCCAGGCCACAGCCAAGCGGCTCGGGTATCATCCGGACGCCTATGCGCGTTCTCTGCGCCGCCGCCGCACCCAAACCATAGGCGTGCTGGCCTATGACATGTCAGACCCGTTTTGCATGCCCGTGGTCGGCGGAATCGACGAGGGGCTGCAACCAGCGCAGTACTTTTCTCTGATGGTGAACGCGCAGACGAAGCGCAAGCTGTTCGACAGACACTTCCGCATGCTCCTTGAGCGGCGCGCGGAAGGCGTGATCGTGGTTGCGAGCTGGTTTTTTGAAGAGACCGGGTTGCTCGCCGATATCGAAAAGAACCACGTTCCCATCGTGATTGTGGGCCGTGACCTGACCAAGCGGCAGATCACCTCGGTGCTGGTGGATAACCAGGCGGGTGGCGCCCTGGTGATGCGGCACCTCGAGTCGCTGGGGCACCAGAATATTGCCGTAATCCGCGGCCCCGACGAGATGTTTGACAGTGCGCCGCGCTGGGAGGGGATTCGACGGGCCGCCGCGGAGGCGGGCATCCGGCTCGATTCCCGGCTCGTGTTCCAGTTGCCGAACCTGTCCGATGCAAAATCCAGCTTTGAGGGCGGACAGCGTTTTGCCAAACAGATGCTGGCTTCCGGCAGGCGATTCAGCGCAGTGCTCGCGTTCGACGACCTCACCGCGCTTGGCGTGGTGCGAGGGCTGACTGAGGCCGGCCTGAGAGTTCCTGAAGATTGCTCGGTAGTCGGATTTGATGACATTTTGCCGTCAGAGGTGGCGACTCCTGGGATTACGACGATTCGGCAGCCCTTGCGCGAGATGGGCTTGCTGGCGTCGAAACTAATCCTCCAGGCGCTGAACCAGAGTCAGAAAGACGGGGTGCAGGAAGCAGGGTTGCACATTGTGTCGCCTGAACTCGTTACGCGGACGTCCTCGGCCGCCCCGAACGGAAAGGGCAAGCAAGAGCAGGATCGGCGCGCGCTCACAGTCGTTTGACAAACGAGCCGCGGCTGAATTATCAATTCAAACGATTGAACTAATAATTTTTGAAGATCAATCCCAGGCTGCGGTCCATGACGACGATGAGAAATTGCGGTACGAATATGGAGGGTTTCTGAGCTGATGAATCGATATCTTTGTTCCTGTCTTCTAGCCTCCGCGATGCTGGCCCCGTTACTACACGCGGGAACGGTGACCGCCCTCCATGACGGTTGGCGGCTGCAGTCCGCCTGCAAGCTCAACACAGGCGGGGAAAAGATTTCCGGCCCGGGATTTCCGACGAACGGTTGGATCAGCGCGACCGCGCCAACCACGGTGGTGGCTGCGCAGGTGGCGGCCGGGGTCCTTCCCGATCCCTATTTCGGAGATAATCTTCGCAAGATTCCCGGAACCTCTTACCCGATCGGCGAGAATTTTGAGAATCTGCCCATGCCTGCCGACAGCCCATACCATTGCGGCTGGTGGTATCGCGATGAATTCACCGCACCGGTGGCTGCGAAGAACGGGCATTACTGGCTGCATCTCGACGGAATCAACTATCGCGCGAACATCTGGGTGAACGGACAGAAGATCGCCGACTCCTCGCAGATCGCCGGTGCATATCGCAGGTATGATCTGGATGTCACGAAGGCGCTGAAGCCGGGAAAGACGAATGTCCTGGCGGTCGAGACGTTTGCTCCCACCGACAAAGACCTGGGCATCAATTGGGTGGACTGGAATCCAGATCCGCCTGACAGGGACATGGGGTTGTGGGGCAAGGTTGAACTGGTCGCCACGGGCCCGGTTGCCCTGCGCTTCCCCACAGCGACCACGCATTTTCAGGATGGGGACCTCAGCGTCGCAAACCTGACCGTTTACGCTGAGCTACAGAACGCAACCGACCATCCGGTGCAAGGAACCGTCTCCGGCTCGGCTGCGGGAGCAAGTTTCGATCAGCCCGTGCAATTGGCTCCCCGCGAAGATCGCACCGTGGTGTTCACTCCGGAAAAGTTCCCCCAGCTGTCAATTCACAATCCAAAGCTCTGGTGGCCGCGGCAGATGGGTGAACCGCACCTGGAACACCTGACGATGAGTTTCCGCGCGAGCGGTGAGGTGTCCGACGAGCAGACCGTCGATTTTGGCATTCGCGAGATCACCTCGGAGCTGACGGCGCGCGGGGCGCGCCTGTTCCGCGTGAACGGAAAGCCCATTCTCATCCGCGGCGGTGGTTGGTCGCAGGACATGCTGCTGCGCAGCAACCCGAAGCGCCTGCGCCAGCAGTTTCAACTGGTTCGCGATCTCAACCTCAATACCCTCCGTCTGGAGGGCAAGCTGGACACCGACGACTTTTTCAATCTGGCCGACAAAAATGGAATTCTGGTGATGGCCGGCTGGTGCTGCTGTGATCACTGGGAGCGCTGGAAGAGCTGGACACCGCAGGACTTCGCGATCGCCACAGCATCACTCGACTCGCAGATGCTGCGCCTGCGTCATCACCCCAGCCTGCTCGTCTGGCTGAACGGCAGCGACAATCCTCCACCAGCGAATGTCGAAAACGCGTATCTCGCCGTGGAGGCTCGCACTCACTGGCCCAATCCGATACTCTCGTCGGCTTCCGGCAGGCCCACAACCGTGACTGGAGAAAGCGGCGTGAAAATGAGCGGCCCGTATGACTATGTGGAGCCGAGCTACTGGTACGTCAACGTGCACAACGGCGGCGACTTTGGCTTCAATACCGAGACCAGTCCCGGACCGGCGATCCCGTCGCTGGCCAGCCGGAAGAAATTCCTGCCCGATCCTGAGGCATGGCCGCCCTCAGCCGACTGGAAGCTGCACTTTGGCGGCGGAGGCTTTACCAATCTCGACGTTCTCAACAACGCGATGAACGCAATCTACAAAAAGCCGACCACGCTGGCCGAGTACGAGCGCCTGGCCGCCACCATGGAGTATGACTCGGAGCGCGCTATGTTCGAGTCCTACAGTGGAAACAAGTATGTTTCTACCGGCGTGATTCAGTGGATGCTGAACAACGCGTGGCCCTCCATGATCTGGCACCTCTACGATTACAACCTGGAGCCGGACGCGGGCTACTACGCCGTGAAGAAGGCCTGCGAGCCGGTCCACATCCAGTATTCGTACGATCGCCAGTCCATCCTGGTGGTCAACAGCACCTACCGTTCCGTCGACGGGTTGCACGCCAGCATCGAGGTGCATGGCATCGGGTGGAACAAGCTGTACAGCTCGAAAGCGGAGATTAACCTTGCGGCGGACAGCTCGCGGCAGGTCTTCGCGTTGCCGTCCATTCCCGCGGGCTCCGAGGAAAGCATCGGCGCAATCGATAATGGCGCCCCGCACGGCTCCGCATTGCCGCTCGACCTCTACTCCGGCATGGAGCGGATATTCCTGATCGATCTGAAACTGACGGATTCGGCGGGCCACGTCGTCAGCCGGAACTTCTACTGGGTTCCATACACGCTCACCACCTACGATTGGGAGGCGACAAACTACACTCACACTCCAGCGGCGCGTTACTCGGACCTGAACGCGCTTGCGCATCTGCCGCCTGCCAGGGTGACGGCCCATGCCGAAATCGCCAATACTCCAAAGGGGCGCGAGATTCGCCTGCATCTGAAGAACGATTCAGGCATGCTGGCCTTTCAGGTTTCGGCCCGGGTTCGGACCCCATCCGGGGATCTGATTGCGCCCGCGATGTGGTCCGATGACTGGATCGAGCTCACGCCCGGTGAGTCAAGAACGCTGACCGCCCGGCTTCCCGGCGACGCGCCCAGTGATGCAGTCGTGAAGCTTCGCGGCTGGAACATTGAGCCGGCGACGTTAACACCAGTTTCGTCCGCGAGCGGCGCCCAGACGCAACAGTAAGGGCGTCGCTCGTAGCGCGAAGACTCAGGAGCAGATGGGAGAGCCCGCTCAACAAGGTTCGCCGGTACGGCTCAGGAAGGTTCTGGGCCTCTGGGACCTGATCTTTTACGGCCTGGTGCTGATTCAGCCCACGGCGCCTATACCTTTGTTTGGTGTGGCTCAGAAGCTGTCGAACGGCCATACCGTCACCACGATCCTGATCGCCATGTTCGCCATGATGATCACGGCGGTCAGCTATGGGCGCATGGCAGCTGTCTATCCGTCGGCGGGTTCGGCCTACACCTATGTGGGCAGGACCATTAATCCGCATCTCGGCTTTTTGATCGGATGGGCAATGCTGCTCGACTATATTCTGCAGCCGCTGATCAACGTGGTGTGGATATCGGTCGCGCTGCACAGCCGCTATATTTCAGTGATTCCCTTCCCGCTCATCGCGCTGGTGGTGACCGTGTTCATTACGGCGCTCAACCTTATCGGCATCCGTTCCTCGGCGCGCATGAACAAGCTGCTGCTATTCGCGATGTGCATCGTGATTGCGATTTTCTTTGTCGTGGGCGTGCATTATCTGGTGCATCGCGATCAGTGGGCGGGGCTCTTGTCTCTGACGCCCTTCTACGACCCGGCCACTTTCAACATGCATCGCATCTGGGGAGCCACATCATTCGCCGCCCTCACGTACATCGGTTTCGACGGCATCACCACCCTCTCAGAGGACGTGAAAAATCCGCGGCGCAACGTGCTGCTGGCCACCGTGCTGGTCTGCTTTATCACAGGAATCCTCAGCGGAGCCGAGGTTTACCTGGGCCAGCTCATCTGGCCGAACTGGCATACGTTCCCCAACCTTGAGACAGCCTTCATGGACATCTGCCATCGAGTGGGCGGCCCGTTTCTCTTTGAAGCAATGGGCGTCATCCTTATTCTGGCAGCATTGGGCAGTGCGCTCACAGGAGGGCTGGGTGCGGCGCGCCTGCTCTTCGGCATGGGGTGGGACGGAGTTCTCCCGCGCAGCATCTTCGCTCATCTGCACTCAGAAACAAACACGCCCACCTACAACATTCTTCTAATCGGAGCCGCGGCCTGGATCGGCGCTGTTGCCCTCAACTATGTCGGCAGCGCCTACGAGCACGCGGGCGAGTTGCTGAATTTCGGCGCGTTCCTCGCCTTCATGGGCGTGAATCTCTCTTCATTCTGGCACTTCACTTTGCTACGCAAGGGAGGCAGAAGAAGAATCCTGGCCGATCTCGTTCTCCCGCTCATCGGCTTCGCGTTCTGCGCTTCCATCTGGTGGAACCTCAACATCCTCGCCAAAACGGTCGGAGGCATCTGGTTCCTGATAGGACTCGCCTGGCTGGCAGCGACGACCAGAGGCTTCCGCGAGTCGCCCAAGATGATCGACTTCAGCGAAAACTGAACCAAAGACCAGTCCAGCGGATCCAGCAAACGAGGTTGTGGGAGTTCATCTGAGGCTCAGACTCGCGAGCACATGGACGCGCATGGTCAGACCTGCGGAAATTGGGGTTGCGCGCACAACGTGTACTTGAAGTTTGATGGGATGAACAGTTTCAGAGGTGACTTCTTGAAAATAAATGGTCGGGACGGGCAGATTTGAACTGCCGACCCCTCGCACCCCAAGCGGTCTCGCTGTTTTTTCGGCGGTCTCCCGTCAGTTACCGTGATGTGCCCCTGAGTCAGTATTCATGCGGCGTTCGTGGCTTTTCCTGCTTGGGAGAATTACTGCCGATTACCGCTAATAAACACCAGGAGTCCCCACAATTTCCCCCACAGGTTTTCGGCTCATACTTGCGCTTGAAAATCGCACCAGAGTCCCCCCCGGCAAGGCTTCTATGCACGGGAGGGGATGGAATATCTCCCGGCGCGGGGTAGGGCCGCGAATCGGGCGCTCGCAGTCCGGGCCGCGCCAATTCCTCAATCTCCACATCCAGCGCCCCGCAGCGGCGCGTCCTGGGGCGCTTGCGCCGCCTGTTCTCCTGCCTGTTACCAGGCTTACCGCACACTCGCGGGCGCGTCTCAGGGCAAATGTGCGCGGGCATGGTTCAAAGCGAGCAGGCGCTCCAGGAGTTCCGCGTCCGTAAGCGTGGAAGGCCAGCCATAGGCGGCAAACACGGCCTCATCCAACTTGCGGTGAGCGTCTGCCAGCCATGCGGGACGGGTGTTGTAAAGATTCGTGAGCGTGCGCTTCTTCAATTCATCTGCGCTGGCGTTGGGTGGATTCAGCCATGCGTCCCGCGTTTCCACCAGTTCGCGCGCGGCTCCCGCAATGGCCTCTACCAGCTGCGGTCACTGCTCCCGCTGCGCCGCCCCCCCGCAGCCCCTGCGAAGCGACGGCGCGCCCATCGCGCTAAGTGGAGAGTTTCCCCTACCCAGGATGGGTCCGGCGTAAAGCCGAGTTCGGCTCTGCAAAACTAGCGTCGTACAGATCACGGAACAGACGGAGCGCTGAGTGAGTTAGCTTGTGCATCCTGCTCGCTTACAAAGTACACCGCTGCCCCAATGCAGAAAACCAGCGTGAGCACTCCAACAACGATCAAAGCCCGCCTGTCTTGGCGGTTGGAAGCTAATCCAATCTGCAAGACCTCAACCCCTTTGATAACCAGATAGAACGCGAATAGATAGGTGAGAATCTGCAACATTCCTGCCATAGCCTCTCCTAACGTGGCCGGGGGAGCCTCTTGGAGTAAATTTCAACCAAATATACTCCAACTCTCACCTGAAATTGGAACAGGACGGCGAGCCTTAAGCCTTCACGCTTTATCGCGGCCCGCTGGTGATTCAGGGCGAGAAGGCGCTCCAAAAGTTCCGCATCGGTGAGCGTGGCGGCCCAACCGTAGGCGGCGAAGACTGCGGCAGCCAGCTTGCGATGCCAGAGCCCTGTATAGGTAATACTCTCTTTACTCACTGAAGCGTCGGCGGAATTGCTGCTTCAGTTGAATTGAAACGTCAAATTCCGCTAATGTCGGTTAGGACTTTTTCATGCTTCACTCAAGCTGAAGCGCCAAAATTGTTCCATCTGCCGAGGTAAGATTTCAGAACCTCTTGTTCGGCCTTAAACGAGTCTCTTCTGGCAGCATCTTTTGTTCTCGGAATGTAATCAAGATCGGACCAAACTTTGCCCGGCTTTTTAGGCTGGCCGTTTTTCTTGGGTGTTCTGAACTCGCGGTCTAGGTTGATTTGTGCCGTTTTTTCGGCGATTTCCTCGGGAAGTACCACGCAAATGTAATCCGCGGGTGATTTCACGGACACTAGAACAACAAAATCCGCCACATAGAATCCCGACGCCGCATTAAACATTGGCCTTTTTCTCTGAATGATGGCATCAATGGCAAATCCATAGTTCACCCACCATCCGTTGTCTTCCGTGGCGCCCTTCACCTGTATTTGAAAGGTTTTGCCATCTCGCGCTGCGAGCAGGTCTGCGTTTGCTGACAGCCCTTCTTTATTTAGGTCGCTTACCCGGAATCCCCGATACTCCAACTCGTTTGCGACGATGCGCTCGGCAATGCGGCCAACATTGTGCCTGTTAATACCAACTTCGCCCATCTTTGCCTCCGGGATGGATTGTAAAGCCAAACCTCTCCGAGACAGCGTGAAGCCCACCTTCCAAACAACAGTCGCCAATTCTTTGTTTGAACCCCGCCACAAAACGCAGTAGCTTGGTTCCATCACTAAAGCTATGCAAAGCAGGAAATGAGCAGACAAGCGAAGCTATGACCAGTCAAGAACTAAAGAAGACTCTCTGGGAGGCGGCGGACAAGCTGCGCGCCCAGATGGACGCGGCGGAATACAAGCATCTGGTGCTGGGGCTGATTTTCCTCAAGTACGTTTCCGATGCTTTTGATGAGCGGCGGCGGGACGTTGCACGGCTGCTGGCGGACCCCGCTTCAGACCTCTATTTCTCCGATGACCCGGCGGAGCAGGCAAAGGCTCTCGAAGACCGGGACTACTACGCATCGGCCAACGTGTTTTGGGTGCCCGCTGTGGCGCGGTGGGAGACGCTGCGAAATCAGGCGAAGCAGCCGGAGATTGGACGCCTGCTGGACGATGCGCTGGTGGCCATCGAAGACGCGAATCCATCGCTCAAGAACATCCTGGACAAGCGGTTTGCGCGCACGCAGATTGAGCCGTCGCGTCTTGGCTCGCTCATTGACCTCATCTCCAAGATCGGCTTCACCTCTGAGGACAAGGCGAAGGACGTGCTGGGCGAGGTCTACGAGTATTTTCTGGGCCAGTTCGCCACGGCGGAGGGCAAAAAGGGTGGGCAGTTCTACACCCCCGCGTCCGTCGTTAGGGTGCTGGTGGCCATGCTCTCACCGGACAAGGGGCGCATCTACGATCCGTGCTGCGGATCGGGCGGCATGTTTGTGCAGTCGGAGAAATTCATCGAAGCGCACGGCGGCAAGACGGATGATGTCTCCATCTACGGGCAGGAATCGAACCCGACCACGTGGCGGCTGGTGGCCATGAACCTGGCCATTCGCGGTATCGGCTTCAATCTCGGCAAAGAGTCGGTGGACACCTTCACCCAGGACCAGCACCCGGACCTCAAGGCGGACTACATCCTCGCCAATCCGCCCTTCAACGTCTCTGACTGGTGGAGCGCGAAGCTCGAAGGGGACAAGCGCTGGGCCTTTGGGACGCCTCCACAGGGTAATGCAAACTATGCGTGGCTCCAGCACATTCTCTGGCACCTGAAGCCTACAGGACAGGCCGGAGTGGTACTGGCGAATGGGTCAATGAGTTCCAACCAGAACAATGAAGGAGAGATTCGGCGGCGCATGGTGGAGGGCGACGTGGTGGAGTGCATGGTGGCGCTGCCTCCGCAGCTCTTCCTGAATACGCCGATACCCGCCTGCCTCTGGTTTCTCGCACGCGATAAGACCGCTCACGGATGCGACCGGCGAGGCGAGTTTCTCTTCATTGACGCACGCAAGTTGGGACGGATGGAAACGCGGGTGCATCGCGTCTTCCCGGATGCAGGCGTGGCAAAGATTGCCGACACAGCACACCGCTGGCGCAAGGATGGTGGCGCGGAGGGGGAATATGCCGATGTGCCGGGCTTCTGCCGCTCTGTGAAGCTGGAAGAGATTCGCGAGCATGGCTATGTGCTCACGCCGGGGCGCTATGTCGGAGGACGATGACGAAGCCTTTGCGGAGAAGATGGAACGGCTCACGACGGCTCTCTCGGAACAAATGGCAAAGAGCGCGGAGTTGGATGCGGTGATTCGCGAGAAGCTGGGGGCGCTCGGCTATGGCGTCTGAAACTTGGGTGTTCGCACCGCTTCGAGATTTTGTGACATTTATCAATGGAGATAGAAGCACTAATTATCCATCCACAGAGGACAATGATTCTCGAGGTCTACCCTTCGTATCAGCAACCGAACTGATCAACGGAAAATTAGAAATAGATCGAGTCAGGCGAATCTCTGAAGTCGCCTACGACCGTCTTGACAGTGGCAAGTTCGCAGCTAATGACGTCCTGTTCTGTTTGCGTGGGTCGGTTGGCAAACTGGCGCCGGTTCCTGACGGATTACTGGGAGCGGTAGCATCATCATTGGTTATCGTGCGCGCGAACATCATCGATCCGCACTTTCTTCTTTACTTAATGAGTTCACCTGAATTTCAGCGTGCTGTACGAACCAGAGATAACGGTTCTGTTCAAGGCAACGTATCAGTTAAGGAACTTGGACAGCTTCCCGTACGTGTTCCCGATGCGAAGGAGCAGAAGGCAATAGTTGCCTCACTATCACCTTTAGACGAACGGATAGGATTAATCTCGCTGCAGAATCGAGTGCTGGAGGCGATTGCACGGGGAATCTTCAAGTCATGGTTTGTGGATTTTGATCCGGTGCGGGCGAAGGTGGAAGGACGCGAGCCAGAGGGCATGGATGCCGCCACCGCCGCTCTCTTTCCCTGCAAGTTTCAGGATTCCACGCTTGGTTCCATTCCCATTTGCTGGAAGATAGGAAGAGTTTGCGACTTGGGAGCCGTTATCTGTGGTAAAACACCGCCGACTGCGGTGCGGGACTATTACGGGGATGAAGTACCTTTCATCACTATTCCAGACATGAACGGCAGGGTATTCGCGCACGAGACAACTCGAAGGCTAAGTGTTCAGGGTGCAGAATTTCAGCGGTCGAAGTATTTGCCGCCACGCTCTATCTGTGTATCTTGCATTGCGACAGTCGGCTTGGTCACGCTTACCTCCGAGCGATCGCAAACAAATCAGCAAATCAATAGCGTTGTTCCAAACCAGGAGTTTCCGAGCTGCTTCTCGTTTTTCATACTGCGAAACCTGGGAGAGGAAATCCGAAGTGCAGGTAGCGGGGGTTCTGTTTTCGGGAACCTCAACAAGAGCCGCTTTGAATCTCTGACCGTACTGTTACCTCCTCCTTCACTAGCACATGCGTATTCGTCTCTGGTTACCCCCTTGTTTGACAAAATCCTTTTGAATCTGAGAGTGCGAGGGACTCTAACCGAACTCCGCGACACTCTCCTTCCACGCCTCATCTCCGGCAAGCTGCGTGTGCCTGAAGCCGAAAAGCTGGTGGAGGCTGTGATTTGAGCATCCATGAGAGCGACGTTGAGCAGGAGATGCTGGGCTGGTTTGAAGACCTGGGCTATGAGGTGATCTTTGGCCCGGAGCTTGCACCGGATGGTGAGAGGCCGGAGCGCAAGAGCTACAAGCAAGTGATTCTCGAAGGGCGGCTCCACGACGCGCTGCATCGGCTGAATCCCAATTTGCCTGCCGCTGCCATTGCCGATGCAATGGGCGTGCTCACCGGTTCCGGTGCGCCTGGGCTGCTGGCCGGGAATCACGAATTTCAACAATTGCTGACGAGGGGTGTGCAGGTCTTCTGGCAGCAGGGCGGCGAGACGCGAAGCGACCGGGTGCGCCTGGTGGACTTTGCCGACACGGAGCAGAATGACTGGCTGGTGGTGAACCAGTTCACCGTGATTGGCGCGACGGCAAGCGGTAGCCGGGAGCGCAGACCGGATGTGGTCGTCTTCCTGAATGGATTGCCAATCGCAGTCTTCGAGCTGAAAAATGCGGCCAGCGAGACTGCGGATGTATCGGCGGCCTATCACCAGCTCCAGACCTACAAGGAAGAAATCCCGGACCTGTTCCGCACCAATGGCGTGCTGGTGGCCTCTGATGGCATTTATGCGCGCATGGGGTCGCTCTCTGCCGATGAAGAGCGGTTCGCAGCATGGCGCACCATTGACGGCAAGGAACGCGACCCGCTGGGACCGTTTGGAGAATTGGAGACGCTGGTGCGCGGTGTCTTCCAAAAAGAGCATTTGCTGGACTATTTGCGGTACTTCATTGTGTTTGAGGATGACGGCGGCCTGGTGAAGAAGATCGCAGCCTATCACCAGTTCCATGCGGTGCGGGCAGTGGTGGAGCGGGTGCTGGAGGCATCGGCCCCCGGAGGCAGCGGCAAGGGCGGCGTGGTTTGGCATACGCAGGGCGCGGGCAAGAGCCTGGAGATGACCTGCCTTGCAGGCAAGCTGATGACGCACCCGCTGATGAAGAATCCCACGCTTGTGGTGGTGACAGACCGCAATACTCTGGATGGGCAGCTCTACGGGATGTTTGATATGGCGTCGGAGGTGCTGGGGGAAAAGCCCGTGCAAGTCGATAATCGTAAGGCTTTGCGCACAGAATTGAACCAGCGGCCATCCGGCGGAATTATTTTTACGACCATCCAGAAGTTTGTGCCCGGTGAGGATGAAGACACCTTTCCCACGTTGACCGAACGCGACAACGTAGTGGTGCTGTGTGATGAGGCGCACCGCAGCCAGTATGGGCTGAAGGCACGCATCAATGAGGCTGGAGAGACGATCTACGGCTACGCCAAGTATCTGCGGGACGCTCTGCCGAATGCCACGTTTGTGGCCTTTACGGGAACGCCGGTATCCGCAAAGGACAAAGACACCCGCGCCGTGTTTGGCGACTATGTAGACATCTACGACATCGAGCAGGCGGTGAAGGATAAGGCGACTGTGCCTATCTATTACGAATCGCGTCTGGTGAAACTGGAGCTGGACTCCGCCGAAGCAGAGACGCTCGATGACGAAGTGGAAGAGTTGACCGAGGGCGACGAAGAGGCGGCCAGAGCGCGAACCAAGAGCCGGTGGGCGGCGCTGGAGAAGTTGGTGGGCACGGCTCCACGCATTGAAACCGTCGCAGCGGACCTGGTAAAGCATTTTGAGACCCGCGAGGATGCGATGCGGGGCAAAGCGATGATCGTGTGCATGAGCCGCGAGGTTTGCGCCCAGCTTTACGAGGCGATCATTAAGCTAAGGCCGGAGTGGCACGACGACGACCCGGAGAAGGGCACGATCAAAGTGGTGATGACCGGGTCCGCATCGGACCGGGAGGCGCTGCGTCGCCACGTCCACACTGCAAAGGTGAAGAAGCGACTGGAGAAACGCTTCAAGAAGCCGGACGATCCATTGCAAATCGTGATCGTGCGGGATATGTGGCTGACGGGCTTTGACGTTCCATGCCTCACGACGATGTATGTAGACAAGCCGATGCGAGACCACAACCTGATGCAGGCAATTGCGCGGGTGAATCGGGTCTTCAAGGACAAGCCAGGCGGCGTTGTGGTGGATTACATCGGCATTGCAAATGACCTGAGGCACGCACTCCAGGAATACACAGAGAGCAAGGGGCGCGGGCGGCCAACGATTCCGGCGACGGAGATGCTGGCGAAGGTCCGGGAGGAGATCGAAGTTGCACGGGGAATGCTGCACAGGGTGGACTACAGCAATTTCCGCGTGAATGCGTTGAAGCCGATGCGGGCGGCGGCGGACCATATTCTTGGCCTGGAGGATGGGAAGAAGCGGTTCGCGGATTGCGTGCTGCGGATGACGCAAGCGTTTGCGCTGTGTTGCACGGTCCCAGGGGCAGTGGAGTATCGGGAAGAGATTGCCTTTCTGCAAGCTGTTCGCACGATTCTGACGAAGCGCGATCCTGCCACGACTTTGAACGATGAGGCCAAAGAGCACGCACTGCGACAGATACTCTCCCGCGCTGTGGTTTCAGCAGACGTGATGGACATATTCGGCGCAGCGGGACTGGAGCGGCCCAACGTCGGAATCCTCTCGGATGAGTTTCTGGAGGATGTGCGCAAGCTGAAAGAGAAGAATCTGGCCGTCGAGGTACTGGAGCGCCTCTTAAGGGGGCAAATCAAGAGCAGGTTTGGCAGCAACGTGGTGCAGAGCCGCAAGTTCTCCGACTTGCTGCAAGAGTCGCTCGCCAGATACAGAAATCGCGCCATTGAGACGGCTCAAGTGATCGAAGAGCTGATTACGATGGCGAAACAGTTCAGAGCCGCTGCGAATCGGGGAGAAGAAGTCGGGCTTTCCGCCGATGAGATGGCCTTCTATGACGCGCTGGCTGCGAATGAGGCTTCAGTGCGAGAGCTAGGGGATGAGACGCTGCGCAAAATCGCGGTGGAACTGACGGCAAAGCTGAGGACAAGCAATGCAGTGGACTGGTATGTGCGAGAGTCCGTGCGGGCAAAACTGCGGTTGATGGTCAAGACGATTTTGAAAAAATGGAAGTATCCGCCGGACGGGCAAGACGCCGCCACGGAGACGGTCCTGGACCAGGCAAAGGAATTGTCTGAGGCGTGGGCTGTGGTTTGAGTAATCCGCTCAGCAACGGCGGGGGTGCGGTTGGCTTGGCCAGCACTTCGCAGAGATCAATGAAATGCGACTGTGCGGCGGCGCGTTCCGTTAGCTGACGGCCTTCCCGCGTTCGACAAATTCAGCAAGCGAGAGCGGCATTGGCTTTTCTGGTGTGAAGGTTAATTCTCGCAGAGCCCGCCGGGTTTTGAGAGTGCAAAGCAGGATGCCCTAGGCGGAAAGTGTGTCGCGCGCCGCCGTCGTAACTCTTCGGTACGCGAGGAAAGCCTGTTTCTGTGCCGCCGCGCCATGTTCTGCGCTGGAGCCGTCCCGCGCCGATTTGCGGCCTGAATTCGGGAAAGGTTTGATTTTGGGGAAAGAAGAATTACATTGACTAACGGTCTACGCCTGCGCGCGCGCAGAGATTTTGACCCCCTATCCCACCTTCGTGCTGGTGCAAGCATCCCCGAAAGGCCATGTGCGGGCACACTGGTAGGCACTACCTCGACGTCTCGGAAAGACGCGGCAACCTTAGCATTTCTTAGCATCCGGTCGCTCCCCACTGGTGGTGTCCCGTAGCTCGCAGTAGACTTTGCAGCCAAACCACTTTTGGAGACTCTCATCCCACTTCCGGCGATACTTCTCCAGGCCGCTCCGCGCCGCCGCAGGATAGCGCGCCGAAAGAACGAGCAAAAGCGTTTCGCCGCGCCATTCCACCGCCTCGACAGCCAGGCTGTTAAACCCGAACCTGGTCCATTGGTCCGCGCCGTTGACAAGGTGCGGATTCGGAGGCTTGCTGGTGTCGAAGAGATAATCTCCGAGATCGTTCATCACGCCTGTAAACACTGCCACAGCCCATTTCAGATGCGGGTCCGGTTCATCTTCATCAGGAGGGCCTTTGTCTTTGTCGGGGGCTTCGTTGCGTTCCAGTGC
>JBAPRH010000037.1:0-9640 GCA_049280995.1 Acidobacteriaceae bacterium
GCGATCAACACGCTCAACGGCGTAATGGTGTAGATCATGCTCGGCGTCAGGTTCAGCAGGTATTCCCCTACCAGCAGCAGCGAGGAATGGTTGCGGATGATGTCCCCCAGCAACTCAAAGAAGGTGAACAGCAGCATCAGAAGTACAAAGGTGACGAGCACCAGAAAGAAGGTGCCGAGAAATTCTCTCAGAACATACTGGTCCAGAATGAGCGGGAAGCGACCCCGCGCGTGGCGCGCTCTGGCGGGGTGAGTTTCAACGCGGACCGCCCCCGCTTCCTCTACTTTCTCAGGACGCTTGAACCATCCGCCAACCGACACAATCGCCGCCAGCACTCCGCCGCCTGTGGACATCTGTCGCAGCAACGCTAAACCGCAGATCGCGAAGAGGACATTGACGAGCCAGACCCCGACTACGACCGGTAGTTTATTTTGCCGCGCCAGCGCCGTTCCCGTTGAGGACAAAAAGTAGTAGACAAAGACCAGCAGCACGGTGAGAACAAAGCCCGCGCCCTTGCCTCCTCGCCTCGAGGCGAGGCCGAGGGGAACGCCCACAAGCATGAACACCAGGCAGGCCGCCGGGAAGGCAAGCCGCTTCTGCAATTCAATCGAATAGCGTCGCCCGTTGTGCTGGTGTGCGCGGGCCCAAAGCTCGCGGTTGGACATTGCCAGAATCGGCGTATCGCTTCGCGTGATCCGTGTGTCCGCGCTGGCCGACAATGCGAGCGGAAGATCTGTTTCGGCAAAAGTCGAGACAGTGTACTTGTCCGGCTGGTTCGCGACGGTTTCATGTTCGGTTCCATCGCGCAGCCGCATCACCGCGCTGTGCCCCTTGCGGGTGACGACCGTGGCGGATGCGCCGGTGGTGATTCTGGGGACCCCGGAGTCGGAGAGATCGGCAAGGAAAATCTGCCGCCAGTTGGCCGCGCCGGCTCCCGGGATCACGTCCTGCACGTAAAAGACGTAGTTCTTGAATTCCTCGTTGAAGACACGCGGCTGCACTTCGTAGGACGCCTGCGCGTTGAGCAATTCCGACTCAAGATGCCGGATTGAGGTCGAGGCTTTGGGGGAAACGTACAGCGTATTCGCGAGATCGACTCCCCAGCCTGTCACCGCGACGATGGCCACGACTCCAACGAAGCTCCACACGCCGACGCCCGAGGCACGCATGGCCGTGATCTCGCTGTCGGAGGCGAGGCGGCTGAGTCCCAGCAGAATGCCGACCAGCACGGCCATGGGAATGGTGACCGTGAACATGTTAGGCAGCGTGAGTAGGAATATCCTGCCCACCACGCCGAGCGATGCGCTGTTGCGAACGACCAGCTCCATCAGGTTCGGCAGGTTGGGCATGATGAGCACAAACGTGAAGAGCAGGCCGCCGAGCAAGGCGTGGGAGAGTACCTCTTTCAGCATGTACCGGGTAAGGATGCGCACAGGATTCAGTTTACAGTGGGACGAACCGCTTCAGGCGCAGGCTGTTGGCCAGCACGCTCACGGAGCTCAGGGCCATGGCGGCGGCAGCCACGGCTGGGTTCAGCAGAAGTCCGGTGAACGGGTAAAGTACGCCCGCGGCAATGGGAATCCCGATCACGTTATAGCCGAGCGCCCAACCGAGATTTTGCCGCATGATCCGCAGCGTGTGCCGGGCAAGAGCGATGGCTACGACGATCTGGGCTGGCTCGCCGCGAAGCAGAATGGCGTCTCCGGCTTCACGGGCAAGATCGGTTCCGGTCCCGACAGCCAGTCCGGCATCGGCCTGCGCGAGCGCGGCAGCGTCGTTGATGCCGTCGCCTACCATGGCGACTCTGCGGCCCTTGCTCTGCAGGTCGCGGATTTTTTCGAGCTTGGTTTCCGGCAGCAGCTCCGCGTAGGTTTGATCGAGCGTCAAACCCCGCGCGACTTCGTCGGCGGCGGCGTGGTTGTCGCCGGTCAGCATAACGGTGTGCATTCCCATGCGCTTGAGCACGGAGACAGCCTCTGCCGCGCCGGAGCGAATCTGATCGCGTGCGGTAAGCAGACCGGCGTAGCGGCCATCAATCGCAACATAAAGCGGCGTCTCACCGGGTTGTGTCTGTGCAGATTCCGGGAGAGCGACGCCGAGGTCGAGCATCAGGGCGCGGTTTCCCGCGGCGGCCGGCTTTCCCTGCACCGTTCCAGCCAGCCCTTTGCCGGGAATGGAACGGACGTCACTCGCACTGGCGGCGGCAATTCCGTGGGTTGAGGCATATTCCAGAACCGCCCGGGCCAGCGGGTGCTCGGAACGCTGTTCGAGCGAGGCCGCGATTGCCATCAGGTCGTGCTCTTCCATGTTGTGCGGGCGGACGGCGGTGATACCCGGACGACCTTCCGTCAGCGTGCCGGTTTTATCCAAAACGATGGTATCGATGCGGGCGAGCCGTTCGACGCTTTCCCCACCCTTGAACAGGATGCCGAGTTGGGCGGCGCGGCCGATGGCCACTGTGAGCGCGGCGGGCACGGCGAGCCCCATGGCGCAGGGGCAGGCAATCACCAGCACCGCGACGGCAATTGCAAAGGCGCGGCCCACGCCGCCCGCCTGCCCGATCACCGACCAGACGACAAACGTGAGCGCGGCCAGCCCGAGAACTGTTGGCACAAACACGGCACTTACACGGTCGGCAAGCTGCTGCATGGGGGCTTTGGACGATTGCGCCTCTTCCATGAGGCGGAGCATCTGACCGAGAACGCTGTCGGTTCCAATCGAGGTGGCGCGGTATTCGAGCGCGCCATCGTGATTCAGGGACCCACCGATGAGGCGCTCGCCCGGTCCGCGCGGAACGGGAACGGACTCGCCGGTAATGAGCGACTCATCGACGCTGCTGACGCCGGCGGCGACAATTCCATCCACCGGAACACGCTCGCCGGGGCGCACGACGACTATTTCTCCGGGCGTCAAAGCCGCAATCGGAAGCTCCACTTCCACTCCGTCGCGGAGGACACGCGCGGTCTGCGGCTGCAACTCGGCAAACCCGTGGAGCGCGTCGAGGGTGCGCCGTTTGGCGCGGGCATCGAGCCAGTTGCCGATGAGCAGGAAGCCGAGGATGAGCAGGACGGAATCGTAGTACACGTCCGCCCGGAGGCCGTAGGCGAGAAAGAACGTTGGGAAAACCGTAGCGGCAGCGGAGTAGACAAACGCCGCACCGGTTCCCAGAGCGACCAGCGTGTTCATGTTGGTGGAGCGATGCCGCGCGGCCTGCCATGCACGCTGATAAATGGCCCCGCCGGCCCAGGTCATGCCGGCCAGCGTGACAATGAGCATGATGTATTCGAGGGCCCAGACCGGAATGTGATAGAGCCACGGCGCGAGCGGCATCAGGGCGCGGTCAATCACACCCGGATGCGCCACCGGATGGCCGCGCATGGCCAGCGGCATGCTGAGCAGCATGACGACCACGCCGCCAATGATGGACGCAAAGGCGCGGACCTTCAGCCGCCATTCTTCTTTGCTGCGATCCTCTTCTGAATCGGCGGCGGCGTTCACGGAGACGTCGTATCCGGCCTCGCGCACGGCCTCAAACAGGGCTTCGAGCCGTCCGGCCGCGGGCTCGTAGACCACGCGGGCCGAGTGGGTCATCAGGTTGACGTTGGCGCTCGTCACGCCCGCCGTCTCGCGCAGGGCGCGCTCCACGTGCGCCTGGCATGCGGCGCAGGTCATTCCCTGTACACCCAGCGTTATCGCCTGCGTGCCGTTCTCCTTCAATGCCGCTCCTGCCAATGCTGCTCCTACGCTTCCGCGCTGGCCGGGTATCCGGCTTTCGCGAGCGCGGCGATGGCCGGGGCGGCGTCATCCGCTTTCACGCGGGCTGCGCCGATTCGCACTTCTACAACCTCCGCGCCGGGAACACGTTCGAGCGCCTGCCTTGCGCGCCGGACACATGATTCGCAGTGCATACCGTCTATTTTCAGTACGATTTCGCCCATAATTCCCCTGCTGTATCGATGCGGCTCCCCGTCGGCACGATGCAACTCACTCGCCGGAGGGAACAAAGCTGTAGCCGACTCCGCGCACCGTTCGCAGATAGCGCGGCTCGGACGGCTCATCCTCAATATACCGCCGGAGCCTTACGATGAAGTTGTCGATGGCGCGGGTGTCCGTGTCTTCGCGGAGCCGCCACACCTGCTCCAGCAGCTCTTTGCGGGAGATGGAGCGGCCCGGGTTGCGCACCAGGTAGCGCAGCAGGTCGGCCTCCATCAGGGTGAGATGGATTTCCTTGCCCAGGACCTCCAGGCGAAGGTTCTCGAAGTCGATTCTGCGCCCGGCGAACTCAAATTGGGGCAGGTCGTCGACGGCCGTGGTTCTGCCTCCGGAGGTGTGCCACTTCATCCGGCGCAGCAGGCCGTTGAGCCGTGCCAACAAAATCGATAAATCGAAGGGCTTGGGCAGATAGTCGTCCGCGCCGGCTCCGAACCCCTGCAGGATGTCTTCGGGGCGTCCCCGGGCGGTAAGCATCAGCAGTGGGACAAAGTTCTGCGACTGGCGCAGTTCGGCTGCGATCTCAAAGCCATTCTTCCCCGGCAGCATTACGTCGAGCAGGACAGCGTCGAAATGCTCATGCTCCAGCAGCGCTAAAGCCCGCTCGCCGTCGCCCACCACCACCACGTCATAACCCTCGGCCCGCAGGTTAAAAAGCAGCCCCTGCGCCAGATGCGTTTCGTCTTCGACAACCAGCACCCGCGCTCCGTTCATTGTGTCTCCTGCATGGTTTGGGGCTCCTCTTTGCGGTCGAGCACGCGCGGCAATTGCACGCCCACGGTTGTTCCCCGGCCTTCGCCGGCGCTCTGGGCAAAAGCGTCTCCTCCGTGCTGGCGGGCGATGGTCCGGACCAGGAAAAGCCCCAGCCCGGTCCCTTTGGTGCGAAGCACGTTGCGCGCCGGGACGCGATAAAACCGATTGAAGATTCGCTTGATGTGCGCCGGGGAAATGCCGATGCCCTGGTCGGTGACGCTCAGAATGACCCAGGCCTCGCGCTCGACCGCGAGCCGCACGCGGATATCGACCTCGCGCGGGGAGTATTTCACGGCGTTGGCCAGCAGGTTCATCACGACGGCACGCAGGTCCTGCTGGTCGCCGCGGACGATGAGTGATTGTTCGAGTGAAGGCTGCTCCAGCCTCAGATTGTCGTCCTTCAGGTGATGCAGCGTCTTCACGCGGTAGATGGAGGTCTCGACCAGTTCGCGCATGTCCACCGGGGAGCGTTCCGTTGTGCGGGAACGCTGCCCGACCTCGCCAGCCTTCAACACCTGCTCAACGGTGGCCAGCAGCCGGTCGCTGTCCTCCAGCATGATGCCGTAGAATTCCCGCCGCTTCTCCTCGCTCAGCTCGCGCCGCTCCAGCGTTTCGAGATAGAGCCGGATGGAGGTGATCGGGGTTTTGAGCTCGTGGGTGACGGCGTTGATGAAACTGTCGTGGCGCTCGTTGCGGCGCACTTCGCGGACCAGAAAGATGGTGTTGAAGACGAGCCCGGCAATCAGCAGCAGGAAGAACGGAATGCCGATCAGCATCGGCATCAGGCTGCGCCAGTTGAGGATGATCCAACCGACGCTGAGGAAGAGGGCGACGCCGACCAGGCACGCGCCGAGCACGATGAACAGCACTACGTTCCGTCTTCGCCCTTTGATTCTCATCGTTCCAAGAAAAGCGCCTGTCCGGAGTTTACCGGGCAGGCGCTTCTTTTTGCCTAGCTACAGACTGATTTCTTACGCGACTCCGGCCGGCTTCGGATCGTTTTTGTCGTACTGCGCCACCTTGACGTCCCACGCGAGGCCGAGCTTTTCGAGCAGCCGGATGCCGATGTAGTTCTGGTCAAACTCATACCAGGCCAGACCATGCCGCGCCGACACCGGATGTGCGTGGTGATTGTTGTGCCATCCTTCGCCGCCGGTCAGCAGAGCCACCCACCAGCTATTGCGCGACCGGTCCTTGGTATTGAAGCGCCGCGAGCCCCACATGTGGGTCGCCGAATTGACCAGCCAGGTGGAGTGCAGGCCCAGGGTCACGCGCAGGAAGATTCCCCACATCAGGGCCGGCCAGCCGCCGATGGCCAGCAGCGCCAGCCCCACGACGACCATCGGAACCCAGTGATACTTGCTCAGCCAGAGATAAAACTTGTCGCGGGCAAGGTCGGGAGCGTAGCGGGACAGCATAGCGGTCTCGTTGTGTATGGAAATTCCGCAGAGAATCCAGCCCATGTGCGCCCACAATCCGCCTTCGGTCGGCGTGTGCGGATCGCCTTTATGGTCGGACAGCTGATGATGCACGCGATGCGTGGCTACCCAGAAGATCGGGCCGCCTTCGAGCGAAAGCGTGGCGCCGATGGCCATCAGATATTCCACCCACTTGCGGGTTTTGTAGCCGCGATGCGTGAGCAGGCGATGGTAGCACATGCCGATGCCGACATTCGAGGCGTAAACCCAGAGCACCACGAAGCAGATCAGCGCTGTCCACGAGAACATGAACAGCGCGGCGATGGCGCCAATGTGAAACAGGACCATGAAGATGGTGGTGATGACGCTCAAACGTCCGCTCTGGGCGGCGCGGCCCAGTTGAATCTTTTGTTCAGCGCCCGCCGTGCCGGCTCCATTCGCGGACGCGGGTCTTACGATAGGCAGGGTTTCGATTGTTTCAACAGACATAGGTCGCCAGGTCTCCGCTCTTTGATCTCTCTTACGACCGTATCAGTCGGCGGAGCCCCGCGTTGTAACAGTTTTGTAAGCAGCCAACGCTGTGATGCTATGAAAAACAGTTTTGGCCTAGTTCCCCGGCGGGGGCCAGGCGCTGGGCTGCGGAAGCACGATCGGCTCCTCCGGCATGACCACCCAGAAGACGAGATAAGCGATCAGGCCGATGCCTCCGCCGAAAACGGCGAGGAGCACCGTGATGACGCGAACCCAGGTCACGTCCCACGCGTAGCTGTTCGCCAGCCCCTGGCAGACTCCGGCGATCATGCGTCCAAAGCGGGGCCGGACGAGACGAGACGCCGGAGCATACGCCGTGCCATAGTTGGGCGGATAGCTCTGCGCTGCCTGTGGTGGGCCGACCGGCGTTCCGCAGGTCGAGCAGAAGCGCGCCTCGTCATTCAAGGAAGCCCCGCAGTTTTTACAGGAAACAGCCATACCGTGCCTCCGTACAAGAGTACATCTGTTGGGATATACGGAAAGCGATGAAAGTTTGTTCCGGGGCTTTGCAGGCTGGGTATTGCGGACGAGGACTTTCCGGGCCGGCCCGGACTTTACTTCCCGGAATAATCGTCGCTCTCGTACTTGCGCGCGAGTTCGCCCTGGACGGTGTTGCCTCCGTTGTGGATGACGGCCTGATATTCCTCGGTGGCTTTGCCGTGCTGATGCATCAGGTCATAGTCCTCGCCGGCGGCGAGCAGGCAGCGGCGCTTCAGTTCCGGGCTGGTGTTTGGCTGATAAGCACCCTGCAGAAAGGCCTCCACCGACTGCTGGTAAAGGCGCTGCCCCCTCAGGCTGGCGCCCAGCCCGTAGTAGGCGAGCTCAACATGGGGGGACGCGAAGTAGCCGGGACGCTGGGCCTTGCTGATGACCTGGCGGTAGAGGTTGATCGCTTTCATTCCCTGGCCCGCATCCTTGGAGAGGTTGGCGTGTTCCAAGGCAAAGAGGAAATTGCGGGGATATTCGGCCTGGAGTCCGTGGTTGATGGCAAGGGCCTGCTGATATTCGGCCTCGCGCCGCAGGAAGAGCGCCATCACGGTGCGGGATTCAACGCTGGTAATCACGCCGCGAGCGGCTGAATCCCGCAGCAGAGCCATTCCGTCGGACTTCGAGCCGTGAATTCCGACGATTCCGACTAGTATTTTGAAACCGAACGGCAGAGCCCCCACGACGTATTTGTAGACGCCTACGATCATCTTGGCGTCCACGTAGCTGGGGTCGAGATGCAGGACCTTCTGCTCGTCGTCCTTGGCGCCGAGCGCCAGTCCCAGCGCGGACCGGAAGCTGCGCTCGACCATGGCCTGATAGGTCGCTTCGAGGCTTTTGGCCCAGCCGCGCGCAAAGAGGGCATTCGTATCGTTCGGATTCCTGTCCAGCTCGGCGTCGCCCTGGTTGATGGCCTCTTCGGCGAGCGCTTTGATCTGGTCGCGCACTTTCGGGTCTTCGACTACGGTGTGCTTGCCGGTCAGAAATCCGTCTGTGGCGTAGAAGGTGGTGTCCAGCAGATCGAGGCGGGAAAGTTCCTGAAAAAGCGTGACGTAGAGGACATAATCGGTCGCGATGGGATCGCCGGGGTGCTCGCTCCGGACGCGACCAAACAGGACCAGCGCGCGGTTGTAGTCTTCGTTGTAAAAGCGGTCGAAGGCTTGCCGCACAAGGGGGTCGCGATTGAGTGGATCAGTAACGACGGATTGCGCCGCAGCCCGGTGGATGGGCAGAAAGGCCATCAGCGCGGAGAGGACAGCCACAAGCAATCCGCGGGGGACAACGGCGGGGAAAGGCACGGCAGACATTTTCAATTTCGTCTGAGAGTTTGCATATTCAATGCTTCGTTGATCTCGATTCTCTCCTATATAGACGGTAGCAGCACCCGGCCTGGACGCGAAGCGCCGACCTTAATCTGATATTGTCATGGTGTCAGGGTTTCAGGTTGCGCGATGACGAAGAAAGAGCTGATTCGTCTGCTGGTGCTGCAGGCCCGCGCCAACGGATTCGAATTCCGCAAGTGGTACCAGTCCAGAATTGACGCCCAATGGACAACGATGGAGGCTGCGGCTGAAACTCTGTCGAATGGAAGCAGGTACTATGCGCTTCTGTTCTCGCACCCGTTTGCCAGGCACTTCTGGAAAGCGGGAAGGCAGATGCAATTTCTCGTTCCCACGCAGGAGTTCAAACGGCTGAACCGCCGTGGTGAAGAGATCACGGTGGTCAGGAAGGCTTACACCCGCCGCACCATGCGGGGAAATTCCTGGGAGTACCATCTGCGCGAAATGGCGGCGGCGGACGAGCCGCTCCGGTACATTCGCCGCTTTCTGGTTACGGAAGAAGAAGTCGAGGCGCAACGATCGGGCACCGGGCTGGACCTTTCCGCGGAGAATGATTAGGGGCGGCTGAGTAGCGGGTCGCTATGAGGCGGCTAGCTAAAGAGCGGGTCGCTACAATGCAGCGAGCTTACGAGGGAGTGACGCTGCGTCTTGTGGTGGGTTTTGGCTTCCGAACATTGATTGAATGCGCTGTTTTTCGGCAGGTAAAACGCCCGTTGGTTGCGGGGCAGCCTGGCTCTTCGGCGCTTCGGTGTCGCTGATTTGCGAAGTGACCGCCGGTTCCTTCGCTTCTTCGCTGACCGGGTGGTTCGTTGGCTCGCCGACTTGCTGAAGAGCGGGTTTCTCGGCTTCACTCGCTTTTTCACTCACTTCTGTGGGCACTTCCTGGCTTACCTCTTCGTTTGCTTCTTCGGGGATTTGCTGGGTTGGGGCGATTTCTTCTCCTTCCGGGGTGAGGGTTAGGGTGGTTACGGTGTCCTGCTGGTTGGCGGGAATGAGTGGGCCGTGGCGGAGGTTGGCTTCGCAGGAGCGGAGGATGCGGTTCATGGCGTTGGCGACCTGGGTGTTGATCAATTTGTTGTCGAGGGCGCGCATGACGAGGAAGTAATTGAGCTGGAGGGCGGC
>JBAPRH010000038.1:0-39331 GCA_049280995.1 Acidobacteriaceae bacterium
TGCCGAGCCGAGGGAAGTTGTGCCGCTCATCAGCGTGACGGCGCCGGTGGGAATGGCCGCCCATGAGTCGCCGAGAACCGACACCGTGAAGTCGGTCGGGGTTGACGAGTTGAAACTGGAAGATGCCCGGTTGCCAGGGCGCAATTGCCCTCAGACGCGGCGCTGCGAATCCGGCATAGGGAGCCATCACCGCTCACTCGCGGGCGCGTCCTGGGGCATCCTTGCGCGCCTATTACCAAACGCACCTTTTAGGGGCTGCAAGTATTCCGTCAGAACCCCTTGAACAACTCTTCCAACTTCAGATCAAGAGCCTGTGCCAGCGCGTACAGGGTGTCAATCCTGACGGCAACGGCTCCATTCTCGATTTGGCTGAGGTGCGCTCGCCCAATTCCAGCCTTGTCGGCAAGTTGGGTCTGAGACAGACCGTGCTTTTCCCTTAATTCGCTCAAGCGGCGACCGAGACGGACGGGAAAAGAAATTGCCATTTCCCCATCGTTGCCGGTATTGCTTGGAGCATTGTTTGATATACCGAACAACGCGAAGCTAGAATGAGCAAGAGAATTAAGCGGGCAACTGGGTTGGCGGGGGATTATGGGCTACCGAGTGGCGGTTCTGAGCACTATTCTGACGGTGGCAATTGGATGCACGATTTCGGCGCAAGCGCAAGCGCCGCCAAGCCAGTCCGGCGCAGCAGCAGCTAAATCACAGAATCCGCCGACCGCAGTCACCACGGGCCAAACTACCGCAGGGCTAGCTCCAACTGCGCGATGTGATGCGTTCGCTCCTGTGTTTCAGAGCAACTACGCCTGGACTCACCAGCCGTGTTCAGTGGCGATATGCGCCGACACGGAATACAACTTCAGTTCGTTTTCGCCGGAGCAGATGGCAATTTGCAAGAAAGCAGGCACGCTGCGTCAGCCCCCAAAGCCTCGCTGGAAAACCTATGAAGCCGATAACGGCCTAAAGTTCAAAGTAAACATGAATACCATTCGGCACACGCAACTGGGCGTAATGGTCTGGGGAGGAATACACGGAGTGGACGTTGTCGCCCAACCATTCATTTTCGACTGTCATGGACACGTTATTATGCCCGCTGGCGGCAACGGCGCGAACGGTCCGGTAAGCACTGGCTGGATGCTGGTCCCGCCGCGTTCAGTCTTGGGCCAAGTTGCGCGGGATGTTTGCGGAAATCTAGGCCAACCAAACGCCTCACGGTACTGCTCGGATTTTTCTCCCATAGCTTGTAGCCAAATCAGAGAGGCGGTCAAAAGTAAAGTCCGCCCCGCCTATTGTAAGAAGGATTGGCGGCGCGTAGGCAGCGGCCTCACGGAAGAACAGGTGCGGATATGCTCAGAGCGAGCGGCTAAAGGAATTGACCCGATGCCACAATAAAAACACCCAAAGGAAGTTCGCGTTGGCTACAATAAGTGTCGAAGCCAAGACATACCTTCCTCCAGTGAATCCCTGATTGCCCTGAAATTTAGGTTACGGCTTTAGCGTGCTCCCAACCTCCCCTCCGCACCAGTTCGCAAAGCCTGTGTGCGCGATTAACATGGCTATCACAATTTGTGGACGCTGCCCGACAATATCGGGTTTACTCTTTCGTCCAGGGCAAGGCTGCTCTTGTCATACATCGGCATCCAAGACCGCAGGTACATTTTTCGTAGGGAAGTTCAGGTAGCTCGTCGAGAAGGAAGGTTTTGTCCTTGAGAGCCAAGCACGCCTCGCAACCTCCGGTCCCGATGATTTTGGCCTTCTTGATGCCCAATTCACGCATTCGCTTAAGATCGCTTTGGTGTTTGACATAAAAACTCAGCATTCGCGTAGCTGTCGTCGAATTCATGGCTCTAATACCCACGGACCGGGGCACACATTTTTCTGGTACTTCAGGGTCTTCGTCTTCGCGGTCGTCGTCCTCGTCTTCTTCCGAATAGCGCAGGAAAGGCTTGCTAGACGAATTGGAAACTGTAAATCCAGGCATACATTTTTCCGGTGCTGTACGCCCCAGTAACTCCCAGACCGCGTAATTGAGATAGAGACCTTCCCATTGCTCCGGTTGCAGTTCGTTCAGGATTTTCGGACGCATGGTGAAAACCGTGGCAAGCTCCTTTTCACGTTCCTCTATGGAGCGCGGCGCGGGATGGATTGTCATGGCCTCCTGCGCCGGGTGGACAGGAGGTTTAAATTTGTTCTTGCGGTACGCATCAGCGGTACGAATTGCCTCTTTGAAATGCCGATTTCGGAGCGCAGCAATCACGCTGTCTGACGCCGTCTCAAAAGCCCTCGCTTGTTCAGCTTCCCATCTTGAGACCGCCTCACTTGCCGCAGGCGTGCATCGCAGGATCATTCGGTGTGCATACGATACTTCCATGCCTTTCGGATCGGCTTCGAGTAGTCGTTGAATAAGCTCTGCTTTTTTGCCGCTAACCTTTAAGCCGCGCGATGACAACATCACCTTGAGGTCTGCTACTGTGGGCGCAAGCTCCAGTGCTCCATGTGCAACTAGCCCCTCGATAACGCGCTGGGGATTTGTTCCGAATGCTGGTGCCCAGAGTTCGAGAAACCAGTCTTTGACTTCACGCGCCGATAGAAACTTTTCGAGTAGGGCCAGATGTGGCTGGCTGCTTGCCCAATTGGTCGGTACCAATTGCGCGTCAGACAACGACTCCTTCGATGATGAAAAAGGCTTCCGCTTCAACCACCTGTCAAACCATCCCATTATGGTTTCCTGGACGGCACAAACCTATACTCAGCCCGCGTGCCGTCAAACCTCAGCTTCAGTCGCTCCCTACAGCTTTGCGGATTGTCAATCGTAAGCACTCAGCCCCCTAGCCAGTTCCTTGCACTCTCGCAGCAATTGCCGGAAGTGGGCCGCCTCTTGCTTTGCCTCTGCCGAGAATTGGCCGTGCTTCCAACGAGCCCGCTTAGACCGTGCAAGGCCCGCCGCCGTGGTCGGCCCGGTCGATAATCCACCGTGCAGTCTGCAACGTCCATTCCGCATCGCCGGGCATTGGCACGGAGTTTCCTTGCGCGTGCGGGCGCCGCATCGTGGTGCGCTGCTGAGATTCCCTGAAGGATTGCCGTTCTTGAGCCATCCACACCGCTTTACATGGGGTTCATTGCTTGATTTTGCCTGCATCCCCCACCCTCCCCCCGGTAGTCACCGCCCCGACAATCGCCTGCCCGCCAGCCTGCACAGTGACGTGCTCCACCACGATTTTCTGACGGCCAGCGGTGCGTTTCGCCCGTAGCGTTTCCGCGAGGGTTGCAAACGTGCGCAGCAGGCGGGTAGCTCGATTCACGTTGCAATCCACTCCTTCGCTAGTCTGCTCGGGAATCATTGTGCGCCTCAGATATTCCAATCCCTGGCTGTGAAGGGCGACCATCTGAGAGCACAACATCACTTCCAGGCCATCGCGGGGCTTAAGTGAGGCCGCGGCCTCCAGCGCGAAGGTCAACGCCTCCACGTCCTGGCAGTGGCCCTTTCCGTATGGAAGTGCGCCTGACACCTGACCGAGAAGCGTGGTGCTGAGACGCGTGGTGCTATGGGGGAATCCAAATTTTAGGAGCCTATCGACTTCGGGTTTCAGGGGCCTATCGGCTTCGGGTTTTAGGAGCCTGCGGGCTTCGCGTGATCCCATGAAAGTGACGAAGGTCTGCGCGTAACACTCATCAGAAAGTTGGAGCGCACCGTCTTTGTCCTTCGAGAATAGCGGCGTTGGAGCTGGTGCGGGCACTGGTGCCTTCACCGCAAGCGCCTCGCTTTTCTTGCGTGCGGTTTTCTTCGGGTCGGTTCGTTGAATGCTCATTGCTTCCTCACGTCTTGCTGCCGTTTTCCGCCATGGCAGGCATCAGGGTTTCGCGCCGATGCCGAGAGAAGAAATCCAAGTCCGGCCAATAAACAACCATGCGCTTCCATTCGCATCGAATCGCCACGCCCGCCGCGCCGAACCTTGCTCCCCGGAGATAAACTCACGTCCCGACTTCGATCATGGATTCCGCCTCTGTGCCGTCCGCCGCTTCGCTGCTATGGGCTGCGTTGGCGTCCCGCTGGCCTCTGGCGCGTGAGATAGTCCATTTATGCCACAGCACCAGGCGCGGTTACGTTCGATGCGCACCACGGTCCCCGGCTCACCGTAGGGGTGTTGCATAGCGGAAACGTCTTGGGGTTGCAATTCCTTCAAGGCTCGCTGTCGAGCGCGGCTTTATCCACAATAGCCCGTAGCCGGTAGCGCAAGGCGTGAAGCACGGCATACCGGCCCTGTCGGGTGATTTTGCGCTGCTCCTCAAAGAAACGTTCGACGGGGCGCAAGAGTGCCTCGGCTAGTTCGCCTATTTCCGTTCCCTCGAAAACGTCCGCACTGCGGACATTTATCAGGTTGAAGTGAACCAGTATGGCGCGCTGGCTGAGTTTTCTCCCAGCCCTTTTTTGTGCGTCAATAAAGGCGTCGAAGTCGGCCTGCGGGATTTTGCTCATCCGCACCCCTTCAAAAACCCGCCGCCGGTCCAAGCCCAAGTCTGCCCAGCGGAGTTGAGTTCCGCCTTTCCTCGGCCTGCCACGGCGCGGTAAATTGCCGGAGCGGAGAGCTTGGGCGATTAACTCCTCTCGCTCTGTGTCTGACAAGGCGCTGGCGTCGTACTCTGTCTTTGCGTCCATTGCAATGGCCCTCCAAAGGCCGTGTGCTGCGATTCCCTGCCCGCACAGGGCACTGACAGCGGTTGGACGGGCTTGCGGGCTGTGCGCCGGGTACGGGGGCCGCCTCGTTCACTGAACGCGCCGCGCCGTGCTCTCTTCGATGCCCTGCATTCCGCACGTCTGACACTCGTAATCGCCTAGATTGTCTTTGCGGTACAGTGCATAGCTCGCACAACGCGGGCAATGGGGGAATGCGGCGATGCGGCCCCCACGCTGGCGCAGAATCGCAAGCAGCGCCGGTTTATGCTCCCGAAGGATGGAACTCACGCCTTCCATGCCGGGCGGAAGCAAGACGCGGATGCGCTCATCCGGCTCCAGCTTGAGAACACCACCGGATTGCTCAATCGCTGCGATAACGGAAACCAGACTCATAGCAGCACCTCGTGATATTTGCTCTTGTGCGGCGGCGGTGGAATGATCCCATCGCTGGCCTGAGCGGGAGCCGAAACCCCCGCCCTTCGGGGTTGCTGTGGTTGCGCATTACCCTCGCCCGGCTCGGGCGAAGCCTCGCCTATATCTGGCCCCCCTTGATTGGGTGATTCCTGATTGGTTGATTGCATGATTCCTGAATCATGAATCACCTGATTGGTTGATTGGGCTGATTGGGTGACTACCTGATTCGGTTGATTCGATAGTTCAGCAGAGAGGACTGCTTTCACCCGGCTGTATATCAAAGATTCATCTTTTTGCTGGCCCTCGGTATTGGCTTGGCTGTCCTCAACCTCCAGCAGATAGACTTGCCCGTCCATAAACACGCTAGGATCGAGTTTCTGGCCCTTGGTGGGCCGTTGGCCGTTCGCCATGCACCACGCTTGAAAATAACGGCTCTGCGGGCCAGCGTGCGGCCTTTCAGAATTCGTTCCCATGTTAAAGAAACAGCAAACCCGCTTCGACTCAGAGAGTAGCTCGAACTCGATCAGCAGACTCCAGCGCCGGTATCTTCGAACCCATGCCGGGCCTTGCACACGAGTCGCAACCGCGTCATATCGTCCCGGCGCAACGCGGGCATACTCCGGGCCGTCCCACGTCGGCATAGGGCCACTGGAAGGCTGCTTAGGTTGCCGTTTCACAGCGCGCCTTCCTGCGTGAGAATCGTGGGCGGCGGTCACCGGCGCGGCTCCACGCGCGGGCGTGTGCCTTCGGCAAGAACGCGGCGAACTTCCGTCAGCGGAATCAGCAGTCTCTTTCCTACTTTGGTTGAGGCAATCTTCCCCTTGTAGGCGTAGGAACGCCACGTCCAACGGCTCATTCCGCTGAGGGTCTCAGCTTCGGTCACACTCAAAAATTCCTTTTCAACACTGTAATGAATCGGCATTTGCAAGAACCTCCAAGCCTGTCTTCAACCGTAAGAGCATTTGTTCGCATGATCAAGATTATCTAGTGTCACTTTGTACCAGTTGGGCGCTATAATAAATCCATGCCACGGGGGAAAGTTAAAGATCGGGAGTTCTTTGGATCATGGGTTGACGGCAGCGGCAAGCGCCACAGACTCAAGAAAGAAACGGCAAACCCTGCCACAATCGAGAATTTGGAGTTCATCTGCAAGGTACTGAACAGGGAAACAGAATCAAAGGAACTCTCTCTCAAGCTGACCCAGCTAGTCACAGAGTGGCAGGCATCCGGGCCAAACTTGGCAAAGATGATGACCGCCAATCTACCGCTATGGAATACCTTGACACGTTCATGCAATGCAACTTGGACGATAACCGAGGCGGGGGGAGCATACGTTGACCTTCAGCCGGGAATCGCGCTACCCAAATTCGGCCATAGTCGAACCAGGGATGAAGAGCAGGAAGCGCAAGCGGTAATCCTGTTCTACTTACTCACTCTCGGACCTTGGGAAAAGCTGGGCGGCCCTTGCCCGCGATGTGGCAAATACTTCATAAAAAAACGGGCGAATCACAAAATCTATTGCGGACGAGGATGCGCCAGTCTCGCCAGTGCCAAAGTCTCCACGCGCAAAAAGCTGGACAAAGAGCGCGAAGACAAGGTAGAGCGGGCAAGAGAGGCAATTCAGGAATGGGATGCTCTAAAGAGTCGCCCTGCTATTGACTGGAAACAATGGGTACACAAAAGAGAGCCGGACATTACCCCAAAGTGGTTGACCAGAGCAGTTAATCCTAACCTCAAGGATTACGAGAAATACCAGCTAGAACCGCCAAAGAAAGAGGGACGCCATGCCACGCGGAAAAACTAAAGATCGGGATGGAATCTATCAGCGGAAGGATAGGTCGGGCTGGTGGGCGTCCTGGGTTGATGCCAGCGGCAAGCGTAGGCAACGGAAACTGGAGGCACACACGCTCCAACAGGCCCGGACGCTGCTCTCGGCTGAGAAGGCCCGCGTCGATAAGACTGTGACGCTCGGCTATGCCCCGCCCTCTGCGGAGACGTTTGCAGCCGTCTCTACGCGATTCCTGAAACACCAGAAGGCTAGACTGACACCGCGAGCCTACACGCGCGAAAACGGCATCATGGAAGCCCATCTCCGGCCATTCTTCGGAACGGTGAAACTCGCAGAGGTCCGCCGCGCCGACGTGCAAAAATACGTGACGCATCGCAGCGGGGAAGTCTCGCCCGCTTCCGTTGTGAAAGAGTTGAATGTCCTGAAACACCTGTTTGGGCTTGCCGTCGAATGGGAGTTGATTCCTGCCAACCCTGCCCACGGCATTAAACCGCCCCGTGTTCCGGCTGGCCGTGTGCGCTATCTACAGCCCACAGAGTTGCGGGCCGTCTTGGAGGCTTGCCCCGAATGGCTTCGCCCGATTGCGGGCCTTGCCGTTGCAACCGGGATGCGGCGCGGCGAAGTCCTGGGGCTGCGCTGGCTGGACATTGACTTCAAGGGCGGGCGGATCATGCTCCCCCAAACGAAAAACGGTGATGGGCGGATTGTCTACCTGAATACGCTGGCGCAACAGGCACTCGCAGTCGTACCACAGGGGAAAGCCAAGCCAACAGACCTTGTTTTCGCCGGGGAGCCAATGACGCCGGAAAACGTCTCGCTGGCGTTTCTGCGGGCTTGCCGGTCTGTGAACGTCTCAGACTTCCGCTTCCATGATTTGCGGCACACCGCCGCCAGTTGGATGCGAATGAAGGGCGCGGACATTCACACCGTTGCGCTCATCCTGGGTCACAAAGACTTGCGAATGGCGGCGCGGTATCAGCACCTCAGCCCGGCTTTCCTTTCGGACGCGGTGAAACTCCTAGACGGGGCTTATGCGGAGTCACCGGAAAACCCCGAAAATGGGGCAAGTTCATGCTCTATCGTTACCACAGCGTTACCGGGGGAATAAATAGAAGGGGCGGAATAGACTCTAAGCCATTGAAAGTATTTGGCGTCCCCGACGGGATTTGAACCCGTGTTATCGCCGTGAAAGGGCGGTGTCCTAGGCCGGGCTAGACGACGGGGACGTTGGGTGGCGGAGCGCAAACAGCACACGCGCCTCGAATGGATGGCCACCTTGAATCTACCAAGCGAGGGTTGCAGTGTCAAAATTCGCAGTGCCTGCTTGATTGACCGCACGCTTGATCAATTTAAAAGCCAACCTGCCCTTGTCAAACACTTCAGCGCGGGAGCCCGGGAGCGGAATCCCTTTCTTTCTCGTATCCTCAAGGATATTGGGCGGCCCGTTGAATAGAGCCGGTCGGGCCGTTGAATAGAGGGCGGGGCACTTCTATTAGAATCTTGGACAGAAGCGAAGATTTCGTGAAGCGTTCCCGTTGCGTCAGCATCCATATTGCATTGCCGCCGCACGCCGAGTGCAGCGGCAGTCGTTGAAGAACCCGGCAGTGACCGGAGTGACTTTCGAGGATTCCCTTTTGAAGAGATCGATACGCATTTATCTTCTGTCGCTACCGCTCATGGCCTGCATAGGGCTGACCGCCTGCAAGAAGGCGGCCGCGCCCGCCGCGCCCGCCTTCCATGCCCTGCCCGTCCAGACCATTACGGTTTCGTCGTCCGCCGTTCCCCAGGCAGATGAATATGTGGCGACCATCAAATCGCGGCGCTCGGCCACGCTCAACCCGCAGGTGGACGGCAATCTGACCGCCATCCTGGCGCATTCCGGCGACCACGTGAAGGCCGGCCAGGTGCTGATGCAGATTGACCCTTCCAAGCAGGAAGCGACGGTTCAGGCGCAGGCCGCAACCGAACAGCAGAAGCTAGCTGTCTACAAATACAACCAGACCGAAGTCGAGCGGCAGCGCAAGCTCTTTGCCGCCGGCATCACAAGCCGCGACGCGCTTGACCAGGCCGAACAGGCCTTTGCCAACTCCAAGGCCGATTATGAGTCGGCCAAGGCCTCGCGCGTGACCCAGGAAAAAGAGCTGGGCTACTACAAGATCCGCGCTCCGTTCAATGGCACCGTAGGCGACATTCCGGTGCATATCGGCGATTACGTTTCCGCGACCACGATGCTCACCACTGTGGACGAAAACCGGGATCTGGAAGCTTATGTCTACATCCCGACTGAGCGCGCTTCGCAGATTCGCATGGGATTGCCGGTTGAAATCCTCGACAACAACGAAAAACCAATTGAACGAACGGCCATTGACTTCATCTCCCCCCAGGTCGACAACCAGTTGCAGGGCATCCTGGTG
This sequence comes from Acidobacteriaceae bacterium, assembly GCA_049280995.1. Lineage (GTDB taxonomy): Bacteria > Acidobacteriota > Terriglobia > Terriglobales > Acidobacteriaceae > Silvibacterium. The sequence continues at coordinate 9,293 of JBAPRH010000038.1, forward strand.
AAGGCTCCGGTGCATTCCAAAGAAGCCGCGCTCCGGACCGATCAATTGGTGAAGGCCAGGGTAATCTGGAGCACTTCGCCGATGCCGGTTGTTCCAGTGCTTGCCGTAACGCGTTTGGGTGGACAGGCATTCGTTTTTGTAGCCCAGGACCAGAACGGCCATTATTTCGCTCATCAAGTTCCGGTAGAGTTGGGCGACACCATCGGCAACGACTACGCAGTTGCCAGCGGATTAAAGGACGGCGAGAAAGTCATCGTTTCCGGCACGCAGTTTCTTGCCGATAAGATGCCCGTGCAGCCGATGGGCTAGCGCACGGCAGCCGGCATCAAGTTATTCAAGATCAGGGTTGATAAAGGACAGGCAGGCTCCTCTTGGTTGATTTTTTTATTCACCGGCCAGTATTCGCGACGGTATGCGCGCTGCTCATTGTGCTTGCCGGGGCGGTCGTCATTCCCACGCTGCCCATCGCGCTCTATCCGCAATTGGCTCCTCCGCAGGTTACAGTCACCAGCAACTACATTGGCGCGAACGCCGAGGTGGTCGAATCCGCCGTGACCATTCCACTGGAAGAGCAGATCAACGGTGTTGAGGGAATGCGCTACATCTCCTCAACCAGCTCCAACGATGGCACCAGCGCCATTACCACAACGTTCAAGACCGGGTACGACCTGAACATCGCGGCTGTTGACGTGCAGAATCGGGTAGCTTCGGCTCAGGGCCAACTGCCGCAAGCCGTCAACAGCACCGGCATCACCATCACCAAGGTGGACCAGAACTTCATCTTCGCCGCCGCGTTTGTCTCGCCGCACCACAGCTACTCCAATCTCTTTATCAGCAACTATCTCGATGTCTATGTAAAGGACGCTCTCAAGCGGATCCCTGGCGTTGGTGATGTGGTGATTTTTGGCGAGCGCAAATACGCCATGCGCATCTGGATTGATCCGGCAAAGCTTGCCGCGCGCGGCCTCACGGCGTCTGACGTAACCAGCGCCCTTGCTGAGCAGAATGTGGAAATTCCCGCTGGGCAGGTTGGGCAGCCGCCATCCAATCCCGATCAGTCCTATCAGATTCCCGTGCGCGTCGTAGGGCGCCTGTCCGATCCAGCGCAGTTCGACAACGTTATTCTGAAGAACACCCCTGCGGGCATCGTCCAACTCAAAGACGTGGGCCACGCCGAACTGGGAGCGGAAACCTACTCCACCGACCTGCGTTTCGACGGGCAGGAGGCGGTCGGCATCGGCGTGCAGCAGTTGAGCAACGCGAACGCCCTGCAGGTGGACCGCGAGGCCATAGCGGAGCTTGACCGGCTCTCCAAAACGTTTCCGCCTGACCTCAAATATGTCATTCCAGTCGATACGACAACAATTATCGGCGACTCCATTCGCGACGTGGTCACGACCCTGGGCGAAGCCATCGTCATCGTTATCATCGTCATCTTCTTCTTCCTGCTGGACTGGCGCGCGACCATTATCCCAACCATCACCATTCCGGTGTCTCTGGTCGGCACCTTTGCGTTCATCAAGATATTCGGTTTCTCCATCAACTCGCTCACCATGTTCGGCATTGTCCTGGCCACAGGACTTGTGGTCGATGACGCAATCGTGGTCATTGAAAACGTCCAACGACATATCAGCGCCGAGCACTCCGATCCGCATACGGCCACATCGGTCGCCATGTCTGAAGTCACCAGCGCAGTCGTGGCCACTTCGCTCGTACTTATCTCCGTGTTCGTGCCGGTTTCGTTTTTTCCCGGGACCACCGGCATTCTTTACCGGCAATTCGCGCTGACGATTGCCTTTTCCATCGCCATTTCGGCCTTCAACGCTCTTACGCTGTCGCCTGCGCTTGCCGCCCTCCTCCTGCGCAGTGAAGGGCTGAAGCATGGGCTTTTCGGTCTGATCGACCGCGGCATCGAGAAAGGCACGCGAGCCTATGGCCGCCTTACGCGCCAGGTGCTGCGGTTCCGTTATGTGGTGCTGGTCGTGTTCGTCGCCGGACTTGCTGCCACGGTGTACGTCTACACGCACGTTCCCACCGCGTTCGTCCCCCAGGAAGACCAGAGCTACCTGATGTGTATCGTGCAAACGCCGCCGGGAGCATCGTTGAATTACACCAGCGAGGTGGCGCAGCGGGCCACTGATATCCTCAGAAAGAACAAGGACGTGGAAGGGGTGTTCGCCGTTATGGGGTTCAGCCTCGGGTCCGGCAGTTCGTCCAACTCGGGCCTCATGTTCGTCCCGCTGAAGGCCATCGAGACTCGAACCAAGGAGGGCAAAGGTCACTCGGCAGCTGCTATCCAGCATGAGCTTGCACCGAAGCTCATGGGCGTTCCGGGAGGGATTGTCCAGCTCTTCCAGCCGCCGGCCATCCAGGGCATCGGCACCTTTGGCGGATTCCAATTCGAGCTGCAGGACACCGGCGGGAATAGCCTGGGCGCGCTGGATCGCGTGGCGCACGAGATCATCGGAGCGAGCCGGCAGGACAAGCGCCTAGCCGGACTCTTTACCAGCTTCACAGCCAACAATCCGCAGTTGCTCGTCTCCATTGACCGCGAAAAGGCGAAGACGCTGGGCGTCCCGCTCACCCAGATCAGCACGACGCTCGGCGTCTTCATGGGCTCGCAATACGTCAATGACTTCGACTTCAACAACCGCTCTTACCGCGTGTACGTGCAGGCTGATCAGGCGGCGCGCATGACGCCCAGCGACCTGCGAAAGTTCTATGTGCGCTCAGATACCGGGCAGATGATCTCACTGGACAATTTGGTGATGATCCAGCAATCCTCCGCGCCGCAGGTCATCTCGCATTACGATCTTTTCCGTTCGGCGGAAATCGACGGCTCCGCCGCTCCCGGCGTCAGTTCCAGCGTCGGATTGCAGGAGATGGAAAATCTCGCGAAGAAGTACATGATCCGGGGTATGACGTACTCCTGGACCGGCCTGTCGCTCGAGGAAATCGAGTCCGCCGGCAAGGCCATTCTCATCTTCGGCCTGGGACTCGTTGTGGTTTATCTCACCCTATCCGCGCTATATGAAAGCTTCGCTCTGCCGTTCATCATTTTGCTGGCCGTGCCGATGGCGGTCCTTGGCGCTCTAGGCGCAATTTCCCTGCGCGGCATGGCCGACGACGTTTATTGCCAGATCGGACTCGTCATGTTGATCGGGCTGTCTGCCAAAAATTCGATCCTCATCGTGGAGTTCGCCGAGCAGATTCGCCAGCGCGGCAAGTCCATCGTGGAAGCGGCCATCGAGGCTGCGGAACTCCGTCTGCGCCCCATTCTAATGACTTCGGTTGCCTTCATCCTCGGCGTGGTTCCGCTCTATGTCGCAACCGGCGCAGGCGCTCAGGGCCGCCGCTCCGTCGGCACCACGATCATCGGTGGAATGGTGCTCTCGACCGTGCTCAACCTGTTCTTCATTCCAGCGCTCTACGTCATTCTGGAATCGCTGCTTAGCCGATTCTCAAAGAAGAAGCCGCGCGCCCAGGAACAACTGCCTGCAGTGCAACACTGAGCCCCAAGCAATCAGGCCGGCTCCGCTTTTTCTGGCGGGGCCGGCTTTCTTCTAGCGCGGGCCTTTGCCGGCCTGGCCGCCGTCGGTCCCTTCAGAAACGCCTCTCCGCGCAGTGCCGGAGCCCGCGGTACGGCTCTGGCCTTTTTGATCGCCAAGTCCGCCATCGCCTCAACCACCCACTCGAACGTCTCCGGTCCCACGGAATGCAGATCGGCGTCGGGCGCAGGGTTCATGAAGTCGATCGCGTAGGGGATGCCGTCCTGCACCGCGAACTCCACCGTATTGAAGTCATACCCAAGCGCGCGGCACAGGGTCAGCGCGTCGGCGCGCACCCGCTTCAGCAATCTCCGGTTCGAGAGCTGAGCGTCACGCAGATAGCGTTCATGATAGGGCCGCCGCGGATCGTAAGGCACGATAAGGACCTTCTCCTGACCCACGACAAAACAGCGAAAGTACTCGGTAAATTCAACCTCACGCTGCAGGACCATGCACAGGTCACGGCTCTGGTCGTAGGCCCGAAAAAACTCCTCGCGATTGTGGACGTGATGCACGTCGCGCCACCCGCCTCCGTCAATCGGCTTGAGAAACGCCGGAAACCCGGCTCGTCCGAAAATGGCGTCCCAGTTGAGCGGATATTCGAGATTCCGCATCGTGCGGTCGGTCGCCCCGCTCGGCAGGCTCTTATGCGGCAGCATCACGGTTGGCGGAACGGCCACGCCGAGCCTCGCAGCCAGCGCATAGTTGAAAAATTTGTCATCTGCCGACCACCAGAAGGGGTTGTTGATGATGCTCGAACCCCACATCGCCGCGTGCTTGAGGAACGCCCGATAAAAGGGGACGTCATGCGAAACACGGTCTACGATGACGGCGTAGGCGGGCGGTTTGTCGAAGGCAACGCCGCCAGTCCGGACAAATTCGGCCGTAATCCCGCTCACTTCTTTCGAGTTGATGCGCTCGACCAGTGCTCCGGGAAAAGTGTTTTCCATGCCGAACAGAACGCCTATTTTTTTCACGGGATCCCTTTGCTTCAGAAATAATCAGGGCGATTACGGACGACCAGCCCCTGAGCCAACCTTAAAACATTTCTCAAACCGACGTGTTCCTTCCCAGTTAAATGCCTGATTTTCAGCTGTCGTCTCAGCAATTTCACTTTCCAGGCGGATCGTTGTGGAGTATCGTTGCGCTAAACTTCATGCTTCAGAATGGACAATGATGAAAAAGTACGCTTTCGCTATTTCCGGTTTCGGGGCTGGAGCGGTTCTGCTGATCGCAACTTTATGTGTCGCGCAAACCACAACTTCCGGAGCCACGAAACCGACCAGCGCTGCCAGCGGGCAAGGCTCCGCAGCCAACCATCCATCCGGGCACAAGGCTGATATCGCCGTAGACCATGCTGGCGGCAATGGCGTTCGGCGTATGGTCGGGTCCAAATCGACGGGCACCAATCCCATGTACGAATCGAAGGATAAGACCGCTCCCAAGCCGCACTTGAGAAGTTCCCGCCCATCCAATCACCATCCCAGAAAGATGACGACACAGTACCGTCCTGGGAACAACAAGACCACGTCAGCAGCCAGACCGAAAATGCGGAGCAAATCAGAACCTCCCCAGATCTGACCGCCAGTGCTCCATACCACTGGAACTATCGAGCTCCAAAATTCGTAGTTCCATCCAGGGCAAGGATCGATGCTGAAGTTTCTCCTCTGGTGTCTGCTTTTCGTCTTCTGCTGGCCGCTCGCGCTGCTGGCGCTCGTGCTCTATCCGCTCGTCTGGCTACTTTTGCTGCCATTCCGACTGCTGGGCATCGCCGTCGGGGGCGCATTGGAACTGGTTGCTGCGCTCATCTTCCTGCCTGCTCGGCTGATCCGAGCGATATAGAATCCGGCCACCCATTTTGCGAAAATGTCGCGGCCCAATCCAGGGGCTGTCCCGACCTCGGCCTGAACCCGCAATCAGCAGGTTGGCCACACGAAGCCCGTGCCTGAACGGCAAGTTCCTGCTACTGTATCAGGCAGCGGCGAGGGTTGAATCCCCTCCTCCAGGGGGTGCGGTTGCCGGGATCAGCAGGGATGGAACCGGAGCGGCAGCTTTTATCGCCGCGGCTGCATCTTTATTCCCGCTTCCACAGCTACTATCTGCCTGATGACCGGGACGTGACGGTCTACCTTCCTCCCGGCTATGACGAAGACTCGACTCGCAGCTATCCTGCCCTTTACATGCACGATGGCCAGAATCTCTTTGACTGCCAGGAATCAGCGGATACCTTCGTCAAGCGGCGCACCTGGCAGATGGCCGAAACGGCGGACGCCGCGATCCGGGCCGGCGAGGTCGAACCTCTGCTCATCGTCGGCGTCGCCAATACCGGCGAGCGGCGGCTATCCGAATACACGCCGACCGCCGACTGGAACCTGGGCGGCGGCGAGGCGGGCAAGTATGGGCGGCTGCTGGTTAAAGAACTGCTGCCCTTCATCGCCGCCAATTACCGCACCAAGCCGGGCGCGGCGAATACCGGGCTCGGCGGCTCCTCGCTCGGGGCGCTGGCCACTCTCTTCCTGGGACTGCACTACGAGGGCACGTTCGGCAAACTGGCCGCTCTGTCGCCTTCGGTCTGGTGGAACCACCGGGCGATTTTGGCCCTGATCAGCGAGGCGCTCCCAAAGCTGCGCGGTCGGCCTCGTGTTTGGCTCGATATAGGCGAAGCTGAGGGGCAACGGGCCGTGGCGGACACGGACTTGCTGGAGCAGTGGCTGCGGACGGAGGGCTGGCGCGCGGGCGTTGACCTTAGCTACCAGCGAATTCCAGGCGGCACGCATGACGAGGCGTCCTGGGCGCGGCGCGTCCGGCCCATGCTCCGGTTCCTGTTCCCAGCTTGACTACTTTTGGGACCAAACTGCTTTTCGGCTATACTTAACCAAGCTATTTTGAAAGGATTTCCTCTGTGTTAATGATTCGTCTGGCGCGTTTTGGCGCGCGCAAACAGCCCTACTACCGAGTCGTCGTAATCGAAAAGGATCGCGCTCGCAATGGCCGTTCCATCGAGGTAGTCGGCACTTATAATCCTCGCACCAACCCAGCTTCGGTAGACCTGAAGCGCGACCGCATTGACTACTGGACCAGCAAGGGAGCCCAGTTCTCCGACCGAGTAGCCAAACTGGTGGCCAAACAGCCTGAACCAGCCGCCGCCTAATCAGGCCGTCGGCTCAGGCGGGAAGCAGTCCGCCCCCGTTCGTCACCGCATTCCGCTACCGGGCGATTTCGCTTATTATTTTGCAATATCCGCTTATTATTTGGCGATAAAGGTAGAGAATCCCTCTATCTTCGGTGCGATGATACTGATACTATTGCGCGAGCCCGAGAGTGAAACCCACGCCTCAAGGGGGATACGGCAATGACCCACGATGAACGGCCCGACGATATGCAGGAACTGGTGACAGAAATCGCCCGCGCCCTGGTCGATGAGCCGGATGCTGTCATGGTTGAAGCGGTAAAGCGCGCAGAGAACACGGTACTTCGCCTGCGCGTCGCGCCGTCTGACGTTGGCAAGGTGATCGGCAAGCAGGGTCGCACGGCGCGATCCATGCGAACCATTCTGGGAGCGGTGAGCATGAAATACCATCACCGGTACACGCTCGACATTCTGGAAGAAGACAAGCACGGACCGCCGGATGAGCATTCGATTGTTTAAGCCATGATGCCGGAGCCGCAAGCCGGTGGGGGTTGGACGATCCTCGCTCGGCTGGTTCGACCGCAGGGGCGTCATGGCGAAATCCTGGCAGATATTCTCACCGACTTCCCGGAGCGCTTTGCGGACCGCAAACTCCTCTTTCTCGTTTCCTCAGAAACTAGCCAATCGCCTGTGCGCGACGCCTCCCTTGAAAGCCACTGGCTCCACAAAGGCCGGGTCGTGCTTAAGTTCGCGGGCGTTGATTCGATCAACGACGGGAACGCTCTGCGTGGGCTGCTGGTAGCCATTCCAGCGAGCGAGCGTGCTCTGCTGACGGACGGCTCGGTGTACATCAACGATCTGATCGGATGTGAAGTCGTCGACCTGAATGCGTCGAAAACCGTGGGCGTAGTCGCGGACGTGGACCGCGAGGCTGGGTTGCTGGAGGTGAAGGCTCTGGCGGGCGGAGAAGCGCTGATTCCCTTCGCCAGGGCATACCTGGTTACGATGGACACAGCGGCCAAGCGCATTGAGATGCGGCTTCCAGCTGGCCTGCTCGACATCAATACCCCCCTGACGGACGAAGAGCAGCGCGCGCTGGCCGAGTCCCGCAACACCGAGTAACGACGACTATGCGCTTCGACATCATCACCATTTTTCCGGAATTCTTCGGTGGCATCTTCGGCCACGGGGTGGTCAAGCGCGCCATCGCCAACGGGCTCATCGACGTGGGCCTGCACGACCTGCGTGATTTTACGCACGACCGGCACCGCACTGTGGACGACCGCCCCTTCGGCGGCGGCGAAGGCATGGTGCTCAAGCCGGAGCCTCTGCTCGAAGCCGTCGAATCGCTCAGCATCGCGCCGATAACCGGCCGCGACCCGTCACGTGAAACCGTCATTCTTCTTTCGGCGCAGGGGGCAAAGTTCACGCAAGCTGTCGCGCGCGAACTGTCGGCACTGGAGCGCGTGGTGCTGATTTGCGGCAGGTACGAAGGAGTGGATGAGCGCGTCAATGAACTCGCCTGCGATCGTGAGCTCTCGATCGGCGACTACGTTCTCTCGGGAGGCGAGTTGGGGGTGGCGGTGGTTGTGGACGCGACCATGCGCCTGCTGCCGGGAGTCCTCGGCAATGAGGACTCGAGCGCCTACGAAAGCTTCGGCCAGCCAGACGAGGATATCACGCAGGATTCCGGCGGGTTGCCACGCTCCACATACGGGTCCGGCGGCCTGCTCGACTATCCCCACTACACCCGCCCGGCGGAGTTCCGCGGCCTGGCCGTGCCGGAGGTTCTGGCGGGTGGCAACCACGACCAGATTCGCCGCTGGCGTCGCGAACGGGCGCTCGAAAAAACGCTGAAGAACCGCCCCGACCTGCTCGAGAAGGCGAAGCTTTCACGCGAAGATAAACAATTTCTGAGCAGCCTAAACTCCAGCGGCTGAGCGCGACGGGACCCAGATTTCCGTGTAAACTAAAGATTCCGAATCAACTCCAGGAAAGCATTATGTCTATTCATCCAGTCATGCAGCGGCTCGCCGAGAAACTCAATCGCACCGACCTTCCCGCCTTTGCTGCGGGTGACACAGTGCGCGTGCAGGTCAAGATCAAGGAAGGCGAAAAAGAACGCCTTCAGGCATTTGAAGGCGTCGTGATTGCACGCAAGAACGGCGCACAGGGCAGCTTTACCGTCCGCAAAATGAGCTTTGGACACGGCGTGGAACGCATCTTCCCTTTCAATTCCAAAGTGGTGGACAAGGTTGAGAAGATTCGCTCCTCCAAGGTTCGCCGGGCCCGCCTCTTCTACCTGCGCGGGCTTCGCGGCAAGGCCGCCCGCCTCAAAGAAGTCGAGCGCACTTAGACCACAGATCCACAATTATTGCTGAAACTCGCTCCGCGCCGCACGCGCGAAGAGCGGGTTTCGTGCTCCCCCACGATTCGCATCCACGACCAGCGGGACTGGCCAAGCGAAGCGGTCGCACCCGATGGCCAGTCGCGTTACACTGCTGTTGATGCCGCACCCCGCAAAGTTTTCGCTGGAAGCACCTGAGTTGCAGGATTACGCGGAAGAGGTCTCCGCGGCTACGCTCAAAATGCGGATGCTGCGCGCCCTAGCCTGCGGTAATAAGTATGAAAAAGCGGCCCGCGCGCAGGGCGCAACCTGCATAGCGGGCGTGGACGAAGTGGGCCGCGGTGCACTGTTCGGCCCGGTGGTTGCCGCTGCCGTCATCCTTCCGCCCGACACGCGCATTCGCGGCCTGCGCGACTCCAAGCAGCTTGTGCGCGAAGACCGCGAGCGGCTTGCCGGAATCGTCGAGCGTAAGGCGCTCGCCATCTCCATTCAAGAGATCGACTCGGCAACCATCGACCGCGTGAATATCTACCAGGCCACTCGGCTGGCCATGACCGGCGCCGTAAAAAAGCTCGCCATCCTACCCAACCATCTGCTAATCGACGCCATGCGGCTGGATCTGGACTGCGCGCAGACTAGCATTATTTACGGCGATTCGCTGTCCATCTCCGTCGCCGCCGCCTCGGTCATCGCCAAAATCTACCGCGACGGACTCATGCGCGAGTTTGACAACATCTACCCACAGTACGGGTTGGCCTCCCACAAGGGCTACAGCACGCCGGCGCATCTGGCCGCGCTTGAAAAGCATGGCCCCTGCCCGCTGCATCGCAAAAGCTTTCGTCCCGTGGCGCAGACCTCGCTGCCCTGGGAAACTCCACTTCCCTGCTGAGGTCGTCCGTTGCTCCTTCGCCTGCTCTGCATCACCGCGCATCCCGATGACGAAAGCGGAGCCTTTGGCGGCGCTCTGCTCACGGCGCATCACGATTGCGTGGAAACCAGCCTGCTGTGCCTCACCGAAGGCCAGGCTGCACACTTTCGCGGAGGCGTGGAAGACAATGCCGAACTGGGCCGCAAGCGACGTGCTGAACTGGCTGCCGCGTGTGAACTGCTGGGTGTCACGCACCATGAATTGCTGCGCTACCCCGACGGTGAGCTGCCGCATCAGGATTTCTACAAACTCACTGGAGACATCGTCGCACGCATCCGCAGCCTGCGCCCGCACGTCGTCCTCACCTTTGGCGGCGACGGCGCCATCAACCTGCATCGTGATCACACGATCACCTCGGCAGCCGCCACGGCGGCATTTCACTGGGCGGGCCGGCCCGACTTTTTCCCGGAACAGAGTCCCGCTGCTTATGCTCCGCAAAAACTATATTACGCGAGCACTCCGTTCATATCGGTGCGCGGCCACCCAGAGCTACCCGGAGCGGCCACCGTTCCCTATTCGCTCACTCTCAAGGTCGGCGAATTTGCGGCCCGCAAAATGGAAGCTTTTGCGAAACACAGCTCGCAGGCAGGGGTGCTGGAGCGGGTAAAGGGCCTTGTCCGGGAGAATTTGGGGACAGAGCGCTATCTACTGGCGGCCAGCAGAGGCCAAGCCAATGTAGCGGACGATGCCGATATGTTTGCCGGCGTGAAACCCGACTAAGGCGCGAGGATCGCAGCCTCTACGTACCGGTACCGCGCAAAACAACTTCCGCTGTGCGAACCAGTATCTTCAGATCGAGCCAAAAGCTCCAGTGCTCCACATACGCGGTATCGAGCGCAATATATTTTTCGAACGAGGCGTCCTGGCGCGCCTGCACCTGCCATAGCCCGGTGAGTCCGGGCGGCACTTCCAGGCGACGCAGATGCTCCAGCGAATACCTTTCCACCTCGCTGGCGAGCGGAGGCCGCGGTCCCACAAGGCTCATTTCCCCCCGCATCACATTGAAGAACTGCGGCAACTCATCCAAGCTGTATTTGCGCAGAAAGCGTCCCAGCCGCGTGATGCGCGGATCATTTTTAACCTTGAACAGAACGCCGTCACGCTCGTTTAACCGGTCCAGTTCTTCCCTGAGCTGTTCCGCGTTGGGGACCATGGTGCGGAATTTAAAGCATTGGAATACTCGTCCGCGCCGCCCTATCCGCTCGGAAATATAAAAAATGGAGCCTGGGCTCTCCATGCGAATCGCGATCGCAATGGCCAGCATCGCCGGTGAAACGGCAATCAGCGCCAGCGACGACAAGACAAAGTCTCCAGCGCGCTTCAGAGCGACGGCCAAGGTTCGCGGAACGTTCCGATGCAGCGCCACCAAAGGGAACGTGCCAATATATTCAATGCCTGAGCGCGGCGCAAGATCGTTGTAATACCCAGAAAGAGTGCGAACATCAATCCCAAGATCGCGCGCTTCCTTGATGATGCGGATAACGATCTCAATCGGACAGTGCTCCGTGATGACAACTTCATCCACAAAGTACTTGCGCACAATCCTGTCCAACTGATCGAGGCTGCCGAGGACCTGGGCGTCCGGAACTTCAGAATGAGAAGGCTCACTTCCGGGTACAAGAATATGGCCGCTGAGCGTATAACCGAGCCGTGTCTCCCGGCGGAGGTGATAACCGAGCGCGCGGCTGACGCGATTGGTTCCAAGGATGACAACGTGCCGCGTCGCCAATCCACGCTCGTATTGCCGGTAACGGCTCATCCGACCCACCGCCCGCCAGGTACAGAGCGACACCATGGCGCCGAGGGTAAGCAGCACCACCACCGCTCGAGAGACAGCCAGGTCATGCGCCAGATACATCGCGCCGCAAAGCAGCAGACCCGCATTCAGACAAGCCTGTGCCGTCATGCGAAGTTCATGTGCTCCGCTGGCGCTCTTCAGAATGTGCCCATACAGGCCATAGCGGCGCGCCACCAGCACATAGACCATCACGAACCATGCGAGGTAGAACACGCTCATATAAGCCCGACCGATGCCCTGGCGTAAATCGACAAATCGATGGATGCTGTCAAAAAAGAAGGCGCGCAGAACCAGCGCCACGGCCAGTGCCATCAGAATGGCGATCACGTCGTTGAGCACCATCGGCAATGGCGCAAGCATCGAAGCCCTGAAAAATCCTCGTTTCTTGGGCGGCCGAATGAGCTGCGGAGGCGGAAAATCGCCCGCAGCGTTTCCTTTTTCCGGAATGTATTCGGAAGTAGCCATTCACTCTCTATACCGGCAGGTAGAACAGAATCAAAGAGAATGCAAAGGTTTCCAGATGAGAGCCGAAAGACGGAGCACTTTCATAGCATCCGGTCTCCGTGGCCTCTGAAAAGCGGTGATGTCCTCGTGCGCACGTTCAAACGTACTGTACAAGCTATCTCGCCTGTATCTAGTCCGAAGTTATATAGTAACCAGAAAGCAGAGGAATAAGTGGAAAAATTTTCAAGAATCAACCGACTCCCTCCCTACGTCTTTAATATCACCGGCGACCTGAAGGCCGCCGCCCGTCGCCGCAATGAAGATATAATTGACTTTGGCATGGGGAACCCTGACGGGGCGACTCCTCAGCACATCGTCGACAAGATGATTGAGGCTGCCCGGAAGCCGGATACCCACCGTTATTCGCTCTCCCGCGGCATTCCCCGCCTGCGCCGCGCCATCGCTAATTGGTACGAGCGCCGCTACGGAGCCGCCATCGATCCCGATACCGAGGCCATCGTCACCATTGGCTCCAAAGAGGGCATCGCCCACCTCTGCCTTGCGACCCTGGATCAGGGCGACATGGTCCTGGTTCCCAACCCCAGCTACCCCATCCACATTTACGGCCCGGTCATTGCCGGGGCCAACATCCGCAGTGTGGCTATCCACGATACCAACAGCTTTCTAGCTGAGCTGGAGCAGACCATCCCGCTCATGTATCCCAAACCTAAGATGCTGATCCTCAACTTCCCAGCCAACCCGACCACGCAATGCGTGGATCTCGGCTTCTTCGAGAGGGTGGTCGAACTTTGCCGGCAGCACAGCATCTGGCTGGTGCACGATCTGGCCTATGCCGACATCGTGTTCGACGGCTTCCGCGCGCCCTCCGTCCTCGAAGTCCTGGGCGCAAAGGATATCGCGGTCGAGTTTTTCACCCTTTCCAAGAGCTATAACATGCCCGGATGGCGAGTCGGCTTCATGGTTGGGAATAAGACCCTGGTCGCTGCTCTGGCCCGCATCAAGAGCTATGTCGATTACGGGACCTTTACGCCCATTCAGGTCGCCTCCATCCTTGCGCTTGAGGGCCCGCAGGAGTGCGTCTCCGAAATCCGCGAAAACTACCAGGGCCGCCGCGATGTACTCGTGCAGGGGCTCAACAAGCTGGGCTGGGAGGTTGCGCTGCCCAAGGCAACGATGTTCGTATGGGCGCCGATTCCGGAGCCCTACCGCCATTTAGGCTCGCTGGAGTTCTCCACCCTGCTGCTGAAAGAAGCCAAGGTAGCCGTAAGCCCCGGCATCGGCTTCGGCGAATACGGAGACGGCCACGTGCGCTTCTCACTGATCGAAAACGAAGAGCGAACCCGCCAGGCCCTGCGCGGCATCCGCCACATGTTCCAAAAAGATGGGGTGATTGCCAAACCTACCGTTGCCCAAGTCTGACTTGCGATTCAGTCTTACCTCCGGATTTTTGAGGCTAGCCCGAAACCAGCTCGCGGTAAACCTCACAATAGCGATCGATAGCGTCGTCCATCGAGTAAGCGCGGACATTCGCGAGCCCCGCCTGTCGGAGCGCATCTCTCTCATCCACGCGTGTGGCAATCATCGCGGCCGCGCCTTGAGCGTCTTCGGGATCGACTAGAATGGCAGCCCCTCCAGCAACTTCATTCATGGGAGGACGCCCACTCGTAATCACCGGACACCCACAGGCCTGTGCTTCAAGAATCGGCCAGCCAAAACCTTCCTCCAGCGACGGAAACAGCAGCGCCAGGGCGCCGGTATAGAGTGCCCGCAATTGCTCATCCGACGGGCGAACACATTCCACGACGCCTTGCAGTTCCGTCGCCTTTTCGTGCAGGGCGACGGGCAGAGGCGTGCCCGCCATCACACACTTCACTTGCCGAAACCGAGGCCATTTTCGCAACTCCGCCAGGATACGCAGCACGCCGGGCCGGTTCTTGTACCAGTTATCTTTCCCCACATGCAAAAGGTACTCATCTTCCGCGGCAAGTCCGCAGGAAGCGCGAATGGTTGCGACATCCGCTTCCCGGGCGGCGCGGAAGCTGCGATTGAGCGGGTTGGGAATTACGTTCACGGTCGGCCCGCCGGGCAGCAGCGCCTGAAGATCCCGCCGCGTTTTCTCGGAGACACAGACAATCCGGTGGGCATGCGCCAGCCCGCGCAGGATCCATCGCTGCAATTGCACGCCGGAGGCCCGCGTGGGATTCTGCGGAAAATGCCCGAGTGCCGACCGGATCGCCAACGCGTCATGAGCGGTTATCAGGTTGGGAGTCTTCGCGGTCCAGCGCAGATAAAACGAATTAGAGTGGTCGCAGACGTGTACAATGTCCGCGTGCCGCGCGCGAAGCCACAGCCGCGGCGGAAAAAACACGAATTTGTCCAGATAAGCCAGCCAGCGGAAGGCGTGATTACCTCTACTGACAATCCTGGTGGCCACAGACGCAGGACGAAGGCTCTCGACTGCGTATCCACGTTTCAGCAATTCTTCGTGCAGGAATCCAGCATATCGAGCCATACTCATCTGTCGGTCGGGCTCATAGTTGGCAACCAGCAGGACTCTCATGGACCATACCAAACCGCGCAGAATCGCTCTGCGCATAGTATCTTCCTGTTTCGGCGAGCAGGGGAACAGCAGTCCGATAAAGGCAAACGACTCCAGTTCCCGGAGACCAGTGGCAACGTCGGCCCCCGCGGAGATCAGCCTGAAGTACCCGAACTACTTCTTCTGTCGCCCGAATCGGTAGACGACCCCGGCATTGAAGCCGAGATTATTCTGGGTGTCGCCTCCGTAGCGGCTCATCAGGTAGGTCGAGGTCAGCCGGATGGCAAGCCCCGGCCCGAGGTTGTAGTCCACCGATGCTCCCGGGGTCGCATTCAACGAATTGCTGTCGGGGTACAGGCCGATCAGCGTCGGAGGCAGGCCGCCAGTGCCAGTGCCAAAGTTGCCGTGGCCAATGCCCGCCAGCACGAATGCATTCCATCCCCAGTGCTGCCCTTCAAAGAAGCGATACGTCGGGCCAGCCATAAACGTGTATTGGCTGATGCTCGGCGCAAAAACCTGGTATGGGTTAACGTTGGTGTAGGTCGTCCCGTAATAGCCGCGAAAATCGGCGGTAACGCCCAGCTTTCCGTGGAGATAGTCGGTCAGACCCACGTTCCAGCCGCCTTCGGTCGTCTTCTGCAGCGAGTGACCGGGACGAAAGCGGAGATATCCGCCTCCAAAATAAAACTCGTACTTGTGGGAGTACGTGTCCTGAATAATCTGCCGGATGCGGCGCTCCCGGCGCGCCTGCACGCGCCCCCGCGCCTGGCGCAATATCTCGACGCGCTGCGCCGGGGTCTGCGTCTGGGCCTGGGACTGACTCTCGGATGGGGTTTCTGTCTGCTGCTGCGATGAGGCGTCTTGCGCACGCGAGCTTGCGGACGCGAAAAGAATGGCCAGAGCCAAAACAGGATACGCAAGGTATCCTTTACGTTTTCCAAAATACATGAACCGTGAAGCCTCCACTGCCTGTTGCTGCCGGGGGTTAGATGAAAACAGGAACTTTGTCTGCACTCTATTAAACCATCTCGACAGACATTCCCGGAGGTGAAAGGTCCTCACTAGCGGATCAGGGTGAGCCGGGACGCGACTGTTACGCTCTCGGAAGGGCAGCAATTGCGAGGCGGTAGAAAAGCCGGACCGGGGCGAGCACGGGTTCCTGTGCAACTTGCTGGAAGTCGGCAAAAAAGTTCCAGCCTCCTTTGTTTTCATCAGATTAGAGGATGATTCCAGCTGTACTTCATACTAAACAAAGCACTTCGCGATATGTCCAATCTACTCAATAATTTAGCGTAAAAAGGTCCGCTAGTGCCTAGTGAACCACTCTGTCCGAAAAGATCGCAGACTCCGGTTGAGAACTTAACTTGGGCACAGCAAAGTTGAAACTGGTACATTCAGCGCAGGGAGCGGGGGCCTGGTAATGCGCCGGACTGTTTTTTCTTTCCTAATTCCAGTGTGACTTTTGGGAAGAAATCATCGGCATCTCGAGCGAGCAATCTTGAGCTTTGGATTGAATGACTTCGTTAATTTTTTCTCGACTGAGGATTGACGCCTGGTTTGCAACCTCTCGTCGCGGCCATGCAATCTGATTCGTCCACGAACGGGCTTTGGCATTATCCTGTTGGGACGGAAACGAGACAATGAAGTCATTCCTTCTGGGCTTAATTCTGGGGCTTGCCGCCCTTCCCATCGCCGCCTACGTTTACTTGAAGGCGGGACATCCCCCTGTCGCGACCGCTGACCGCCCCTTCCCTCTGGAGCGGCAGTTCGTCCGTGCGCCTCTGCATGCCCGCATTCAAGCCGAGATGCCGCAGGGCGTTCCTATCCAGCCGACTGACGCGAATCTCGAAGCCGGAGCACGCATCTACCACGATCGATGCGCTGTCTGCCACGGCTTCTACGGACACCCGTCCTCGTTCGCAAAATATATGTACCCGCACGCTCCGCAGCTCTGGGAGCGCCACCACCGCAACAAAGCGGTGGGCGTGAGCGATGACCCTCCCGGCGAAACCTGGTGGAAGGTTAACAACGGCATTCGCCTGACGGGTATGCCGGCTTTCGACAAGATTCTGAATTCCACGCAGATCTGGCAGGTTTCGCTGCTGCTCTCCCGCGCCGACCGGCCCCTGCCGCCCGATGTGCTCAATCTGCTCCGGGAAGCTCCTGTCCTGAACCCCACGGCGCTCGTTCCTTCTCCGAAAACTGCGGGGACGCCCCGAAAAACGGCCACGCTCCAGCCGATGCCCGCGCCAGGCCAGGACTAGCGACCCACTTCCAATGACCCGACCTACTCTCTCCGTCGCAATGATCGCCCGCAATGAGGAGAAGAACCTGCCCCGCACGCTCGAAAGCGTTCGCTGGGCCGATGAAATTGTCATCGTCGATTCAGGCTCGGTGGACCGCACGCCCGAAATCGCCCGCTCCTTCGGCGCACAGCATTCCTTCAATCGTGACTTCCGTGGCCATCCCGAGCAGAAATCCATCGCCATCGCCAAATGCACCAGCGACTGGATTCTGCTGCTCGACGCCGACGAGGTTGTTGGCGCCGAGTTGGCCGAAGAAATTCGGCAAACTATCGCCAAGCCGCAATTCGAAGCCTACTGGGTTCCCCGCCTCAACCTCTTCATGGACCGCTGGATTCGCCATGGAGGCTTTTATCCGGACCACAAGCTCCGGTTGTGGCGCCGCGGCAGCGCGCAAATGGAAACCCACGTCGGCCCCCACGGTACTCCGCAGTTCAACGGGCCGAAAGGCACGCTGAAGCATGACCTCATGCACTACGCCTATCCCCGCTTTGAGCTATACCTCAGCCACATGAACGACTACAGCTCAGAGAATGTGGCGGTGCTGGTCGAGCGAGGAAAAGCCTCCACGTCGGCGGGCTTCTTCCGGCTGGCCCTGCTGAATCCCGCCGCCACCTTTATCAAAAACTACTTTTTCCGCCTCGGTTTTCTCGACGGAATCCCCGGCCTCATCTACCACCTCAACCACTCCGCTTATGTCCACTGGAAGTACGTAAAGGCCTGGGAAGCACACAGGGAACCATCCCGGTAACTACCGGCGGGTGTCTCAAATTCAGATGGGAAATTCAGAAGGGAAATTCAGGTTTGGAACTCAGATCGCGCACTGGTGAGCCCGCTGGGATTCGAACCCAGGACCCACGCCTTAAAAGGGCGATGCTCTACCAACTGAGCTACGGGCTCCCGCTCCCTCAAAGTTATCACAGCAGAAGGACCCGTCCCGGGTATCAAACACCACTCTGAATGTGCGGCAAATGCAAGCCCACGAGCAGAGGGAGTGACCATGCGAGGCATTCGCCCGTGCGGCCAGCCCCGGCCAGCACTAAAAAATTTCTTGCCCAACCCGAAGAGCAAAGCCATAATGGGGCGACCCTCCCGGCAACTCACAATTCGAACTTTCCGGGTGGGGATTCTGCTTCCGCTGAGGTTACGCCGTGTTCGCTCTGGCTCGCCGCTTTCTTGCTCTCTGCCTGATTTTCGCTCCGCTCTCCGCCTTCGCATTTCCTGAATGGCAGCAGCCCACCCCCGATGAGCTCGGCATGAAGTCCTATGCGGCCGACC
Organism: Acidobacteriaceae bacterium; assembly: GCA_049280995.1. Taxonomy (GTDB): domain Bacteria; phylum Acidobacteriota; class Terriglobia; order Terriglobales; family Acidobacteriaceae; genus Silvibacterium. The sequence goes on from JBAPRH010000038.1 coordinate 27,629, forward strand.
CGGACGCGCCCGCCGTCTACCTGTTTCGCGAAGAAATGGTAAACGACGAACTCCACATGCACACGCTGTATGCGCGCATCAAGATTCTGAGCGAAAAGGGCAAGGAGATGTTCGGCGACATCGAGATTCCCTACCTGGCTGGCACCTACACTATTCGCGGCATCACCGGACGCACCATCCAGAGCGACGGAACCATCGTTCCCTTCACCGGCAAGCCCTACGACAAGCTGCTGCTGAAGGCGGGCAATCGACGTGTCATGGCCAAGGTGTTCAGCATGCCCGACGTGCAGGTGGGTAGCATCATCGAATACCGCTGGATACTGGAATATGACAGCAGCATCGTTTCCTCCCCGGACTGGCAGATACAACAGGACATTCCCGTGGAGAAGGCGCATTATCACTTCCTTCCCAGCCACGATCTGAACGGCGGCTCCGTCTATATCACCACCCACGAAAACGGGCATGACAACGTCGCCAACATCCTTCTTTACACCTACATCCTGCCGCCGGGAGTGAAGGTGCGGGAAGGCGTGGACGGCTACGACCTGACAGTGGAGAACATCCCGGCGATGCCTAAGGGCGATTACCTGCCGCCATTCAAGAGCCTCGCCTACCGGCTAACGTTTTACTACTCGCCGTTCCGCACGACAGCCGAATATTGGAAGACCGAAGGAAAATACTGGTCTAAAGACTTCGACCATTTCGCCGATCCATCCGGCAAAATTCGAGCGGCTGTCAATGGAATCACCGCTCCGGGCGACACCGACGAGCAAAAGGTTGAAAAAATTTATGACGCGGTGATGCAGCTCGACAACACCAGCTTCACGCGCCAGCACTCCGCCGCCGAGAACAAGGCCGAGGGCGTCAAGATAAAGAACGCCGAAGACGTTTGGGAGCAGAAGCGCGGCTACGATGACCAGATCACGCGCCTGTTTGTCGCCATGGTCCGTGCCGCCGGGCTGAAAGCCTACGGAGCAATTGTCGTTGATCGCGACAAAAACGTTTTTGAGCCGGATTTTCTGAGCTGGGACCAACTGGATGACGAGCTCGCCATCGTCTCCATTGACGGCAAAGAGATCCTTTTCGACCCTGGACCGCGTTATTGTGAATTCGACAAACTCCACTGGAAGCACACCTGGGCGAGCGGGCTCCGGCAAAGCGATAAGGGTGTGGAGATGTTCTCCACTCCCGCGCCGAATTATAAAGATGACAGCCTGACCCGCGTGGCGCGGCTTGCGCTCAGCCCCACTGGCCAGGTCACGGGCCGAATCTACGAAAACATGACCGGCGCACAGGCGCTCGCCTGGCGTCAGGCCGCCCTGCGCGGAGATGTGACAGGAATCAAAAAGCAGTTTGACGACGAGCTGCAGCGCTCCATGCCTTCCGGCGCGCAGGTCAAGGTCGATCACTTTGTCGGCCTGACGGATTTCACCCATCCACTGATGGCCGTCGTCAACGTGAGCGGAACGCTGGGCACAACAACCGGCAGGCATGTCTTCCTTCCGGCAGTGTTCTTCGAGGCCGGCAACCCGCCGTTGTTCGCAAAAACACATCGCGAAAACCCGGTGGATATGGGCTATCCCTACATGGTCAGCGATGACTTCCAGCTAACCCTACCGCCAAACTTAACTGTCGAGAGCCTGCCGAAGGGCGGCGACATACCGTTCGCTCCGAACGCGGACTACCTCACGAAATTCGTCTCCTCGCCCCATACTTACGGCTATGGGCGCCTGCTGCGCGTCGCCAGCGTTCTTTACAAGGCGACCGAGTATCCCGCGCTCCGCGACTTCTTCCAAAAGGTGAGCGCAAGCGATCAGTCGCAGGTCGCTCTACAGATGGTCCCGGTTGCGGTTTCGGCAAGCGTGACGGCTCCTGCTGCCGCCGGGAAGTGACCATGAGAAGCTTCCAGCGGGCTCTGCTTCCTCTCTGTATCGCTCTCGCGGTGTCCTCGGCCCACGCCTCAAAGCAAGAGCTTCCGGATTGGGTGACGCAAGCAGCCGCGGCGCAGGTGCAGGTACCGCCGGGAGCTCACCCGAAGGCAGCCATCCTGCTAGAGGACCAATTGCTCACCTTCAGCGGCGACGGCCAGATCGTGGAACGCTATCGCGAGGTCGTCAAAATCCTGCGCCCGCAGGGCCGCGACTACGCGCAGCCTGTCGCCCGGTTCAACAAGGAAAGCAAGCTCCTGTCGTTCCATATCTGGAGCATCGGCCCGGACGGCCACCATTACACGGTGAAGAAGGATCAGATCATAGAGGGTGGCGCGGACGAATGGGGCATTCTCTACAACGACGCTCGCTTTGAAACGGCTGACGTTCCCGGAACCGATCCGGGCGGCATCGTCGCATACGAGTACACGAAGCAGATTCCCATGTACTCGGGCAATGAGTCGTGGGAATTCCAACACTCTGTTCCCACCGTCAAATCTGTCTTTGAAATCGACCTGCCCCAGGGATGGCAGCATGGCGCGCTGTGGCGCAAATACGCGAGCGTCGAACCCACAGAGGTCGCTCCCAACAACTTCCGATGGGAACTCACCAACATTCCCGGCATCAATCTCGACTCAGTTTCCATGGCTCCAGCGGAGGATGCGCTGGCCGGGCGCATGGAAGTCTACTTCTCCGCGACACCGCTTCCACAAGGCTCTCAACTCTGGACGCGCATCGGCGAGTGGTATACGCAGCTTGCGGCGCCGCAAAGCGAAGGCCCCACCGACATTGCCAACGCCAGCCGCGCGCTCACCAGCCCCAATGCCGACTTCACGGAGCGAATCCGCAAGATCGCCGACTTCATGCAACAGCAGATCCGCTACGTCGGCATCGAAATCGGCGTCGGAGGGTACATCCCGCATCCGGCTGAAGAGGTCTACCGAAACCGCTACGGCGATTGCAAGGATAAGGTCACGCTGCTCATTTCCATGCTGGATGCGGTTGGCGTGCGCGCCACCTGGGTCATGGTCGATACTGATCGCGGCGTTGTCGATCCGACAGTCCCGTCGCTCATCGGCGAGCACATGATTGCTGCCATTGAAATTCCGAGCGGATACCAAAACCCGGCCCTCAAGGCCGTCGTCACGGCGAAGACGGGCGACCGTTACCTCCTCTTCGACCCTACGAATCCCTACGTCCCCATCGGCCTGCTGCCCACCTACCTTCAGGGCAGCTACGGCTTATTAATTGACGGCGCGAACAGCCAGGCCATCGCTCTCCCCGTGCTCAACCCCGACAGCGACACCGTCGATCGCACGGCCAGCTTCACGCTGGGCACAGATGGCTCACTTACCGGCGACGTCACCGTCAAGCGACTCGGGGCCTCCTCAGACGATCTGCGTGGCTGGTTTGCCATGAGCAGCGACACGGATAAACAGCAAAGTCTCGAAAATTCGCTGCGGCGCGACTTTTCTTCCTTCCAGGCAAGCGATGAACAGGTGGAGAACGCCCGCAAGCTCAACCAGCAATTGATTCTGCACTATCACGTCGCTGCCCTGTCGTATGCGAAAAATGCGGGCAACCTGATGCTGGTGCGCCCCCGCGTGGTCGGCTCCGACGCGTTCCACATCGAGGACGGCCCGCGCCGCTATCCCATCGAATTCAGCTCAACCGGCGACTGGCGCGATACCTTCGATGTAAAAATCCCCGCCGGCTACACCGTCGATGACCTGCCCGATCCGGTCAACGTCAACACCGACTTCGCCAGCTACCACAGCGACGTTAAATTCGAAGGCAGAGTGCTGCGTTACTCTCGCGAATACACCGTGAAAAAGCTCGAGCTCGACGCCAACCAGTATCCGGCGCTTCGTAAATTCGAAGGCGAAATCTATACTGATGAAGACCGCGATGCGGTTCTGAAGAAGACCGATTAAATTAGTCCCGGCCTTCCCGTTTTCCATCCTCGGATCAGAAGCTTGAAATTGAGGATGTTCTTAACGATTGCCTCAAAAGAGGCGCTTTCTGCCCAAAGCAAATAAGATGGAACAGGAGACGTTTCGTTTTGGCTGTGAAAATTAGATTCGCCCCGAGAAAGCAGGGCAAACCCCGTTCCAGACGCACGCTTTTGCTGATTCTCGGAGCCTTTGTGGCTGCCTGTTTCATCGTTTTCGGCTGCGTCTTCGGCTTCTATTACGTCAAATACCAGCACATTGTCGATCAGCGGCTGGAAAAACCCCTGTTTGAAAACACGGCCAAGATCTACGCCGCTCCGCAGGAACTTCGGCCCGGTCAGAATTTCACCCCCGACTTCATCGCGCAGGAGCTTCGCAGCGCGGGATACTCAATCGAAGGCAAAGGCAACCCGTCGCCAATGGGCACCCTTTCCGAAGGGCCCGACAGCATCACCATCCATCCCGGGCCGCAATCCTATCATGCGCCCCAGGGTGCAACCATCACCTTCGCCAAGGGCGCAATCAACCAGATCACCGGCGATAACGGCGAGCAATTGGCCGCTTACGAGCTCGAACCCCTGCTCATCACGGATCTTTCGGACCGCAACCGTGCCAAGCGCCGCCTCATCACCTGGGACCAGATTCCCAAAGTCGTCGTCGATGCCGTCACGTCCATCGAAGACCATCGCTATTTTCAACACGGCGGCGTCGATTACTATGCCATCGTCGCGTGGGCCTGGCACGACCTGCGCGGAGACCGCCGCAACTTCGGCGGCGCATCCACGCTCACCATGCAACTGGCGAAAGAGTTTTTCCTCTCGCCGGAGCGGACCTTCCACCGCAAATTCCTCCAGATCGTTATCACCTTCCAGCTTGAGCATCGCTTCTCCAAGCAGAAAATCTTCGAGCTATACGCGAACGAGATTCCTCTTGGCCAGCGCGGCAGCTTCTCCATCAATGGATTCGGCGAGGCCGCGCAAGCCTTCTTCGGTGAAAACGTACGCCAACTCACGCTGCCCCAGGCCGCGCTGTTGGCAGGCCTGATTCAGAGCCCCAGCCGGCTTAACCCGTATCGCCATCCCAAACGCGCCATCGCCCGTCGCAACGTCGTCCTCGACGCCATGGTCGAAACCGGGGACATCACAAAAGAGCAGGCGGAGGAAGCCAAAGCCACTCCGCTCAAGCTCGTTCCCGGCTCGGTCGACGCGGGCGAGGCCCCCTACTTTGTCGATCTGGTGCGCGACCAGCTTGCCTCCCGTCTCGGCGACAACGACTACAACTCCGAGGGGCTGCGCATCTATACCTCGCTCGACCCCGATCTCCAGCGCGCCGCCAGCGAGGCCGTTGCCGAGGGCATGGCGCAGGTCGACAAGATTGTCGAGGCCCGCCACGCGCGCCTCCTCAAGCGCGGACATAACGTGCCGATCGTCTATCCGCAGGTCGCGCTCGTCGCGCTCAATCCGCACACCGGGCAGGTGCTCGCCCTCGTAGGTGGACGCAATTATGGCATCAGTCAGTTGAACCACGCAGTTGCGCACCGGCCCACCGGTTCCATCTTCAAGCCCTTCGTCTACGCCGCCGCCTACAACACCAGCCTGGCCGGCGCACAGCTCACGGCAAGCGATGGCGTGAGCGGTATCTTTACCCAGAACACCATCCTCAACGACGAGCCCACCGTCTTCACTTTCGCAGGTGACCAAACCTACACGCCGCGGAACTTCGAGAACGACTATCGCGGTATGGTCCCGGCCCGCACCGCACTGCAGTGGTCGCTTAACAACGCGACCATTTCGCTGGCCCAGATGGTCGGCTACGACAACGTCGCCACTCTCGCCCGCACGGCCGGCATCACGTCCGTCGAGCCTACGCCCGCCATGGCCATCGGGGCTTATGATGCAACGCCCCTCGAAATGGCCGGGGCCTACACCATCTTCGCCAACAACGGAGTCAAGACCGATCCCTGGATGCTGGCCTCCGTCCGCAGGGCCAACGGCGATGTCATGGATGACTACACGCCAAAGTCCACGCCTGTGCTCGACCCGCGCGTGGCCTACCTGACCACTGTGCTCATGGAAAATGTCATCAACCATGGCACCGGCGCCAAGGTTCGCGCCATGGGCTTCATCGCGCCCGCTGCGGGCAAAACCGGCACCTCGCACGACGCATGGTTCGCCGGCTTCACGAGCAACCTGATCTGCATAGTCTGGGTCGGCAATGATGACTACAGCGACATCAAGATGCAAGGCGCTGACGCCGCAGCCCCCATCTGGGCCGACTTCATGAAGCGCGCCGTGGCCCTGCCTCAGTACTCCGACACCAAGCCCTTCGTCGCTCCTTCAGGGGTAACCGAAGTGCAGCTTGATAAAGTAACCAACCTGCTGGCCGACGCCGCCTGCCCCGACGATTACACGGCCGCCTTCCTCGACGGCACGCAGCCGACCGATACCTGCGATCACGTCAACGGAAATCAACGCAATATCTTCCAGAGGATCTTCGGCCTGGGAGAAAAGCCCGAAAACAATTCTCCCTCCTCCAATGCACCGACTGCGTTAGCTCCAAAGCAGCCGAAGCTTCCCGCCATCAGTCCCAGGGAGCCTGCGCAGACCGCCATCATGCCGCCCGAGCATAAGGAAAAAAAGAAGCAGGGGTTCTGGGGCAAGCTCTTCGGCAGAAAACCCAAAGGCGACTCGCAGCAGGATTCACAGCCGCAAGATCAGCAGGAATAGCTTCGAACTACACGTCACCTCACTCGACAGCCCGCGGTCTGCGAATATTGAAGCCCATTGGCGCTGCCAAAAAACCCGCGTCGAGCAGGAAACGCGCCAGCCAATGCTCCCGCACCGGCCGCCCATCGATCGTAGCGATCAGCAGTCCGCTATGCGAATGCTCTCCGTCCGCGTGCATCGACGTCCGCGTCGTCTCGGCCATGAATTCCGCGAGGTCACGTGCGGCGTTCGTGCGATCCGGCTCGTCGGCGGGAAGAAAAACCTGCACATTGGGATTGTTGCGTCGCAGATACGCCACCATCTCACCATCGCGCAGAACCACCGACGCTCCCACCCTCCGCGTCAGCGAGTGAGCGCCGCTCTCGCCTGAATCTTCGTCGCCCCGCGGCCAGCGCAGCACAGAGCCATACAGATTCGCGGTGTCGCCGGCGGCCAGCGTGACCATCTCCGCCTGCTCCGGCAGCGCATGGGAGCGCAACGAGCGAAGCATATCCACCGCCGCTGGCAGTGCGAACTGCGCCGCCCCCAGCCCCGCCACAAAATAGCCGCGGCGGATGCGCCCACTCTCCTCAAGCGCCTTCAGAACGTCGTAGATTGCGCTGAACCCTCCCGGCACGTTCTCCTGCGCAACCGTTTCGCGCGTGAGGACGCCGTAGCGGTTCAGCAGTTGCAGCGCCAGCGCATGGCTCCAAAGAGTCTGATGGATCGTTTGCTGCGCGGCTGTGCCGAGTTCCGGCTGTGCGATCAGCGCCCAGCGCCCCTGTGCGCTGGGCGGCGTGGTGCGTCGCGACCGGAACGCCCCTAGGTTATGCTGCCGCTTCGCCGGACGCGAGGAAGACGGCTTGGCCACATAGGCGCGCAGCGTATGGAACGTGTCGTTGGTCACAACCCCGCGCCACACCAGGCTCCAAAGCGCATTCAGGACCTCGCCCGGATAGCCTCCGCCCAAAGCGTCAAGCAACTGCGCGAAAAACATCGCGCCGCTGCGCGCAAGCTGATCCACAACCGCCCGCTCCATCTCGCTGAGCGGCAAACCATCGCGCAACACTCGCGGCGGAAGAAGCTCCGAAACCTTGTCAGCAAGGTACAGCCCAATCCGTCCATCGCGCTCACCCAGCGAATCAAAGCCACACCACACCACGTCGCCCGCCGCAATCAATGTGTCCAGATCTCCCGGTGAATACTTCGCCAGGCGCGCCGGCAGAATCGCCGACTCCGCCAGCGAAGCGGCCAGCGGCGCACCCTGCAAATTCTCAATTGTGTCCAGCAGCGCGTCCAGCCCGCGCCGCTTCTGTATCACGCCCTGCCAGTGCGTGGTGAAGCGCGCCAGCATCGCCGGCTCAACCGGCTCAATCTCCTTCCGCAGCCGCGCCAGCGACTTCCGCCGAATCTGCCGCAGCGCCTCCACGTCACACCACTCGCGATGTAGCCCCTCCGGACGAAAGCCGCCCTCCAGAATGCGCCCATCGAGCACCAGCGTCTTGAGCGAAGCCTCCACGCGCCGCGCATCCAGCCCAAACCTCGCCGCAGCTTCGCCCACCGTGAACGGCCCATGCGTGCGCGCGTATCGCCGCAGCAGTTCCAGCACCGGCGCTGCCACCGGTGCAAGCAGAGCAGCGGGAATCCCTGCCGGCAGCACCATCCCCAACGCATCGCGATAACGCGCCGCGTCTTCAACCGCGATCACTCGCTTCTCGCCCGCAATCTCCACTGCAAGTAAACGCCCCACTCGTAGCAGTCCGTCGATCGAAAGCTCAAGCTCCGGCGCATCCAGACGACCTGTAATTTCTCCGCGAGAAAGATCACCCAGACGCAGCAGCAGGTCGTGAATGCCATCCGCTGTGTGGACACGCTGCGTCTCGCCCAGCCCCTGCAACTGTTCCTCAACTTCGGCAATCGCCTCAGCGTCGAGCAGCTCCCGCAAATCCGCCTCACCGAGCAACTCCTGAAGCTGATCCTGATCAATGGAGAGCGCCTGCGCCCGCCGCTCCGCCAGTGGCGCGTCTCCCTCATAGATGTAGTTGGCGACATAGCTGAACAGCAGCGATGAAGCAAAGGGCGAAGGCCTGCGCGAATCGGCGACATGCACGCGCAATTCGCTTCGTTCCACTGCGCGCAGCACTTCAAGGAGGGCGGGCATGTCAAACACATCGCGAACGCACTCGCGATACGCCTCCAGCAGCATGGGGAACGACGGATAACGCGAAGCCACCGACAGCAGATCGTAGGCCCGCTTGCGCTGCTGCCACAGCGGAGCGCGACCCCTCGCGCGCCGTCGCGGCAGCAGCAGCGCCCGCGCCGCCGACTCGCGGAACTTCGCGGCAAACAGCGAGGTCGCTCCCAACTGCCGCAGCACCAGCTCCGTCGCTTCGCGCGGATGCGGCAACAGCAGTTCCGGATCGGGCATAACATCCGTGTCCGGAAATCGCAGCACAAATCCGTCATTGGCCCACATCGCCTCCACGTCCGGTCCGCCACCCGCGCGAATCTTCTCCGCCGCGGCCATCGCCCACGGAGCATGCACCCGGCTTCCGAACGGTGTAAGCACGCACACTCGCCAGTCGCCCATCTCGTCGCGCACGCGCTCAATCACAATCCCTCGGTCGTCGGGAACCGCGGTCGTAGCCGCCTCCTGATCGGCGAGGAAGCGAATCAGGTTCTCCGCCGCCTGCATCGCCAGCCCATGCTCGCGCACCAGCCGGCTGATCGCGGCATTCTTCGGAACCTCCCGCAGCTCCCGCACCAGCGCGCCGATGCGCCGTCCAAATTCAAGCGGGCGTCCGGCAAGGTCCCCGTGCCAGAAAGGCATTTTCCCCGGCTCTCCCGGCGCGGGCGAAACCATCACGCGGTCATGCGTTATCTCGTCGATGCGCCACGTCGAGGCTCCCAGAACAAACGCCTCGCCGGTGCGGCTTTCAAACACCATCTCCTCATCCAGTTCGCCCACGCGCACCGGCTTCGCCGCGCCGGAAAGAAAAACTCCATAGAGCCCGCGGTCCGGAATCGTGCCCGCGTTCAGGACAGCCAACGTCTTCGCGCCCTCGCGCGGCGTAAGCAAGTTATGCGTGCGGTCCCATGTAATGCGCGGCCGTAGCTCGGCGAATTCATCCGAGGGATAGCGCCCGGAGAGCAAGTCCAACACGCCCTCAAATGCGGCGCGGCTCAGCGAAGCAAAGGGAGCCGCGCGCCGAACCAGCGCGAAGAGCGCCTCCACCGTGATCTCCGTCTGGCGCGGAGGCTGGCCTTTGTTGCGCGGAACAGCAACCGCCGGCGGCTGCGCCACAATCGCCACTATCTGCTGCGCCAGCACGTCCAGCGGATTACGAAGATAGCGCGTGGACTCAACCAGCCCCTCCTGCATGGCGCGCGTGACCGCCGCGCACGCGATCAGGTCAGCCCGGTACTTCGGAAAGATGACCCCTTCGCTCGCCACGCCCACCCGATGACCCGCACGCCCAATTCTCTGCATCCCGCTGGCAACCGACGGCGGCGCCTCGATCTGGATCACCAGATCAATCGCACCCATATCAATGCCAAGTTCAAGCGACGACGTAGCGACCAGCGCGCGGATGCTCCCCGCCTTGAGCTGCTCTTCAATCTCCGCCCGCTGCGAGGCGGCCAGGGAACCGTGATGCGCGCGCGCCAGCGTTCCGGCAATCCCGCCCTGCTCCGCCAACTCGTTGATCGCGCCGGCAATCCGCTCGGCGGTGCGGCGGTTATTCACAAAAATCAGCGTGGACCGCCGCTTCAAAACAATTTCCAGCAAGCGCGGATGAATGGCGCCCCAGATCGACGTGCGCCGCGCCTTCCCGCCGTCCGGCAACTCCTCCACCTGCGCAATCCGCGCCATATCTTCGACGGGAACTTCGACCTTCAGATCAAGCCGCTTCGGCTCGCTGGCATTGATGATTGTCACCACACGAAATTTTTGATCAGTCTCCTCGTCACTCGTCCATTCGCGCTCAAATTCGGCAAGCGCACCGGCTTCCCTCGCCCGCCTCGGAATCTTACCCGCCTCCACGCCGCCAAGAAAATGCGCGACCTCTTCCAAAGGCCGTTGCGTAGCCGAAAGCCCGATGCGTTGTACCGGCCCCTGCGCAATCGCTTCCAGTCGCTCCAGGCTAAGCGCCAAATGCGCGCCGCGCTTAGTCGGAACCAGCGCGTGAATCTCGTCAACAATGACAGTCTCGACCGTGCGCAGCGCATTCGCCGACTCCGAAGTCAGCAGCAGATACAGCGACTCCGGGGTGGTAATCAGAATCTCCGCCGGGTGCCGTCGAAACCGCGCACGCTCTCGCTGCGGAGTGTCTCCCGTGCGAATGCTGATCTCCGGAAGATCGATCGGGACTCGTTTCTTTCGTGCGAGGTCAACAATCCCAGCCAGCGGCGCACGCAGGTTGCGCTCCACATCGACGGCCAGCGCCTTGAGCGGGCTGATATACACCACGCGGCAGCCTTCCCCCTGGTCCGCCTCGCGGCGCAGCATCAGCCGGTCGAGGCACCACAGAAATGCTGCCAACGTTTTTCCAGTCCCGGTTGGCGCAAGAATCAGCGTCCTCTCACCGCGTGCAATCGCGGGCCATCCCAGCCGTTGCGGCGCAGTGGCGCGGCCAAAGGCAGACCGAAACCACGCGGTGGTAATGGGATGAAACAACGCCAGCGCCGCGTCGTTCTCCGCGGTAGCGACCTCTGCGTCAGCCTTTGATTTCTTTCCTCGCGCCATTCAGCAACCGCGCCTCGTCTGCTCGAACAGCAGAATATCGCGTCAGGCTCTAAGATGCGCGCTGTATCACGGCCCTACTCTCTCGGCGCGTTAGCCACCGGCTTGTAATAGCAGGTGTCCCAGGCCACAAACGGCTCAAACAGTTCCGGCAGCCCGGGTCGCTCGCTGGCTCCCAGAACAAGAAATCCGTCCGGCGCCAGAATGCGATGGATATTCAGCAGAAGCTGGCGGCGCGTTTCCATCGGAAAATAGAGCATGACGTTGCGCAGCAGGATTCCGTCATATGTTTCAAAAAGCATCGGCTCATCGCAAAGGTTTCGCTGGTGAAACCGGCAGAGTCGTTTGACTTCAGGCACAATCTCCCACTCCTCTCC
>JBAPRH010000039.1:0-49641 GCA_049280995.1 Acidobacteriaceae bacterium
GCGGTGGACGGACGCGGCGGCGCGGCGGCGGATGGCGGCGGCGGTTTCGGGGTCGTCGCGGTCGAGGGCGGCGAGCCCTTCGCGGAGACGGGCGGCGTCAAGCTGCGTGATGCTGAAGATGCCGATGCAGCACTGGGTGCATCCGAGGCGGCAGTGAAGCCAGGGGCCGGAGCGACGGGCGGCGTCGGCGGAGGCGGCGTCCACGATCTGGATTAGTTGCTGGTGCTGGGGGTCCATGAAGCTCCCTTTCATGTTAGACCTCATGGCTGGCAGATACAGGTGTGGCGTATGACGACCTACCTGTGATATAACACTAATTGAATGGCGAAGGCCCGGGCGCTGACCAAGAGAGTGGACGAGACTACGCGGGTGCGCTGCGCCTCCGGTCTGGGAATGATTCGCGAGGAAGTCTGGGCGGGCGAGGACGGCCAGGTTGCGAAATATAACCTGGCGTTCATCAACCACGCGCTTTGCCGCGTGGACAATGGCCGGGTGCTCGGATATGACAATGCACACGGCGCGCACGAACGGCATTTCAAGGGCGCGGTGAAAGAGTATGAGTTCACCAGTTATGAGGCGCTTGTGAAAACGTTCCTTGAAGAAGTGCGGGCGCTAAGGGAGGAATGAAAATGAAAACGACAATACGCACGGATGGATTTGAAGCATACGCGAAGCGGGCCACGGCGAGGGCCAGGAAGCTGGACCGCGGGGAAGCAATTGAGGCGGAGGTCACGGTTACGTTTGCCGATCCTTTGGACATGCTGGAGGTGTTGACGGCAAACCGGCTGCGGCTGGTGGAGGCGGCGCGGGAGCGGAGGCACTCGATTTCTTCGCTGGCGGCGGCCCTGAAGCGCGACCCTAAATCGGTGCGGCGTGACGTGGTGAAGCTGGAGCAGGCGGGGATGCTTCGGACCTATGAAGAGACGAATCCGGGGCACGGGCGGGTTCGAATTGTGGAGCCGGTGGCGGGTCGGGTAGAGTTGAGAGCTTCGTTGTGAGGGGGGCGGCTTAATGGCAGAAGGGGCTTGAGTGGCGACCCAGCGGCTATTCGCTCACGAAGAAGTCTTCATCAATTCGCTTCAGGACAACGAGATTATTACGAAGCGCCGCCCACTCCGAGCATTTGGAGGAGGGTTTGGGTGGCTTGGGTGGTGTTGTGGGAGATGAAGTCGGGGCTTAGCTGGAGGGCGGCGGCTTTGGGGGCGAGCGAGGACAGCTCTTTGGCGACCATTTGCGAGGTGAGCTGCGGGGTGCAGGGGCCGATGAGGATGTAGTCCACTTTGTCGGCGCAGAGCAGGACCTTGGCGTCGCGGAGGGAGCAGACGGTTCTTACTTTAAAGCCGTGCTGCTCGAGCACGGTTCGCACGAAGATGCAGAGGTCGGGGGACTGGTCGAACACCATTAAGGTGGGGCCGGATTTGGCTTCCCTGCTCGGCGGCGGGCAGGGGCCGAGGAAGGACTCGACGGCTTCGGCTTCGGTGGGGTAGCTCCTGAGGAAGTCGGTGAGTTTGGTGATGCCGAGCAGGTGGGCGACGAAGGGCTGCGGGTTGGCGAGGCGGATGGAGCCGCGGCGCTTGCCGAGGCGGGAAGCGTGGCGGACGAGCAGGCCGAGTCCCATGCTGTCCATGCGCGTGACCTTGCTGAGGTTCAGGACGAAGCAGGAAAACTCCTGTTCGGCCTGGTCGAGGGCCTCTTCGAGGATTGTTGTCGCGTGGCCGGAGGTGATGTGGCCTTCGCAGTCGATGATGTAGACGTTTCCGCAAAAACGCGACGCTACGGTGAGAGACATGGGTTCCTCGTCCGGCGCTGGGCTAGGGGGAGTGGTCGGTTGGGTAAGAGGGTACTCTTAAATTTGTGGGCGGAGCGGGATTTTTTTGGGCTTCGCCGCGGAGGGCGCAAGAGAGTACAGGGAATTCGTCTTCGTTCCACTCGGGGAGGGCTTTCGGCGCGTCCGGCTGGCCCGGGATGACATCGGTAAGTGGTGGCGGCGGGCAAGTTCTTGCCAATGGCATTTGTGGCGGGATACCTTGGTTTGTTTTGTTGAGGTGGGTTATGGCGAGTGGAGAGTTGCGGTATCTGTCGGGATTTGGGAATGAGTTTGCGACGGAGGCCGAGCCGGGCGCTCTGCCGGTAGGTCAGAACGCTCCGCAAGAGTCGGAGCTGGGGCTGTATACGGAGCAGTTCAGCGGGACGGCGTTTACGGCTCCGCGGGCGGTGAACCGAAGGACGTGGACATACAGGATTCGGCCTTCGGTGACGCATAAGCCTTTTACCACCTACGAGGGAGCGGACACGTCGCTGCTTCGGAGCGGCCCGTTTAACGAGGTGCATACGCCGCCGAACCAGATGCGGTGGGACCCGGTTCCGCTGCCGGAGATGGAGACGGACTTTATCGACGGGCTGACGACGATGGGCGGCAACGGCGATGCGGCGATGCAGGCGGGCGTCGCGATCCATGTGTACACGGCGAATGCTTCGATGCGGGGGCGTTTTTTTTATAACGCGGACGGGGAGATGCTGCTGGTTCCGCAGGAGGGCGGGCTGACGCTGGCGACGGAACTGGGCGTGCTGGCGGTGGAGCCGGGGGAGATTGCGGTGATTCCGCGCGGGGTGAAGTTTCGCGTGGAGGTGAAAGGCGGGGTTCGGGGATATATCTGCGAGAACTATGGGTTACCGTTCCGGCTGCCGGAGCTGGGGCCGATTGGGGCGAACGGGCTGGCGAACGCGCGCGATTTTCTGACTCCGGTGGCGGCATACGAGGACGTGGATGGCGATTACCGGATTGTGGCGAAGTTTCTAGGGCGGTTGTGGGAGGCGGAGATTGATCATTCGCCGCTGGACGTGGTGGCGTGGCACGGAAACTATGTTCCTTATAAATATGACCTGAAGAATTTCAACTGCATCAACTCGGTGAGCTTTGATCATCCCGACCCTTCGATTTACACGGTGCTGACGGCTCCGTCGGCGGTCGAGGGAACGGCGAATGTGGACTTTGCGATTTTTCCGCCGCGGTGGCTGGTGGCCGAGCATACATTTCGGCCTCCGTGGTTTCATCGCAACCGGATGAATGAATTTATGGGGCTGGTGTTTGGGCAGTATGACGCGAAGGCGGAGGGGTTTGTTCCGGGCGGCGCGAGTCTGCACAACTGCATGTCGGGGCATGGGCCGGACGCGGAGACCTGGGAGCGGGCGAGCGAGGCGGAGCTGAGGCCGGTGTATTTGAGAGATACGCTGGCGTTCATGTTTGAGACGGGGCTGCCGGTGAGGCCGACGAAGTTCGCGCTGGAATCGAAGATCAGGCAGCACGAATACTACGAGTGCTGGCAGGGGCTCAAAAACAACTTCAGAGCGAGACGTCAATGACGGCGGTGGGGCGCGCGCTGATGGCGGGCCTGGTGGATTATGCCGGACTGTTTCCTCCGGCGCGGCTGGACACGCCTACCGCGGTGCGGCGGTATCGCGAATATTTGACAGGCGAGGATGGATGGGCGCTGGGGCGGTTTGTGGTTCCGGCGGTGCGGCTGGGGGAATTTGAGGCGGCGTTTGAACAGGTTTGCTGCGGGGAACGCGAGCCGGTGTGGGGGCTTAGCGTGCTCAGTTCAGGAGACGCGAAGCGCGATGCCGCGGCTGTCGAGGGGCTGGCTCGGGGCGCGGTGTCGGTGGATTCGTTGGAGGTGAAAGCGCGGACTGCGGCGGATGCGGAACGGGTGCTGCGGGATTTTGCGGCGGCGTTTGGGACCGGGATTGGAACGGGGATTGGAACGGGGCCGGTCGTCTATGCGGAGTTTGCTCCGGGGGATGCGGAGGCGGTGCTTCCAGTCGTGGCCGGCTCGGGCGCGCGGGCGAAGATTCGGACGGGCGGAGTTGTGGCGGAGGCGTTTCCTTCGGTGGAGGCGGTGGCGGATTTTCTGCTGGCGTGCGCGCGGGCCCGAGTGCCGTTCAAGGCGACGGCGGGGCTACACCATGCGGTTCGGGGGAGCTATCGGCTGACCTACGAGGCGGAGAGTGCGCGGGCGGTAATGCATGGGTTTGCGAATGTGTTTCTGGCCGCCGCGCTGGCGTGGCGCGGAGCGGAGCGGCGGGCGGTGGTGGATACGCTGACGGCCCGGGAGTTTTCCTTTCGCGAAGATGGCGCGTGCTGGCTGGGATTTGAGTTGGGCGCGGAGGAGATTCGGGCGGCGCGCCGCGAGTTTGCGATGAGCTATGGGTCGTGTTCATTTACGGAGCCGATTGCGGAGGCGCGGGCGCTGGGATGGATTTGATGCGGAGCAGGGTGGAGTCGGCGGAGGGGTCGGATTTTCCTTTGGAGAATTTGCCGCTGGGGGTTTTCCGGCGGGCGGATGGCGCGGCTTGCGTGGGGTCAGCGATTGGGGACTGGATTTTTGATTTGCGGGCGGCTGTGGATGCGGGTTTGCTGGATGGGGAGCTGGCTTCGGCTTGCCGCGAGGACTCGCTGAATGCGCTGATGGAGCTGGGACGTGGGGGATCGGCTGCGCTGCGGGCGCGGATGACGGAGTTGCTTTCGGAAGCGGGGGCACGCGGGCGGGTGGAGCCGCTGCTGGTGCGGCGCGCCGGGGTGGAGATGCTGCTTCCGGCGCGGGTTGGGGACTACACGGATTTTTATGCTTCGGTGTACCACGCGACCAACGTGGGCAGGCTGTTCAGGCCGGACAATCCGCTGCTGCCGAACTATAAGTGGGTTCCGATTGGGTATCACGGGCGCGCTTCGTCGATTGTGGTAAGTGGGATGGATGTGCAGCGGCCCTGCGGACAGGTGAAGGCTCCGGATGCGGTGGAACCGGTATTTGGGCCGAGCCGGGCACTGGATTATGAGCTGGAGGTTGGGTTCTTTGTGGGGCCGGGGAACGAGTTGGGGGAGCCGGTCTCGCTGGTCGAGGCGGAGCGGCATATTTTCGGGCTGTGCCTGCTGAACGACTGGTCGGCGCGCGATGTACAGGCGTGGGAGTATCAGCCGCTGGGGCCGTTTCTGGCGAAGAATTTTCGGACGACGATTTCGCCGTGGGTGGTGACGCTGGAGGCTCTGGAGCCGTTCCGGGTGGCAGCGTTTGAGCGGGTGGCGGGTGATCCCAGACCGCTGGCGTATCTGGATTCGGCGGCGGACCGACGGCGGGGCGGGTTCGATGTGACGCTGGAGGTTTGGCTGCGGACGGAGCGGATGCGGCACGAGGGAGCGGATGCGGTTCGGATGAGCCGGGGGAATTTGCGGGACCTTTACTGGACTCTGGCGCAGATGCTGACGCACCACGCGAGCAACGGATGCAATTTGCGCTCCGGAGATTTGCTGGCGACGGGGACGGTGTCGGGCGCGACGGCGGATTCGGTGGGGTCTCTGCTGGAGAAGACGCGGCGTGGCGCGGAGCCTCTGGCGCTGCCGGATGGGGAGACGCGGACGTTTCTTGAGGATGGAGATGAGGTGATTCTGCGCGGGTATTGCGAGCGGGAGGGTTGCGTGCGGATTGGGTTCGGGGAGTGCAGAGGCAGGGTAAAGGGAAAAGATTGAAGCGCGTAGATCGGCGTTGTATTGATTCATCACCGTCGAGTTGCCATTTGCGCTCGGCCAACGATGTATTTTGCTGCTTGCCTTGCGGCACGAACCCAACGGGAGTTCAT
Organism: Acidobacteriaceae bacterium; assembly: GCA_049280995.1. Lineage (GTDB taxonomy): Bacteria > Acidobacteriota > Terriglobia > Terriglobales > Acidobacteriaceae > Silvibacterium. The sequence goes on from JBAPRH010000039.1 coordinate 5,632, forward strand.
TGAGGAAGCCGTTGTTTATACAATTGGCGTTCAGAAACGAATACGAAACCAACTCAAAGGTAAAAATTGATGAAAGCACGGAGAGAATTTCTGAAGCTCGCGGGTATTGGCGCAGCGGGAGCGGCGGCGTTGGGCGTCCCGGCGTCGATGCGCGCGGAGGCCGCACCGAAGCAGGGATCGCCGGCCGGCAGCGCAGGCGTTATCGCCGTCACGGCATTCGGAGCCAAAGGGGACGGCAGCACAATTGACACGCCCGCAATCAACCGCGCGATTGAAGCCGCGGCGGCTGCCGGAGGAGGCGCGGTTTATTTCCCGGCCGGCCAGTATCTCTGCTACTCGATCCACCTGAAGAGCAACGTGGCTCTGCATCTGGAGCAGGGTGCAGTGATCATCGCCGCCGATCCACTGCCGGAAGGGCAGCCCGGAGGCTACGACGATCCGGAGCCGAAGCAGCCGTGGGAAGCCTATCAGGATTTCGGCCACAATCACTGGCATAACAGCCTCATCTGGGGCGTGGGCCTGCACGATATTTCGATCTTCGGGCCGGGGCGCATCTGGGGACGCGGGCTGGTGCGCAGCAATGGGCCCGACAGCCGCGATCCAAAGAACAGGCGTATCAACGGCGTGGGCAACAAATCCATCAGCCTGAAGAACTGCCATAACGTCACGCTGCAGGGTTTTCAGATACTCAAGGGCGGATGGTTCGGGATTCTCGCGACCGGCGTCGATAACCTCATCATCGACGGGCTGGCCATCGATACTAACCGCGACGGCATGGACATCGACTGCTGCCGCAATGTGCACATCACGAACTGCGCCGTCAATTCTCCGTGGGACGACGCGATTGTGCCCAAGAGCAGCTATGCGCTGGGCTATGCGCGATCGACGGAGAACCTGGAGATCGCCAACTGCTACGTGACTGGTGCCTACGAGCTGGGAACGATGCTTGATGGAACGTGGAAGAAGTTCGACGGGAGCAAACACGTTTCGCACACCGGGCGTATCAAGATGGGAACCGAATCGAATGGCGGATTCAAAAACATCACCATCTCCAACTGCACCTTTGAGGGCTGCCAGGGGCTGGCGCTGGAAACCGTGGACGGTGCGCTGCTGGAAGATGTGATGATCACCAATCTCACCATGCGCGACATTGTGTCGGCTCCGATTTTCATGCGGCTCGGAAGCCGTCTCCGCGGGCCCGCGGGATCGACCAAAACGGGCGCGCTGCGGCGAGTGATTGTGAGCAATGTTATCTGCTCGAACGCCGCGTCCCAGTTGGGCTGCATCATCAGCGGCGTGCCGGGGCACGAAATCGAGGATGTGAAGCTGCACCACATCTACATTCAGCATCGGGGAGGCGGCACGAAAGAGCAGGCCGCGATTGTTCCTCCGGAAGACGAGAGTAAATATCCTGAGCCGAACATGTTCGGCGACATGCCGTCGCAGGGATTTTATCTGCGGCATGTGAAGAACATTGATCTGAGCGATATTGAGATTGTGGCCATGACGGCAGATGCGCGGCCCGCGTTCGTGCTGCAAAACGTCGACGGTGCGGATTGTTTCCATCTCAGAACGCCCGCCGGAGTTCCCGCCATCGTTCTGCACGACAGCACGAACGTTGAGGAGCGATGGGTACGTGGCGTGAAGGATGGCACGCTGTAGTTCGATCGCTCGTCCGGAATTCCGCAAAAGCATGGTCGATTCATCTTTGACAAGCGAAGACGTCCGGCCGTGCTGCGACCGAGGTTTAAGCTTTTAACAGATATTCCATTGGGATAGGAGTGGGAAATGCCTTGTTATCTCTCGCAACATACTTTGGCATGTATGACACGCCAGGGCGCCGCCGAACTGGTGAGGCAGATCTATGCGGCAACCCAGGTCACAGCAAAGCGGGTTCTGCTGAACATGCAGGAAGGAAGGATGCTGATTGAGTTTGAAGCGCCGGAACGCGAAGTGCTTGAAAAGTGGCTGGAGTCACAAAGGCTTCATTTCGACTGGTTGCTACGCATTGAATCTGAGTCTCTCGATGGCACGCTGCATCCTCTCGCTTAGTTAGAGTCTTGTGCGATAGAGAATCTCTCGTGTGAGCGCTGTTGAAGCATATGCACCCGCCTTCCTGGCTTGACGAAAACTCCGCGTCGACTCGAAATGAAAGGATGGCGAAGCCGCGGAGGGACAGGACCTTGCGGCAGCCGGGGCCAAATCCATACAGGTTGGATGCGTTTGGCAAGAACCTGGCGGGCGTCAGCTGTGTCGCGCAGGATTTTTGCGAGGGTATTCCCGGCGAGTTTCTGCTGGGAATGGAGTCTTCTACTCAGACCTGCGGCGGCAGCGACGATGGCGGGTAGTATGGATAGGAGGGCTGGGGGATGGGGACGACTTTCCACTCGGAAAAGGCGAGCACGTAGAGCATGATGAAGTTCACGACCGGGACGAACATGAGCAGGCTGAACCAGGGGGAGAAGCCGGCTTTTTTCCAGATGAACCAATATGGGATGACCACGATGGCAATAAAGACGATGGCGAACAGAGGCATGACGATGAGCAGGATGCCTTGCAGGGCGTGAAGGTGATTCTGGTCCATGGATGGGCCTCGCGTGAGAAATGAAAAGCGGGATAAGCGTAGCTGAGGCGGCTGCTGATTGAAAAGTGAAAAACGGGGTCGAGGCCGGCTATTTTACCAGGGCGGGCTATTTTGTGAGCGGGATCCCGTTGAGGCTGGATAGGCGTCCGACGGGGTAGTCGCCGACGCGGTTGGCTTTGCCCCAGGGCGAGCGGTCGTAGAAGAAGTTGAGGCGCGCGGAGGGGCTGGCGGCGAATTTGGGATCGGTTTCGATTTTCTGTTCGAACTCCTGCTTGAGTTTGGTGTCCTGGTCCATCATTTGGCGGGCCAGTTTTTCGACGACGTAGTCTTCGCCGTATTCTTTCTGCTCGAAGATGGGGTCGAAGAAGCCCCAGGCCATCGCGGAGTCGGGCGCCTGCGGTTCGAGCCATTCGATGGCGACCTTGGACAGGCGCTGGTTGAGCGGGATTACGGCTGATCCGGCGGGGAAGGTCAGGGTTTGATCGACGAGATCGCAGTGGCCGAATTTGCCCGGCTGGTGTTCCGATTCGCCAGAGAAGATGGGATGGCGGCCCTCGTAGGGAGCGCGGTTCCACTGCATTCCGCCGCAATGCCAGGTCTGGATTTTGCCGGTCCACGCGGCGGTGGTGCGCCGAATTTTTACCTGATGCGCAGCGAGCACGTTGATGACGTGTGTCCACTGGCGCGGGACGATGTAGGCGGCGGGCGGCGTGATGGAGATGGAGACTTTGGAGCCGGTGCGGTCGGGGATGGTGGCGTTCCAGGGGACGTGCGAATACTGAATCCACATGGCTCCGGAGACGGCGCTGAGCTGGCGGGTGTACTGGTAGCCGTGGAAGAGGACGGGGGTGGTCTGGCCTCCCCAGGCGACGGCGAGCGGGAAGGGCTTGCCGGTGAGGCGCGTGGCCTGGGCGTCGTCGGCGGCGTTGAGCTGGATGAGCTTGGCGGCGTTCTGGTTGACGATCTCCATCAAGGCGCGGAGCAATGCGTAATTACCGGCGATGCGGGTCTTGTAGTCCTTGAGCATGTGCATTTCGACCAGCATGCCGGGACGATTTTCGAGGATGGCGTAGCCATTGGAGAAGCGCGGCGGGAAGGCGAAGTAGTCGAGGCCTTTGGCGGGATCGGTGTCGTCGATGAGCGTGATGTAGTGGGGAAAGGCGAGATGGCCGGGGACCGCGTCCACGTCCTTGACGAGCGTGGGTTTGACGACGTTGTCGATCCACTTTGCAGTTGGGCCGTAGACGTTGGGGCCGTCGTCGATCGAGAAGGTCACGTCGTACTGGAAGTCGGCGCCGTCGGTTACGTGGTCGTCGACGTAGAAGTCGGGCAGCCAGTGATGGAACATTTTGAGGAAGGCGCGGGTGGCGGGGGCGTCGGCCTTGAGGTAGTCGCGGTTGAGGTTGAGGTTGGTTCCGTTGCCGCGCCAGCCCATGTCTTCGGGGCCGTTCTGGTTGATCCGGTTGTAGGGCGAGAGGCGCGCGAATCCGTCGGCGTTGTAGATGGGAATGAAGATGAAGACGGCGTTGTCGAGCAGCGCGGCCTGGGACCTGGTGATGACCATGTCGCGCAGCAGGGCGAGGCAGGCGTCCTTGCCGTCCATTTCGCCGGCGTGGATGGTGTTCTGCACGAGCACGATGGGGCGATGGGCGGCGTGGATGCGGGCGGGGTCGAAGTCGCCGTCCTTCGAGGCAATGACGATGTTGAGCTCGCGGCCTTCGCCGCTGGTTCCGTAGGGCTCGATTTTGACTTCGGTCGGAGCGGCGGCTGCGATGCGACGCAGGTAGGCCATGGTGGCGGCGTAGTCGGGAGTGGTTTGGTAGTTGGAGGCTTCGGCGGGGGTTTGCCAGTTGGTGTTTTGCGGCTGGCTGAGGGCGAGGCTTATGGAAGAAAAAAATAGTCCAGCGCAAAGCAGAAATGACGCGATATTTCTGGTCACTTTTTTCCTCCTCAATAACTGGTGTGCTGAGTCTGAAGTTTGTTGCGTATTCGATCATCCCAACCGCAGGTCCTTCGACTCCGATTGGCGCAAAGCGCGCCGAACTTCGCTCAGGATGACATCTTATCTTTGTACAAAAATCTTAGACGCTAGGTGATGTCGTCGGTGTCGAAGGGCGAACGACGGATGGTTCGTGGTTCGGCTTCGTGGACCTGGCTTACGAGGTCCTGGACTACGTCTTCGAGCTGTTGCTGGGATTCGATGACGTCGGTCATGGCGCGAAGTTCCAGCGGGTCGTCGAGTTTTTCGAGCAGGACGACGGCGTGGGCCTGGGCTACGTGGTCGGCGTTGAGACCCTCGGGGGTTTTTGCCTTGATGCCTACGTCGGAGGGCTTGAGGTTGAGCAGGTCGGCTACGCGCTCGCGCATGTCCGAGGCGATGGGGCCGATCTTTGGTGCGGCGAGTACCAGCGTGGTGTCCACGTTGATGATGCGGTAGCCGGCGTTCTGGATTTCTTCGAGCGCGAGGTTGAGGAAGATGGAGGAGTCGGCGTTTTTCCAGCGCGGGTCGCCGGGCGGGAAGAAGCTGCCGATATCCCCGGCCGAGACCGCGCCGAGCAGGGCGTCAGTGATGGCGTGCAGGAGCACGTCGCCGTCGGAGTGGCCGGCGAGACCCTCGGGATGGTCGATGGCGAGGCCGCCAATTTTCAGGGGGACTCCGGGTTTGAACGCGTGCGAGTCCCAGCCGTAGCCAATGCGTATGCTCATTTCGATCTCGTCGGTCCGGGTTGCTAGTGCGACGCGGGCTGGTGCTGCAAATAAAATTCCGCCAGCTCGAGGTCGCCGGGCTGGGTGATTTTGAAGTTCGCGGGCGAGCCCTGCACGACAGCCACCTGCACTCCGGCGCGCTCGACGAGGCTGGCTTCGTCGGTTCCGATGAAGCCGTCGGCGGCGGCTTCAGCGAAGGCGCGCTTGAGCAGGCCGCAGCGAAAGCCCTGCGGGGTCTGGGCACGCACGATGTACTCGCGGGGGATGGTGGAGGTAATGATGGCTCCGTCGGCGGTGCGCTCGACCTGCTTGATGGTATCGACGGCGGGGAGTCCCACGATGGCGGCGTTGTGTTTTTCGACGGCGCGGATGGTGCGCTCGATGGTGGCGGCGTCGATGAGAGGGCGCACGGCATCGTGGACGAGGACGATGTCGTCGTCGTCGCAATCGATGACCTGGAGGGCGTTGGCCACGCTCTGCTGGCGGTGGTCGCCACCTTCGACCATGCGCACCTTGCCGGCGAAGCCGTACTCGCGCACCTGGGCGGTGAGGCGCTCCATTTCATTGGCGCGCACGGCGACGCACATCTCTGCAACCCGCGGCGTGGCGGCAAAAGCGCGCAGCGTGTGGATGAGGATAGGGACTCCACCAAGCTCCAGGAACTGCTTGGGTGCTGAGGAAAGGGGATGGCCAGGCGTCATGCGCGTGCCCAGGCCAGCCGCCGGAAGAATAACAAAGACCCGCATAAACACAGGAGTATATCAGTTACGGGCGTGAAGGGTTCAAGCTGTCAGGAGCTCAAGGGAGGGTGATGAGAGGTTGATTGTTCGCGATATACTAAGGGGTTCACGATAAACGCGAGATTTTATGAGCACAAAAGCAGAAATTCCTGTCGAAACAGACTTTACAGCCGAGGTCCAGGAATGGATCGAAGCCTTTGACGACGTGATTGTCGGCGAAGGCCCAGAGCAGGGCGCGGAGCTGCTGAATGCTCTTCGCAAGAGGGCGCGCGAAGCCGGGGTGAATCCTCCGGGCGAGCTGATTACGCCCTACATGAATACGATTCCGAAGCACGAGGAAGAGCCGTATCCGGGGGACCGCGCGCTGGAGCGGCGGATCGAGTCGCTGATTCGCTGGAACGCGATGGCCATGGTCCATGGGCAGAACAAAAAGGACCACGGGATTGGCGGGCATATCTCTACGTACTCGTCGCTGGCCACGCTGCTGGAGGTGGGGTTCAACCACTTCTTCCATGCGACTTATGGGGACCAGCCGGGAGACTTTATTTATTTCCAGGGCCACGCTTCGCCGGGCGTTTATGCGCGAGCTTACCTTGAGGGCCGGCTGAGCGACCAGCATCTGGCTAACTTCCGGCACGAACTGCGGGGCGAGCCGGCGCTGTCGTCCTATCCGCACCCGTGGCTGATGCCGAATTTCTGGCGGTTCCCGACGGTTTCGATGGGCATTGGGCCGCTGAATGCGATTTACCAGGCGCGGTTTATGCGGTATCTGGAGAATCGCGGGCTGATTGCGAAGACTCCGCGGAAGGTCTGGGCGTTTCTGGGCGACGGCGAGACGGATGAGGTCGAGACGCTGGGCGCGCTGTCGGTGGGACCGCGGGAAAAGCTGGACAATCTGATCTTTGTGGTGAACTGCAACCTGCAGCGGCTGGACGGGCCGGTGCGCGGCAACAAGCGCATTATCGACGAGCTGGAAGGGATTTTCCGCGGGGCGGGATGGAACGTCATCAAGGTGATCTGGGGCGGCGACTGGGACGAGCTGTTCGAGCGCGATCAGTCCGGGCTGCTGCTGAAGCGCATGGAAGAGAGCGTGGATGGGGAATTCCAGACCTACAAAGCGAAGGACGGCGCGTATCTGCGGCGGGAGTTTTTCGGGAAGTATCCCGAGCTGCTGGAACTGGTGAAGGACTACACCGACGAGCAACTGATCAAGCTGCACCGCGGCGGCCATGACCGGTGCAAGGTCTACAACGCCTACAAGCGGGCCATGGAACACAGGGGCGGCCCGACGGTGATTCTGGCGAAGACGGTGAAGGGCTATGGGCTGGGCAGCGCGCAGGCGCGCAATGCGACGCACCAGGAGAAGAAGCTCAGCGAAGACGCCATTTCGACGTTTGTGGAGCAGTTCAAGATTCCGATTCCTGATGAACTGGCGAAAGCGGGTAAGCCGTGGAAGCCGGCGGAGGACGCTCCTGAGATTGTTTACATGCACAAGCGGAGGGCCGCGCTGGGCGGTTATATGCCACACCGCGAGGTTCCCACGATCAAGTTCAAGGCCCCGTCGCTGGACTACTTCAAGGAGTGGACGGATGGATCAAAGGGACGGGCGGTTTCGACGACGATGGGTTTTGTCAGCATGTTGCGGCACTTGCTGAAGGACCCTGAGATCGGCAAGCTGATTGTGCCGATTGTGCCGGACGAGGCGCGGACGTTCGGTCTGGAGTCGGCGATCCGGCAGGTGGGCATTTATGCCGCCGAGGGCCAGAAGTACAAGCCGCACGACGTGGACATGCTGCTCTACTACCGCGAAGAGCAGGACGGGCAGATTCTGGAAGAAGGAATTACCGAGGCGGGGTCGATGGCTTCGTTTACGGCCGCGGGCAGCGCGTATTCGAACTATCGCGTGCCGATGATTCCGTTCTTCATGTACTACTCGATGTTCGGGTTCCAGCGGGTGGGGGACATGATCTGGGCGTTTGCCGATTCGCGGGGCAAGGGCTTTCTGATGGGCGGAACCGCCGGACGCACGACGATGCTGGGCGAGGGCTTGCAGCACCAGGACGGACACAGCCACGTGCTGGCTTCGACGGTGCCGACCTGCCTGAGCTATGACGCGGCGTATGTTTATGAGATTGCGGCGATTGTGCAGGATGGGCTGCGGCGGATGTATCAAGAGAACGAGCCGGTCTTCTACTACATCACCATGTACAACGAGGACTACGCGATGCCCGCGATGCCGGAAGGCGCGCAGGAGGGCATCGTGCGCGGCATCTACAAGCTGAAAGCCGCGCCGAAAGGCAAGGCGACGGCGCAGTTGTTCGGCAGCGGGACGATCTTGAATGAGGTGCTGAAGGCGCAGGGGATTCTGGCGGAGAAGTACGGCGTGCAGGCCGATGTGTGGAGCGTGACCAGCTACAACGAGCTGCGGCGAGAGGCGCTGGCAGTGGAGCGCTGGAACCGGCTGCATCCCACGGAAGCGGAGAAGACTTCGTACATTGTGAAGACACTGAACGGCAGCAAGGGGCCGATTATTGCGGCGAGCGACTACATGAAGTCGCTGCCGGACCACCTTGCTCCGTGGCTGCTGAACCGGTTGGTATCGCTGGGGACGGATGGCTTTGGGCGCAGCGACAACCGCGAGTATTTGCGCAGACACTTCGAGGTGAATGCGGAGTCGATTGTGGCGGCGACGTTGTCGAAGCTGTCGCGCGACGGGAAGTTCGACGCGGCGAAAGCCAAGAAGGCGATCAAGGAGCTGGGCGTTGATCCGGAAAAGGGCGATCCGGCCAAGGCTTAGGACCGACCGTTCAGGCACAGGACTGACTGTTCAAGCACACGAGCCTTTCACCATTTATGAGACGCCATTTCCGCCCTTCCTCAGGTCGAGCAGTCAAGGGCGGCCCTGTGCTTCGCGCCGTATACTGAGAGTAGCGAAAAGCAAGAGGAGGAGCGCATGATGAGAGCAAACCAAGTCACTGAACCGCGGCATAAAGCGGCGGGCGCGTCGTCAGCGCCAGCTACGCACGTCGGGCGAATGCGTGCCGCGGTTGAGCAAGCTGTTGCCGTCGCGCCAGGCTTTCTACGCGGTGACGTCGATGCAGACCATATGGCGAACACGATGGTCCAGGCGGTGCGTAACTACGCCGAACAGGAACAAGCCGCAGGCAGCGACGGGACTCCGCAGAACGCGGAAGCTCAAGCGTTGCAAGGGGCTCTCGCCGAACTGATGGGGTGCGGTTCGGGATACCTCGCCGGCCGGTGCGACGCAGCCTGTGTCGCCCGCACCATGACGGAAATGGTCCGCGAGTTCGCGACACACTAAGGCGGTTCCCCAGTTTCTGTGGAGTTTCCAACAGTGTACAAGGCGGCTTTTTCTTGAGAAAAAAGCCACTTTAAGGCATCGCGTTCCCTCTACACCGTACTGGAGAACTGCTATAGCGGCCGGAGATTGCGCTTGCCGGCCACAGCTTCCTCGCCTCGCCACCGGATCAGCCGTGAACGCCACGAGGACAGGCGACGCTGATCAATGTAGGAAAGCTCCAAGCTAGCCGTATGATGATCAAGGCACCTCGCCTCGATCGGAGGAAGTTTGCTCTACTGGCTGCTTTATCAAAAGCTGTTTCCCTACTTCAGACCCTTTCGCATCTTCCGGTATCTGACGTTCCGCACCGCCTTTGCCACGATGACGGCGATGATGATCGCGCTGTTTGTGGGGCCTTATGTGATTCACAAGCTGCGGGAATTCCAGATTGGGCAGTACATTCGCGAGGAGGGGCCAAAGGAGCACCAGAAGAAGGCGGGCACACCGACGATGGGGGGCGTGCTGATCTGCATCGCGATTCTGCTGCCTACGCTGCTGTGGTCCGATCTGTCGAATCCGTTTGTGTGGTTGGTGATGGGCTCGACGCTGGCGTTTGGGGCGATCGGATTTGCCGATGACTACATCAAGGTGGTCCATCGCCGGAACCTGGGGCTGACGGCGAAAGCCAAGCTGGGCGCGCAGTTTCTGGTGTCGGGCGCGATTGCGGTGGCGCTGATCGGGATGCAGACGCAGGGGCTCTATTCGACACAGTTGAGCGTGCCGTTTCTGAAGCGGCTGCATCCGCATCTGGCGCTGGGATTTCTTACGCGGATCCCCCATTTTGGGCTGATCGCGTTTATCCCGTTTGTGCTTTTAGTGGTGCTGGTGATTGTGGGTTCGAGCAACGCGGTGAATCTGACGGACGGGCTGGACGGGCTGGCAATTGGCTGCACGATCATCGCCGCCGGGGCGCTGACGGTGCTGACTTATGTCAGCGGGCACGCGGTGTTTGCCGATTATCTGGAACTCCAGCGTATGCCGATGGTGGGGGAAGTGACGATTTTCTGTGGGTCGATGGTGGGGGCAAGCATCGGATTTCTCTGGTACAATGCGCATCCGGCCGAGATTTTCATGGGCGACGTGGGTTCGCTGGCGCTGGGCGGGGCCATTGCCACGGTGGCGGTGGTGATTCGCCAGGAGCTGCTGCTTCCGTTTATCGGCGGGGTGTTTGTGATTGAGGCACTGTCGGTGATTTTGCAGGTGGGGAGCTACAAGCTGCGGAAGAAGCGCATTTTCAAGATGGCTCCGCTGCACCACCATTTTGAGCTGCTGGGGTGGTCGGAGTCGAAGGTGATTACGCGCTTCTGGATTGTGGCGCTGGTGTTTGCACTTCTTGCACTCACGACGCTGAAGCTGCGTTAATTACAGGGCGGAACATGCAACAATGACCTTTCCGGGGTGCGATTGAGGAAGCGACTCGCGCGTTCGTGAGACAGCCTCTAAACTCAAAGCATGGAACTCAAGGGGAAAAAGATCGTGGTCGTTGGTCTCGGCAAATCCGGGAGGGCGGCCGCGCTGTTTTTGCGCCGTAGGGGTGCCCTGGTCACGGTCTCGGATGTGCGCAGCGCCGAGGCGCTGGCCAGGGACATTCCAGAGTTGCTGGATGAAGGCATTATGGTGGAAACGGGCGGGCACGGCCTGCTTACCTTTCGCCGACAGGATTTGATTGTGGTGAGTCCGGGTGTTCCGCTCGATACTCCAGAGCTGGCGCAGGTGAGGAAACTGGGTCGGCCGGTGATGGGCGAGCTGGAACTGGCGGCGCGGTTTCTGAAGGGGAAAACGGTGGCCATCACCGGCTCGAACGGCAAGACGACGACCACGAGCCTGTGCGGAGAGATTTTCGCCGCGGGCGACCTGCCGGTAGCGGTAGGCGGCAACATCGGCGTGCCGGTGATCGCGCTGGTCGATGAGTCACGAGACGACGGCTGGTCGGTGCTGGAAGTTTCAAGTTTTCAGTTGGAGACGACGGAGCAGTTTCACCCGCAGATCGCAGCGATCCTGAATATCACGTCCGATCACCTGGACCGCCACGGAAGTTTTGAAAACTATGTTGCGGCCAAGGAACGCATTTTTGCGAACCAAACGGCGGAAGACGCACTGATTCTCAATGCTGATGACGAGGTCGCGATGCGCTGCGCTGCGCACGCCCAGTCGAGTATTTTCTGGTTCAGCCGCAGGCGGATCGTTCGCCAGGGGGCGTTTGTACATGAGGGCGCCATCCTGTTTCGCGCCGCGGAGCAGTCCGCGCCTGAAGTGATTTTGAAGGTCGCGTCGATTCCGCTGAAGGGCGAGCACAATGTGGAGAATGTGCTGGCGGCGGTGTGCGCAGCGCGGATTGCCGGCGTCCCGCCGGAGGCGATTCGCAGCGCGGTGGAGAAGTTTCGTGCCGTCGAGCATCGGCTGGAATTTGTAGCAAACATCGAAGGGGTGGACTACTACAACGACTCGAAGGCGACCAACGTGGATGCGGCGATGAAGGCGATCGCGGCATTTCCAAAGGGCATTCACCTGATTCTGGGAGGCAAGGACAAAAAGTCGGATTACCGGCTGATGCGGCCTTTGCTGCAGGAACGGGTGAAGGCGGTCTACACGATTGGCGCGGCGGCGGAAAAGATCGTTACGCATATCGAGGGCGCGGCGAAGATCGTGAATGCCGGAACGATGGAGGCAGCGGTCGCGGCGGCGGCGGAAGCGGCAGAGCCGGGTGATGTGATTCTGCTGGCGCCGGCCTGCTCCAGCTTTGACCAGTTTGAAAACTACGAGCATCGCGGACGAGTCTTCAAAGAGCTGGTGCTGGCGCGCCGCGGATCGAGCGCATGGCAAAACGCGTAGGTGTGGACAAGTGGCTCTTTGGAGTCACGCTGACTCTGGTGGTCATCGGGCTGCTGATGGTTTTCAGCGCGTCGGCGGTGATGGCCAAGGCCCGGGACGGCTCGCCGTACCATTTTGTGGTTTTGCAATCCATCTATGCGGCGCTTGGCCTGATTGCGATGACGCTGCTGATGAAGGTGGATTATCGCCGCTACAACGGGCCAAATGTGGTCTTCCCGGCGATTGCGCTGACTACGCTACTGCTGCTTGTTTCCTTCGCGATGCGCGACTCGCATGGGGCGCATCGGTGGATCTACATTGGGCCGATCTCGTTTGAGCCGTCGGAAGTTGCGAAGCCGGTGCTGGTGCTGTTTCTGGCGTGGTTTTTGCAGAACCGCATGGGGTCAATAGAGAGTTTTCGCAATACGATTTTGCCCGCCGCGCTGCCCAGCCTTGTTTTTATCGCGCTCATATTGAAAGAGCCGGACCTGGGGACGGCGCTGGTGTGCGCGACGGTGACGGCACTGATGCTGTATCTGGCGGGCATGAGGCTGCGTTATCTGGGGTATGCCGCGCTGGCATCCGCCCCTGTGCTCTACTTCATGCTGTTTCGCGTTCCCTGGCGTCGCGAACGCATTCTGGCGTTTCTGAATCCAGAATCTGATCCGCTGGGCAAGGGCTTTCACATCATTCAGTCACTGATCGCCGTCGGCACGGGGGGCCTGTGGGGACGCGGCTACATGGATGGGGTGCAGAAGCTGTTTTATCTGCCCGAGCCGCACACCGACTACATCTTCGCCAACATTGCCGAGGAGCTGGGGTTGCTTGGGACCATCGTCGTGGTGGGCCTGTTTGTGGCTCTCGGGTATCGCGGAATGCGCGCCGCCATTTTGTCGAAGGACCCGTTCGCGCGGTTTCTTGCGTTTGGGATTACGGCCACGCTGCTGATTCAGGCGTTTTTCAACATCAGCGTGGTGCTGGCGCTGGTGCCGACAAAGGGGATTACGCTGCCGCTGATTTCGTATGGAGGGACGTCGCTGTTTTTTGTGCTGGCGTCGCTGGGCGTGCTGCTGAACATTACGCGCGAGGTGGATTGATGCAGTCGATGGAACATAACGCGGAAATTGTCGATCAGTTTACACGCCAGGCCGAAAGCTTTGCGCGCGCCCAGTCCACTCGCAACGAAGACCTGCTGCAGCGCATTGTTCAGGCGGCGCGGCCGCGGCCGGACGATACAGTGCTGGACGTGGCCTGCGGGCCGGGCATTCTGGCGTGCGCGTTTGCGCGCGTCACGCGCCATGCGACGGGCATCGACCTGACTCCGGCGATGCTTGATCAAGCACGCCGGACGCAGGCGGAGCAGGGTCTCAGCAATGTCACGTGGGACGCGGGCGATATCACGGACCTTCCTTATCCGGATGGGAACTTCGATATCGTGAGCTGCCGGTTTGTGTTCCATCACCTCACGGATCCGCTGGTGGCGATGCGGGAGATGGTGCGGGTTTGCCGGGGCGGAGGGCGCATTGTTGTCGCCGACAGCTCGCCGGAAGCGGGCAAAGCCGACGGATTTAATCGCGTGGAGCGGCTGCGGGACCCGTCCCACACGACTGCGCTGCCTCCTGAGGAACTGGCCGGACTTTTTGTTGCGGCGGGGCTGAGGCATCCAAAAGTCGAGATGTATCGGCTGACCGAGGACCTTGATTCGCTGCTTGCGCATTCGTTTCCGCGAGAGGGAGATGCGACGCGGGTTCGCGCGATGTTTGACGATGCGGTGGAAGAGGACTTCCTGGACATGGCTCCCGGCCGGAGGGACGGAAAGATATTTCTTTCGTTTCCGATTGCGATTGTCGCAGCAGAAAAAGAGCCATGAAGGCGGAGCCGAGGATTGCCATCGCGGGTGGCGGCACGGGTGGGCATATTATTCCCGCGCTGGCGATTGCGGATGAGCTGAAATCCGCTTATGGGGCGGAGATTTTATTTATCGGAACGCCGCGCGGGCTCGAATCGCGGCTGGTGCCACAAGCCGGCTATCCGCTGTCGCTGATTAAAGCGGGCCAGCTCAAGAATGTCTCGCTGGCGACGAAAGCCCGGACATTGTTCGAGTTGCCTGTGAGCCTGGTTCAGTGCCGCAAGCTGCTACGGCAGTTCAGGCCTGATGCGGTCATCGGCGTGGGAGGCTATGCTTCCGGCCCGGCTATGGGCGCGGCGGTTCTGATGGGCGTGCCCACGTTGGCGTTTGAGCCGAACGCTTTTCCGGGGCTGGCGAACCGGCTGGTGGGCAAGCGGGTGAGCTCCGCCGCGGTAAATTTTGCTTCGGCGACGAAGTACTTTAGGAACGCGCAGGTCACGGGGATTCCGGTGCGGGATGATTTTTTCCGGCTGCAGCCGCATCCAGCGGGCGGGCCTCCGCACCTGCTGGTGTTTGGAGGCAGCCAGGGAGCGCGCATTCTGAATATGGTGTTGCCCAAAATTGTGGGGGCGCTGCTGGATGCTGTTCCGGGGCTGACGATTCTGCACCAGGCCGGCGCGCGCGATGCAGAGACGACCCTGGCCGCTTACCAGGCCAGCGGAGCGCCACAGGATCGGTGGGAGGTCCATGCTTTTCTGGATGACATGCCGCACCGCTTTGAAGCCGCGGACCTGGTGCTGGCGCGCAGCGGCGCAAGTACCGTGGCGGAGTTGGCGGCGGCGGCCAGGCCTTCACTTTTGATTCCGTTTTCGCAGGCCGCCGATGATCATCAGCGAAAAAATGCTGAGGCACTGGTGGAAGCGGGGGCGGCGCGGATGCTGCTCGAAAAGGACCTGACGCCGGAACGGCTTCAGAGGGCTTTGCTTGAGCTGCTTAGGGATTCCGCGGAACGGGGGCGGATGGCGGAGCAGGCAAGGAAGCTTGCGCATCCAGACGCCGCGGGTCGAATCGCGCGAATGGTCGAGGAGATTGTGAAATAAAGTGCGCGGGCGGAGTTTGACCTGAAAATGCGCCAGGCTCCGCCCGGTTAAGATTTACACCTTCTGATAGACGACTTTCTCGGACGTGCTGGCTCCTACAGCGCGGCCGGACTCGGTGAGGGTTTTTCCGTCGGGAGAGACGGTGAAGTGACCCGTCCACAGCAGTTTTCCCTTCATTTTCTCGACGAGCTTGAAGCTGTGCGAGCCGGTTTTGGTGGCGGCGAGCATGAGCCCCTGAGGCACTGTGGGGCCGGTGTGCGCGGTTTCCTTGCCGTCGAAGTTTAGCTCGACGGAGGCCTTGATTGCGGGGATGTTCCAGATGATGCCGTTGTCGCCTTTGGCCTCGATTTGTATGGTGTTGGGGCTGTTGTGGGACATCTTCGTGCTTCTCCACTCGCCGTAGAGGCCTTTGCCTGGAGCGATGCGGGCGAAAGCCTCAGTTTCGTTGAAAGGCTGGCCGTTGGGCATGGTGCCGGAGGAAGAGTCGGTGAGGGTTTTTCCGTTGTCGCTCACCTCCCAGATGTCGGTGACGGTTTCGGGTCCGACTTCGGTGACGGTCTTCCAGTTGTTGTTGTCGGACTTCGTCCATTGCTCTGTTTCGCCCATTGTGTTGGTGGTGTCGCTGCCGTCGGGCTTGAAGGAATAGGAGCGGGCATCGGCGGTGACGCGGACTCTGCCGGAGGCTTCGGGCGTGAAGGTGATGGTGTCGCCGGTGACGTGGCTCTTGGCGTAGTCGGCTTTCCATGTTCCGGCGAAGGGATTTTGCGCGAAGGCCACCGTGGCGCAGGAGAGAGCGGCCACGAGACCGACTTTCAGGAATTGGGTTTTCATAAGCGGCTTCTTTCTGAGGCGAAAGATTCGAGACGTTGCGGGGGAAGGAGGGGGCCCGGCAAGTATTTTCGTCCCGGAGAGCGGGGGATGGCAAGGGAGGCTACTGGAGTAACGGGAGTCCAGCGAGGCAGAGGGCGGCCTGCGCGAGGAGGAGGGCTCCGGTGATCCAGAGGAAGCCACGGCGGTAGCGGGTTTCGAGAATGTCGGCGAAGACGCCGCCGATGAAAGCGAGCAGGAAGGGCAGGGCCCAGAGGCGCGGCTGGCTGGGAACTCCAGTGGTGATGAGGACGAGGAGGATGGCAGCGACGATGAGGGGGGCGGTGTTTCCGAAATAGCGGCTGCGGCGCATGGAGGCGTAGAGGGCGAGCGCGGCGATGGAAGCGATGGTGATGGCGGCGTTGGGGAGCGATGCGAAGAGTGCGCGAGCCGGCTGGAGCGAGAGGCCGAGCTTAACGACTTCGCTGCGGAAGACGTAACTGTAGGCGTCGGGATGGAAGGCGTAGGAGGCAAAGAGGATGAGGAGGGCTCCCAGGACCCAGAGGATGAGCAGGGTGGGAAGGTAGGCGCGCTTGCTTTCCGCCACCCAGGCGATGAAGGCAAGGGCGAAGACGAGAGCGAGGAGGAAGGCGGCGACGTGAGCGGCGGCGAGGACGCCGAAGATGACGGTGAGGAGGATGATGCGCGCACGCCACTTGCTTTTTGGGCCCTGGAGGGCGTGCGCGACTCCGATGGCGGTGTAGACGGCGGCGAAGAAGCCGAGAGCTGCCCAGATCTCGTTATTCGGGGTGGTGGCGGCGGCGATGACGGGCGGGGCGAAGCAGTAGAGGGCGAGGGCGATGTATCCGCCGGTGTTGCCGTAGAGGCGGCGCGTGACCCACCAGAGGCAGGCTCCGAGGAGCAGGGCGGCGAAGGTGAAGGGGAGACGCAGAAGCAGGTTGATATGGCTGATTTCGTGGCGCATTTCCCAGATGGAGGTGGTGGAAGGCTGGCCGGCTAGGATGCGCTGGATGGTGAGAGGCAGGCCGGCGGCTCGGTAGGCGAGGGTTCCGTCATGGAGATTGCCGCAGGTGGTGAAGTAGCCGGCGAGCGGGGAAGGCTTCTCCCATATCTCCCGGCCGCAGCGGGCGTAGGAGTAGTCGGTGTCCGACAGCGTATCGTGCTGAATGACCCAGAGGCACTGCACGAGGAGGATGGCGAGAAGCACGGCGGCGATTTGCTGCGGGCGATTGAATCGGAATTTGCGCAGATGATGGGCGGTGTGCGACACGGCGGGCGGCGAAGTTGTCTGGATGGCCAAACGCCAGTGTATAGGACTCGCCGTCCAGGCATACGCGCTTCGCGCACTTCGTGGATTTACTCTTGTGGGCCGCTCCCGCTGGTCGCGGGGGTGGTGTATTGGCTGATTTTTCAGAATTTGGATGATCGCTGTTCGAGTGCAGTCGGATGGATTTTTTGCTTCTTCGGGAGTGAATTCCGCGAGTCAAATCAGGAGGGTCGCCAAGACGCTGAATCTATTGAAGTAACCGGGGTTGCTTTCGATTAAGTAATTCAGTATCATAGATTTAGGTCAATCAGAAGGCGATTAGTTTTCGCTTGGAAGTTTGTACATAAAGGCGAGCATCCCAACCGCAGATCCTTCGACTTGGTTTGGCGCAGAGGCGCCAAACTCCGCTCAGGATGACATCGTGATTTGTACGGAAACTTTAGAACAGAAAACCAGTTAGCCTTTGCGCTGAACGATTTCGGGCGCTGATGGCCGTCCTTACTTATGGCAGACGAACAGAATCCTCAGCTTCCTCTTGGCGACGGTAACAGTGGCGACGGTGCGAACGGGTCGGGTCCCGGATCCGGTTCCGGGTCGGGGCCGGGCGCGGCGAACCTGATCCCGATCAACATTGAAGACGAGATGCGGCGGTCGTATCTCGATTATTCGATGTCGGTGATTATCGGGCGGGCGCTGCCCGATGTGCGTGACGGCTTTAAGCCGGTGCACCGGCGCATTCTTTACTCGATGCACGAGATGGGATTGCAGCACAACAAGAAGTACACCAAATGCGCCAAAGTGGTAGGAACGGCGATGGGCGTTTACCATCCCCACGGCGACTCGGCGATTTATGACACGATGGTGCGCCTGGCGCAGCCGTTCAGCCTGCGATACCCGATGATTGACGGGCAGGGAAATTTCGGCTCGGTGGACGGCGATCCTCCGGCGGCGATGCGGTACACGGAATGCCGGATGACGAAGATTGCCGGGGAGATGCTGAACGACATCGAAATGGAGACGGTGGACTTTACGCCGAACTATGACGAGTCGACGCTGGAGCCGACGGTGCTGCCGACGCGGATTCCCAACCTGATTGTGAACGGGTCGAACGGGATTGCGGTGGGCATGGCTACGAATATTCCTCCGCATAATTTGACCGAGGTGATCAACGCGGCGATTGAGATGGTGAACAATCCGCAGGCGGGGCTGGCCGAAGTGCTGAAGCATGTGCAGGGGCCGGATTTTCCGACGGGCGGATTCATCTATGGGCGCAGCGGGATCGCCAATGCGTACAAGACGGGACGTGGGCGCTTCCTGATGCGGGCGCGGTGCGCAGTTGAGAACCTGACGCAGGGACGGCAATCGATTATTGTCAGTGAGATTCCTTACCAGGTGAACAAGAACACGCTGATCAAGCGCATTGCGGAGTTGGTGAACAACAAGGTTATCGACGATATTGGCGACGTGCGCGACGAGAGCGACCGCGACGGTATGCGGATTGTGATTGAGCTGAAGCGCGGGGCCGAGGCGCAGATTGTGCTGAACCAGCTCTACAAGCACACGCAGATGCAGGAAAGCTTTTCGATGATTTTTCTGGCTGTGGTGAACGGCCAGCCGAAGGAGCTTTCACTGCCTGCGGCGATTCGGCACTTTATTGACCATCGCGTGGATGTGGTGCGGCGGCGGACGGCGTTTCTGCTGCGGAAGGCGCGGGAGCGGGAGCATATTCTGCTCGGCTACCAGATTGCGCTGGACCATCTGGACAACGTGATCAAGATTATTCGCGGGTCGTCGTCGCGGGGAGACGCGCGGGAAAATTTGTTCCAGTTTTTTTCGGGCAAAGCGGTTACGGTACGCGGTGCGGAAATCAAGGGCGCGAAGCTGGATCCGGCGAAGTACGCGATTGACGTGGCGACGATGCAGACGGCGACGCTGATTCTGAGCTATCGGCAGATTGACGCGATTCTGGAATTGCAACTGTATCGGCTGACGCAGCTTTCAATTGACGAACTGCTGAAGGAACTGGCTGAGGTCCGGGAGCGGATTACGGAGTATGAATCGATTCTGGCGTCGGAGAAGAAACTGCGGTCGGTGATTGTGAAGGAGCTGGAGGCGGTCCGCAAGGACTACGGCGATGCGCGGCGGACGGAGATTCTGGATGAGACTGCGGAGTTGCAGCTTGAGGATCTGATTGCCGATGAGCAGGTTGCGGTGACAGTTTCGCACTCCGGATATTTGAAGCGGACTCCGATTTCGACCTATCGGCAGCAGCGGCGCGGTGGTCAGGGGCGGCTGGGGATGAGGACGCGTGAGGAGGATTTTGTCTCGGAGCTGATTATCGATTCGACCCACGCTTACCTGCTGTGCTTTACGAACACGGGCCGGGTGTACTGGCTGAAGGTGTATGAGATTCCTGATGTGGGTGCAGCGGGTAAGGGAAAATCGATGGCCAGCCTGCTGAATTTGCAGCAGGGCGAGACGGTGCGGAATATCCTTCCTGTCCGCGACCTTGAAGAAGAAGGAAAGTTCATCTTCTTTGCGACGCGCAAGGGGAGGGTGAAGAAGACTCCGCTGAAGGATTTCTCGAATGTGATGGCGCGCGGCATTATCGCGATCGGCATTGATGATGATGACGAGCTGGTTGGTGTGCGGCTCACGGACGGCAGCCAGATTGTGTTTCTGGCGACGCACGAGGGAATGGCGATCCGGTTTGACGAGAACGATGTTCGCTCGATGGGACGCCCGGCGCACGGGGTACGAGGAATCGACCTGGGTAAGAAGGATTATGTGGTTGGAATTGCGTCGACTCCAAAGGAGCGGCGCAAGGATGACGACGGCGGCAAGTGCGCGTGCCTGATTCTTTCGGTTACGGAGCACGGTTTTGGGAAGCGCACGGATGTAGACGAGTATCGGCTGCAGACGCGCGGCGGCAAGGGTGTGATCAACGTGAAGACGACGGCGCGCAACGGCAAGGTGTCGGCGATTCAGCTTGTTGACGATTCGTCAGAGCTTATGGTCATAAGCCAGCATGGGAAGATCATTCGGATCGACACGACGACGGTTCGCGCGGCAGGGCGTTCGACACAGGGGGTGAAGCTGCTGAACCTTGAAAAGGAAGACATGGTGGCGGCGGCGATGGTGATTCCTCCGGAAGAGGCGAAGATTGAGCCGGAAGATGGGACGCTGCTGCAATAACGGCGGGGCTCAGGACTCAGAGTTCAGGGAGGCGGCTTGATTGCCGCCTTTTTCTTTTTGGCGCGCGGTGCATGGATGCTTATAGTTCCGCGATGGAGAGGCAGACTCTTCCTACGATGCAGGCGGAGGGCGATTCTTCGGCGCCGAGGCGGAGTAGTTCCACGGGGTGGTCGAGGGCGTGGGGGCGGAGGACGAGGCGGCTGGCCTCGTAGCTGACGTAACGGAATGCGAGCGTGTTGATGAAATTGACGGCATAGATATTGGGGCGGGAGGGTTGGTTGGGGGCGAGCGAGTTGTAGTGCCGGTCGATGACGGCGACCGAGCCTGCGGTGAGAACCGACTCCATGGGCCGGGCCTGGGATGGGGTGAGCCGGACGGCGAGGAAGCGCTGCCAGTTACGGCGGGCGACGGTGCGGCGCGGCCGAAGCTGATCGAGCGTTCCGACGGGCAGGTGGATGAGCCCGAGGATGGAGCGTTTGTTGATGATGGGGGAGTGCAGGGCGGTTGTGTGCGCGACGAGCGGTACGATGGCGGCATCTTCCGCGCCGAGTTCGACGCTGGTGCGAGCGGCCTCAGGCAGAAGGTCTTCGATGCTGAGGAGTTGAGCGACGAGCACACGGTCGAGCGCCGACAGGCTGAGCTTGCGCTTGCGGTGGATGAAATTTGAAATGTGGGAAGGCCGCAGGCCGGTCTGGTGAGCGAGAAGCATTCCAGTGAGCTGGCCGCGGTCAATACGGCGAGCTATTTCGATGCGGAGCCGCTCGTGAAGTTGAGTGAAATTCATTTGTGGAAGTTTGTCTTTGAGCTACACGCCTCTACTAAGCAGTTTGCTGACTGCAAAGCGATCTGGCGGTCTTTACTAGCTTCCAAGGTGTGACTAAAGAGTAGCCACGACGAGACAATCTGCGCAGTGCCGCGCGGCAATTGACGGCTACCAGGAGTCGCGATAAAGTCGGAAACACTTTCGCCAACGAATTTAATCGACGTTCCGCGCGGGATTGTGAAGGGAGCTTCTCCAATTGCGCGCGGTATTCACGCTGAAGACGCGGGGAAGAAGCGGCTTCAGCGTGAACTGGGGTATCCGTCGGCGATGAAAGGAAGAATCTTCCCCCTGATCTGCTCGACCTACCTTACCGATGTTCAATGCGAAAAGGAGATGCTGCCGGAGAGGTTTGCCGAGCCGCGCGCTTTTCCAAATCCCACGAAAACAATTTGAAAGAAAGTCGTGGATCTGTTGTCTGCCTGGAGATTTATGGTTTATTCGCGCGTATATCTGAAAATTTGTGAAGGGTGCGGCGGTTTGTGGTTCCGCGCCCAGAGTGGAAATGGTGTTTACTGCGCATCTTGCGAGAGCAGGCTGAGGAGCTTTTCCCGGCCAACGAAACGCCGGCCCGGCAGGCCGCGCAAGCACACGCTGCACGCGGTGGCGGTGAAGGGCGGTGCTCGATGAGCGCGGCGCTGACTCTCCCTTACGTGTGGGCGACGGCAACCGAGGCGCCGCTGCGGCAAGAGCCGGCGAATGAGCCGGCAGGCGGGATCGTGTTTTATCGCCGGCGCACGGAGAGCCTGCTGCGGCGGTATTTGCAGGCCTCGCTTGCGGTTGGGCGGGTGCCGTCGGTGGCGGCGGACGTTACGCTGCGGGGGCGCGCGTCGAGCTACCGGATGAAGAATTTTGAAGATGTGGTGATCTTTACCATTGACGTTGAGAAGTGCTTGAGTTGTCTTGACCCGGAAGCTCTGAAACTGGTGGTGAAGATCGCGATCCAGGAGTACATGTTTCTGGAGGTTGCGGGACAAATTGGGCAGGATGTGCGGACGGTTGCGAAGAACTATGGGAAAGCGCTGGACCGTTTGACAGCCCAATTTCTGAAGAAAAAGCTTCTAGCTCAAGGAAACTGAAAATGGTGTCAAGAGGGGGAGGTGGTGATAATTGAGGTAAAGTGCTGATAGCCCGCGAGATATAAATTTTGCAAACCATGCATTTGATTTTGGCCTAACTTGATATCCTGAACTTAAGGGTGAAGAAATTCAGAGGGAGACGCTTTTCCGGGGCGTTTCCCTTTTGTATTTGCCGGAGAGATGCTGGAGAGGGAAGGCTGGATGAGATTGGGATTGAGCATGAGGCGGCTGGTTGCGGCGGTGGGCATGGGGAGTACGCTGATGATGGCGGCGCTGCCGCTGCGTGCAGACGCTCAACTTACGACGACGACGGTGCAGGGGACGGTGTATCGCGCTGATGGCAGCGTGGCGAGCGGCACCCTGCTGGTGAGCTGGCCGGCATTTTCAACCGCATCGGACCAGGCGGTTGCAAAGGGCAGCGTCTCGGCGGCGATCGGCGAAGATGGTTTTGTGAGCCTGCAACTGGCTCCGAACAGCGGAGCATATCCGGCGGGGACTTACTACACGGCTGTGTATCACCTGAATGACGGAACGGTGAGCCGGGAGTACTGGGTGGTTCCAGCGGTGGCGAGCACGACGATCAGCGCGGTGCGGGCGCAACTGGCTCCGGCGACGATTGCGGTGCAGCCGGTTTCGAAGTCGTACGTGGATGACTCGATTGCGGCGGTTACGGGAAACTTTGTTCCGCTTGCCGGAGGAACGATGGACGGGCCGCTGCAGCTCAGCGGCGATCCCGTTTCGCCAAACCAGGCGGCTACGAAGCACTATGCGGATGCGCTGGCGGCGGCGGAGCTTCCGCTGGCGGGTGGAAGCATGAGCGGAACGCTGAACACTCCGAATGCGCAGACGAAGCTGCCGCGGGTCGACGTGCGGCACCCGGATTTTGGGGTTCCGTCGGGGTGCGCGAACGCCGCTGACCCGACCGGCGTGAATGATTCGACGTGCGCAATTCAGGCGGCGATTGCCTGGGCAATGTCGAATCCACAAGGATACGGTTATCCAACTCTCTACTTTCCGGCAGGCACTTACAAAATTTCTGCACCTCTTCGCGTCTCCTGCGCTCTAACTATTCAAGGCGACGGCGAAGGCGCGACGATCATCGAAGGCACGAATGATTCAGCCAACATTTTCACTGTTGGCAATGCTCCTGCTGGAAGCGGCTCAGAGCCGGACATCTGGACGTGCGAAGGCTCGCTCAGTGACATGACGCTCTATGCTCAGGGCGGTCATAACTACACAGCAACTCTGTTGGAACTTGATAATGACAGCGGCTACACGATCAGGAATGTACGCGGAGCGAATAGCGGAGGTCGGGGGTTAGCAACAGCAGGATCCACGGAGCGGCTGCGAGTCGTCAATACCGAATGGGACACGGATCGCTGGCCGATTGTTGCGGTAGGCAATGAAGACAAGTTCATCAATACTCAGATTGCGTCGGCTGGAGTAGATCAAAACAGTTATTGCTTTGGAGTGAACTGCGTCAATGGTGTATTTCCTCAACACAACTGGACTGTTGCCCAACAGCTTATTTCCGCCTCTGGAAATGGAGCGACAGCGACCTACGTCGTGAATGGTGGCACGGACGCGAACAGCACGAATGGCATCTCACCGCTGGTAGCAGGCCACCACTTTACAGTCTCGGGCATCACGGACGTTACTGGACTGAATGGCGTTTATCAAATCGCTTCAGTGGCAAATAACAGCCCCGTGGCGGGTGAGTACACCATTACAGCGGCCAACATTGCAAGCGGAACTGCGACGATTACAAGCAGTGTTCTTTATCAGCCTACGATCTTGCCGGACAACCAGGCAGGCGCGTTTTACATTGTAGGCGCGGCAGATGACATTATCGGAGGCTCGATCAAGGCGAACTGGTACGAGGGATGCTTTCAAACAGCCGGAGTGTTTTCCGGACTGATTCAAGGTTTCTACTGCGAGGGCTACCCGGCAGGCGGACAACCGCATTTGGATTCAAGCATCCTCGCGGGTGGGTTGCCGCCATATACTTCGACAACCGGAGCGATTTCCGACAATGCGGTTCCGGTAGCGAGCACGCTCTGGTTTCCTACGTATGTGAATGATCCGGCAGATGCCAGTTCCGTTGGTGCTGGCTACAACTACCGCATCATGCCGCAGGACTTTGTAAACGGGAGCCCGGCTGTCTCCGCTTATGTCCCGGGAGTTCAAAAAGGTCAATACGAGAATGTAACTGGTACGTTCGCCGGTGACGGTCAGTTTCACATTGCCAGTCGTAACGTGAGCGGTTCGACAGATCCAGCAAATACGGCTTGGCCCGCTGGCTCTGTGATTGCCCAGATTCCCGGTGCTAACTACGGCACGCTAACGGTAAGCAACAGTCACCTTGAGAGCGTTGATAGTCCGGGCAACAACAATTGGGCTGTGGATTGCAACGACACAAATACTTTGATTTGTGGAGAGGCCATTGTGGGTAACATCCCGAATGGTTATACAACAATCTCGACAGGTGGAGGCGGTGGGGCCAACGTTTATGTTGATTTTGTCAACGATGAATGGTGGGGGCCGACAACCTCCAACGAAAACATCGGACAAGGTCGTATCAAGGTATCGCTTATCGGGAATGCAACTGTTGCAGGTAATGGCCAACCCGTAGGCGAGACATACGAGGCCACGCACGGACAATATCTGAATAGTAGCAGGGTCTATGCTGTGACAGAGGCAGATGGCACGACCGCGAAACTGTATCACTTCAACAATCCCAACAACAATCAACATGGTGATCCGTCGGATGATGGCTTCTATGAAAGCATGGTCAACAGCTTCAGCGATCCAGTGCTCGGCTCAAATCCGAACACTACCTGGGCGATGGGGCATCAGTTTGCAGGGTCGAGCTGCTGGTACGATGTTCCGCTTTCGGGGCAGGCGCATGCGCTGAACCGCTTTTGCATGAAGGGCGGCCCGAGCAACACGGGCACCAATGCGGGCTGGGAGTACGACACCTGGAATGGGTCGACGTGGGTGAATGCGTTTGGGATTCAGGGTCAGAGCAGTGGAACGGCGAATGCAGCGGTGAGCGGAGCGCTGACGGCGGCCGAGATCAACGGCGAAGTGACGGTGGACGGTTCGACTTACACGAACCTGAATGCGGCGTGGAATGCGGCGGCGGCGCTGGTGAATTCGTCCGGCAAAGACCAGACAGTTCGGCTGGGTCCGGGAACGTTCAAGGTTTCGGCCACGCTGACGGAGCCGTCGAATGGGGCGTGCGTGAACCTGGTGGGGTCGGCGGGATCGACGGTGAATGCGGACAGCGCGGCGGCGACTACGATTACGGTTCCAGCGAGCCTGGGCGGGGACGTTTTCTACCTGGGAAATGCGGCGCAGGCGCAGGGATGCACATTTCGCGACTTTGTGGTGTTGGCGGAGGCGAATGCTACACATGGGTTTGAGTTGCAGTGGTTTCGCGGGCTGCTGATGGACAACGTGACGGTGAACGATACGACGGGGGACGGAATTTTGCTGGGCGAAGAGTCCACGACGAACGGCCATCAGTCGAATTTTCTGATGCGGAACGTGACGGTGAGCTACAGCACGACGTATTTTTCTCCTGCGAGTCGGCCGGCTTATGGCGTGCATTTGCAGCAGACGGCAATTGACAGCTACATGGATGACATTGTGGTCAGGAACGCACTTACGGCGGCGGTTTACAACGAAGGGACGGGGAACACGGGATATCTGGTGCACGGGTTCGGGTATCCGTACACCTGCACGACCGGGCCTTGCGTGAACAATGCTTCGTCGGGAACGGCGGGGAATGCGTCGTATGCGACCTCGTATGTGATCGACGATGTGGGCGGCGGCGGGAGCGCGTGGACCGATACCTACGCGGACAGTCCTTCGGTTGCCGGCTTCTACATTGGCGCGAATGGGGTGGCGATTCATGGAGGGCATATTCAGTGGCCCGATCTGACGAGCTTTCCGGCTGCGAACCTGGCTTATGTCGCGGCTGGTGTTACGAATAACATGCTGATTGCCGATATGAGTTGCCTGGGAATGAATACGGGCGTGAACTGGATCACGTATGCGGGGTCTTCCGGGAATCCGCCGACGTTTTCGAGCGTGCACAATCTGACGGGATGCGGGAACTATGTGCAGGATTTGAATCCGGCGGAGGTTACGGGATTCTCGAGCGGTGGGGCGAACATCAATGATCCTTCGGGCGCGGTTCCGCGGGTGTGGTCGACGCCGATTGCCGCGGCGGCGAGCTATCCGGCGTATTCCGCGCAGCTTTACAACGGGTACCAGGGCGATGCTTATCAGGCCCACTTTTCGGGGGTTGCTCCGTTTTTCAATGTGACGTCGGAGGGGACGATCCGGTCGAACGGCGGAATCGCGCTGAGCACGATCATCAACACGGCATCGACATTGACGCTGACGGCGGTGAACAAGAACGTGATTGCCAATGCGGCGAGCGGGGCGCAGACAATTACGCTGCCCAGCTGCTATACGCCGTGGCCGGACAGGGCTTCGCCGACTGGGCTGGAGTTCACGGTGATCAAGTCGGACACGTCGTCGAATGCGGTGACGCTGCAGACGGTGAGCGGACAGCAGATCAATTATCAAGGAGCGCTGGCGACTTCGCTCTCGTGGAACTCACCCGGGAAGCGGACGCTGGTTTGCGGGCCGGATTACAACTGGTATGCCTATTGAGAATGTTGAATGCGGAGAGAGCTTGAGGGCAAGGATGGATTGGCCTGGTTGCTGGAGCACGGAGAGAAGTTCAACAGGGAAGAAAATACGGAGGAGACGCGGACTGCGCTGCGGGAATTAGCGAGGGAGCTGCTGCGGATTCGGAACCGGTCGGGTGAGCATGTGAAGCTGGTTCCGAATCGCACGCAGATGGAATTTGAAAGGGGGCGCGGGCAACGGAACGTTGTTCTGAAGGCGCGGCAGATGGGCATCAGCACGTGGGTATCGGGGCGTTTGTTTCTGAAGACGATCACCAGGCCGGGCACGCTGACGGTGCAGGTGGCGCACACGCAGGAAGCAGCAGAATCGCTGTTCCGGATGGTGCATCGTTTTCTGGAGCAGATGCCGAAGGAGCTTCGTAAATACGCGTTGCGGACGTCGAGATCAAGCACACGGCAGATTATGTTTCCCGAACTGGACAGCGAATATCGAGTGGTGAGCGCGGGAAACGTCGGGGCGGGGCGCGGACTGACGATCAACAACCTGCACTGCTCGGAGGTAGCACGGTGGCCTGGCGATGCGACGGAGACTCTGCAGGGCCTGCGGGCGGCGATGCCTCCAGCGGGAGAGCTGATTCTGGAATCGACACCGATGGGGGCGGGGGGGTGTTTCTGGCGGGAGTGGCAGGAGGCTCCGGAGACCGGGATGGTGCGGCACTTCTTCCCATGGTGGATGGAAGAGGCCTATGTCGGCATGGCGGTTGCCGAGGACACGCTGGACGAGGACGAGCGCAGGCTGATGCGGGAGCACGAGCTGACGCACGCGCAGATCGGGTTCCGGCGGCAGATATTCGCCAACTTTCGCGGACTGGCGAAGCAGGAGTATGCGGAAGATGCGAATGGATGCTTTCTTGCGAGCGGCGAGTGCTTTTTTGAGCGGGATGCGATTGACCAGCGAGTGACGGAGTTGGGTGGTCCGATCGAGACCCGGCGGGGCGGGCAGTTGCTGATGTGGTATGGGCCGGTTGCGGCGCGCAAGTACCTGGTGGCGGTGGACCCGGCGGGGGGCGGGACGGAAGGAGACTACTCGGTGGTCCAGGTGATCGACATGCAGACGGCGATGCAATGCGCGGAGCTGCAATGCAGGGCCGGCGGGTATGAACTGGCGCTGGAGGTGGCGGAGCTGGCGAAGGAGTATAACGAGGCGCTGGTGGCGGTGGAGCGGAATAACCAAGGGTCGGGAGTATTGGCGTATCTGACGGTGGCATGCTGCTATGACCGGATTTATGAACAGGGAGGGCAGCAGGGTTGGCTGACTTCGACGCTTTCGCGACCACGAATGATCGGCGATCTGGGCGCGGCGCTGGTGCATACGCCGGGGATTTTTTCGAGCGAACGGCTTTTGCGGGAATGCCGTACGTTTGTGCGGCATCGCAACGGAAAGGGGGCGGCGCAGAACGGCGAACACGATGATTGCGTGATGGCGATGGCGATGGCGTTGCAGGTTCGAGCGGCGCTCGCCGAGAAGCATTGATACACTTCACTTTGGTTGCGATGCTGGAGGGCATTTGGCGGTCCTGGCGGTACAACAGATTCGGAGAATGCGCGGTGGGGCGCAAGCGCACCTGATGCTGGGCGCAGACGGCCATGCGTACGTGGTGAAGTTCCAGAACAATCCGCAGCATTTGCGGGTGCTGGCGAATGAGTTGATGGCGACGAAGCTGGCTGCGGCGTTGGGCTTGACGGCCCCGGCGTGCGACGTGGTGGAGGTCACGCAGTGGCTGATCGAGAATACGACAGAGCTTGATCTGGAGTTTGGTTCAAAGCGGGAGCGGTGCCGGGCGGGGCACTCCTTCGGGTCGCGGCTGGTAGGCGGGCTGATGCCTGGGCAACTGGTGGATTATCTGCCGGAAGAGCAGTTGATGGAGGTCCGGAACCTGGAGGAGTTTGCGGGGATTCTGACGCTGGACAAGTGGACGTGCAATACCAACGGGCGACAGGCGGTATTTTCGCGCAAGCGGCGGGAGAAGAAGTATACGGCCACATTTATCGATTACGGTTATTGCTTCAACGCGGGGGAGTGGGTGTTTCGGGATGTGCCGCTGCGGGGCGTATATGCGCGGAATACGGTTTACCGGGCCGTGACGGGATGGGCAGATTTTGAGCCGTGGCTGAGCCGGATTGAAGAACTCGTGCCGGAGACGGTGTGGGCGATTGCGGAGACGGTTCCGCCGGAGTGGTATAGCGGGGATGCTTCCACCCTTGAAGCGCTGGTGGAGCAACTGCTCAAGCGGCGGTTGCGGGTGCGGGAATTGATTGATGGATTTCGGGAATCTTCGCGGGAGCCGTTTCCGAATTGGGGGAGAGGGAAAGAAAAGGCGCGAGCGGAGCAGTTTGTCGAGGCAAAATGGACCGATGAACTAAAGAGTGGGCGGCTGATGTGAGTTGGGCATTTGAAGTGGGCCGGTGTGAGTTGGTGCGATTTGAAGTGGGTGGGTGATGTAACTTGTCGGGCGAGACGATGACAGTGATGTGAGTGGGGCAATTCGGGGGTGAGGATCGCCGTGCGGAACGATGAAAGTGCTGTGGATGCGTGGAAGGTTCACCGCAGAGGACGCGGAGATCGTCGAACCGGAACGATGAAAGCACTGTGAGATGCATGGAAGATTCACCACAGGGCGCAGAGGGTAACTGGAGCGGGAGTGGAGGGGCGTGAACGAGCGACATCCATGTGAGTTTTTCCTGGTGCGGTATGTTCCGGACCCGGTGAAGAACGAGTTTGTGAATATCGGGGTGTTGCTGCGTGAGGCGGGGCGGCCGGAGAGCGCGGTGGTGCGCTTTACGAAGGACTGGTCGCGGGTGCGATGTGTCGATCCCGACGCGGACACGGCGATGCTGGAGGCTCTGGAGAGTGAGGTTCGGCGGAGGCTTCTGGAAGAGGGGCAGCCGGTGATCAAGACGCTGGAAGACTCGTTCTCGAACCTGCTGCAGATCACGCCGTCGAAGGCCTGCCTGGCGGAATCGATGCCGGCGGAGTTGGAGCAGTTGATGGCGCTGCATGTGGAGGTGCGGAAACGGGAGAACGCGTCGCGGCGCAGCGGGCGGGCGGCGATCCATGCGCGGATGCGGACGGAGTTCGAGCGCGCCGGGGTGTGGGACTTGATGCGGAAACGGATTGTAGTGGCCAGGTACACGCGGCCCGGCGATCCGTTGCGGATTGATTGCGGGTACCGTCCGAATGGGGTGATCCGGATGTTCCATGCGGTTTCGGTGGAGGGTGATTCGGAAGCGGCGAAGGTGCTGGCGTTCAGTGTTCCAGCGCTGACGGAAGGCGTGCGGCGGGTGGAGAATGCGGAGCTGCAATTGACGGCAGTGGTTGAGCCGGTGCGGGACCGCGTGGACGATGAGGATCGCCTGGCGCAGTATCGCTTTGCCGTAGAGACGATGGAGGCCGGGCGGATTCGAGTGTTGACGACGAGCGATATGGGACGGGTGGCGGAGACGGCGAGGCGGGAGTTGCGGGTGTAGGAAAAGCAGGGATCAGGGGTCGGAGTCAGGGAGTAGGGTTAGGATTTTGAGGTTTAGCTGCTGCACAGGGCATGGCATTGGGCCATGCCTTTTCCTTTTGGAGTTTGGGTGAAAGCGGGAGGGTGAAGGCGCGTGGGTGTGAAGGATTCAATTCGGAATGTGTGGAAGCGGTTGGGCGCGGAAGAGGTTGCGGCGGCCCTGGGGCAGCAAAATGAGGGGCAACGGAATGAGGCGCAGCGGAAGACGGTGGCTTTGCCTTCGATTCTCAGCCCGTATCAGGCGCAGCGGGCTTTGCCTAAGCCGACGCCGGCGAATTTGCGGAAGTTTGCGGAGACTCCGCTGGTGCGGCGGGCGATCAACATTATTAAAGACCGCGTGGCGAGCATGGACTGGCAGGTGCGGCTGAAGCGCGACTACACAGCGGAGATGGTGGAGGGTGCGGCGGCGCGGCTGGCCATTCTGAGGCGTGCGCTGGAGGAGCCGAACGATTCAGATTCATTCCGGACACTGGTGGAGCAGGTGCTGGAAGACGCGCTGGTGGGCGGTTTTGGCGCGATTGAGATGGACCTGACGGGGGTTTCGGAGAAGCCGTTCGAGCTTTGGCCGGTGGATGGTGCGACGATTCAGATCAATCCCAAGTGGGACGGATCGCCGGACGCGCCGCGCTATGCGCAGGCGACCGGGCTGATTGGCGGCGCGGGCCTGGTTCCGCTGAATGATGGCGAGTTGATGTATGTGCGGATGAATCCGCGCAGCTATACGCCGTTTGGGCTGGGGCCGCTGGAGGTTGCGTTTGAGACGGTGAACACGTTTTTGAGTGCACACCGGTTCGCGGGGAAGCTGGCGAGTAATTCGGTGGTGCAGTATGCGCTATGGCTGAACGAGGCGACGCCGGCGCAGCAGGAGCGTCTGATTCGGTGGTGGCAGGATGAGATCGAGGGCACGGGGCGGGTTCCTCTGATCAGCACCGAGCAGAAGCCCGAAGTGCTGCGGTTTGCGCAGGGCACGGACGCCGATCTGCGGTTGAACTGGCAGCAGTTTTTGATTCGCATGGTGGCGAATGCTTTTGGGCTGCCTCCGCTGCTGCTGGGGCTGGAGCAAAGCGTGAACCGCGCGACGGCGACGGAACTGATGGACGAGGCGTTTCACAGCGCGATTACTCCGCTGGCTCGACTGGTGGCGGAGCATATTACGCGCGATCTGTTTGCGAAGCGGTTGGGCTGGCGTGAGTTCGAGTTTGTGTTCAACGAATTGGATTCGCGCGATGAGATGTCGGAGATCCAGATTCAGACGGCGCTGCTGGCGGCGGGGGTTCTGACGGTGAACGAGGTGCGGGCGATGCGCGGGCTGGCTGCACTGCCTGATGGGTCGCTGGTGCAACCGAATCGGCAGGAGGAAGGAGAGGTTACGAGACCGATATTGACACAGACGAATTGACCACGGACAACAAAGCGGGAGAAGCGGGAATGAGACTGGAAGCACTGGCAGTCGCGCTGCCGGAGGTGGCGGGGCATCCGAACCGGGTTCCATTTGAGGGCGTGCTCACGCTGGTGGACGAGCCGAGCAATCGGCCACCGTCCGGCGCGCGCGGGCATCGCGTGATTCTGACGGGGACGGCGGCCATTGCGGCGCTGCCTTCGCTGATGGGCATGGCGGTGGACTATGCGCCGGGCTGGGACGGCCATGACGCGCGCAGGAAATGCGGCATCATTACGCAGGCCGACGTTGATGCAAATTGCCTGCGGGTGAGCGGGTATCT
The DNA here is from genome assembly GCA_049280995.1 of Acidobacteriaceae bacterium. Classification (GTDB taxonomy): domain Bacteria; phylum Acidobacteriota; class Terriglobia; order Terriglobales; family Acidobacteriaceae; genus Silvibacterium. The sequence continues at coordinate 37,923 of JBAPRH010000039.1, forward strand.
GTTCGGGAAGGATTTTCCTGAAGTCGAAGAGCGGATGCGGCGCAGCACGGCGAGCGCGATGGGCATGTCGTATGAGATTGCGGACGCGCATGTCGAGGACATGAGCGCCGAAGTCTGGACGCTAACGCGGGCGACCTTTACCGGCGCGGCGATTCTGCTGCGCGAGAAGGCGGCGTACCGCAACACATCTTTTCAACTGGCTGCGAAGCACTGCCGGGGATTCGCCACGCGGCGCGCTCCGGTGGCGGAAAGGTCGCGGCCATTGAAGGGACGAAGCACCTGTGAACTGGAGAAAGGAAAGGAAGCGAGATGGAGATAGAAGCTAACGAAATGCTGCACGCAAGCGTGGAGAAGCTGAACGCCGCGGCCAGCCTGCTGGAGCGGATGGTTTCGCATCTGGAGCAGCGTGAGGCTGCGGCCGGCGACGTGCAGAAGATTGTGGCCGAAGTGGACCGCAGCGCGGACGCGTCAGAGCGTGAGATGGAGCTGGAGCGCAGGCTGGCTCAGGCCGAGCAGCAGATTTCTGAGTTGCGCGCCCAGGAAGCAAAAGGCGCTTCGATTCGGAAGACGCTGCCGGCGACCACGGCGCAGTTGCTGGCCAAGCAGGGCATCACTTCGCTGGAGTCGATTGAAGCCGGCGCTCTCGATACGGCTCTTACCGGGCTCAGCCTGGAGCAGCGGATTGCGGTGAAGGCACAACTGCTGCGCGCGGGAATTCTGGGCTAGCAGTTTCCATTCGCAGACACGGGTCCGCCACGGCGGGCTCTTTTCTTTTGGCGCAGGTTTTTGAAGTCCCATGCTCCGCATGGGCGGAAGGGAAACATGAAGGCGAATTTTTACGATATTCATTCGGCGGCTGACTACATCGGGCCCGGCGCGGTCGAGGTTCCGCTGTACCAGACTGAGATTACGGACATCGTCCGCCGCAACAGTCTGTTCGGCCAGCGCATCAAGCAGGTCCCGGCGACCGGGCATCCGTCGCGCTACTTTGAGGAGACGGCGATTCCGAATCCCGGCGCCGCGGGTTTTGTGGACCCGCGCAACATTGTGGCTCCGGTGGTCGCTCCGACGCGCGTGGAGCGCAGTGTTCCTCTGAAGGCCGTGGTTGCGCAGCTCAACTACAACCTGTTCGACGTGGAACTGGGCACGCAGCAGAAGCAGTTCGCTTATCTGCAGGCCAAGGACTTGGTGGACACGGTACAGGGGGTTATGGTGGCGCACGATGTCGCGTTGTGGAACGGCAACGACACTTCGTTGAGTACTCCGACGACCGCTCAGTACTTCGGCGTGGCTGGACAGATCGCAGGGGGCGGCAACACCACGACCATCGGCACCACAGCGAGCATTGTGGACGGGCTGAAGTCGACGGTGGCGGAGATGGTGGCCATCTCGAGCTTCGCAGTGCGGCCCACGGCCATCTATGCGAATCCGGTGCTGTTGGACCTGATCGATCGTGAGATGAAGACCGATTTCAACGTCGTGCTTTCGACGCGCGAGATTGAGGCCGGCTTCACGGTGAAGATGCTTTCGACCCAAGCCGGCGATCTGCCACTGATTCCGGACTGGTCGCTGGCCTATACCGGCGCTCCTGGTTCCGGCTCGGCGGTGCTGCCCGCGTACATCGTGACGGAGGACATGATCGAGTACCACTGGCTCAGCGATCCGAATCCGCGCGTGTTCCAGCTTGGGGTTCCGGGCTCGCTGGCTTCGCAGTATGTGGTGGTGAAGTTCGGTGCCCCGGTGGTGAAGGGCGCGAACTATGCGCATTACCAGGTGCTGGTGGATCGGTAGAAATAGCTGGTAGCCATTAGTTATTTGGCCATTAGTGGCGATGACGAGTGGCTTTGCGAGGGTCGGCTCGAACCTGGGCCGGCCTTGTTTTTTCAGGGCGGTTTTCGCGCCGGATTATTTTGAGGGGGATTGATGGGATATTTGCAGCCAACGCAGTATGCGAGCTATGGGCTGTCACCGGATGTGAGCGATGACTGGATCACGGTTGCCTCGGCGATGATTGACGCGCATTGCCGGCGCGTGAGTTTGAATCCTACGCAGTACACGGAGCGGCTGAGGCTGGTGGAGGGATCGCAGACGACGCGGCTTTCGCATTTGCCGCTGACTGCGATTGCGCCTGCGACTTCTCCGCTGGTGAGTGTTCAGGCGAGGTACGGGAAGCCGCGGCGCGGGCAAATGGTGTATCCGCTGCAGGAGGAAGTGCTGTGGGCCTTTTCGCTGCCGGGCGCGTGGACGGTGGTAGATCCGGCGACGGTGGATTTTGTGGCGGACACGGGGGAGCTGGTGTTTCCGCTGAACATCATGGGCCTACCCTACAACGAGGTTGAAGTGACGTATACGGCGGGGCTCGCGACGATTCCTGACGCGGTGTTGAGCGCGTGCGCGCTGATTGTGAAGAACGCGCAGGCAACTCCGGGCTTGAATGTGAAGTCGAGCAAGATGGACAAGATGCAACTGGATTATTTCTCAAGCAGTTTGATTGACGCTGCGGTGCAGCAACTGCTAGCTCCCTGGGTTGCGACGAGGATGGGGTAACGATGAGCGCGGATTTCAGCACGCAGAACATGAATGGTCATGCGTTTCGGACAGCCGATGCGCTGTTGCGCGCGAACGGCGGCACGACGGCGTATCTGCAAATGCCAACGGAGCCAGGCGACGCAGCGGATGGGGGCCAACTGGGAATTGATGCGCCGAATTTTGAAATGCTGGCGTTGTCGCCGGTGGTGTTCCAGCGAGCGCGGCTAACGATGACCGAGGGGCAGCCCCAGAAGTATGAACTGCTCATCAGCGGTTCGGCGGTGGCAGCGGCGGTCGGCGCGCAGCAGATGGCGTCGGCTGATCTGTTGTTTCAGATGGCAGCGGGAGTGGTGGTTGCGGGCGAGCTGTTTTTGATTGAGGCAGCGTCGTTTTCGGAGTCGCTGGGCGCGGTTTATATGTACCGGCTGCTGCTGAGGGAGTCAGCGAGCGGTTGGCCAATGCAGTCGCAGAGTTGAGCGGAGAGAGTATGCAGAATGCGAAAGACACGTTTTACATCACGCTGCGGAACCGGCTGGTTGCGGTGAATCCGGAGCGCACGATGACGCTGCGGGGCGTGGTGCGCCCGGGGATCCTGGTGGAAGACGCCGAAGGGCCGGCGGCGCAGCTTCCACTGGATGTTTTCGTGCTGCGCTGGACGAAGCTGGCCGCAGACCCGGAATTGCCGGCGATTCTGGCCGGCATGACCTGCGAGATCCATTATGCGACGGCCGGCACGCAAAACAACCTGGGGCTGGATCGCGGGCGCGCGCTGGAGGCGATGGATGATGAGTTGCTGCGGATACTGTGTCCGGCCTCGGCGGTGAAGATGAACTACACGCAGACGCCAGCGGCTGAGATGAGCACGAATATTTTTTGGTCGCAGGCTTTGTTTGCCGCCGAGGGAACGATTCGCGAGCGAGTGGGGCGGTTGGCTACGGTGGAAGTATTTGCGTTTCAGGAGCAGGGAGAGTTATGAGCACAGGACCTCTTGCGGTAGTCAACGTGATGCCTCCGGTAGCACGACGCGTGCGCGCTTACTTTGCTCCTGTGGATCGAGTGAATCGCGTACCGGCGGTTTTTGACCCTTCGGTGAACGGGCAGTTTGCGCTGGACGCGCCTCCCGCGCCGTGGATTGACCTGGGATGGATTGAGGATTTCAGCCGGAAATCGCTGAGCAAAGTGTCGGGGCTGACGGTGGGAAGTCCGGGGGTGACGGAGTTCCAGGTGAAGGAGACGGTGGACGCCAGCGTGTCTTTCCGGTTCAAGACGTGGAGCAAGCTTTCGATGGCGCTGTCGGCGGGGTCGCAGCACATGAACCTGCTTGCTCCTGCTGCGGGAGCAGTTGGGAACGGATCCGGAGCGAAGGCGATTGCCGCGACGAGCCTCTCTGCCTCGGGTTCGACGGCGACAATGCTGGCGATGGGCAGCACGGCGGGCTTCACGCGCGGTTGCATCGTCGCCGTGGATGAGGACTATGCGGGGCAGGTGGGGTTTGTGGGTTCCGGCGTTTGTGCGGGGTATGTTCAGAGCGCGGCGGCGGTGAACAGCGACCCGGACTATGTGCGGCGAGTCACGTTTAATGTTGCGCGCGTTTCGGCTGTAAATTCGACCGGGCTGCAACTGGCGCAACCGTTGCTTGCGGGCGCTCCGGCGAGCACGATGCGAGTGCAGCAGGTGCTGGGCTTTGTTGACCGGGAGGGCGGCAACTTTTTCCAGGAGTGGTCGGCGCTGTTCGTAATGCCGGGAGAGCAGGGCGAGCGCATTCTGTTTTACTACCCGCGCTTGCAGGCGATGGCGGGCGCGGCGGAAGCGGCGGCGGAGCTGAATGCACCGATTGAACGCATTGCGTTGAACGCGAGCTTCCGCGCGCTGCCGGTCACGGACGCGAACGACGCCCAGCAGGCGGTGTGCTTTCGCAGCTTTCTGCCGAGCGCGATGACGCTGGTTTAACGATGGACGGCAACGAGGAGAACAGGTGAAGGTAACCATCGACAATCTTGACGGCAAGGGCGCTGTTGACTATTCGCAAAGCGTGGTCGCGACGGAGAAGTTTCTCATCAATCGGCAGTTGAATCAGCCTTCACTGTGCAGCTTTACCGTTGTGCCGCAAGTTGTGAATCTGGCTATGCCGGTGCGCCATGGCCGCGTGATCGTGGCTGATGACACGGGAAATATTCTGTTCACCGGCTATGTGGCGATGGAGCCGGCGCTGGAACTGGTGGGGCAGGCCAGCGGAGGGGCGGCGTTTCAGGCGCTGGTTTCGGCGGTGAGCGACGAGGTGCTGCTTGACCAGCAGCCCTTGCCGGTATTGCTGGCTGGAGTTTCGCAAACCGCGAACCAACTACTTCAGGGCCTAAGCGCGGGGCTGGATGCGAACGGGTTTTCGTTCGAGCTTGCGTCGGCGAATGGGGCGAGTGGCAATTACCTTCCCGAAGCGGGGCAGAACTGGTCGGCAAATGCGGGCACGCTGGCCGCGATGGCGCGCAGCGCGTATCGCGTGGTGAACGGCGTGGTGATGATGCAGCCGGTGGGCAGCGTGATTCATTCGTTGAGCGAATCGAACGGCACGCTGGACCTGGGCGCGCTGCAGGCTGCGATGGTGAAGTCGCTCGCCAATGATGTGACGGTATGCGGGCCTACGGAGCCCGCCGCCTACGCTACAGAGTTTTTCGAGGGCGACGGCACAACGGTACTTTTTGAACTGACAGAAGAGCCGTATATGCCCTCGTCAACGGCCAAACCCTTCACCGACCTTTTTGAAGAGCCGGGGATCGACTTTGCGGTATGGAATGTGGTGGGCAGTGGAACCTACGTTACGCTTGCTTCCTCGGGCCTGAATTGCCTTGGCGGTATCGGTGTTGACGGAGGCATCACCGTCGAGACGGTGAACCCGATTGAACTTGGCGGGTCTCTGGTGTTCGAGGCGCGGGGGGTTCAGTTTGGCTCGATTACAAATGGCATTCTGAACGCGATCTACAGCGGATCGATGATCGCGGGTAACTGCGTAGCCGGTTTCCAGATAAGTCAGGGCAGCGGGAGCACAGAGATCAGCGCGCTGATTACGGGAGCGGCTGCGGGCAGTCCGTTCACGGTGGTCGCGGGGCATGCATATACGCTGCGGCTGCGGGTTTACTGCAACGAGATGCAGCGGCTGGATCAGGCTTACGAGTCGGTGGACAGCAGCGGCGCGCACAGTTACGGAGGGTTCAATCTGCCCGGCGGCGGCAGCGTAATGCTGGAGGTTCAGGACACTACGAATGGCAGGGCGTCGGCTCCGGTAGTGCTGTACTCGGGCCCGGTTGCGAACATTCCTTCTATATCTCCGCTGGGGCTGGTGAACAGCACGAATCTCTATTGCAGCATCGGCGCGATTGAGGTTACGCAGCAGGGACCGGTTTGGGTATCGAGCACTCCGCCGGGAGGCAACGCAGTGGTGCGGCGTATGGGCACACCGGCACAAGGGGCCGACTGCACGATGACGCGCACAGGCAAGCTGACTTTTTATCCGACAGGTATTCCGCAGGCGGCCGAGTTGATTGCGGTGTCGTACCGCACGACGCATCGCTCGGTGGCGCGACAGGCAGACACGGCGAGCATCACAGAGGAAAGCAATGGGGGCAAGCGTCCGGGAACGGCGGCCTGGATGGGCACGGTGTTGAGCCCCGCGCCGCGCAGCTCGCATGATTGCGAGAACGCAGCTTCTGCGCTGCTGGACCTTGCGACTGACCGCAGCGCGGCCTGGAAGGGCACGTACACGGCGTGGAATATGGAGACGCAGGGGGACGTGTGGCCCGGCGATGTTCTGGCTGTGTCCTCAACCTCAGCGAATCTGGCTGCAAATTTAGTGGTGCGTGCAGTGGAAATTGAGCTGCTATGCGGCTGGCCGGGGTTGGCAAAATACGTCATTAATTTCGCCAACGACTGGGCCGACGCGCTGGCCATCCGAACGTCGGCGACGGTTCCCCAGGACGTGTGGCTTCCGCAGGAGCCGGAGACGACGCTTCCGTTAGCAAACCTTGCTCAGCTGACGATTGCGTCAGTTACGGGCAGCGCGATTACGGTGGATGCGGTTACGGTGGCTCCGGCCGATGGCGGATTTGAGGTACGGCGCAGGGACTGGGCATTCGGACCGGGAACCGATTCGGACCTTGTGCTGCGCAGCCCGGTGAATAACTTCACCATTCCGCGCGAGTCGGCAGTGGAGCAGTACTACATCCGCATGTATGACGGCTCGACGCCACCGAATTATTCGCGCTTTTCGAGTGCGGTGATTGCGAACGTCGCGCTGTAACGGATGAACCGGCGCGCCCTTGCTCCTACCGAGCGGGGCGCGGCGAGCCAGGGGAAAAAGGAATGACGGAATTTGAGGCGCAAGTGCTGGCGGACCTTTCGGTGCTAAAAAGCCAGATGAGCACGCTGCTGGGCGACGGCAATTCAGGGCGGATTGCGGCGATTGAGGGTCGGGTGGACCAGCATGAGCGGAGCTTGCAGCGGGCGAAGGGATTCGCTGTGGCGATGGGCGCGATTTTTACACTGGTGCAGTGCCTTCTTGAGTTGCTGTGGAGGAGGTAGGGCGGCGTTTCCCGTGGAATCCGGCGATGAGATGCGAGACAGTTAGAGGCTGCGAGGTAGAGACGCCGAAACCTATCGCAATTAATTATTCGCAGTCGCACTGGTTCAAGCCGTTGATTGCCGAGCTTGACCGGCGCGGGGATAGCCGCACAGCGAAATCTGTTCTTGCTTACAATAAGGCTGAGAGACAAACGAATGGCGCATACGGTATTTTGCACTCGTTACAAGCAGGAACTGGAGGGCCTGGATGAGCCTCCTTTCGACAACGATTTTGGCCACAAAATTTACGACAATGTGTCGAAGAAGGCCTGGCATGACTGGACCGAGCACCAGAAGATGCTGCTGAACGAGTATCGCCTGCAGCCGTGGACTCCTCAGGCGCAGGAGTTCCTGGCCGAGCAAATGCAGCAGTTCCTTTTTGAGGACGGCATGGTGCTGCCGAAGGAATACGTTCCGCCCGGCAAATAGGATGGGACGCGGCTCCTCCGGCGTCAGCGCCGTTCATGTAAACTAGCTCAGTGACCCTTGGTCGTCGGGACGTGGCTCAGCCTGGTAGAGCACTCGCTTGGGGTGCGAGGGGTCGGCAGTTCAAATCTGCCCGTCCCGACCATTACAATCAATCAGTTACAAGATTTACGAAAATCCCCCGCTTGAAATTGTGGGGGTTTTGTGGGGACCCCAATTAAGCTTGGGGCTGCGGTATTCAATCGCCAGCCTCTTTTCGCTACCATTCCTCAGCATCTTTCGGAAATTGGAGTGTAGTGAACTGTTCCGAAGAGACCGACATCCAAACGGCCCCCATCTCTCTTCCGGTAAACTCCTTGGCCACAGCGTCCGCTGGAAAGTCTCTAACAAACTGAGAATCGATCTCGTTCGTATTCCACTGAATGAAATGGATGAAATAGAAATGAGAGTGGGTTTCGCCCATGGGCCGTTGTCGATCTTCCAGTCCGACACGCCGCGAGGTCTCCTTCTCACACGCCGTGCGCAACTTCGGCGTTAGTTTGTTCAGCCGCCACAGGTGCTCTGGATTTGGATATTTACTGCCATGGAATACGCCGTTTCTATCTCGCCCCCAAACGTCTCTCTTGAATTCTTTTTCCGTAATGTCCGGGTCAATAGCTAGCAGCATCTTGAATGCAGAAATGCGATCTGCTGCCTGGTGCTCAAAGATATGGCCGCACTTCTCACATGGGCGGTTCACAAGCGTTTGACCGGCAAGGCTCTCGAAGGCAAGCCACTGAAATACAAATCTGTCCAAAGTGAGATCGCGCTGAACGGCATATCGGTGCCAGCACAGGGCAATGTCCAGCTTGTTGTCCAGCAGCTTTTGCACCTCCTCTGCCAATCCCTCTCGCAGATTGAAATGGTTCAGCGTTTCTGACTTGTGGCACCACAGTGCCCGTCTCGTTTCGCTCCCTGCTTCATCCTTGAGAATTAAATCCCAGTACAGCAGCAATGTGGATTGCCCCGTGCAGAACGTCAGAGCATTCATTATTGGCTGGAGAACTCCCTGAGCCTTCACATCGGCGTTCCGCCAGCTGGCTGCCTCGATCACCAGCGTTAGGTATGCTCTCCCAAGTTCTGTTAGTTGTGGCGTGAAATTCAGCGTTGCCTTTTGGCCCTCCACGGTAAAGTCAAACTCTTGCTCGGCGGTGATCGGCGTTTCGCAGACGTAACGAATTGAGTATTTTGGCACCTCTCATCCCCCTGAACCGCTTTGCACATTTCATTTGGGCCTTCAAAACTTTATTGGACTACTGGCTGACTTCCAATATCTAGCGTCTCAACCGCGCGCCTCTTTGCCTCCAGCCGGACATGGCTGTAATGCTCCAGCATCTTGCGGCTGAGATGGCCGCTGATGGCCTGAATGGTGGCATCCGGGGTTTGTGTCTGTGCCAGAGCCGAGATGAAGTGATGCCTTAGATCGTGGATGCGGCATTCGACCCCAGCCTGTTTCTTTGCCGTGGTCCATGCCCGCTTCCACCCTCCCAAGGGTTTGCAGGGGTCTACATCGTAGGAAGTCATAACGCCCCGCTCTGGTGCGCCCGCGCCCTTGAACATGAGTTTCTCTGTGGGGAAGATGTAGTCTCCAGGCTTGGCGTCCGGCCAGCGTGCCCTCCACTCCTTCAACACTTTCAGCGCAGCTTGATTCAACGGAACGATGCGGCCTTCACTGCTCTCCGTTTTTGCTTTGCCCACCTGAAACTCGGCTTTCAGAAAATCCACCTGGTGCCAGCGGGCGCGGCGCAGCTCTGCATTTCGTAAACCCGTGTTGCAGTAGATCACCACCGCCGCGTATAGGCCGGGCTGTGAACTTTTCCGGCAAGCATTGAAGAGCCGCGTCTCTTCTTCATCCGAGAGCGCCTTCCCAACGTCGCGGCGCTCTGGCAGCATCCGCACATCTTCGCAGACTGCGCCCCAGAGCCGCGCTGCCTTCATCATCATGCGGAGAGTGGAAACCTCCATGTTGATCGTGCGGTTCGACGCACCTTCCTTTTGCCGGGTTCCCTGATACTTGCCGATGTGCTGAGGCGTAATGTCAGCAAGAAGCAGAGAACCGAAGTAGGCAGTCAGATGCTTCAAGTTGAATTCCTGAATGGAAACATTCGACTCACTCCAGCGCGCCCGGTTCGCGGCCATCCATTCCCGCGCCGCAACGGGGAAAAGCACCGGGCGGCGGGCAGCGCGAACGCCGTTGGCAGACTCTTCCAGTTCCCGTCTGCGTTGGCGCTCCGCCTTGACCGCCAAAGTCCGAGACCCGCTGCCTGTAGACTCGCGGATGCGCTGTCCATGAAACTCGAATTCGTACCACCAGCGTTCACCACGTTTGAAGACACTCATTGCAACCCGCCTTTCTTTGCCTTGATATTCGCTCCTGATCCGCTCTTCTTTTCGCGTGCATTCGCGCGCCGATTCTGCTGGTGCGCTCTGTTCTTGCAACGTTCGCGGTCACAGTATTTCTTTTCCTTGTGCGCGCCCACCTTGAAAAGAGCCTTGCACATTTCACAAGCTCGATACTCCACCCCGTGAATCCTATCCGCGTAGATGGCCGCTGCGATGGCTTGAAGCGTGTAATGTGGCCGAATCAGCAAATAGGGCCGAAGTGCGCCCTTGGGCAGGAAAAACTGAAGTATTGCACTGCTTTGACGGAGTTGGCGCAATCTGCGCCAGACGGCTTCCCTATCCTCATGACTCATCGGAACCCACTCAACAGAAGAAGCCTCTTCTGGTGGCTGGCGGAACCATGCGCATAAATCCCGGAGTGTCCGCTCCTGGCGAGCGGAAGGAGAACCTTCAAAAAACGAATTCGCGTCGATTCCGATTAAACTCGTAATGACTTTTCCAAACTCTGAGTCTAAAAATCTCGGAGAGACGCCCCGGTGGTGATCTCGCAGCGCCGCTGCCAGCGCATCGTGCTCTTGTACCAAATAAGCAAAACGCTGCCACTTTTTGAATTCGCTCCAAGTGATTGAGCTACTGGGAGAGAAGAGTCCAGTAGTCTCTAAGAACACCAGAGCCTCGCTCCATTCCTTGACCCTTAAAAATTCATCACGGACAGCGTAAACATTCAAAGGTTTCTCGACCAACTCTTCAACGCTGATCCTGAAGACGTGTTCTTCGCCCCGTTTGCGGTGTTGGACCCGGCCCACAATTGCGACATACGAAACTAGTACGTCCATCGCGGAGATAGTTCGCTTCGTGGGCGCATTCTGATATGCGTCCATTGCATTCTTGAGGCGAACCAGCGCATCCCTTGATTCCTTGCTGTGATTTGCAAGCCATTTTTCCACCGTACCCCCTTTGTCGTACTTGTGGCATACGTGAACGCCTCATACGCTGAATCCTAGTACATCACAGGACCAGGAGGAAAGGGGAAAATGTCAGCCGTAAAACTGCTCAAAGTACCAGAGGCGGCGGAAATGCTCGCTCTATCGCAGAAAACCGTTTGGCAGTGGATTGGCGAGCGCCGAATCGGAGTGGTGCGCCTGGGCCGCGCAGTCCGGGTCCCGCTCTCGGAGATTGAGCGGCTCATGGAAGAGGGTTCAACTCCGGCGCGGCGCGGATGAATGGGACAAGTCCAAGTCTGTCTGAAACGACGGGACAGGAGCACAAGCCACCACACTATCCGATTCTCAAAGTCGTGACGGATATATTTCAGCCCAATATGCCGCCCGCGTGTTTTGCGGTTTACTCCGTCCTCGCACGCCGCAACAATTTCACCTTGAACCCGAACAACTCGATGCGCGAGTTGTCTGCCGCTGCTAACGTTTCACCGGCCACGGCTTCCCGCTCCATAGAAACACTGGTGTGTTTAGAGCTGATAGAGCGAACTCGGCAAGGCGGCTCTCAGCCTGATTCATACAGACTTCTGGACGCTTGGGAAGCTGCGAAGAAGTGGGGCGCAGAGTATGTAACCAAATCTGTCTCCTATGCACTTTCACAAAAGAATAGGCAGTGTCTAAAGGCCAGAGTGAAGGCGATGCAGGCAAGGCAGCGAGGTGCTCAAAAAGTCTCAGAGACCGTTTCTGGCGTTTCACCAGAGTTATGCCAGCGTTTCAGTGGGAAACGCCAGCGTTCCAGCAGAGATACGCAAACGGGGTCCCATCTAATACAG
>JBAPRH010000040.1:0-25134 GCA_049280995.1 Acidobacteriaceae bacterium
GTCGGCCAGTTTGCCGGGCAGGCCGCCGCCATCCAGCGCGCCCTTGCGGCGGGTGAGGTCGCGGGCCTTGCGCGCGGCTTCGCGGGCGCGCGAGGCCTCAATGGCCTTGTTGATGATCTTTTTGGCGATGGGCGGGTTCTGCTCAAGGAACATACCGAGCTTTTCGTTGACCAGCGCCTGCACGGTTCCGGCAATATCGGAGTTGAGTTTGCCCTTGGTCTGGCCCTCGAACTGGGGCTGCGGCAGCTTGACGCTGATGACCGCGACCAACCCCTCGCGCACATCGTCGCCGGAGAGATTTTCCTTGACGTCCTTGAACAGGCCGAGCTGCTGGCCGGCGGAGTTGATGGTGCGGGTGAGCGCGGTTTTGAATCCGGAGAGGTGCGTGCCGCCGTCAACCGTGTTGATGTTGTTGGCGAAGCAGAAGACGGTGTCCGAATAGCTGTCGTTGTACTGGAGCGCGATCTCCATATCGACGTTGTCGCGGAGCCCTTCGATCACAATGGGCTTGTCGTGGAGGGTCTGTTTGCCGCGGTTGATGTGCTTGATGAACTCGGCGATGCCACCCGCGTATTTGAACTCTGAGCGTTTAGCCTCGCCGGTCTTGGGATCGGTGGTGCGCTCGTCGGTCAGCGTGATTTCCAGTCCCTTGTTGAGGAAGGCAAGCTCGCGCAGGCGCTGGGCCAGCGTGTCGTAGTTGTACTCGGTGACCTTGAAGATCGACCTGTCGGGCAGGAAGTGAATCTTGGTGCCGCGACGCTTGGTGGTCCCAGTCTTGCGCAGTTTGGACGTGGGGATGCCGCAAGCGTAGTCCTGCTCGTAGGTGTTCTCGCGCCAGACTTCCACGTCGAATGCCTCGCTGAGCGCGTTGACGCAGGAGACGCCCACGCCGTGAAGTCCGCCGGAAACTTTATAGGTGGAAGCATCGAATTTGCCTCCCGCATGGAGCTTGGTGAGCACGACCTGCACAGCGGGAAGGCGCTCGCCGTTGTCGAGCGTCATTTCATCGACGGGAATGCCGCGACCGTCGTCGATGACAGTCACGGAGTCGTCGATGTGTATGATCACCTCGATTTTCTTCGCGTATCCCGCAAGCGCTTCGTCAACCGAATTGTCAACGACCTCGTAGACGAGGTGGTGCAGGCCCATCTCTCCGGTCGAGCCAATGTACATCGCCGGGCGAAGGCGTACGGCTTCGAGGCCTTCGAGCACCTTGATGCTGTCACTGGTGTAGCTGCCGTCGGTTTTGGTTTTGCTGTTGGTTGCGGTGCCGGCTTCGGGAATCGGCAGGGTGGCGGCGGTGAATTCCAGTTCTGTCTGAGGCATGAAACTCCAATGAGCGGAAACCCTGGACGAGCCCTGGAGACGAGCCCCGAAGACGCTTCAGCAGCGGGGGGTCGCCGTCAAATAAAGGCTTGAAAGCGAATGGGTTTCGGCCCTTGATCTAGTTCTAATTGTACCATGCCGCAGAGGGTATCGGGCGAGCAAAAAGGCAGCTTTTCGAGCTGCCTTTTCAATGACTTACGAGGCTACTTCTGCGCCTGTTCAAAGCGCTTGTTGATCTCGTCCCAATTGGCCAGGTTCCACCACGCGGCCAGGTAGTCACCGCGCTTGTTCTGGTACTTCAGATAGTAGGCGTGCTCCCATACATCGTTGCCCAGAATGGGGTATTTGCCGTGGAGCAGAGGGTTGTCCTGGTTGGCGGTGGTGGTGATTGAGAGCTTGCCGCCGTCCCAGATGAGCCAGCCCCAGCCGGAGCCGAACTGCTTGGCGGTGGTCTCGTTGAACTGCTTTTTGAAGGCCGCGAAGTCGCCGAAGTCTTTGCGAATCTGCGCGGCGATTTTGCCGGTGGGCTCGCCGCCGCCGCCCGGCTTCATGATGGTCCAGAACATGGAGTGGTTGACGTGGCCGCCTCCGTTGTTGCGGACCGTGGTGCGGATGTCCTCGGGAACGCTGTTCAGGTTCCTCAGCAGGTCTTCTGCCGTGTGCTTGCTCAAGTCAGGGTGTTTCTCGATTGCGCCGTTCAGATTGTTGACGTAGCCCTGGTGGTGCTTATCGTGGTGCAGCGTCATGGTTTGGGCGTCGATGTGGGGTTCAAGCGCGGCGTAGTCATAGGGAAGAGCCGGAAGTTGGTAGGCCAAGAGAGTTCTCCTTCACTTGTTGGTTGCTGGTCGAAAGCAATGAGCGGGTCCCCGGTGGGACTCGAACGAAGATATTCATTCCTAATGATAGTGGATGCGCTGGCGCGGTGCGGAGATCCACCTTTACGCCATGGAAAGCGGGCGGTGTTGAGCAGGTGAAAAAGCTGCCGCTGTCCGTTAGGCTCTGTGTCCATTAGACTCTGTGTCCGTTAGACTCTAGGCAAGAGAGAGACCGGGCGTTCCGTTTCACGGTGTGGGCGCGCGTGCTCGTCGCTATTGATCCTGTTTTGAATCAGACAAAGATAACTCGCCGGCAACTGCTGAGAACGGCAGGTGCTTCGGGCATGCTTGTACTGGGCTCGCCTGCGGCCTCGCTTGCCGAAGGTCTTCAGAATCAGGAGCAGGCTCCCCCGGTGAAGCCGGGGCAGCAGCCGACGACCGAAACCCAGGCGGCGCAGAAGTATAAGCAGGGACCGGGCGTCTTCATCAACCGGCCGTTCACGCAGATTTCCAAGGAAGCCGATGCGCTGCTGGATGACCTGGAAGGTCGCGGATGTGACTATTTTTATAACGAGGTGGGCCTCAAGAGCGGGCTGGTGAGAGACCGGGCACCGGCGACGGGGCTGTCGCTGAGCCGCGTGTCCAGCATCGCCGCCACGGGATTCGGGCTGACGGCTCTCTGTATTGCCGCCAAACGGAACTATCTGCTGCCGTCTCTGTGCGAGCAGCGCGTCGAACAGACGCTGGCCTTCCTGCTCGAAGAATGCCCGCACGAGCACGGGTTTCTGTATCACTTCATTGACCTCAACAGCGGCGAGCGCGTGTTCGGGAGCGAGGTTTCGTCGATTGATACTTCGCTGCTGCTGTGCGGCGTGCTGACCTGCCGGCAGTACTTTGCCGGAAACGCGCGGATTGCGGCGCTGGCGACCACGTTTTACCGGCGCATTGACTGGCAATGGATGCTGAACGGGGGAACTTCTCTTTCCATGGGCTGGCTGCCCGACCAGGGATTTCTGAAGCATCGCTGGGATATTTATTCCGAGCTGATGACGATGTACCTGATGGCGATTGGCTCGCCGACTCATCCGATTCCCGCCGGGCTGTGGGACGAGCTGGAGCGACCGGTGATCGAATACAGCGGGATCCAGTACATCAGCGGCGTTGCGCCCCTGTTCATTCACCAGTACGCTCACGCGTGGTGCGATTTTCGCGACAAGCGCGACCTGCATACGAACTACTTCACGAATTCGATTGCGGCCACGCGCTGTCATCAGTTGTGGTGCCTGGTGCTGGGGCGGAAGTTCAACTGGATTGATCAGGATCTGTGGGGGATTACGGCTTCGGACTCGCGCAATGGGTATCGCGTCTGGGGCGGCCCGCCGACCATGGGGTCGCCAAACGGAACGCTGGTGCCGTGCGCCACGGCCGGATCGCTGCCGTTTCTGCCCCCCGAGTGTTCTCACGTGCTGCTGAGCATGAAGAAGGACATCGGCGAGAAGGTCTATACCAAATATGGATTCGTGGACGCCTTCGATCCCAAAACGAAATGGTTTGCGCAGGATATTCTCGGGATCGACCAGGGAATCAGCGTTCTGATGGCGGAGAATCTACGCAGCGGCTTTGTTTGGCAATACTTCATGAAGAATCCGGAAATTGTGAAGGCGATGGGTGCGGTGCAGTTCCATCCTGACCCCGACGCCAACCGGCAGGTGTTGTAATGCAGGTGTTATAAGTCGTAAAGGACGGGCCTTTTTCAACCCAATCGTTATCAAAGCTGCTCAGGGGGAATCTATGGCAAGAAGTTCCGCGCCCGAATATCTCTGGCTGGATCAGTCCGGTGCTGCGTTTGGCGCGCCCGGTCTACAGCCTCGCTGGACCTCAAGCGAGAAGGACGCGGTCGGCACCGCATACTCCTCTTCCAGTTGCGCCTGGTTCACCGTGTCGCACGGAATCCTGAACGAGATTTATTACCCCACCATCGACCGTCCGCAGACCCGCGACATGGAGTTCCTGATTACCGACGGCGAGACGTTTTTCCATGAGGAGAAGCGGGACCTGGACCACGAGTTCGCCTATATCGATTCGGACGCGCTGGGCGTGCGTATCGTCAACGTCGACCGCGAAGGGCGCTACTCGCTGATCAAGCAGATCATCAATGACCCGCATTATCCGGTGGTGCTGATCCATGCGCGGCTGGAGGGCAAAGAAGACGTGCTGTCGCGGCTGAAGGTATATGCCCTGATGTCGCCGCACGTGGACGGCGGCGGGGCGGACAACTCGGCGCGCGTGGTGGAGGTTGCGGGTAAGCGGGTGTTGCTGACGTGGAAGGACGGCACCTCGATTGCCATGGCCTCCGATTGCGGCTTCAGCCGCGCAAGCTGCGGCTATGTGGGCACCAGCGACGGATGGCAGGACCTGAAAGAGAACTTCACCATGGACTGGCAGTTCGGCTCGGCGCTGAACGGCAACGTGGCGGTGATGGGCGAGCTTGAGCCAGGCGTGCGCGAATTCACCGTCGCCATTGGTTTCGGCGAAGGCCACCACGCGGCGCTTTCGACGACCATGGGCGCTCTGGCGACTCCATTTGAGCGGCACTTGAAGCGTTTTATTGAGCAGTGGCACCGATCGGCCAGCCCGTATGAGCTGGCGGAGCGGTCAAACGACAAAGGGCGGCTGCTGCAGATCAGCCACAACATCGTGCTGGCGCATGAGGACAAGACCTACGCCGGCGCCTTCATTGCTTCGGCATCGATTCCGTGGGGCTACGCCAAGGGCGACGACGATCTCGGCGGATACCACCTGGTCTGGACCCGCGACATGGTGCAGAGCGCGACCGCGCTGCTGGCCTGCGGGCGCGTGGATACGGCGCGGCGCGCGCTGGTCTATCTGGCCTGCACGCAGAAGCCGGACGGAGGCTTCGCGCAGAATTTCTGGGTGAACGGCACGCCTTACTGGACCGGCGTTCAGCTCGATGAAGTGGCGTTTCCGATCATGTTGGCGTGGCGGCTCTGGAAGCTGGACGGGCTGGCGAAGTTCGATGTGTTTCCGTTTGTGGAGCGGGCCGCTGGATTCCTGGTGCGGAACGCTCCAGTGACGCAGCAGGAGCGATGGGAGGAGAACCCGGGCTATTCGCCTTCAACGCTGGCGGCGGTCATCTCGGCGCTGATCTGCGCTGCGGAGATGGCGCGCACGCATGAGTCTCCGGAACTGGCGACTTTTCTCGAAGAGCTTGCGGACTGGATCGAAGGCCACCTGGAAGACTGGACGGTCACAAAGAATGGAGTTCTGCATCCGGAGATTAAGCGGCACTATATGCGGATTCGTCCGCCGGAGTGCGGCGATCCTTACGCGCACGAGGGCTGCGGGGAGGAGACCGTGCATCTCCAGAACCGTGCTCCGGGCGAGCGGACGGAGTTTGAGGCGCGCGAAATCATCGACGCCGGATTTCTGGAGCTGGTGCGCTACGGCGTGCGTCCGGCGGATGATCCGCTGATCGTGGACTCGCTGAAAGTCGTCGATTATGTGCTGAAAGTTGAGACTCCCCACGGTCCGTGCTGGCGGCGCTACAACCACGACGGCTATGGGCAGAGGGCTGACGGCGGCCCCTACGAGGGCTTTGGAGTGGGCGGCGCGTGGCCGCTGCTGTTGGGCGAGCGCGCGCACTACGAGCTGGCGGCGGGTCGCGATGTGGGGCCGCTGATTGCCACGTACGAGAAATTTGCCTCCGAGGGCGGAATGCTGCCCGAGCAGATCTGGGACAAGCCGGAGGTCAAGGGCATGAAGCTGGGCGACCCGGCGGGTTCGGCCATGCCGCTGGTGTGGGCGCATGCCGAATACCTGAAGTTGTTGAGGTCGGCGTTCGACGGCGAGGTATTCGACCGCATCCCACCTGTAGAGCAGCGCTACGCGAAGGGGCACGCCAAATCGAAGATAGAAATTTTCAAGCTGCGTCGCCCGGTCAAGGTGATGCAGGCGGCATACGTTCTGCGGATCATTGCGCAGCAGCACTTTCGCGTAACCTGGTCCGCCGATGGATGGAAGACCAGCGAGGATCTGGAAGCGACGGCGGTGGGATACGCGGGATCGTTTGCCGACCTGCAGACGGCGGAGAAGCAAACCGGCCAGCTTTCATTTACCCTTTTCTGGACGGAAGAAAATCGCTGGGAAGGCCGTAACTTCGATGTGGCCATTGAATCTTAAATAGCGAGCGGGAACGCCTTGCTGCTGAAAATGAAGAAAGGCTTTTTATGAGTGAACTGGATCAGTTGTCGATCAACGCACTGCGTTTTTTAGCGGTCGATGCGGTGGAGAAGGCCAACAGCGGGCATCCGGGAGCGCCTTTGGGCGATGCTCCGATCGCATATCTGCTGTTTCACAAGTACATGCGGCACAATCCGAAGCACGCGAAATGGACCGACCGCGACCGGTTTGTGCTGTCGAACGGCCACGCGTCGGCGCTGCTCTACGGGTCGTTGCACTTGTCCGGGTACGACGTTTCCATTGAGGACCTGGAGCAGTTTCGGCAGTGGGGCTCGAAGACGCCGGGGCATCCCGAGTATGGCGACACGGACGGCGTGGAAGTCACCACCGGGCCGCTCGGCCAGGGTTTTGCCATGGGCGTGGGTATGGCCATCGCGGAGAAGCACCTCAGCGCGCTCTATAACCGGCAGGGCTTCAACATCGTCGACCACTACACCTATGCGATCTGTTCGGACGGCGACCTGATGGAAGGCATCTCGCACGAGAGCGCGTCGCTGGCCGGCACGCTGGCTCTGGGCAAGCTGATTTATCTCTACGACGACAATCTGATCTCGCTCGACGGCCCAACCGAGCTTTCCTACACCGAGGACGTGCTGAAGCGCTTCGAGGCTTACCACTGGCACGTGCAGATTGTCGAGGACGGCAACAATCTTGATGCGATTTCGACCGCCATTGAAGCCGCGCAAAAGGTCACCGGCAAGCCCTCGCTGATCGCCGTCCGCACGGTGATCGGCTACGGCAGCCCCAAGGCGGGGACGAACAAGGCGCACGGCGAGGCGCTGGGCGACGATGCGGTGAAGGCGACCAAGAAAAACCTGGGCTGGCCGGAAGACAAGACGTTTTATGTTCCGGAAGAGGCGCGAAAAAACTGGCTGAAAGCGGTCGAGCGCGGCGCGAAGCAGGAAGCCGAGTGGAACCGGATGTTCGCCGAATACAAGAAGACCTACCCGGCGGAGGCGGCGGAGTTTGAGCGCGTGCAGGCGGGCAAGCTGAAGGACGGCTGGCGCGAGAGCCTGCCCACATTCCCCGCGGACTCGAAGCCGGTGGCGACGCGCTCGGCGGGCAACACGGTGATGAACGCCTTCGCCAAATTTGTCCCTGAGCTACTGGGCGGCGCGGCGGATCTTTCGAGCTCGACCAAGACGGTGATCAAGGGCTCGGAAAATTTCCACGTGGATGCGAAGGGCCAGAACCTCTACTATGGCGTGCGCGAGTTCGGAATGTGCGCCATGGTCAACGGAATGGCCGTACATGGCGGCGTCATCCCCTACGGCTCAACCTTCTTCATCTTCACCGACTACTGCAAGCCAGCGCTGCGGCTGGCCGCGCTGATGAAGGCGCCTTCGATTTTCGTCTTCACGCACGATTCGATTGGACTGGGCGAAGACGGGCCGACGCATCAGCCGGTCGAGCACCTGATGGCGCTGCGGGCGGTTCCGCAGATGACCGATTTTCGTCCGGCCGACGGAAATGAGACTTCGGCCTGCTGGGGCCTCGCGCTGGAGCGGCGAAGCGCCTGCTTCTTCGCTCTATCGCGGCAGAATCTGCCGCTGCTCGACCCTGAAAAGCACAAAGTTTTCGAAGGTGTGAAGCATGGCGCGTACATTGTCGAGCCGGGCGGCAATTCGCCCGATGTGTTGATTGTGGGCACGGGCGCGGAGCTTTGGCCGGCGCTTCAGGCCTCCGCGCTGTTGAAGAAGGAGGGCATTGCCGCGCGCGTGGTTTCCATGCCGAGCTGGAAGCTTTTTGAGGAGCAGAGCGAAGCGTACAAGGCTTCGATTTTCCCGGACCACTTGCCGAAGCTGGCTGTTGAGGCCGGCGCGACGCTGGGCTGGTGGAAGTATGTGGGCCGGCACGGCGACGTGATCGGGGTGGATCGCTTCGGCGCGTCCGCACCGGGAGCGAAGGTCCTTGAGGAGTTCGGCTTTAGCGCGGCCAATGTGGCGAAGCGTGCGAAGGCGCTGGTCGAGCGGGCGCGGAAGTCGCAACCGGCGCTGGCGGGGAAGGCGTAATGAAGCTGGCGATTGGAGCGGACCACGCGGGCTTTGCCTTGAAAGAGGAGGTGCGCGGATATGTCGAGCGGCTGGGCCACGAAGTCATCGACCTGGGTGCTTACAACGCGGAGCCTTCCGATTACCCCGATTTTGCCGAGGCGGTCGGGCGCGCGCTGATGGCGGGCAGCGCCGAGCGCGGGATCCTGATCTGCGGAAGCGGAGTGGGCGTGAATGTGGCGGCCAACAAGATGCCGGGCATCCGCGCCTGCATGTGCCACGACACCTATTCGGCGCACCAGGGCGTGGAGCACGACAACATGAACGTGCTGGTGATGGGCGCGCGCATTATCGGCTCGGCACTGGCCTTTGACCTGGTGGCGACCTTCCTTCACGCGACGTTCCAGAAGCAAGAGGAGCGTTTTGTGCGGCGGCTGAACAAGGTGCTGGCCATTGAGGCGCGCTATATGCCGGAGGCGGCGAAGGCGCGGACAAACGGCTCGGTTTAGCCGCGGGCTTGCGCGCGCCGATGTCAGAAATTCTCTCAGTAAGCTGCGCGGATCGCCAGCTGGACTCCTGACGGCGACCGGCGCATCTCAACAAACGGATTCGCAACAATAATCGGTTCTGGAGGAAGCGATGGAACTTGGCTTGATTGGGTTGGGCAAGATGGGCGGCAATATGGCGGAGCGTCTGCGCCTCGCCGGCCACAAGGTGGTGGGTTTTGACTTCAGCGCCGACGCGGTGAAACGGTTGAGCGACGCCGGTTCGGTCGGGGTGAACTCGCTCGAAGCACTGGTGAAAGGGCTGGCCGCGCCGCGCGACATCTGGCTAATGGTTCCGGCGGGCGCCCCTGTCGATGAAACGATTGCGAAGCTGAAGCCGCTGATGCAGAAGGGCGACACCTTTATCGACGGCGGCAACTCCAACTACAAGGATTCGCAGCGTCGCTATGCCGCGCTGAAGGGCGAAGGTTTCCAGTTCGTGGATGTGGGAACGTCCGGTGGCGTGTGGGGACTGAAGGAAGGCTACAGCATGATGGTGGGCGGCGACGAAGCCGTGGTCGAGCGGCTGCGTCCCATTTTTGAAGCGCTGGCGCCGGGCAAGGACAAGGGCTGGGGCCGCACCGGACCCGCCGGAGCCGGGCACTTCGTCAAGATGGTCCACAACGGCATTGAGTACGGAATGATGCAGGCCTACGCTGAGGGCTTTGCCATCATGGGCGAGAAGAAGGAAATGAATCTGGACCTGGCGCAGATCGCCGAAATCTGGCGCTATGGCAGCGTCGTCCGGTCGTGGCTGCTGGACCTTTCCGCCGACGCGCTCAAGAAAAATCCCACGCTCGAAGGGCTGGAGCCGTATGTGGTCGACTCCGGCGAAGGCCGCTGGACGGTGGCCGAGGCGATTGACCTGAACGTCTCCGCGCCCATCATTACCGAGTCGTTGATTCGCAGGATCCGGTCGCGCGAGGTCAACAACTTTACCGACCGCATGCTGGCGATCATGCGCAACGAGTTTGGTGGCCACGCGGTCAAGAAGGAGTAAACCTGCGATTTCACGCCCCGGAAGACTGACCACCAACCAAGGAGCAATATGGCAGCCGCAGCGATTACAGTTTTGCCTGAAGACGTGGCCCAGGCTTCCCGCACCGATGAGCGCATCCCCGACTCCTCTGTGGTGGTCATCTTCGGAGCGTCCGGTGACTTGACCAAGCGCAAGCTGTTGCCTGCGCTGTTTCATCTGGAGCAGGCCGGGCTGCTGCCGGAGCAGTTCGGCATTGTGGGCGTAGCGCGCCGCGACCTGGGCGCGAGTTTTGCCGAGGACATGAAGAAGGGCATCCTCGAGTTTGGCGGCGTGAAGAACGGAGCCGACAAGCTGGACAAATTCATCGGCAAAGTCAGTTACCACGCGATGAATTTCGACGATGACGGCGGCTATGCCGCTTTGAAATCTCTACTCGAAAAATACGACGAGGAGCGCGGGACCAAAGCCAACCGGCTCTTCTACCTCGCCGTTGCGCCGGAGTACTTCTCGGACATCATTCATCGCCTCGGCGAGCATGGGATGGCGCGCCCGGCGAACGGGAGCGTGCGGGTGATCATCGAAAAGCCATTCGGGCATGACCTCGAAAGCGCGCGCGAGCTGAACGATGACGTCAACAAGGTTTTCGACGAAAACCAGATCTTCCGCATCGATCATTACCTGGGCAAGGAGACGGTGCAGAACATCCTCGTGTTCCGTTTTGCGAACGGGATTTTTGAGCCCATCTGGAACCGCAACTATATCGACCATGTGCAGATCACGGCAGCTGAGAGCATCGGCATTGAGGGCCGAGGGCCGTTCTACGAAAAGGCCGGAGCGCTGCGCGACGTGGTGCAGAACCACATGATGGAATTGCTGTCGTTCGTCTGCATGGAGCCGCCGGTTTCCTTTGACGCCGACGCCGTGCGCTACGAAAAGGTCAAGGTGTGGAAGGCGATCAAGCCGGTGGATTGCGCGAGCACGGTCCGCGGCCAGTACGGGCCGGGGGACGTGGACGGCAAGCAGGTGAAGGGATATCGCGAAGAGGACCGTGTCAATTCCCGGTCGAATACGGAGACGTTTGCGGCGATCAAGCTGGAGATTGAGAACTGGCGCTGGGCGGGCGTGCCTTTCTATCTGAGGGCCGGGAAGCGGCTCAAGAAGCGGGCGACGGAGATCACGATCCAGTTCAAGCAGCCGCCGATGCTGCTCTTTGATCGCGCGCAGCAGCGAGGCACGTGCCTAGAGATTCAGCCGAACCTGATCACCATGCGCATTCAGCCCGACGAAGGAATCTCGCTGCGCTTTGGTGCGAAGGTTCCCAGCCCGGATATGACGGTGTGTCCGGTGAACATGGACTTCAACTACGCTGCCGCGTTTGGAACCTCGTCGGCCAACGGATATGAGCGACTGCTGCTGGACGCGATGCTGGGCGACGCGACCCTGTTTGCGCATCGCGACGGCGTGGAGGCTACCTGGGCGCTCTGCACTCCGGTGCTGGAGGCGTGGGCGGCGGCCCAGCCGAAGGATTTTCCGAACTACGCTGGAGGCTCGTGGGGTCCGAAGGAGGCGGACGTGCTGATAGCCCGCGATGGACGGCGCTGGCAGAAGTTGTGAAGATAGAAGAAGAACGATGCCCAGAAGAACAGAGGTTGAGTACCGGGTGTATGACGGAGCGGACGCGCTGAGCTGCGCCGCCGCGGAACATTTTCTTGGGCGCGCGCAGGCCGCGGTGACCGCAAACGGAGTGGCGCGGGTCGCCGTTTCCGGCGGCAGCACGCCGAAGCGAACCTTCGAACTGCTGGCGAATCCGGCGGAAAAGTTTGTGACCGCGATGCCGTGGGCGAAGATGGAACTCTACTGGGTGGATGAGCGCATGGTGCCGCCCGACAGTCAAGACAGCAATTACCGCATGACGCGCGAGGCTCTGCTGGAAAAGGTCCCGCTGCAACCGGAGCGAATTTTTCGCATTGAAGGCGAGCTTGATCCGGAGCAGGCGGCGGCGCGGTACGAGTCGGCGATTCGCAATCATCTGCGGTTGGAAGGCGCGGAGGGCCCGCGTTTCGACCTGCTGGCGCTGGGCATGGGCGATGACGGGCATACGGCGTCGCTGTTTCCGCACACCGAGGCGATCAATGAGATGATCCGGATCGCAGTTGCCAATCATGTTCCGCAGAAAGAAACGTGGCGGGTCACGCTGACCTGGCCGGTGATCAACGAGGCGGGTGATGTTTTTTTCCTGATTGCGGGCAAGGACAAGGCGCGGCCCGTGCATGATGTTCTGCTGGGCAAGTACGATCCTGAGACGCTGCCGTCGCAGTTGATTCGCCCACGGAGTGGAAAGCTACTGATGCTGCTCGATCGCGACGCCGCGGCGCTTTTGCCGCCTCCTGACGCGAGCGGCGTGGGGCGACTGGAGATAGAAAGATGATTCTTGCCGGGGATGTAGGCGGCACCAAGGTTCACCTCGCGCTGTACAGATTCGATCACGGGCGGCTCGCGCATGTGCGGGACGAG
Source organism: Acidobacteriaceae bacterium (assembly GCA_049280995.1). Lineage (GTDB taxonomy): Bacteria > Acidobacteriota > Terriglobia > Terriglobales > Acidobacteriaceae > Silvibacterium. The sequence goes on from JBAPRH010000040.1 coordinate 12,431, forward strand.
AAGTTTCCCTCGCGCGAATACGGGGGGCTCAAAGAGATTGTCCGCAAATTTCTGGTTGAGAGCGGCGACCCGGAGGTGACGGCGGCCTGCTTTGGCGTGCCGGGACCGGTGCGCGGCGGGCGGCTGAAGCTGACGAATCTTCCCTGGGTGCTCGACAGCCGCGAGTTGTCGAATGCGTTGGAGATCAACAATCTTTTTCTCATCAATGATCTTGAAGCGAACGGCTACGGCATTGCCGAGCTGGAGCCCGAGCAGTTGTATGAGTTGAGCGCGGGCGCGCCGGCGGCGGTGGGCAACGAGGGGCTGGTGTCCGCTGGAACTGGGTTGGGAGAAGCAATTCTGGTCTGGAACGGCAAGATGCACGTTCCGATGGCGTCGGAAGGCGGGCACTGCGATTTTGCCCCGCGCAACGAGCTGGAAATTGAGCTGCTGCGCTATCTGCAACGCAAGCTGAAGGGGCGCGTGAGCTTTGAGCGGGTGGTCTCCGGACAAGGACTCACAAACGTCTATACCTTCCTGCGCGATGTAAAGAAGATGGAAGAGCCGGACTGGCTGCGGGAGAGAATGCTGGCCGAGGACCCGAACGCGATTGTCGGCGAGCTGGGCCAGGCGGGATCGAATGAGCTGTGCGTGCAGACGCTGGAACTGTTTGTCTCGGCCTATGGCGCGGAGGCGGGCAACCTGGCGCTGAAGGTTCTCTCGGTTGGCGGCATGTATCTGGGCGGAGGGATCGCTCCCAAGATTCTGAAGAAAATGCGGGATGGCGCGTTTATGAAGGCGTTCACCGACAAAGGCCGGTTGAGCGACCTGCTGGTGCAGATGCCGGTCCGTGTCATCCTCGAAAGCCGCTCCGCGCTGATGGGCGCCGCCGCGTATGCTGACGCGCGCGCTGCGGAGTTGTGCGGAGAGTCGGTCCGCGCCGCGTCAATGTAGCTCATCACGCAATCTCTGCGCCGATTAAGATGAAGAAATGACGACGTTCAGGGAGCGGCTGGCTTCGGTTGAGGAGCGTATCGCGGCTGCGTGCCGGCGCGCGAATCGGGAACGCGGCGGCGTGCGGCTGATGGCGGTCTCAAAGACACATCCCGCATCGGCAATTTGCAAAGCCGCAGAATCCGGGATGGCGCTGTTCGGTGAAAATCGCGTGCAGGAGTTTGACGCTAAGCGCGCGGGGCTTCCGGAAGGCATTGAAGTTCACCTCATCGGGCATTTGCAATCAAACAAGGCAGCGAAGGCGGCGGCGATTTTTTCCTCAGTCGATACGGTGGATTCGCTGCGCCTGCTGGAGCGGCTCGACTCCGCGGCGGCTGAGTCGACCCGGCGGCTTCCCGTGCTGCTCGAGATGAAATTGAGCGGCGAAGCGGCAAAAACCGGCTTCGACCCGGCAGGCACGGAGCTGCGGGAGGCTCTGGAGCGTGCGGCCGATCTGAAGCACGTAGAGGTGCGCGGTCTGATGACGATTGCCCCACTCGATGAAAGTCCGGAGACTGCGCGGGCCTGCTTCCGGCGCCTGCGCGAGCTGCGCGAAGAGCTGGCGCGGCGATATCCGCAGCTTCATCTCGACGAGCTTTCGATGGGAATGTCCGGCGATTTCGAGCTTGCCATCGAGGAGGGGTCGACGCTGGTGCGGATTGGCACCGCGCTTTTCGGTGCGCGCGATTACTCCCGGCAGCCAAGATGACCACCCCCAATCCGGAATCTGTACACTAGTGGTTTACCCATTACTGCATTCCCGGGAAGTTGCATGTCGCCACTTTACGCCGCGGTTGTAGGCGCGATTATTTTTGTTCTTCTGGTCGTCTCACTTGCCCGCATGCGCAAGGTGAAGACCAAGGCCGACTATCTCGTCGCCGGCCGCTCGCTTCCCGCGTTTGTGCTGGTGTTCACGCTGCTGTCCTCGTGGATCGGTTCTGGCTCGCTGCTCGGCGGCGCGGAGGAGGCTTACCGGCACGGCTTTGTGGCGCTCTGGATTGCCGGGGGCGGATGGGTAGGGCTCATCTTTATTTACTTCATTGCCCCCCGCGCGCGGCGATTCGCGCAGTTCACCATTCCCGATCTGCTGGAGGCGCGTTACAACCAGGCCGCGCGCGTGCTGGGCGTCATCGCCGTGCTCTTTGCCTACACGGCGATCACCAGCTATCAGCTCATTGGAGGTGGAGACATTCTGCATCTCATCTTCCCCACCGTCATTACGGCTGACCTGGGCAAGTACATTCTCGCTTTCTTTGTTATTGCGTTTACAGCTCTTGCCGGCATGTCGTCGGTCGCGTACATGGACCTGTTTATCGGCCTGCTCGCGACCATCACTCTCATCGTTGCCTTGCCGTTTCTTGTTCATACCGCAGGCGGCTGGAGCGTGGTAACTCACAATCTTCCCGCTACACATTTTGAGGTGCTCGGGGATTTATCGCTCGCGCAGGCGCTGGAATTGTGGCTGCCCACGTTTCTTCTCATGCTGGGCAATCAGTCCATGTATCAGAAATTTTTCTCCGCCAAATCGGAGCGTGATGCGCGGGTTTCCGTAGTCGGCTGGATCATCGGTACCGTCATTCTGGAAACCGTAATTGTTGCGCTCGCCGTGGTGGGCTCGGCAATGTACCGCACCGGCGAAATCGCGCATCGCCCGCGTGAGATTCTGGCCTTCAGCGCGCTCCATGGATTGCCCGCGCTGCTGGGCGCGCTGATGATGGGCGCGATATTCGCCAAGGTTGTTTCCACGGCGAACAATTATCTTTTTTCGCCGGCGACAAACTTAATCAATGATGTATTTGTGCGCTATATCGCTCCGGAAGCTTCGAATAAACGGGTTCTCATCATCTCGCGGCTCGTGGTGGTGCTGCTCGGCATCTGGGCGCTGTACCAGGCTTTGCACACCGGCTCGGTGGTCAAGGTGATGCTCTACGCATATACCGTCTATTCCGCCGCGCTCACCCCGGTGATTCTGGCGGCGTTCTACTCGCGGAGAGCCACTGCCGCCGGTGCGGTGAGCGCGATTGCGGCGGGGACCTTCGTCACCATCTTCTGGGATTCCTCTTTTGCGATGCAGCATTTGCGGGTGCATCTGCCGCCGGTCATCGCGCAGCGGGACGCGATTTTCCCGGCGCTGGCCATCGCGGTGCTGTGCCTGTTTGTGGTGAGCGCGCTCACTGCGCCGCCCAGCGGGGAACAGCTTGCGCGGTTTCACGGAAAGAAGGTTCCCTCCGCCGGGTAGTTCGGTGTCTACTTTTTGTTGAGCGGCTTGCGCGCGAAGTAGTACAGCGAGAAGCCGAGCAGCGCGAACATCACCACCGCAATCGACGGGTGATAGAGGATGCGGTACGCCGCTGAGCCGGCTGGGAACCACAGACGCGGTTCGCGTCCGACGGCGGCTCCGTAGAGCTTGATCGCGACGCCGATCAGGCCCATGATGCCGCCCGCTGCAATCAATCCGCTGGCATAAAGCGATCCGGGCGAGACCTCGCTTTCCGTTTCCGTGGCGCCGCCTCCGGCGCGCTCGACCGACTTGTCGATGATCCAGCGGATGACGCCGCCGCAGAAAATCGCCAGCGTCGTTCCGATCGAGAGGTAGGCTCCCACGGCGAACGACAGCGAGCGCACACCGAGCAGCTCGACCGCGATGACCAGAAACACTCCGAGCCACACCAGCCCCCAGGGTAGCTTGCGCGTCAGGATTCCGTTGATGACGGTAGCCATGAGCCGGCCCTGTGGCGCGGCGGCTTGTTCGCTGCCGATGCCCTGCGACCATTGAATTTCGATTTTGCCGGTGGCCGGGCTGTAGAGATATTTCCCGTTGGGCAGCACGGTCGAGCCGATCGCGTTCAACAGAACGTATTGGCTGCCACTTACGAATTTCGTGGACTTGTTCGGCTCGGTCAGCAGAAAGTGCGCGCGCTCGAAGTGCTGCTGCTGCACGTTGACTCCGGCCAGCGGCGCAGCCAGATTGTAAGCGATCGGCTCCTTCATCGGCGTGAAGGTTTCGAGGCCGCGGTTCATGGCGTTCAGCGTGAGCCCGATGGAGAAAACCGACACGATGACGCCGACCATCACGGCGAGCTGCTGTTTCCAAGGCGTTGCGCCCACGATGAACCCGGTCTTCAGGTCCTGCGACGTGTCTCCGGCGTTAGCCGCGGCAATGCAGACGACTCCGCCAATGCTGATCGCCAGCGCTCCAAAGGCGGGCGCCGTCCAGCCCTTGACCAGGAAGATGGCGGCGGTGGCCATGAGGGTCGCGATGGTCATGCCGGAGACGGGATTGGCGGAGCTTCCGATCAGCCCGACGATGCGCGAGGAAACGGTGACGAACAGGAATCCGAAGAAAAAGATCAGCAGCGCGGCGGCAAGGTTGGCAAGCCAGCCCACCTGCGCTCCGGGAACCGGCTTGAATTCGAGGAAGAAGAAGATCATCACGATCAGCAGCACGCTGCCCGCGAGCACAATGGGCATTGGGATGTCACGATCAGTACGCTTGGCGGAGGCGACGGCGACCCTCTTGCCGATGGTCTGCGCCCCGGCCTTGAGCGCACCGAAGATGGTGGGCAGCGTCCGCAGCAGCGTGATGAGTCCCGATGCGGCGACCGCGCCCGCGCCCATGGGACGGACGTAGGCGCTCCACAGGTCGCTCGACGACATTTGCGCGATGGGTGCCGTGCCCGGATACACAGGAGTGGGAATGCGGGCTCCGAAGAAGTGAATGGCCGGCATGAGCACGAACCAACTGAAGACGCCTCCCGCGAACAGCACGCCCGAAACCCGTGCGCCGATGATGTAGCCCACGCCCATGTATTCCGGCGTGGCGTCGCAGCGCAGGGCAGCTCCGGGCAGCCATTTGGGCTCGTAGTTGGGGCTGCTGGGCCACGCGCCGAGCAGGTTTTCGTTCTGGAAAAGCGCGTACAGCGCGCCCAGGCCGAGTCCGAAGAAAACGCGGCTGGCGAAGGAGCCTCCGCGCTCGCCCGCGACCAGAACATCGGCACAGGCCGTCCCTTCGGGATAGGTGAGGTTGCCGTGCTCCTCAACTATGAGCTGGCGTCGCAGCGGAATCATGAACAGCACGCCCAGCCAGCCGCCCAGCAGCGCCAGCAGGAAGATGCGGATGTATTCAAGGTCAAAGCCGAGAAAGATGAGCGCGGGCAGGGTGAAGATGACTCCGGAAGCGATGGACTGGCCCGCGTTGCCGGTCGTCTGCACGATGTTGTTTTCAAGAATGGAGGCGCGGCCCAACGCCCTCAGCACGCTGATCGAGAGCACGGCGATAGGAATGGACGCCGCTACGGTGAGCCCAGCGCGCAGGCCCACGTAAACGGTGACGGCTCCAAACAGAATGGCAAAAACGCAGCCCAGCAGAACGGCGCGGAAGGTAAACTCCTTCCGCGCCTCGCCAGCAGGGACATAGGGCCGGAACTCAGCGGGCGGCAACTTGGTCTGCTCGGCCAAAAACTCCTCCAAACACAGGAAGAGAGAGTGTATCAGCGCAACCGATGATTGCAGAAGCCGTTTTTAGTGCGTGCTGGCGTACTGGAACTCAGACTGCGGGCGCGCTTGAAGTCTTCGCCGGAGTGATGGTCAGTTGGATCAGGCGCGGCGGCCGTGGCTCCCAGACTGGATGCGGCAGCTCCGGCATGGGCTTCGCCCGGAACACTCTGCGCGTCTGCCGGGCGGTCCATCGCGCCCAGGATTTGGCCTTGGCGCGGCGGGCGCTGTCGCTGGAGATCCCCGTGCCCGCATACATCTGCCGGTAAAGCTTGGACAATAATACGAAGGCCAGGCGAGCGCGCAGAGTCGGCGTGCATGAGGACCGCTTCCAGACCGCGCCAATGCTGTAAAAGCGGTCCCAGACCCGTTGCGTGCGCTCCCGTATCTCGTCCGAACTCATGAGCGGATGCGGCGTAAACATCTTTGGCCGAACGGCTATCGGAATCAGCCAGTACCGTGTAATCGGGACACCGTCCACCAGGGTCGGGTTTGCGGCCTGTTCCTTCTCCCATCGTCCGAAGTCGACGGTTCCGGGGAACGGCGTCATCATGACGAATTGAGCGAAGGTTACGTCGGCCTTCAAAGCCAGTTCCACCGTGGCTCCAAACGTGGCGGGCTTATCGGAAGGAAGGCCGAAGATGAAGGAGCCCAGCACATGAACGCCATGTTCGCGGAATCTTTTCAACTGCTCGATGAGCCGGTCCCCTGTGTAGTTGAAGTCCTTGTAAACCGACTTCAGCCCCTCGGGCGTTACCGCTTCCACGCCTACCAGTGCGCCCTTGATGTTCGCCTTGTGCATTGCGTCCAGGTAATCGGGGTCTTCAGCGGATTCCATCGTGATCTGGGTGAAGAACACCATGTCTTTCGGCAGTTTCGCCAACTCCGCCATCAGCAGGAAGCGCTCGTTGCGAACCTGCTGCAACGACTCCAGCTTTTCCAGGTTGTTCTGCTCGCGGGCCAGCCGCAGGTCCGTCAGCGTCACGGGATAAAAGTTGTCGTCGGCGAGGGCGATGAATCGGAAACCCTTTCGCCGTAGCTCGATGATTTCGTCAATCACCCGCTCGAAGGACCGCTGCCGCGGCTTTTGCCCGTCCGTGCGCCATACCGAGCAGAACGAGCAGTGTTTCGGGCATCCGCGAATCGTCTGCACCGACGCCCACATATACTTGTCGGCCTGCATCAGGTCCCAGCGCGCGGAGAGGAAATCGTCGCCTCCGATTTTTCCTCCGTCGTAAAGGCGATCCGCGTGCCCGGACGCGAGATCGCGCAGCACCTGGCCCCAGGCCAGATCGCCGTCGCCCTTGACCACCACGTCCGCCGCGCCGCGCTCGAAGGGCTCTTCGGGGAACAGCGTGGCATGAATTCCTCCGTACACCACCGTGGCGCCGCGCTCGTGGGCCATTCTTCCCACCTGATATCCCCGCAGCGCATTGCCAGTATGCACGCTGATGCCGACCACATCCCCGCGCCCAATGGTGCTCTCGTCAATCTGTTCCAGCGATTCATCCACCAGAATGGGATCACCCATGGATTGCGGCGTCGCGGCGGCCAGCACAAAAAGCCATCGCGGCGTAATAACCGCGGTTCCAAAGGAATTGTCGCTCGGGTTCACCAGATGAATGCTCATTCGCGCGGAGTCTCCTCGTTCTGAGTTTGTCTCCGGGCCGGGGCGGTGCGATTGCCCAAAGAATGGATGTCACTTACAGCCTACCCTTTTGCAAGCCACTGTGCAGGCCACGTCAACGCAATAGGGTCGGCCGATCAGCCGCGCCTTGAATCCTTCGCCGGAGACTGCGCCGAAAGCTCAGCCTGGTCCGGAAGCCATTCAAAGGTCAGGCTGAATCATATGCGGTTGCCGCGTATCGCGCAATTTCTTTGGCATTCCCTCGCGCTGAAATGGCCGCTTGCGTCAAAGCGCGCGACAATCAACCGAACGGAGTTACGCCACATTGCAGGAGATAGTGTGCTGTGGCATCGAACTCTTCAGGGAGGTTGGTTGGGTCGTTTCGATTTCCCTTGGGCAGGAAGATGATCATTCCCTGCCGCGCTCGCGTTAGCAACACTCGATATGCATTTCGCCGATAGACCTGTTTCTCCGGATTCTTGATGCCGATCCACTTGCTCTGCATGGCGTGTCGCAGAGAGCGCATTTGCCATCCGCGCGATTCGTCCCAGATGAAATCGCCTCCCCAACACAGCCCAATCCAGTCCAATTCCAAACCCTGAATCTCGAACTCCGTTGCAAACACCTCGCAACAATAGCTGGAGCGAACGTCAGTTCGTTCCGCTAAATACCAATGTTCCCAGGGGTATTCCGCATGGAAACTGGAGCTTGGCTCCAGCCCTTCTACTCGCAGGCGCGCCGCGCCTGAGGAGCCGGCGAGCCCATAACGATTCGCGCCGATACCCTGCTCGCGTAGTTTCGACCGCATTTCGTTTAGATCCCGCGAGAGAAAGATCGGAAATCTCTCCGCAATGCGGAGGGAAGCAGCCTTCGGAGCATCTCCGTCTAACACATAGTTGACCCAGGTTGCCAATTTTTCGGCGCGGAGACTTCGGTTTGAGGTCCGTAGATGCAGGATCGAGTTGGTTTGAATTTCCCTCTCTCTCGTGGAATCGCCAAACAAGCGATGTCCCGCGGTGGAGGCACCGCCTTCGAGCACCTCAGGCGACGCATGGACGATCCAATCTTTTGCGCTGGCGCTGAGAGCGCGACCCCACTCTTCCAAACCCGCTTCGCCATCGTTAATCTCCTGGCCGCCACCTACCAGCGCGACAATCACTGCCCAATCAGAATGACGCTCCATGATGCGACGCAACATCTCCGGCTCGGAATAGTCGCGTTTGAACTTCTTCAAGTTTTGCGCGCGATTCCACGCCCGCTGCGCCTCATCAAAGATGATCGCGTGATTGGACGGTGGTCCCAGATTGTCTCCGGTGTGGTAACGAGCAAAGACGTGAACGTTTTCGATCAGGGTTTTTGCCTCGGTGCGAGCCTGTGGGGCCGGGGCACCGCCTCTCATGCTTTCTTGCGTAAAGAGATGCTGCAGCACTTTCACGAGGGGACCGTTCCCGCTCATAAAGTGGATGGCGCTCGCCTTGTTCTCGTCGGAATGAGCGAGGCTCAAACCTACCAAGGTCTTTCCGGAGCCAGGGACGCCGGTGAGGAAGCATATCGCGTGATGGCGATGAGCGCGAGCTTCATCCACTGTGTTTTGAACCGCATTCCCTACCGCCTCGATTTCATGCTCGGATGCCTCGGAGTGAGCAATCTCTCGTATTGAAAGCCCGCTTTTCAGCGCCAGTGCTGCCTCGGTAATGCTTGGCACTGGAAAGTATGGGCTCTCGTCCCACTCGAGAACCGATATTTGCTCTGCATGAGCACTCGCGACTGATATCAGGATGTTTGGGAGTTCCTGCCAGGAGCTGCGCAGAACAGGCGCTATCCAATATGTGGATAGTTGCGGAAAAAGCCCCCGCTGATTCAACACAGTTAGATCGATATATGCCGGCTCAGACGAGATGACGATTGGAACGATCCGGCGATCCGAGGAAGCCTTGTGAAAGTAGTGCAGGAGAAGGGCGTACTCCTCCACCTGGCGCTTCGCCTGCAGCGTAGGATTCGCGGTCTTTGCCTCGAGGACAACGACCACGTCACCGATTAGCAAAACCACGTCGATCCGTAACTCTTTGCGCGGAATCGAAAACTCCAGCAGCACGCCCCAGGACTTCGCTGATTCAGAGACGCGAACGCATTGATCGAGCGATTGCTGGAGCAGCGCAATATCGCGCTCCCAAGTCAAGGTCTGATCTGAGTATTGGCTCGTGTAACCGCGCTTGGCATAGGAGATCGCCAACTGGGAGAGTATTTCCTCTTTTGTCTGTGCGAGGAACTGCTCTACGCGCGTCCGATAAAAAGAAGACATGGCTGGTGTGAACTCGAAGTCGCGGCACCAGGGTATCACCCGGGGTACCACCCGGCGCGCGACGATCAGCTGCCGGCGGTGGCCTGAATCCCGCTGGAAGAATTTCTGTGTTCGCCGTATACTTCATGGCAACGGAAGCCGGAAAATACGATTCCGGCGTGACTTTTGTTCTTAACCCAAAAGGAGCGAGGTGCGCCTTCTCCAGTCAAAGTGATTCGCTTACGCTGAACCTTCCGTCAAGCCAGATCAAGGCGTGGCGTGCTGTGGTTCGCGTGCTCCGAAGTAGCGGGGACAGCGTCGCTTCCGTTCTCTTTCCCGCCGACTGCCGTGTTTGCGGCGAACCTCTTGCCGCCTTCAGTCGCGTGCCCGTCTGCTCCTCCTGCTGGAACAATCTCCCTGAACAATCTGGACCGTTATGCGCGCGCTGCGGCGAGAGCCTGGGCGTTTCCGACTTTGGCGTTGGCGGCGAGCCGTTTTGCCGGCCATGCCGGGTGGCCGCTCCCGACTTTGAGCGAGCGGTAGCCCACGGCTTGTATACCGGAACTCTGCGGTCGCTGCTGCATCTGCTGAAGTACGACGGTTTGGAACCGGTTGCCGCGAAGCTCGGCGCGCCGCTGGCGACGCAAGTTGCCGCGATGGCCGATCTTCCGGCGGCGATGCTGGTCGTCCCGGTGCCGCTTTACAAAGGCAAGCGGCGCAAGCGCGGTTTCAACCAATCGGAGTTGCTGGCACGCGCCGTCTGTGACGCGATGCGGCCTCTGCGTCCCGAGTGGAGGGGCGAGATTGCGCCGAAGATGCTGCTTCGTGAGCGCGAGACACAAAGCCAGGCCCAACTCACCGCTCGCGAACGCCGCCGCAATCTGCGCGGCGTTTTTTCTGTTCCAAAACCGGAGCGGCTGCCGGGGCGCGACGTGTTGCTGATCGACGACATCTATACGACCGGCGCGACGGCGCGGGCGTGCTCGCTCGCGTTGAAGCAGGCGGGCGCAGCGCGCGTGTGGGTGGCCACCGTGGCGCGGGCGCAGCGGCATGAGGTTCAGTTCAGAGCTTCGCGCGCGGCGGATGTGCCGATGCACGAAGACGTTGCGATGTGGGACGGCGGCAACGCCGCGCCGTAGGAAACGAACGGGGGAGACAATGTCGCTCGGGAAAACGCCGGTTCATGCTCGCAAGCAGAAGTCGCTCGCCAAATGCCACACGCTGCAGGTGGAAATGCCGGAGCGGCGCGTGCGCTTCGGCTCCGAGATGCAAACGCCGGTGCTGGTCCTGAACGCGTCCTATGAGCCGATCAACATCTGCGGCGCGCGGCGGGCGCTGGTGCTGGTGCTCAAGGGCGTGGCGCGCACCGAGGAGGAGCAGGGCGCGATGCTGCACGCCGCGCGGATGCGGATGCCCATGCCTTCCGTGATCCGGCTGCTCGAATACCGGCGGATTCCGCACCAGACGCGGGCGTTGTCCAGGAAGAACATCTTGCTGAGGGACCGCAATAGCTGCCAGTACTGCGGCGTGGTGCTGCACTCGTCGGAGCTGACGCTGGACCATGTACAGCCGCGCTCGCGGGGCGGCCTTTCAACCTGGGAGAACCTGGTTGCGTGCTGCCATAGCTGCAATCGTCACAAGGGCAACCAGCTCCTCAGCGAGCTGAAGGACATGAAGCTGCTGCGGGAGCCGCGTCCCTTCTCGCTGCACACCAGCCGCCACATCATGCGGATGATTGGCCACTCGGACCTGAAGTGGCGGAAATATCTTTACTACTGACACCGCTGACGGTCTGCGCCTTTTGCGAGTTCTGGTAGACGCGGGAGATGGCGCGCAGCAGCGCCTTCTTCGGCAGCGCGCCGCCGGGCTGGGCGAAGCACACCTCGCCCACGCGCTTGGCCTGCGGGCGGTAGTACCAGCGGCTGAGGAGGCAGAGATGGTCGGCTGCGGACGCTGTGGCTACCTTGCTGGCTTCGCCCCCGTTTCGCAGCGCGCTCAGCGCATCATCCAGTCTTGACTCCAGCTCATCACGCGCGGCCAGCTTGACGGCGGGCGCTCCGCTTTCATCGAGCGGCACCGGCTGCAGCGCCACGGGCTGCGCGAAGAGCGACGACGAGCCGGACTGCTCGTTCTGATGGCGCATGCCCGCGACCGAGTAGGGGGCCGGCCCGGCGAGCGAGCCTTCGGCGAGCAGGAACAACGTGACCTGCTCCGGTTCGCTCGACGGCTGCACGATGACTCCGCTCAACTGAGCAAGCGCGTGGACCGCCGGCGCCATGCCCGCCGCGGCGGCCTCGACTTTGACGAGACGGGCGTGAACCTCGGCGGCCCGCTCGAAGTCGAGCGCGGCGGAGGTTTCGTCGCGGTGGCGGCTTAGCTCGGCAATCAGGCTTTCCCCGCGCGTAGTCAGGAAGGCGTGCACGGCCTCGGCTTCCTGGGCATAGCGCTCGTCCGTGCAGCCCTTGAAGCAGGGGGCCATGCACTTCTTCATCTCCGAGTAAACGCAGCCGGGGAAGGCCGGGTCGGGATGGAGGTCGTCCGTGCAGCGGCGCAGCTCGAACAGGTTCAGCATGGCTTCGAGGAAGGTCTCCGCCGCCGCGCGCGAGGGCCAGGGCCCGAAGAGGTTCGCGGCCGCTCGCTTTGTAACTTTGTTGGTTACGTATACGCGGGGGTAGGCGTTCTCCATCGACATGCGCAGCAGCACGGGCGGGCGCAGATGCAGCCGCTTGCGGGCTCGGTCGCCAAAAGCCCGAAGCGAAGCGCCGTAGAGAAGCATCTGCGCCTCAAACTCCGAGCCGGTCAGCGAATATTCGATGCGCGCCGTGCTTTGCGCCAGGCGCAGACGCTTCGACTGATCGGGACGCGCGTCGAGCAGGCGGCGCAGGCGGTTGCGCAGGTTGGGCGTGCGGCTTAGATATGGCTCGGCGTGCGAGTCCGCGCCGAAGAGCGCGAAGACCCCGGGCTGCGCCGGGATTTCAGCCCATTGCGGCTTCGCCGGATCGAACTGCATCGCCGAGGAGAACATGCTGCTTACAAGGTACAGTGGGACTGGCCGTCCAGGCACACGCGCCTTCGGCGCATTGCGAAGAAGCGGTTGGCTAAGAACGGGGTAGCTAAGAAGCGGGTGACTCAGAAATTGGCGGGAGCCGCGCTTTCCGGCTCCAGACTTGCTTCGATTGCGGCACGGACTCGTTCCGCGTAGTCCTCGTCGTACTGGTACATCTTGTCTATTTGGAGAAAAGTATCCACGGATTTCAATCTTCGCGCCTCTTGAGCCTCGAGGTCCGTGTTCTGTTGCCTGACTGCTGATTGTTGATCGCTGTGTTCCCC
>JBAPRH010000041.1:0-1531 GCA_049280995.1 Acidobacteriaceae bacterium
GTCGTATAGATGTCGGGCGTCTAAAAGTCGGGAATGTTGTGTTACCACATTTTGGGCAAGGAGCCGGCTCCATATTGATCCCCCAGCGGTTCTTAGTCAATGTGCCGACAATCGTTAGTATGGCACCGATCGTACATAGACCAAAAAAGATAAGAAAGAACTTCATCATGAAAGTGACTGCCTCGAGGGAAAGCGGTTCGCGCGTTGCGCGAATACCCAATCATGCGATGAGACCGCATGATTGGGGCACGGCGGATTCAGAGTCCAAGTGCAACGGGTTCGATTTTACGGGAATAGAACTTGACGAAGTCGAATGCACCTTCTGGGAGGAAGAGTTCAGCGGGTGCTTTCCATCCCAGGCTCTTTCTTGGGCGGGTGTTGAGTCTCCAGGCGATGTCGTCGAGCTGGTCCTGGGTGAAGAGGCTGAGGTCGGTGCCCTTGGGCAGGTACTGGCGGAGCAGGCCGTTGGTGTTTTCGCTGATGCCGCGCTCCCACGGCGCATGCGGATGGGCGAAGTAGACATCGACTCCAGTGTTGGCGGTCAGGGTTTTATGGTGTCTCATCTCCGAGCCCTGATCGTAGGTCATCGAGCGGCGCATCTGGCTGTCGAAGCGGTTGAGGATCCTGGTGAAGGCCTGCGCGGTGAGGTCGGCGCGGGTGCTGTCGAGCTGCACCAGGGCGACGAACAGGGTGGTGCGCTCGACCAGCGTGCCGACCTGGGAGCGGTTGCCCTTGCCGATGATCAGGTCGCCCTCCCAGTGGCCTGGAATCAGGCGCATCTCGACCTCGATGGGCCGTTGATCGATCAAAACCATGTCTGGAATGGGCGGTTTACGCGGCCCGGACTTGCGCCGCTGCTTGCGCCGGGCCTGGTGTCCGCGGCGCGTCAGGGCCAGCAGACTGGCGCGCAACTCACCGCGCGGCATGGCATAAAGCGCCGTGTAGATGGTCTCGGCGGAGAGCTGCACGGGCTGGGGCATACGAGCCAGTGTGCTCGCAATCTGCGCCGGACTCAAGCCCGTCCGCAGATGCTCGGCCACGATCGCCCAGAGCGCTGTGTGCTGCTCAAGCCTGCGCACGACGCGCGGCTTGGCGGCCAGACGACGAGCCCGTCGGTCTGCCGCAACCGAACGATAGCCGCCGGCGATGCGCTGGCCGCCCCGCCCGCAGACCCGATCGGGCTTCCAACCGTTGCGCTCGATCTCGCGCGTCACGGTCGAACGAGACCGTACAAGTCCCTTCGCAATCACAGAGGCACACTGACCCAACCGCAACTGCGTCTCGATCAAAGCACGCTCTTCAAAACTCAAATGAACGTAACCGCTAGACATAAGCAACATCTCCAATCTTAGGAAATGTTGCACTTGGATCTTGAATCCGCCATCCAGCCTCGGACGCTGCCTTCTCGGAGAATTCTGCATCAGAATCAAACCTGCAAGATGCGAACCTACTGTCTGGTAGGTCTCCGAAGGGACGGCCGGAAAATCAATTTCAAGAGAGTTACAATTGCGCTATGTTGACGTCCCCGGTC
>JBAPRH010000042.1:0-22093 GCA_049280995.1 Acidobacteriaceae bacterium
CGCTTAAAGCTTCGCGTGCCCGCTTTGCTTGCAGCGCAAGGCGGCTGATCTCGATCCATGGCAGTGCGCTGGCCGGTGAAATACCGGCTTCGAGCTCTTGCTGGGCCAGAGCATCCCGCGTTTGTCCTGCTGTCGCGAGTGCGAGCCCGTAGGCGTAATGCAGCCACGGGATTTTTGGATACTGCTGGATGAGAGCCGCCAGCGCCTGTGGTGGGTCTGCGCTGGCGGCCGCTTCGCCGGCAGCCTGAATGAGCGCGTCCTGTGAAGGATCAACCTCGGAAGGTAGCAGCGGAACGCGCAGCAACGTGAGGCCAAGCGCGGTCTTCGCTTGCGCGGGTGGTGACTCGGCAAATGTGGAATGCAGCAGCGCAGCGGCTCGGTCAAAGTCCCCCGAGCGGATGAGCAGCAGAGCGAGGTGATAGGCGGTGACGCGGGCGATTTGCGGGTCCCGCGCGCCGCCGAGTGTGCGGGCCTTTTCGAGGCTGGCCAGAGCGGCCTCGTAGTCCTTCGTCTCGAATTCGGAAAGTCCAAGGAGGGACCAGCCTTGCGCCGCGTTGGGCGCAAGGGCGGTCAGCCTGCGCAGCGATGCAACGGCGTCCGGATAGCGATTTGCCTGGTATTGCAATGCGCCGAGGTCCCACCATCCCTGGGCCCAGCCGGGGCGCAGCGCCACGATTCGGCTGTAGTCGCGGATGGCCTCGTCGGCGTTGCCGGCATCGCGTGCCGCGCTGGCCGCCTGCTCCAGCGATTGGAAAGAGTCGCCCGCACGAGAGGCCGCGCCGCTTTGGGCTGGAGCCGCAGCCGGAGCCGCGGCAGCCAGGCAGAATGCCAGCGCGCAGAGAGCGGCCGTGTGGCAGGGGCGAAACGGAACCATAGCAAAACTTTCTCATTGCGGAGGCCACTTGAGCTAGTGGGCGGCCGATTTGATATCGTTCAGGGGATGGCCCGGCAGTCCCCCCACCCGTTCTTTTCCGTATCCCGCCGCCGCTTCCTGCAGGGCGTAGTTCCCGCGGCGCTTTCGCTGCGAGGGTTGCCATTGCTGGCTGCAAACGCGCTCACACCTCCTGTGTTTGAGCGGATTTCGCCGGCGCGAAGCGGCATTCATTGGGTGCATACGGCGGGCAAGTCAGCGGAGAAGCATTTGCCGGAGACGAGCGGCGCCGGGTGTGCGTTTCTGGATTACGACAACGATGGCTGGATGGATATTTACTTCGTCAACAGCGGCAAAGCGGATTTTTACACGCCGCCGAAGCCGATCCGCAACGCGCTCTACCGCAACAATCGCGACGGTACGTTTACCGATGTGACGGAAAAAGCCGGTGTCGCCGGCGGTGGGTACGGAATGGGCGTGGCGGTCGGCGACTACAACAATGACGGCCTACCCGATATTTACGTGACGCAGGTCGGGCGAAACATTCTGTACCGCAACAACGGCGACGGGACGTTTACTGACGTGACGGAAAAGGCCGGAGTGGCGTGCGGGGGCTGGAGCTCAAGCGCGGTGTGGTTTGACTACGACAATGACGGACGGCTGGACCTGTTCGTCTGCCAGTTCGTCGAGTTCGATAAGACGACCAGTTGTGGGTTGGACGCGCGCGGCAGGCACCACTACTGCATCCCAAAAATATTCAAGCCGCGCCCAAGCTGGCTGTTCCACAACAACGGCGACGGCACCTTTACTGACGTGAGCCAGGAGTCGGGGATTCGCGAGCACTTAGGTAAGGCATGGGGCGTGGTGGCTACCGACTTCGACAACAACGGGCGCATGGACCTGTTTGTCTCGAACGACACGGTGGCAAATTTTCTATACATGAACCGCGGCGGAGGCAAGTTTGAAGAGAACGGCTTTGCCGCCGGCGTGGCGTACAGCAGCGAGGGCCGCGCTCGCTCGGGCATGGGCGTCGATTCCGCCGATTATGACAACGACGGCTGGATGGACTTGTTCGTCGCCAACATCGATGAAGAGATTTTTTCGCTCTACCACAACAATCACGACGGGACCTTCGACGACGATGCTATGCAGGAGGGCATCGGCATGCCCACGCGCTGGATAAGCGGTTGGGGCCTGAAGTTTTTTGACTATGACAACGACGGGGAACTCGACCTCGTTCTGTGCAACGGCTTTCCCGATGATCTGGTGGACGACCTGAAGACGCAGGTGACGTGGCAGGAGCCTCTGCTGCTGTTTCACAACAATGGAAAAATCTTCACCGACGTGAGCGCGCGGAGCGGGCCGATTTTTTCGAAGAGATTCGCCGCACGGGGACTGGCCATCGGCGATTTTGATAACGATGGTGCGGTCGATGTTCTGGTCAGCGTGAATGACGCGGCCCCGCTGCTGCTGAAAAACAACGCGGCGAAGGGGAGCCATTGGCTGGGCGTCGATCTGGTCGGGAAAAAGGCGAACCCGGATGCGATTGGCGCGCGCGTGACGTGCAGCGCAGCGGACCTGACGCGCGCACGCATGAAGGTTGGCGGCGGAAGCTTTCTTTCCTCCTGCGATCCGCGGATAGTGCTCGGTCTGGGCGCGCGGAGGAAGATTGATTGGCTGGAAGTGAAATGGCCGCAGCCGGGCGGCCAGGTGGAGCGATTCACGGACGTTCCGATTGATCGCTACATCACGATTGTGGAAGGCATGGGGAAGTGGAAGTAGCTTAGGCCTTACTCCGGGAACGGCTCGCCGGCGCGTGCAATGCGGATGCGGTGATCCGTGAAGTAGTCGTGCATCTCCTTCACATAGACCTTGGGCATGTGGCAGGAGGCGCAGTCGCTCTTCGCGACAGGACAGGCCTTGCCGGGGTGATCTTCGGTTAGCGCCGCGCCGATGACCGTGTTGTGGCATTGCAAACAGGCGTGGTCGTAGGACGCCTCGTTCGTGTTCAGCGGCTGGTGCGGATCGTGGCAGGAGGTACAAACCAGCCGCGCGTCGCCGGTTTGACCCCAGCACTTGCTTTCGACCAGCCGGGCCGGCGCCGAGCGCACGGTGGAAGGCCCGGTGGTACCGGAAAGTTTCACGTCCCACCAGGTGCCGTGGCAGGCTCCGCAGAAATCGACGGCGTCGTTGGGGAGCAGATGCGCGGAGTTGAAAATGTCGTCGTTCTGCGCGGCGCGGAGATCGCCCTTCATCAATGCTTTCATGTCGGCCACATGCTTCGCACCAGGGCCGTGGCAGGCCTCGCATGTCACGCCGGGGATGAGATGCTGTTCGTCAAACTGGTCGCCGATCACAGCCGCCGTGGTGTGGCAGGAAAAGCACTGCTTCACTTCAGACGGAGGCACCATCCGATCCATGGCCTGTTCTACATCTTTGGGGTGGAGCAGATCGCGTGATGGGGTGAACCCCAGTCTGTTTATGGTTTTGAAATAGGTTACGCGGGCCTCGTAAAAGTGGCCGTCGGCGCGCTTGAAAAGGTACGACTGCCCGATGCGCGGAGTCCCAAACGCCCACAAGAGAGGCGACGAGAGAGTTTGCCTTCCGTCGGTGACAGTGTACAGGCTGTGCTGTGCGTCGGACTCGATCAGGTAGTGGTAGGGCCCCACGTCGAAGGTAAGCTTGGGATGCTCATGCAGCGGCAGCGACAAATTGGCACTGAATGCGGTGCGGCGCATGGCCGTTTTCGCCTGTTCGGTGAATTTTTCTGCGTGGCACTGGCGGCAGGCTCCGGGCCCGGTGTAGTCGGCGCGCGAGACGCCGGGCCGGGTAGGCCAGAAGCCCGGATCCTGAAGGTGGTCGGCCGTGGAAAGCTGGGCGCGAAGCACGGGAGCCAATGCCCCCAGAGTCATCAGCCAGAAGAGCACCTTGCGAAGCAGCGGAGCGAAAGCGGGAAATGTTGCCACAAGTCTGCGTCCCACGATAGTCGCGAAATCCCGCCGGGATCAAGCCTTTCATCGGGCCAGCTGGGATTTCGAGGCATCCCGATCCGAATGTAATGGCGCACATCTGAATGAAACCAAGAACATAATATCTTCTTTAAATTACCCTATACAGGTCGAAAGCATTGTGATTAGAATGCTTTCCACAACTAAAAGCCTCGCTGCGGGAGAACCGGAGCCCGGGCCGAAGCTTTTGGGGTTGACAGTCGTATCGTTGCAGTAGTAATCAAACGTTTCAGTTCAAGCTGTTGCCGTTATCAGGAATCTGATGCTACCCGAATAGAAAATTGGGACCTTCAGATTGCAGTACGCAGTTCACGAACTATTTTCAAGGAGGCACCATGCGTAAACAATTTGAAGGTCGAGGTACGTGTCAGCAGCTTCGTCTGCTCGCGTATTCCCTTCTGGCGGTCCTGCTGAGTATTCCACTCGGCCTGCACGCCCAGCAGTACTCCGGAACCATCACCGGCACGGTTACGGACACCACCGGCGCGGCGATTCCAGGAGCCATAGTCACAGCCATCAACACCGGAACGAGTGCCAAGGTCACCCAGACTTCAGATGGCGCGGGCAGTTTCACCTTCGCGCAGTTGCCGATCGGGACTTATGAAGTTCGTGTGTCGCAGGGCAACTTCAAGGACTTTCTTGAAACCGGTGTAATTGTGCACACCTCCACCCCGACCCAGCTCCACGTAGTGATGCAGGTGGGCTCCAAGGCGCAGACTATCACGGTACAGGCGAACGCCATCCAGGTTCAGACCACCTCGGGTTCGTTGGGCGAAGTCGTGACCGGCACGCAAGTCCGCGAACTGCCGCTGAACGGTGAAAACTTTGTTGGGCTGACCCAGTTATCGCCGGGTGTCAGCGCCGCCCAGGGGGCGAACTTTTCAGGAAAGGGTCTGCAGGGCGGCGTTAACTTCTCCGTCAACGGTAACCCCTATAACAACAACCTGTTCCTGGTTGACGGCGTCAACAACAACGACGTGGGTTCGGGCCGCACCATCCTGATCTACCCCGCGGTCGATACCATCGCCGAATTCAAGATGATTCGCAACTCCTACGGTCCGGAATTTGGGCAGGCGGCGGGCGCGATCATCAGCATCACCACGCGTTCGGGTGAAAACCAGATCCATGGCGGCTTCTTTTATTCAGGCCGCAACAACGCCCTGGACGCCAACGACTGGTTCTCCAATAACCTCGGCATTGCCAGCGCTGAAGAGCACCGCAGCGATTACGGATACAACATCAGCGGCCCGATCAAGAAGGACAAGCTTTTCCTCTGGTGGAACCAGGAGTGGGACAAGGAACTTTCGGGCGCCGGCGGATCATATGGCACCTGTGTTCCTACAGCGTCTGAAGAAACGGGTGACTTTACTGGCGCTCAGACAGGCGTCAACAGCGGTGGGCAGCCCATTGACCAGTGCGGCGCTACCATTCCAACCATCCCGACGTACGATCAGGCTGTCGGCAATCCTTTGAAGATTGCTAATCCTGATGCGGCGGGTCTGCTCATTGCCCAGTTCTATCCGACCGGGCCGCAAACGACTGTGAACGGCGATAACTGGTCGACCAACATCGGCAGCAAATTCGATTGGAGTGAATGGAACGTCCGCGGCGACTACCAGATCACCCCTGGCGAGCGCGCCACGGTCCGCTGGACGCAAGACAACTGGACAAACCCCGTGCCGAACAACCCCGTGGGCACATTCTGGGGCGACGCCGCCTTCCCGACGGTCATGTCGAACTGGAGCCAGCCTTCGAAAAGCATAATGGCGAAGCTGACATCCACTATTTCCAGCACGTTGGTGAATGACGTTGAGTTCGGCTATGGCCACAATGCGATCATCACGACGCTGGGTGGCACCAAGGCCGGTATTGTTCCTCAGATTCAGGCGGCCTATCCGTCAACATTCCCCAGTTCAATCAAGACCCCGGACGAATTCTTCGGATGGGGCGGCTTGGACGACTACGCCGGCAACCTCAGCAACAGCAACCTCCTCATGTGGAACATTGCCCCATACGGCAACCATGAGGACCTCTACTCCATTCAGGACAACCTCTCCAAGGTCTGGGGAAACCATCTCTTCAAGACCGGCGTTTTCGTCACCTCGAACGAGAAGGTCGAGAACGTCGGAGACGGAGCTGACCGTCCAACCTTCCCAAGCTACAGCTATAGCTGCTCCATCTGTACGAATAACGAGCTGGCCAACATGCTGCTTCCGGGAACGGGGACGACTCCGCAGATCTTTTCCGGCGTCGGCGAAAGCAGCATCGACGGCATCGCTGATGTTCATTGGCACGACATCGAGCCGTATTTCGGCGATACCTGGAAGATTTCGCGTAATGTAACTCTCGATCTCGGCGTCCGCTGGTCTATCTTCCGTGAACCTTACGGGGGAACGAATGGCGGAAATACCGATCCGGCCCACAACGGCGGTGGTAATTATCCCAATCAATGGTCTAACTGGAAACTGTCGGCCTGGAGCGCGTCTGAAGCAGCCGCGAATCCGACCGACGCCTGCAACGGGATCCTCGTTGTGCCGGGGACCGATCCCTGCGGCTCGCAGAAGACCTTCCTGCAAACTCTGGGTGTGGATCTTCCGTTCTCCAGCGGCACTCCAGGCCCGAACTCCGCGCTGGTGCAGCAAAATATGCACAGCTTCGCCCCACGTGTTGGCATTGCATGGGATGTATTCGGCAATGGCAAAACGGCGGTTCGCGCTGGAGGCGGTCAGTTCGTCCAGCGTGAGGTCGTGGGTCTGGCAGAAACGCTTGCCCGCAATGCGCCGTTTGTGCTCGGCATCACCACCAACCGCCCCCTGGATGCGCCGACGCCGCTTACCAGCGCGGCGGTTTCTCCCAGCGCGTCCAAGGTCACGAACGGCATGGTCCCGAACTCCTGGCAGTGGAACCTGACTGTGGACCAGGAATTGGCCCGCAACACGACCCTGGAGTTAAGCTATGTCGGCAACACGGGAGTGCATCTCACCTCGATGGCGATGGCGAATGCAATTCCGGCTTCCAGCTTCCTTCCCGCGGCCTTCGCCACCACCGCTACAACGCCGAGCATCAACTCCTATCGTCCGGCCAGTAACTTCGGACAGATCGGCACGTTCGCCCGCAGCGGCCACGCCACTTACCACTCGCTGCAGGCGCTGTTCCGCATGCAGACGGGGAACTTCTCAACCTTCCAGGCTGCTTACACATGGAGCCACTCCATCGGCAACGTGGACCTGGATAACTCTTCCGGTAGCGTGGGTGCCGAAGCCACGACAGACCAGGAGGATCCGGGTCTGGATAAGGGCAACACCAACATCAACCGTGCCAACATTTTCGTCGCTAACGAGGTGTTCTTCCTGCCCAAACTGGCCAGCCATGGGATGCTCGTACAGAGGACCCTCGGCGCATGGGAAGCCAACAGCATTGTAAGTCTGTCTCAAGGCAGCTCGCTCACCGTTTACTCTGCCGGTGCCGCGGGCGGTTGCACGGACCTGCTTGCGGATGGCACTTGCGCGCCGGACGGCACCAGTACGCTGTCTGCTCTTGTGGGGACCGGATATACCGGCAACAACCGGCCTCTGGCAACCAGTGTCGGCTGCAACGCTAACCGGGTTGGACCTCAGCTCATTGATCTGAACCACTTCACGCTGGTGGGCTATCCGCTTGGAACCTTCCCGAGCAACATGGAAACACGCGGTAGCTGTCTGGGCGCGCCATACACGAACGTGGACGGCCAGCTTGCCAAGAACTGGCAAATCAAGGAGAAGTACCGGATCAAGTTCAGCATGGACTTCTTCAACCTGTTCAACCACCCCAACTTCAACAGCGGCAACCTCGAGGCCTCGAACTACACTGGAGGCGAACTCTATTGCGGAGGAGCGACTCCGGCGATCGTGCCGGGAGGTGGACCTACTGGTCAGCCTTGCAGCCCAACCAACAACATCGTCTCGTCGACCGTAGGCAGTACTGCAGGGTTCGGCGCGGCAAACGCCATTCAAGGGAATCCACGCGAACTGCAGTATTCTCTGAAGTTCTCGTTCTAGGAGCAATCAACCAAAACGCTGTAAACCGGAAAGCGGCGGTGCCTTTGAATCTCAGGCGCCGCCGCTTCCGTTAGTCCCCAGGTTCGCCGCATCGGCATACAAACTTCGCGGAATTGCGTTAGTCTTTCTCCATACCTTCAGGTGCCGTATTCTTCCGTGATTTCCTTTTTCGCCACTGTTCACAAACCATCGCCCGGCGTGGGTGCGCGCGTATTTGCGGCTGGCTTGCTGGCGGCTGCGCTTTGCTTCCCTTCCGGCAGCGCCCTCGCGCAATCCGGGCATCCTGCAAAAACTCACCTCGCCGCAACGGCAAGTTCCGATCTACAAAGTGAGTTGAACCGGCGGATTGAGGCAGCCGACGCGGCGCAGCGATCGGGGGACCCGGCCTCGATTGCCGCCGCCAACCAGCGGCTGCTCGCCTATGGCCTTCGCCTGATGGGCCAGCTGCGCATTTCAGAAGGTGCGTATCCGCAGGCCGAGGAACTCTATCGCGCTTCGATGAATTTTGAGCCGCTTCCGGGCATCCACGGCGACCTGGCGCTGGCCGCCGGCTTTGTGGGGAATCAGGACGAGGCCATTCAGCAGGCCAGGCTGGCTCTGGCCAAAGGCCCGGCCGATCCTCACCTCTACGTCACACTGGCGCGCGCTTATATCGCGAAGAAGAACTACGCGGAGGCCGACAAGGCGCTTGACCAGGCGGCGCGCCTCCATCCCGACATCAACATGCTCTATCTGCTCGCCGTTACCTGGTTCCAGACCGCGCAGCCCGACGCCCGCAAGCATGCGGACCTGATGTTCGCGGAAATGCGGAAGATGGCCGGCGATAGCGGGTCGCTGCATGTGCTGATGGGCCGCGCCTATCGCGACGCCAGCCTGATGCCGGATGCAGTGAAGCAGTTCCGGCGTGCCATCGCCCTGAACCCCGCGACTCCCCACGCGCATTATTTTCTGGGGCTCGCATCTCTCTCGATGAACGAGTGGAAGCCCACGCCGGAGGCCGAGGCGGAGATGGCGAAGGAGCTTCAGTATCACCCGGACGATTTTCTCGCCAATTACATGCTGGGCTTTATGGAGTCGAGCGAGCACAAGTACGCGGACGCGGACGAGCATCTCGCTATCGCTGCGAAGCTGAATCCAGCCTGGCCTGAGCCATTTCTGTACATGGGCCTGGACGCCTTTGCCCAGCAGGACAACAAAACGGCGGAAACCATGCTGCGCAAGGCCGTGGAACTGACAGGCAGCGATGAGGCGCGATCGAATTACCAGATTCGGCGCGCCTACGTGGACCTGGCGCGAATCCTGGCGCGGTCAGGGCGCGAGAAGGAGGCGGATGCTTTTTCCGCGAAGGCGCGCGACCTCGAAAACAAAGTCATGCGGCAGACACAGCAGAACGCCACCGAGATGCTGCTGTCTGAAGGCGGCAAGAGCGGCGAAATGCCCGGAGTCATGCCGCTTGAGCAGCAGAACAAATATGCCTTGTCTCCCGCTGACGCTGCCGCCCGAGTGGACACAGCGACCCTCGTCAACTCGAGCCTCACACCCGCTCAGCGTAAAACAGCGGAAGCTGAAGAGGAGACGCTGCGGCCTATCCTCGGGCAGAGTTACAGCGATCTCGCGACCGCCGAGGCCATTCAAAAGAATTATGCTCTCGCGCTCACGTATTATCAGGCGGCGGAGCAATGGAACCCGGGCATTTCCGGCCTCGCCAAGAACCTCGGACAGGCAGCCTATCACGCGGACAATTTTCCCGAGGCGGTGCGCGGCCTCTCGAAGGCAGTGAAGGCCAACCCAAATTCAATGGCGCTCCGGGCGATGCTGGGAATGGCCTATTACCAAATGAAAGAGTACGGTCGCGCCGCGACCGCCTTCTATCCGCTGGGCGAACCGGCCATGCACGACCCCGTCGTTGGCTATGCGTGGGCCGCGTCGCTGGTGAAAACCGGCGACCTCAAAGATGCTTCGCAGGTGCTGGGGGTTTATCAGCGCGGCTCGCTTTCAAATCAAGGCTCGCTGCTGGTCGGTCAGCTTTGGATTCAGATCGGCGACTACGATCGGGCGGTCTCCACGCTGCGCCAGATTCTCACGTCGAATCCATCGCTCCCCAAGGTTCACTTGACGATCGCTCTGGCCGATATTCACGCCGAAAAATGGAATGATGCGGCTACGGAACTGAAGGCCGAGCTGGCCGTCGCGCCGGGGGACACCGATGCGATGTACAACTTGGGCTTTGTCGACCTGCAGGAGTCAGAGAACGATGATGCGATGAGGCTCTTCCGACGGGTGATCGCGAAAAAGCCCGATTCCGCAGACGCGCAGTATCAGATAGGAAAGCTTTTCATGGACCAGGGCAAGCCTCAGCTGGCGCTCCCGTATCTTGAAGCGGCGGCGCGGCTCAGCCCGGACAAAGCCTATGTCCACTATCAGCTTCAAGCCGCCTATCGCAAGCTCTCACGTACCGCGGATGCCGACCGCGAGCTCGCCGTCTATCAGAAGATCAAGTCCGCATCGCGCGCCGCGTCGAGCGCCAGCATCAACCAGCAGCTTCAGCAGAAACCATGATGCCGATACTCAATCAGCTCATCCGCTCCATCGCCGTCTCCGCTCTTTGCGTCAGCGTTTTGCAGGCGCAGGAGGGCCATCCGCCACCGACTCCGCCGCCACCCGGAGCAAAGTCGTCTACCTGCAAAGGCCGGCCTATTCCGCAGTTTGTGGACATTACCGCGAGAGCCGGCATTACCTTCCATCACACCTCTGATCCCTCAAAAAAGTACATCGTGGAGTCGATGAGCGGTGGCGTCATCCTCATTGACTACAATCGCGACGGCTGGCCCGACATATACTTTACGAACGCGCCAACCGTCGCCGAGGCCATCAAAGATCCGAAAAACCTGGGCGGAACGATCGGCGCGCTTTATCGCAACAATCACGACGGAACCTTTACGGATGTGACCAGACAAGCCGGGCTGACCAAGCCCTGCTTCGCCATGGGCGGAGCCGTCGGCGACTACAACAACGACGGCTGGCCGGACCTTTATATCACCTGCCTCGGCAGCAACATTCTCTACCGCAACAACGGTAACGGAACCTTCACCGACGTGACCAAGCAGGCGGGCGTGGACGATACGCGCTGGTCCACCGGAGCCTCCTTCGGCGACTACGACGGCGACGGCTATCTGGACCTGATGGTGACGAATTACGTCGATTTCCACCTCGATGACATGCCGGGATTCGGCAGCGCCCCCAACTGCAAGTACCGAGGCATTGACGTGCAGTGCGGGCCGCGCGGGCTGCGTGGTGCGGGCGACTCGCTCTTCCACAACAACGGCAACGGAACCTTTACCAACGTCTCCAAACAGGCCGGCGTGAGCGACCCCAATGGGTATTACGGCATGAGCGTAATCTGGGCCGACTTCAACAACGCCGGCCGGCCCGATATTTATGTGGCGGATGACTCAACGCCGAAATACCTCTACAAGAATCTGGGTGGCGGCAAGTTCAAGGACGTCGGGCTGCAATCCGGCACAGCGGTTAGCGAAGACGGCTCGGAGCAGGCGTCCATGGGCATCGCGGTAGGCGACTACGACCACTCGGGACGGCCCTCCCTCTACGTGACGAACTTCTCGGACGAGAACGACGACCTCTATCACAACGACGGCGATTGGAACTTCTCGGAAGACTCGTATCCGTCAGGGCTGGCGCTGCCTTCGCTGCCCTATGTGAAGTGGGGCACGGCTTTTGCGGACTTTGACAACGACGGCTGGCTTGACTTGCTGACGGTGGACGGGCATGTCTATCCGCAGGTGGATACGCTGCCGTCAGGCGCACGCTACCGCGAGCCCAAAGTCCTCAGCATGAATGACAAGGACGGAACCTTCTGCGACGCGAGCAAACAGGCCGGCCCAGCCATCATGGGCCCACGAGCCTCACGCGGGTTGGCTGTGGGAGACCTGTTCAACAATGGGCAGATGGACGCGGTGGTCGAGGATATCGACGGATCGGCCATGTTGCTGAAGAACGAAGGCATCCCGGGCCGAAACTGGGTGAGCTTTGAGCTGGCCGGAACGAAGAGCAACCGGCTCGCCATTGGAGCACGGCTCACGCTGAAAGCGGGCGGGATGACGCAGACCGCTGAAATACATTCCGGCGGCAGCTACCTCTCGCAAAGCGATCTGCGCGTCCACTTCGGGCTGGGTTCGGCGAAGAAGATCGACAGCCTGGTCATCCACTGGCCGTCGGGCCATGTGGATACCATTACCAATCTTGCCCCGGATAAGTTCTATTCCGTGCTCGAAGGTGCTGGAATCGTACCGGCCGCGAAGATCTCTCCCGAGGGCAAGGCAGAGCCATGACAAAGAACCTTGCGGTGGACGCTGAAGCTTCAGGAGGCTGGAACGGGGTCGATCCAGTATTCGGAGCGGGCCTGGAGACGCAAATCGGGGTGGTCCTTCAGCTCGAGGCTCAGGACGTGCAGACCGGGAGTGGGCGAGGTCGGCGTAAAGCTCAGGACGTAGCGGTTGGGCACGTCATTCGATGCCGTAATGAGATCGCGCTGGAGCGTGCGCGCGTTGTGGAAGCGAAAGAGCTCGCCTCCTGTAAGCCTGGCGACGGATTCAGCGGTGTTTTTTCGCAGGTTGTCGCGCGCGGCGAGGAATAAGTGAGAGTAATGTCCCCATCGTGAACAGTGACTTCAGCAAGGGGTGGTAAATCATGACGAAACACGCGATCCACTCTTTCCGGCAACGCGCGTTGCATCGGGACAGACGCGCCAGTTTGAAGCCGTGGAGCTGGACCGGAAGCACTGGAGGAGCGCCACACCCATCCGGAAAGTCTTTCGTGAGTCATTCAAGCGCGCGGGTCTACCCTATTTCCACCCGCACAGCATACGAAAGACGCTAGCTTGGCTTGGGGAAGAAGTCTGCAAGACTCCCGAAGAATTCAAGGCATGGAGCCAGAATCTCGGCCATGAGCAGGTGCTCACGACATTTATGAGCTACGGTAAAGTGGCCGATGACCGGCAGGGGGACATCAACGGGCGTACCTCCAATAACTGCTAAGTAGACAGAGCCGTTATTGCTTTGAGGCACTGGATCGGCCGGAACGCTTAGTGACCGCCCTCTTCGGCAATCGCGGAACAGCCTGAACGCCCGCCCAAAGCGTGGCGATCGTTTGCTCGACCACGAGAGTCTGGTCAGGCAAGTCAGGCACAACCCCTTGGATGACCATGAGCGTGGCGAGGCCAAAAATCGTAAACCACCAGGTGTAGGCGACCACTATGTCATCCTTATTTGGCAATCCTTCATCCTTGGCGACATCGAAAAAGAGCTGCACGAAACGCCCGAACAACGGGGAGCCAAGGTCGTGGATGTATTGTCCGGCCCGCACGCCGTTGCGGTTCTCCGGCCCGAAGAAGACGTTGCGAAACTGCTGCGGATGGGCAGTGCAGAACTGAATCAAGCCACGTGAAGTCGCAAAAAGACGCTCTTTCGGTGCAGGATGTTTAGCGGCAATCGCGTCGAAGTTCTGAATCAGCAGCCCGATCGTCTCGCTGCTCAACTCGGCAAGAATATGCCATTTGTCAGGAAAATGCTGGTAGATCACGGCGTGCGTATAGCCGATCTCTTTAGCGATCGCACGAAGCGTCACAGCTTCGTAACCGCGATCGGCAAACATTTTGCTTGCAGCCGCAAGGATTTCGCCCCGCAGCCTCTCCTTGCGTTCTACCCGGCGACTTGGCGATGTGGATGTCACTTCAATAGCTTAGCCCTTTTGACGATTTTTGCGACCGCTTGTTTAATTATAACCATTGGTTACTAACCCGGTGATTAATTTGAAACCAATGGTTTAATCGGGTCTCTAATAGTTAGGTCGCTCATTTGGATGGGCGGCCAAATACGAGGTAACAAGAAGGAGGATGCGATGAAAGTTCTAGTGAAAAGTTCTAGTGATCGGAGCAGCGGGCAGTAGCGGAGAAGCACTGGTAAATGAGGCGCTGGCGGCCAGACATAAGGTGACGGCTTTCGTGCGCGGTGCCGCGCAGTACAAGTAGGCGAAAGTCAGAGTTGTTGCGGGCGACGTGCTGGACGCGGCCGCGGTCGACGATGCGGTCGCCGGACAGGATGCGGTGATCGACGCGCTGGGCGGCAAGACGCCGTGGAAAGTACAACGATGGAAACGAGCGCGTCATCCATTATAGTGGGCGCGATGCGGCGCAATGGCGTGCGGCGATTGCTGAAGATTTCGGTGGTGGGTGCGGGCGAGAGCGTCAAGAACGCCGGCTTTTTCAACGAGCACTTGCTCATGAGGACGTTTCTGCGGGGTCTGCTGGTAGACAAGGCGGGCATGGAGGCCGAGATCGAAGGCAGCAACCTGGACTGGACGCTCGTGCGGCCGCCGATGTTGACCGACGTCGAAAGAACCGGCATTGCCAGGGTGCTGAGCACGGAGGGCGGCGAGAAGGCCCACAAGATCGGGCGGGCCGATTTGGCAGCCTTCATGGTGCAGCAACTGGAAAGCAGCCGGTATGTGCGTCAGGCGGTGACAGTGACGACCACATAGCAAGGCCTCCGCGAGGATCAACCACCTCTCTCATCGAGGCGATCCAATCGGCTGTGTAAAGGCCCGTAATGATTCATGCGACAGATAACCGTGGAACCTCACGGGACTAGCGTAGTGCTAGCTGCGCAACTCACAAGCTCTGGCGTTCGCAACAGAGCATCACCTTCGTTCTAACAAGGAGACGAACATGTATTTAGTCATGGGCATTACTGGAAAAGTTGGCGGCGCCACCGCGCGTCATCTGCTGAAGCAAGGCAAACAGGTACGAGCACTTGTGCGCAATCGCGAGAAAGCGGCGAAGTGGGCAGACCAAGGCGTGGAGTTGGTGGATGGAGACTGGAACGATGCGACAGCCATAGCGGCGGCGCTCAAAGGTGTTGAGGGCGCGTTTGTTATGTTGCCGGCGGTATGGGCACCCTCGCCTGATTACAGAGAAGCAAAGGGCGTGATTGCGAACTATATCGAGGCACTGACCAAGGTAGTGCCCCCGCGGGTGGTAGCGCTCTCGTCGATGGGCGCGAATAGAACAAGCGGGCTGGGGATGATCACGTCCTTATCGCTTTTGGAGCAAGGTTTTCGCAGCCTGCCATCTCCAGTTGCATTTGTGCGCGCAGGTGGCTTTTTCGAAAACTTTCTTTATGGCTTACAGGCCGCCGAAGGCGGAACATTACCGGTCTTCGACAATCCTACAAACCGGAAATCGACAAAGGTCGCGTCAGATGACATCGGCGCAGAGGTGGCAACCCTTCTGACCGGGCCGGCGTGGTCAGGGCATCGCGTCATCGAGCTGGGTTCGATGGTAAGCGCGGATGAAGTGGCCGCACAATTAGGTGAAGTCCTGAGACTCGACGTAAAAGCCTTTGCAGTCCCGCGTGCAGGGTGGGCGAAAACGTTCGAGCAGTTCGGCGTCCCGAAGGGCCATACTGGGCCTGCCGAAGAACTGTATGAGAGCGTCAACGCGGGATGGATGGACCTCGGAGTCCCGGGTACGGAGCACGTAGCCGGTACGACGTCCGCACGCGATGTGTTTGCGGCTGCACAGAACGCCGTCAAGGCGTGAGTCCGGAGCAAGCTGAATCAGCCCGGTTCCTTAAAAACTGCGGCGTCAACGCCAGGAAAGATTGAACTCAAACATGAAAGTTTTTGTTTTGGGTGCAACGGGCGGAAGGCCATTTCGTCGTGGCCCTGGTTCGCTCGAAGCCCTCGGTTCATGCAGGACCGGGAGGCCGTCCCGTCCATGCAGCGCGTTGATTTCAGTCGCGTACAAGAGCCGACTGATTGCAGAACGATTTAAACCATTTATACCGCGAGAAGAGGATCGCTCTTCATATGAAAGCTGAACACACAATAGATAAATCCGCAGGGGCAGGTCGAGCAACTCAAATAGCCGCGATGTAATAACCGGCCTTGTCGCCCTCATGTGGGTGTACTTCGGAAGGTTATATTTGATTCACGATCCCGGCGAATGGAGGATCGCTAATCAGCAGCTCGGATACCCGCTCTATATCATCCCTCTGGTTGGCGTGACTCACATCCTTGGTGGCGTGGGCCTTCTGATTCCCAATGTGCACGTGGCTTCTGCTTCATTGCCCTGTGGCCTCCTCGACATAGGGCGATCATGCTCCCGTTTTAGGCTCGCTTCCGGTTAGGCGGTGATCCGGCCGCGATCGGCGAAAACGCTCTTCTGCAAGATTGAAAACCTCTCAATGAGTGACTTGGCGATTATGCGCTCAACGAGAACCACCACGACCCACATAGCGATTGTAGGATCGATCCCCATCTGTCAGTACCGATCGTGAGACGACATGGTTGCGGAGAGATCGGGGACAGTTCACTTCACTCACAGCCACACTGGAACTCCCGCATTGACACGGGCGACGCGCCATCCGCGGCGCTTGAGTGCCGCTATGTCAAGCGCCGTCAGGCAATCCTCCCGCATGGCCAGGCAAACCAGATGACTTGGGCGCGTCATGGCGACGTAGTGTTGTCTCAAGCGCGATAAGAGGGTGTTGTTCTCTGAGTTGCCGCCAGACTTCTTTCCGAGAAGCCACGGTTTGAGCATTGTCAGATGGTGCTTCTTGTAGAAGGTGTCGAGAACCAGCGTCGCGGTATGCGTTTCGCCCTTGACTGAATGAATCGAGCCGACGCGCACCTCGACTTTCGTGCGGTGGGGAGGATAACGGAATATGTTGTCGCGTCGCGCCGGTGACAAGGACTGGATGCCGCCGGATGACTGGACAGGAAGGCCGCTGCCTCGTCAGAATCACTGGTTGCTCCTGACAGGGCGTAAGCGACAGTCTTGACCCTCTGTACCCAGACCTCGCTCCAGTCGCGCAGGATGGCATCGTCCGGCCCGAGTGCGAGGACAGAAACAATCTCGGCGTAATTCCTGTCCACTTCTGGTTGGCCAGCAAGCAGTTCACGTACGTAGCGGTGTCTGCGCTTTCGCAAGGAGAATTCGGCGTTTGGATTCAGGATGGCGGCCAGTCGCAGGATGCCGTCCGCGACCTTCTCGACGACGTGATGAGCCTCGCCGGAGGAGCGCGCAAGCGCCCGGCCCGCCACCACATACTGAAGGAAGGTCTTTGGTCGCGGTTCCGACGTTGTCAGCTCGTGGTCGTATTCGGACCAGTAGTGGGCTACATAGCGGGGGACCTTGTCGTCCTCACCGGGACGGTGCGTGGCGCCGATGGCGGTGAACGTGCCGTCCCTCAGCTCGGACTCCGAAAAGAGTTCAAGGAGATATGCGGCATAAGATGGCATGACATGGTCGATTGTCTGATCGTCAAAGAGGAAGACGGTATGCCTGTTGTCTGTGTCTGCCGGTATCTCGTCGTGTCGCGAGGGGCCCAGCCCGACCAGTCCTTGCGGAGTGACGCCCAGCGGGTCGGCGAGGTCGGCGATCTGCTGTCCGAAGCGGTGGCTATTGGGAATGGTACGTTTCAGGTTTGGGACGGGAAACGGATCGGTTAAAGCGCATTCTGTCTGGTTGGAATACCGGTAGATGGCCTGATTCGAGTCGCCAAATCGCTGCCGGATAACTGGGGTTCCGCCTTCCATGAAGAGGCGAAAGAGTAGTGCCGACTGATTCTCCTTGGTGTCCTGCACCTCGTCGATGAACAGCAGCGGAAACCGTTCGCGTAGCGCCTCCGGTATCCAGGGTGCTCGGTCGACCAGTTCGGTCGCCCATAAGAGCATTTCATCATGGCAGAAATAGCCTTCCTCGCAGCACTCTTGGCAGGCGCGTTGAATCTCCTGATAGGTTGGACTATCTTTGCCAAGGGTTCCACCTCTGCCCCAGCGGACATCGCCGACAGAGAAGTCCGTCGTGGTCATTCGCAGAAGCCGCTCCGTATGATTGTTTCTCTCAAGGCCGGAACGTGTTCCCCACGGCAGCTTGAACCACCGCCTCTGGAGGCAGACATCGTCGTCAATGACCCTTATGGGATAGCGCTTCGAGCGGAGCCACGGAAGAGCGAGAAATTCATTCACAAATCCGTGAATCGTGCCGACAAAGTGCGGATAGGACAGGAGGCGTTTTTCCTCGGGCGTGCTGCCGAGGCGGGTTTCGATCTCGCGGCGTGCGACATTGGTATGTGATAACACACAGATTCCACGACGGCGCTCCGTCCAGTGGCGGGCCAGGATCGCAAGTTTTGCGACGAGCAGGGTTGTCTTTCCGCTGCCAGGACAGGCGTCCACGTCGAGGGAGCCGAGGGACCTGATGACGCCCAGCCGGGGATCGTCGCAGTTCTCACCCGAAAACGCCGTGGGCGGAAGTTTGAGGACGCGGCAGGCCCACTCGATATCCTCCTCGCCTATTTCCGGGAGATGCAGAGAATGGCCGTTCATGCCACTGTCGCGACTATGAGGGTATCTTCCGCTGTCGTCCCGTCTTCTGGAGAAAGCGTTACATGTTCGATGGCGGCAACGATATAGCGTGGCAGCTTGGTTCGCAGATTTTCCGTCTTTACCCCTCCGCGCCTAATGCGGGATTGCAGGATGGAGGCGAGATACTGCGCCGCAGTCACCTTGGAAAGCCTGGAGTCGGATAGAAACGGCTTGTAGATGTAGGTGGCCAATTCGTCCGCGTCCGGGTGCTCGCGGACAAGCTTATCGAGGTCCCGCAACGCCTGTCGCATTACCTTGTACCGCGTTACCTTGCTGGCGCTAATGTGCCCATCGGCTATCGCGAGCCGCCCCGCGACGAAGACTTCCTTCCATAGGCCCGCGCGGGCCAGATCGTATTCGAGTGTCCATTCATCGGCTACGAATGTCTCGACGTTCTGCCCGGACGCCTTGGTGCGTGTATCTTCGCTAAGCTCCTGAGTTCTTCGGCCGTGTAGTCTCTCCTGGCGCGCCATCGTCTATCATTCGGGGCTGGCCATGCTTCTCCCGGCTTCACGCGGCCTGTGATTTCGGGAGCGCAGTTGGGCATCACATCCAAATCCGTGACGCACGCGACCGGAACCGGGATGACGCCGTCGGTCTTGGGATCCTTGCGCTGGTAGATGCGCGCGAACCGCCGGAGACCGATCCCGCCGACATTGACTATGGACACGCCGTTTGCTGTGAAGTCGCGTTGCAGCATACGGGCCAGCGTTGGAAGAAGAATGTTCTCGGCGTCACCTTCCACAATCACGAGGCCCCGCGCAAAGAACAGGTTGGCTTTCGTGACGTCGAGGAAGCGGCTGAGAAATCCATAATCCGCCGGGTCGAGTTTCGTGCATCCCGCGCACAGAGGGAATGCCTTTGCGGTGCTACTCAGGAGAACGAGGTTGTCCAGTTGGATCGCGGAGGCTAGGTTCGGGCTGTGCGTCGTTACGATGATCTGGATTCTTTGACTGTCAGCGCGGGCTTCTTTTGCCTTCTGTTGCAGGAACTGCATGAGGCGGAGCTGTCGCTGCGGATGCAGGTGCGCCTCCGGCTCCTCAACAAGCAGGAGCGGAAAACCATCCGCTTCGGAGCCGAGAAGGAGCAACTCGCAGGCCATGAATAGAAGGTTGTTCGAACCGAGGCCGCGATTTGCGGTGGCGGCTTGGCCGCGATCTCGCAGTTCAAGGTCTAGCTTTTCGAGCAACTGACGCAGGCGAGTATTGGGGTCACCCGTTGATCCGCTGACCGAAATGGAGCCTTCCAGTATATTGCCGTGGAAGGACAGGTCTTTAAGGAATTCGTCGTTTAGGCGCTTGCGGGCATTTCTGATTCCCGCGTGGTCGCCCAGGAGCACGTTGGCGTAGTCGGCGATTCCGAGCACGCTCAGCGTAGACGGATCGGCGGGCGGATTTGCGTGGTCGTAGCCGGTCCCGCACTCATTGATCTCCTTCGTGTGCTGCAAGATCTGCGACAGGCGTGAGCCGCGGCCCGCAGACAGGGCGCGCTCGGCGTCCCGAAGGGGGCGGAGATAGGTCGCGCAAAGTAGTACCTTGGATTCCGCGTCGAGCGACGGTCCGTCTGCGGCTAGGCCCGATCTGGTCTCGACGGCTATGAACCGCCTATTTCCCTTCAGCCCGCTGACGGCGTGCCAGTTGATGTACAGGACGGGAATTGCCGGGCTGTCTTTCGGTTCGTATGTGAGGTATTCCGTGAACGCGGCGATGTCCGTCAGGCTGAGGCCCGCGAACTTGCAGCGGATCCTGATCTCTTTCTTCCGGGGCGCGGCGTTCGGCGGCTGATGGAAGTCCGACTCCTCGACGCGGATGAACTCCTGATCGCGGGTGCCCAGGGCAAAACGGATCGCGTCCATGACCGCGGTTTTGCCCGTGTCGTTTTCACCGATTAGGGCCGTGAGACCGGGCTTTAGAGACAGGGTTAGCGCGTCCAGTCCTTCCCCGAAAATCCTGAAGTTCTCTATGAGCAGCTCGGCAAGAAACATGGTCGTTGTTTGCCCCTATCCGTAAGGGTTTCCATAAGAGATCCGGTGATAATGATAGTCCGCATGTTGGTGGCGGCGCTGATGATTGTGGTCGTACCGCCATCGCTACTTTCGTGACTCCCGCCGCAGCATCGGCCTCCTGAGTAGCCGCAGAGGAAGCAGGACCGTCCACTCGATTACTGCTCGTAAGTCGGCCAGTGTCCAGCGATCTTTCGTCAGCTCAGCTGAGGCTGAACCGCCCAGATTCGTTGGCTTACCTTAAACGCGCAACCTAAGATGACCCCACCATGGCAGGTTCGGATGTCACACCACAGGAAGAATACATTGGAAGAAGGAGGGCATATGTCATCTCAAAATGGCGACAAAGCGAGATTCAACAGGTTAAGGAAACAAAAGCTCCGCCGCCGTGAG
The DNA here is from genome assembly GCA_049280995.1 of Acidobacteriaceae bacterium. GTDB lineage: Bacteria > Acidobacteriota > Terriglobia > Terriglobales > Acidobacteriaceae > Silvibacterium. The sequence goes on from JBAPRH010000042.1 coordinate 20,758, forward strand.
CTCATGGCAAAGTCGGCGACCCAGTCGGCGGCCAGTGCAGCGCGCTTAGATAAAACACCGCTTGCAAAGTCGGCGCAGCGGTAGCAGCAGAACACGCTCCTCACCAACACCTTCGATGGCCTGTTTCAGGGGACTATAGCACTCTCAACACGCAGCCTTTTGGAATCCCACGGCGGCAATATTGCTCGTCTTCTTCGAAGCCGAAAGTGTCAATTGGTGAGTACAGGGCAACACGCTCATTGAGGCGCGAGAAGAGGTCCTCTTTCCGGATTCCGAGTGGTTAATCGGCTATTCGTGCCCCGCTCCATGTCAGCGAGGTAGGTCTTTTGCGCATCCCATCGGATCGGAACTCTGCCCTTGAGCGACTCGAGTGTTCGAGGCTGTCCATCGCGGCAGGTCAAGAGCAACTCGACCGATTGCGGGCTTAGAAAAGCCAGGGGAAAGATGCTTTTGACGTAGTGGTGGGTGAGCCCGTGCTGACGTGCGAGATCGGGCAAACCTGTCGCTTTGCCCGCAACGATCAGCTCGTACCAGGAGCGGGCGCGGGCAATGGCTTTGGCGATTGCCTCCGTGCTTGCGGGGGACTCGTTGCGACCATTTTCGAGAACCAGCTTCAGAGCCTTTCCTTGTGGGATGTGGTGGAAGGGTATATCCAGACAGAGTGTCTGCCCATCCTGGCTACTAACTTCGGGAATGGGCATGTCCTGGAGCAGGCGGACAATGGAATCCAGATTGAGTCGAAGCTCAATCGAACTCTCGTGGACAACAACGTGGTGGAGCAGGGTTTGGATCAGAGCGGCTTTTTCACCGGGAGACATCCGGGGCCAATCCGACGCTCTCTGCTGCGCATTCTTGAGAATCTTGTCGTAATTCACGTCGGAAGTCTCGAGCGGTTTTACTGCATCGAGGATCTCCGTTGGCGACTGGAGGAGCCTCAGAATCCGCTCCGCTACCGCAGCCTCGAGGGCGGGACCTGGGAGCCGCCCGATGGATTCGTCTTTCTTGTCGCCTTTGATCCGGGCCTGAGAGGTGTAGTAGTGATAGCGCCTGCCTCTCTTATGAGCGCTGGTCGGGATATACCGCACGCCGGATTCGCCGAAAAGCAGACCGGTCAGCATGCTTCCACTGCTCGTCCGCGGATGCCTCCGTGCGCCTTGTCGATTTTCATCCAGGAGCTCCTGAACCTGTCCCCAGAGTTCGCGATCGAGGATGGCCTCGTGTTCGCCGAGATAGATCGAGCCCTTGTGTTCGATCTCCCCCACGTAGAGGTGATTCCGCAGAAGTTTATAGAGGGGGCCACGGGAGTAGAAACCTCCTCCGGTCTTCTTTCCGTCTC
>JBAPRH010000043.1:0-14539 GCA_049280995.1 Acidobacteriaceae bacterium
CTAAATGACAAACTCGCCTCGTTCAATCAGTGGTCTGCAACCAGTCTGAAGACTTTCCACGGTATGCAAGGGAAGAGTGGTCGCTATGACCCCTCCGCGAACATTGCGTTGATTGAAGGGGCCAACCTGGCGATTAACGACCGCTTTGGGAACCTGCAAGCCAAGAAAGACGACGATGCCGCAAGTGCTCGACAAAAGCAGTTAGAGGATCAGCGTTCTTCCGCTCAGAAGGCGAAAGAGGCGCTGGATAAGCTCACAGCCTCCGTCAAGCAAGCCGCTGATGCGATCCAGCGCAATCAGACGAATATGAGAGAGGCATCCCTTGGCGGTTTGCTGATGCCCAAAGCCATGGTTGGGATGTATGGCCAGCCATCCAGTAGTCTTCAGTCCATGCAGCCTAAGTCTGACCTTAGCAGGGTCAGCGAGTACATGGAGCGAATCAAGACGCAAGGTCACGACCAGGCGCAATGGCTGACGAACCTCAATCAATACACATCTATCCAGCAGCAGAATGCCGATGCGATGGCACGAGCCAGCCTCCAGATGGAGGTTGCGACCGGTCGTATATCCGCGCATGATGCAGCGGTCAAGCTGGCCAGCATCCACACTGAGGAGTACTCGCAACAAATCGACGCTCTCTGGTCGCAGCTCGACAAGCTGAAGTCCATGCGGGACTCTGGAGCTATCTCCGCCGCCGAGTACAAGGAAAAGTTCAGCAATATACAGAATCAAATGATGGGCATCAACGGTCAACGAGCGGTTCGGTTTTCGCTCGACAATGCGAAGATCAACGATTCGACGTTCTCTAGAGCGTCCCGCGAGGCGTTGGACCGTATGGTGCAGTCCTGGACCGACATGACGGCGCAGTTCGCTGAGATTCTGCCGCGGTCAATCGAGCGCGTGAACTCCACGCTTTCGCGTTCGCTGATGGCCCATGCCTACAACGGTCAGGAGTATCGGCGCGGGATCGAGCAGGGTCTGGGCAACGCGGCGCGCGGCGTCGGGTCGCAGGTCCTGAATGCCGGGTTTCATCAGATTGAGGGCAGCGTACTCGGCAAGCTCGGCTTTGGGCCCCAGGCGAAGCTGGGTGAGAGCGAATCGAATGCGATGTGGGTACGGATGGCCGATGGGCGGCTGGCGGGCGTTCCCGCTATGCGCAGCCTGCTCGGAGCCGCATCCTTGCCGGGACCACTTCCAGCGTTGCCGAGCATTCTTGCGAGCGCGTCGGGGCTTTTGCCGGACGGCCTTGATCTTGGCGGCTCGAACTCTGGATCGGTTGCGATCTCGACGCCGGGCAAGAGCGGCGTGGGTGGCGCAACGACAAGCATCGTGGCGAGCCTGCTGAAGTTTCTCCCTCACTTTGCCGATGGCGGCCCGATTCCGTCGAACCTGCCCGCAGTCGTTGGCGAGCGCGGCCCGGAGCTGTTCATTCCTTCGTCGTCCGGCCAGATTGTTCCCAACCATCAGCTCGGCGGCACGACGCACAACCACTACATGCCCATCAACGTTGACGCGCGCGGCGCGCACGACCCGGCGGCGGTCGAGGCGGCTGTGAATCGCGGCATCCTCCAGGCAGCGCCTAGCCTTGTTAGGGCGAGCGTCCATGCTGTGCATGAGGGCAACCGCCGCGTGGCACCTAGCCAACGTCGCTAATGTTTAGGATGGACTTCCGGCGGCCATTTCTTTTAACGTCGCATTCCTGATTTTACGCATCGTTGATTTCCGTCCCAGCTTCGCGGCTGGGATTTTCTTTGGACGCTTATGTCGATATCGCAAATCACGGTTGGAGGCAACTCCGTCAGCCTGATCGCACTGCCCACGACGCCCGCGCTGCGTTCGATGCAGTTTTCGGCGTCGGACGCGGTGGCCATCGTCAGCTCGCCCTTCACCGGGCAGACGCAGGCCCAGCAGTGGCCCGGCGGCGACATGTGGTCGGGAACGGCCGCGCTGCCTCCATTGAAGGCTGCGGATGCGGATGCCTGGGTCGCCTTCCTGATGGAGCTGCGGGGCATGGCGAATGCCTTCCAGCTTGGCGATCCGATGAAGGCCACGCCGCGCGGGACGCCTGCGGGAACGCCGCTGACGGATAACTCCGTGGCATCGACGAATGCGGCCATGAGCCAGGCGCTGGGCACGAAAGGCTGGACGGCCTCCGCCAACAATCTGCTGCTGCCCGGCGACTGCATTCAGGTCGGCTATCGGCTTTATAAAGTGCTGGACGCGGTGAGTTCCGACGCCAGCGGCAAAGCCAGCATCGCCGTCTGGCCTTCGCTGCGGGAGCAGCCCGCGGACGGCGCTGCCGTTATCACGTCGAACGCGGTGGGGTTGTGGCGGCTGGCCAACAATAAGCGGGACTGGTCGGCGGATTTCACGCGGCTCACCGCCATCTCATTTCAATTTCGGGAGTACCGCTGATGTCACGCGACCTTGACAGCTCGATGGCGGCGGCGCTCCCCGCTGGAGCGATCGCGCCGGCGGTGCTGGCCATGATTCAGTTCAAATCCGGCACAAGCTATATTTGGACCGGAGTGGGCGATCTCGTCTATGCGGGAAACACCTATAAGGGCGTAGGAATGCTCGGCAAGCTCTCGTCGGTGGTTGAGGGCGTGGATGTCCGCGCGGACGGCGTGACGGTGGCGCTGAGCGGCATCGGCGCGGCCGCGTTTGCGAGCGCCGCGCCGCCCTCCGGTGTCGCGAATCCTGTTGCGCCCTCCGCGGGCGAGTATGTTGCCTGGGTTTATCCAACGGCGGTCACGACGGCGAACCAGGATGCCGGCGGCACCGTGGTGGCGACGCTTGATTCCGCCCAAATTACGATGGGCTATGGCGGTGGGGGCGATACATGGGGGCATCGGGCGGTTTGGAGCGGCTTTCCGGCCCCCGCGTTGCCCTCGGATGCGGTGATTACCAGGATGATCCCGGTCGCGTTGGTCAGCGGCGCGGGATCCGGCGCGTTCATCGCCCTCGATGGCCAGGGTGTTTTTCCGGGCGGTTCATTTTCCGGGCAATATGCCGCGAATTCCGTGGGAACTACGCTGGCCGGGCTCGAATCGGCGCAGGTGACGCTGAACATGGCGCGCAGCCTGGGCGGAACGATCACGCAGACGCTTTCGCTGAGCTTCATCGGTGTGGCCGTCTACTATACTTCCGCGAACAATGCGATTGCCTTCATCAATGAGGCGCTCTCCGACGTGCAGCTCGGCGCGCCGGCGAAACTCTGGTTCGGCTTGATGGCTGGCGGCGCGCTCGTTGGTACGCCCTATCTCATTTTCTCCGGTTTGGTCGATCAGCCGACCGTGGACATGGATGCCGAGACGACGACGATTTCGCTGGCTCTGGAAAACAGGCTGAGCGATCTCTCGCGCCCCGGCGCGCGCCGCTACACGGCCGCTGACCAGCGCCTGAAGTATCCCGACGATACCGCCTTCAATTGGGTGGAGATCCTCAACGATATTGCTTTGCGCTGGGGCAGCTAGCGCGCAACCGGCTCTCACAACGAGAGAACCAAGGCAGCTTGGGGCATCATGCGGACGCCCCTCTTTTTTGGAGAAAATATGCCATTGAAACGCACAACACACTGGGCGGCGCGGGAGTTTCACCAGTTTCTGCTGGCGCGCGCGGCGACGCCGTTCGCGTGGGGGGCCAACGACTGCTGCCTGTTTGCCGCCGACGCCATCGAGTCCTTCACCGGCGTCGACCTCGCCGAAGACTTTCGCGGCAAATATCACGATGAAGCGAGCGCGATGGCGCTGATCCGGCAGCTCGCGGGCACCGCGACCGTCGAGGGCGCGGTCCTCTATTGCGCGCAGACGCACGACCTGGCGGAGTGGAGCGCTCCGCTGTTCGCGCAGCGCGGCGACCTTGTGTTGGTTGAGGACGCGGGGCGGCTGGTCAGCGGTGTGGTTCACCTCAATGGCCGTCACGTCGCCGTCGTCGGCGAGAGCGGCTTGAAGCGTCTTCCGATCCGCGGCGTGAAGAGGGCCTGGAAAATATGATCGACATCTGTTCGCGTTTTTTTGTGCGCTGGCCGATTCATGGTCGCGATTCCGGCGAGGGATTCAGTTTTTTCCGGTCCTTTAGCTGCCCACTTGAGCGCGAAATATTTCTTCTTCGTCACAATCTGAACGCGGCGGGAGTTGTGAGCCATATATGAGCAAAGCCATTGAAGGCGCGGCCATGATCGGGGCCGTCGCTGGCGTGTTCGCGGCGGACTTTTTATCGGGCGGCTTGTTGACGCCCTTTGTTGTCGCGGCAATGCCTGAGCTGCTGTCGATGCTCGCTGGCGGCGTCGCCATGGAGGCGGGTGCGATTGCCGATGCGCTCACCCAGAATCGCGGCATGGGCATCACCACACGGCAGCCGGCGGCGTTTCGCCAGATCATTCGCGGAACGCAGCGCGTGGGCGGCGTGATTGTCTATGAGAGCACCACGGGGGGCCACCACGATCAATACAACTTCATCATTGTGCTGGCGACACATGAAGTGGATGCGATTGAAAATCTCTATCTCGATGGGCGTCGCGTGCACTGGACGGGCTCAGGAAGTGGCAACGTTACGCGCAACGGCGTGAACTTTGGCGGGCAGGCCGGAGGCGGCGACTTCATCGGGCCCGGTGGCCAGCACTATAACTTCGATACGCTGGTCTATTGCGAGGCGCGGTTCGGCGACCAGGCTGACGGCGACGTGATCAGCGGCATGACCGCGAACGATCCAACCTGGGCCGCGAGCAGCGGCGGCTCGCCGTATCTGGGTGGCTGCTGCTATGTGTACCTCAAGGTTGAGTACGACGCAGCCATGTTTCCGGGGCTGCCGGAGATCAAGTTCACGGTGCGGGGCAAGAACAATATCTACGATCCCCGCACCGGCACTTCAGGATTCAGCAACAATTGGGCGCTCAACGTCGCCGACGTGCTTGAAGACGAGGAATGGGGCCTCGGCGACGCGGGCTCCGTGAACCAGGACCAGCTTATCGCGGCGGCGAATGTCTGCGATGAACAGGTCGATCTCCTGATCGGCGGCACGGAATCCCGCTATTGCATGGACTGGCATTGTGACACGGGCACCGCGCCCGGCGACCAGATCCAGACCATGATGCCGGCGGCGGCGGGGCGCCTGAGCCGGATCGGCGGGGAGTGGTTCATCTGGCCCGCCTACTGGACCGGGCCATCGTTCACATTTGACGAAAATGCGCTGACCGGCAAGGTGCAGTGGACGCCGTATCGCAAGTTCCGCGACCTCGTGAACCGCGTGAACGGAACCTATATCGCCCCCAACTCGCCGTGGAACGTGGCGGGCAACCTCTACGATGCCAACGGCTGGTATGACGGATCCATCGCGAACCAATTTCCGTTCGCGTTCCAGCCGACCAGCTATCCGCAATACGCCGCGGACGCGCTGCATGGCTATGGATCGGATCAGTTTCTGGCCGAAGACGGCAACATTCAGCTTCCCAAAGAGATCGTGCAGAGCTGCGTTTTGTCCGTCGCCCAGGCGCAGCGCTGCGCGAAGATCATCCTGTTTCGCAACCGCCAGCAGGGAACGGGAATGCTGCCGATGAGCCTGGCCGCGTGGGCGATGCAGCCCATCGACGTGATGCAGATGACGTTTGCGGCGATGGGCTGGGCGACCAAGCAGCTTGAGATTGTTTCGACGCGCTTTATCGTCGGCTCGGGATCGGGTGAGGATGCGCCCAGCGTGCGCTTGGAAGTGGGCGTGCAGGAGACGGACGCCAGCACCTACGAATGGAGCACGGCGGAAGAGCTGAGCGTCTATGACGTGCCGGGAAACCCGCCGCAAGCGCCCTATGAGGTTGCCGCGCCCACCGGGCTTACGCTGGCCTCCAGCGCGACGACGGCGCTCACGGGAGCCGACGGAACCGTGACGCCGAGGATCCTTGCATCGTGGACCGCTCCGGAGGATTCCCGAGCCGTCCAGATCCAAATTCAATATCAAAAATCCGGCGATACCGGATGGACCGATGCCGGAGCGGCGGATGCCGCGACCACGAGCGTCTATATCGCCGGGGTGATCTCCGGACAGACCTACAACGTCCAGATCCGGTCGCTCTCCTATAACGGGGCTTCCTCTGCTTGGGTTGAGGCGACTGGCTGCGTAGTGAGCGCGCCCAACTCTGCGCAGTCTGGGTACAGCAACAATCCAGCCATCGCGCTTTCGCAGCCCACGGCGACGACGGTCGCGGTTGCCGCGGTTGCCGTGACGTTTGGATCGGCGACGGTGAATTACGCGGCGCGCACGCTAACGATTGCCGCTCCAAGCGCGCCCACGTGGTATTACGTCACCATCGCGGATGCCGCGCAGCAGGGCGAAGCGGGCAGTCCCACTCTGACGGCGACCTGCCAGACCTCAAACGCGCTGGCCGGTGTTCAGGGCAACACCTACATGGGCGCGATTCTTGCGCTGCCGGCCGGAGCGGCAACGCAGATTCTCGCCGGCGGCTGGCCCGCGCCGCAGACTTTTCAGGTGGGAAGCTGATGAGCGAGCCGACGACTTCGATTTTTTTGAGCGCGTCCACGCCAGCCGCGCCCACCGGCCAGCAGGACGTTGTGTTCCAGTCGGACGGGGGCGCGCCACAGCAGAAAGTTAGCGCCTACGATCCGGTGATGGTTGGGGATTCGGGCAGCGGCGGAAAGGCCGGAAATGTGCCTGCGCCGGCCGCCGGTGATGCGGCGGCCGGAAAATTCTTGCACGCGGGCGGAGCCTTCGACCTGCTGCCGATGGTAGTGCGCTTTGTCATTCCGGATGGAAGCGTGGGAACCGATATCGCGCTGAACGACGCGGCGGATCGAGTCGGCAGTGTATCCAAATGCACGGTGATTGTGACGGCCTCGGACGCGGCGGTCGCGCTCACATTCGCGATCAAGAAGAACGGCTCCGATGTATTCAGCGCGGACCCGACAATAGCCGCTGGCGCGGCTGCTGGCAGCGTCAGTACATTTACAACTTTGACCGCCTCGCCGCTCGCAATCGCAGCGGGAGACATCTTCACGATGGACATCGCCAGCGGTAGTTCGAGCTGGAAATTCATTGCGAAATTGGAGTAGAAAATGGCAATTCAATATTCAGGCAACGCGCAAACTTCGACGTTCACCACGGCGACTAAGCAGGACATCATCAACGCAGTCGGTGCGGCTCTACTCACGGCGGGATGGACAACGGTGTCAGGTGGCACAGGCACGACCGCGTGGAAGCTGCAATCGACGACCACTCCGCAGGGTTATGCGATCCGCGTGCTGATGCAGGACAATGGTGGAACCTGCGTCACATTTTCCATCGAATCGAGCGATGGAACCCTTAGCGGAGGAAACTCAACTACAGCGGGTGGAGGATTTCTTAATCCGGGTGGCTACACCTATCGGATTGTGTGCTCGAAATATCAGGCAATCATCTGGGCAACCCCTGATCCCATAGCTTCGCGTACTTTTGTTGCCTTCGGAGTCCCCTCTGTTGCAAGCTGGCTCGTTTCCTCGATCTCTCGCGTGGGCTGGATGCAGGGAAATGCCATAACTGATACGGATACAGGCACGCGGCCCAGTTTTCGCACGGGACTGGGCATCAACGAGGCAAACATAATATACGGCGCACAGCAGGCCCTTCTTAACTCGACCCTCTGGAGCTTAAACTCGACGGGCACGGGAAACTACATGGGGCAAATTTACCTCGCGGCACTGGGGGCAATTGTTGCAAATCGGATAGTGCAAGCTGCTGCTTATCTGAACGGAGCAGCAATTATCTTGGATGCGCTCATTTTTTGGGGGGCTACGTCGGCGAGCGCAATTGCGGCCTGTTATGGACAGCTTTGGGATTCGTTTATCATTGCCGCCGCGCTGGCGGGCGACCAGACGGCGGCTGCCCCCGATGGCCACGCTTACATCGTCGTGACGGACAATAGTAACGGGATCATTGCTGGGATGTTTGGAACTTTGATGGTGGCGACTTCATAATGGCGACTGCCCCATTCAACCTCTTTCTGCTTCACCTTGGATGGAGCCAGGTCCCTGCCAGCTTCACGTTTTCCGTCGGCACGCAAGTTATTATCGGCGGAGCGGGCATTATAGGGGGTGGAAGTGTAGTGGATGTGATGGCACTCGGCGACGCATTCGCAACTTCCGATAATCCTGTTCCGACAGCGAAAATCCTGCAAGGCGGTGTGGTCGGCACAGCCTATTCGGAGACGATCTCGGCGCAGGGCGGCACGGCTCCTTATACGTTCGCGGTGGCAACAGGGAGCTTGCCTGCTGGATTGAGTCTAGACGGTTCGACGGGCATCATTTCCGGCACGCCGACAACTGCTGGGACTTCAGACTTCACCGTTCAGGCTACGGATGCGGCGGCGGCGACAGGCAGCACGAACTTTGAGGTCGCGATTGCCGCCAGCGGAGGCGGTGCCGCGAAGCCCACCAACTACTGCCTCATCAACTGATCGCCTAGATTCCCGCTTCGAGCAGGCGGCTGACGGCGACACTGATCGCCGCGTTGCGGGACAAGCCCTTGCTGGCGGCGAGTTGGTCGAGGCGCGCCAAGATGCTTTGCGGCGCGCGATAGGCGACGCTTACGACCGGATCGATTTTCCGCGCCCGCGCCTTGGCTGAAGTTTTGGAGGATTTCTTTTGCATGGGGGTATTGTCGCGTTCCGTCAATGGCTGACGCAATAGGAAAATGCGAAATTTTGGCAAGAACTTATCGTTTTGAATCAGCATTGACATGGTTTTGATATCAAAATGAGATACACTTCCGGAATTGAATGGCTCAACGGCGTGGTGGATCGGTAATTTTTTCGATCTCCATGACGCGGGCCAGACAATAGCGGATCGTGTTGCTGCGATCCAGTCCCAGCTTTTCCGCCAGCTTCTCCAGGCGGCGCAATTGGGCCGGAGTGAAGCGGATGTTGATGCGTTTGTCGGCAGCCATGGGAGGATGGTACGCGGCAAGTTGTCCGCGTTCCGGTGCGACTTGTCCGCCTATCGGTTACCAAAGATTCATAGCCGGAACGCCATTCGACGTAAAATTCGTGCCAGTGTTGCCGCGTTGGTGGAACGATGGCTCCGCAATGTTGGTTGTTGATGGTTTCACCGGGCCGTGTTTTACGATCGGAGTCGTCTTTGTCGGGGTCTCGCGATGAGGCCGCGCTTTCCGCATACCTTCGACCACCGTAACTGCCCGGCTTGCGAGCACGCACTGAAGATGCAAGTGGAACCGCTGGCCGTTAACCTGACGTTTACCGAAGCTTTCGGGCAGTGGATTGGGCGGCTGCTGATTGATCCGGACGAAGCGGAGGGCGGCGCCCGCGACATTTCATCGCGTACGGAACAGGACTTGCGGCAATATGCCAGCGCGGCGGGAAAGTTTCTGGGGCGGCTGCGGCTGGAAGAGATTCATCTGGGACATTTGCGGGAGTATCAACGGGCGCGGGCGATGTGCGACCAGGGCGCCGCCGCGTGGGCGCAGCCCGCCGGCGCGAACCTGATTCGCAAGGAGCTTCAGACCGTGATTCGCGTGCTCGATGCGGCGGGACTCTGGGACGACAAAATCAACCGTCGGCTGCGGCGGGTGCGGGCGACGGAAAGCGATGTTCCGCGGGCGATGACGCCGGCGCAGCAGAAGCGTTTCCTCGATGTGGCGAACTCGCGCGAAGACTGGAAGGTGGTTTATTGGTATTCGCAGGTCTCCCTGAAGACGACGGCGGCGACCAACGAGATGCGGTCGCTGCGGCTGGATGGAGTCGAGACCGGGCAGGGCTCGTTTATCCAGGTGCGCACGAAGGGAGCGAAGAACAAGTTCCGCGTGCGGACGATTCCGGTGAAGGGTCGCGAAGCGCGGGAAGCGTTGCAGCGGCTGGTGGACCGCGCGAAGTCGCTGGGTGCGAAGGAGCCGGCTCATCATCTGTTTCCGCTGCACCGCGGGGCGGACCACTACGATCCGCGACGGCCGATGACGCGATGGGGGTTGCGCAAGCGGTTTGAGGAAGTGCGCGATGCCGCGGAGCTGCCCGGGTTGCGGATCTACGACCTGCGCCACGCGGCGCTGACGCGCATGGCCGAGAAGGGTGCGCCGATTCACGTGATGATGGCGTTCGCGGGGCACATGACCATGCGGATGCAGCGGCACTATATCGCGATCAGCATGGCGGCGAAAGAGGAATGGGCTGAGGAAATCTGGGGCGACGGAGGCGGCGGGGCGCTGCCTCCGAAGAAGGGTCCGCAGTCGGTACCTCCGAGTCACGAATCAGGTAAGTCAACGGCGCAAAAACTTTTTGGTTGACAAATTTCCGGAAAGCCTTGAGATTTGGTTGCAGTCCTTCGGAACAAGCAGTTTGCAGCGATCGGATAGAGCACCGGCCTTCTAAGCCGGTGGTTATGGGTTCGATTCCCATCTCGCCTACCATAAATACATTCAAAGGCATCCAGCACAGGCCGATTCTTCATTAAGAACCCCATAGTCACTTGATAGATAGCGTCTATTCCTGTCCGGCAAGATGCGTGATGCGCACTGTCACGGATCTGGGCGGTGACTCAGGTTGAACTGGCAGCAACGGTTGTGATGGATGCCAATAAGAGAACTTATTGGAAGCGATAAGGAGATATGTTCCGCATTGGCGCGAACCTCTCATCGCTGAGCCCCCAACTCTCCCGAACATTGAACGCTGCACCGTGCTTTACCGAGCCCTGCCCGCTGTATAGTGGTTCCGTCCCCCAAAGGAGTCCGCGTCCATGCCTCTTTCCCGCCGCCAATTCCTGCGCGCCAGCAGCGGAGCCGCTGTCGGCGGTTTTCTCGCCGCGCACACCATTGATCTCGCCGCCGAGCAGCAGCCCATGGAGGCCACCGGAGATTTAGTGAAGTTCGGCATTATCGGCGTTGGTACCGAAGGCTCCGCCCTGCTGCGCACCGCCGTCGCGCTGCCCTCCGTGCAGTGCATCGCGGCCAGCGACCTTTACGACGGACGCCACACCCTGGCCAAGGAAATCGCTGGACCATCCGTTCGCACTTCGCGACGCTATCACGAGGTCCTCGACGACAAGGACATTCAGGCCGTCTTCGTTGCTGTTCCCGATTTCTGGCACAGCCAGGTCGTCATCGACGCGCTCGCCGCCGGCAAGGACGTCTACTGCGAAAAGCCCATGTCTCACTCCATCGCCGAAGGCGAGGCGATGGTCAAGGCCGTCGAGAACAGCGGCGGAAAGTTCGTTCAGGTTGGCTCGCAGCGCGTCAGCTCCGTTCTCTTCGGCAAAGCCCATGAGCTGGTCTCCGCGGGAGCCATCGGCGACGTCATGCAGATCGAGTTGCAACTCGGCCGCAACTCGCCCGACGGCGCATGGGAATACCCTCCGCCCCTCGACCTCTCGCCCGCCAATCTCGATTGGAACACCTGGCAGAAGGATGTGCCGAAGAAGCCGTTCAACCCCGACATCTTCGCGCGCTGGCGCTGCTGGCACGAGTACGGAACCGGCATGGCCGGCGACCTCATGGTCCATCTGGTCAGTGGGATGCAATTCGCCGCCGGCATCAACGCCGCTCCGGATCAGGCCACCACCGTCGCCGGTATCCACCGCTGGAAGGACGGGCGCAACATGCCCGACGTGCAAAGCACCGTTCTCCAGTATGGCAAGATCCCGGTCAACGTGCGGCTCACTCTTGCGACCGAAACGCCAGAAGTCACGCGGATCATGGGAACCCACGGCGTTGTCGAAGTTGCCAACAACTCCGTTACCTGGATGCCGCAACTCGGCATCGATACGAGCCCCAGTTATTATTCGCAGAGTTTTCCCGCGGCCATGCGCGCCAGGTATGACCGCGAGTGGCACGCGAAAAATGATCCTATTCTCGCAAAGCACCCGCTCCGCGACGCGACCGTCTGGCGCGGGCCCTCTTGGGACGATCTCGGCCCGCACGTCTCCAACTTTTTCAACGCCGTGCGGACCCGCCAGCCCGTCGTCGAAGACGTGGTCTTCGGCCAGCACGCCGCGGCCGCGTGCCACATGGCCAACGCCTCTTACTTTGAGGGGAAGACGATCCGCTCGTAAAACGGCTTCAGTTCTGGAGGCTTTTTCGCAGGCGTTTGATAATAAAGGGGTTGTTTACTAGACTTTCGGTTAAGTGATTGATCTCGGGTAACTTAAAGTCATGCAATTGAATTCAAAAGGCTTATCATGAGAGACAGGTGATTGTCCCCACTCTTTCAGTATAGCTTTTTGGCGATAATTCACCTGCATTGGACGGGTGAAATTAAGCCCTTCCGCTGCTATTAGATGGAGCTTGATTCTGATCCCCGGGGCTTGACAAGAAAATTGGTGCCAGTCCCAGTGCCACCTGATTACTGCATGTTGCCGATGGCGTAGTAGCCCTTGCGCGCTTGAATCTTCAGCCCGTCGCCCTTGCACTTGATAGACACCTTGCGAAAGCTGCCGTCCAGATCTTTATTCGTGGGAACGTAGCTCAGCAGATACTGCGTCCGCAGCTCGGCCTCAATCTGGTCGAAGGCGTCCTGTAACTTCTTGCCGTTGTTGCCCACGTCGATCACGCGCCCGCCCGTCGCGTCCGCGAGCCTCCTCATCTGCATGCCGCCCGTGTACATCATGCCGCTGTTGAAGTACCCCCACCGGTCGGCAATCAGAATCACATAGATAATCGCATTTGCCTTCTGGGCATCTTCAATCGCCTGGTCGGGCTTGGTCACCGATCCCAGGTCCTCGCCGTCCGTCAGCAGGATCAGCGCCTTCCGTCCCGTCTCGGTGCTCAGCTTATCTTTGGAGGCTTCGGCAACCGCGTCGTAGAGCAGCGTCCCCTTCGGGTCGCCCTGGGTGGGAAAAGGCCCCTGCCCGATGCCCGGAATGCCCCCGGCACCGTTGCCTCCTGCGGTATTGATCGTTGCCTGGTCCAGCGCATGCGTCAGTTCATCAACGTTATTCGTGAAATCCTGCGCCAAATCCACGTCCACATCGAACGTGACCACGAACGCCTCGTCCTTGGGCCGTATGATCTGGTGCAGGAAGCGGCTGCCCGCCTGTTGCTCCAGCGAAAGCACCGTCTCCTGGCTCCCGCTTGTGTCCAGCAGAATTCCCAGGGTCAGCGGCAAATTCGTTTCTGCCGAAAAGTCTTTGATGGTCTGCGGCTGCTTGTCTTCAAACACGCTGCAATCGCTTCTGCTCAGCGTGGGAATCAGCCCGTTGTGCTTGTCCCGCGCCGTAAAGAACAGACTCACCAGGTTCGAGTTTATCTTGAAGGTGGTCTCCGGCTTCGCGTTCTGCTGAGGCGTGTTGGGAAACTGGTCCGGAGGCGGCGCGTCCGCCGATGGAGTAGTCTGCGCCAGCGCAACCCCGGCGCACAGCAGCACCGCCGCCATCGCGCCCCAGAAAAACAATGCAAAACGGAACTTCACCATAAACCTTATTAGACGGCTTTCCAGCCGCAAATGTCAGCTTCGCAGACCAACTGGTTCCAGTGCCCTCCGTGCTCTCGCTCGAGGACTCCCCGGGTGCGGCCCAAAGTCAACTCCCGACCAACGGGAGGGCCTCAAGAAGCCAGCATCAGGATAGCGCGAAGCGCGTGTGCCTTTGCGGCCAGCGCTCTGTTAATCTGGAAGCACGCCGTAGTTTGCGCCTCCGGGCGATTCTGCGGCGGTCGTTGGAGGAGCACTGGTGACGCAAGGCGCCCTGGCAATTGCACTGTCTTTCTTACTTTTTGGAGCAGTGCCGCAACAGCAACCGCAGCAGAATGCCCCGCAGCAGCAAGCTTCCGCACCGCAGCAGAATGTTCCTGACGCGCCCGCACCTTCCGGCCTCATCAACCTCCGCAACCGCGTGAAACCCGGTGCCGGAACCACCGCCGCGCCCGCCGCCAATCCTCAGAACGCCGCGCCGCAGTATCAGCCGCCACCATCGCAAGGCCAGGCAGCGCCAAACTCTCAGGAATCCGAGCCATTCCAGCAGAAACCGCCCGAGATCCCCAAGAACAACGAAAATGCATCGGCGTTCCTCATCCGCGTGCCTGTCAACTATGTCAATGTTCCGGTGACCGTGCGCGACAAGCACCACCACCTCGTCGCGGGGCTCACTTGGCGCCAGTTCAAGGTCTATGAAGACGGCCAGCGGCAGCGCATCGCTTTTTTCACCACTGATCCTTACCCCCTCTCCGTCGCTTTCGTCATCGACCAGAGCCTTCCCGCCGACATCATGCGCAAGGTCAACCAGAGCCTCGGGGCGGTCTCCGGAGCCTTCGGCCCGGCGGACTCCGTCGCCGTATTCACTTACAACTCCAGCCCCGAGATGGTCACCACCTTCACCGGCTCGCAAGGGCCCCGGCTTCAAGCGGCGCTTCAGTCCGCCAAGCGTCCCGGGCGGAGCGTCGGCGTTCCCATCGTCGATGGCCCCTTCGCCAACGGTCCCATGATCAACGGCCGCTCCGTTGACCCGAACCTCGACACGCAGCGCGGAAACTCCGGCCCGGTCCTGAATCTGCCCAAAGAAAAGCACCCGCTTAACGACGCGATTCTAGCCGCTGCCAAGGCTCTTTCACAGCAGCCCAA
>JBAPRH010000044.1:0-36720 GCA_049280995.1 Acidobacteriaceae bacterium
GGCCGGCGGCGCCGCACGCTCCGGCCACACCGCACGCTCCGGTTCAAGCGGCTGCGCCGATTGCCCAGGTGGTTCCACCCGCGCCACTCGCGCCGGTTGCGACGCTCACGCCGCCTTCGACGCTCACGCCAGTTGCGCCACTCGCGCCGGTCACGACGCTCACACCAGTTGCGCCACTCGCGCCATCTGCACCGCGTGCACCGTCTGCGCCGCTCACTCCGGCGGTTCCTGGTGCCCAGGCAGTGCCGCCGGTACCACCCGCGCCACCCGCGCTTCCTGCGCCAGCTCGGGCGCATCGGTCAAAGCCGGTGGCGATTTTGCAGGAGGATGTGCGGGGGTTGACTCCGGCGGAGCGGGCGCGGATTGAGACGCAACTTGAGGACGCTCAGCGGAGGATTGCGGCAGCTACAGCGAAGATCGACAGCCCGGAGTTTCGGCGGCAGATTGCGGAGGCGCAGCGAAAGGCTTTGGCGGCGCAGACGATGCTGAGTAGCGCCGAGTTCAAGGGGCAGATGGCTGATGCTCAGAAACAGATCGACCAGGCTACGGCGAATATCAACAGTCCGGAGTTTCGGCGGCAGATTGAGCAGGAAATACAGTCGGCGACAAAAGCGGGCAGCGGGGATTTCCAGAAACAAATCCGCGACGCGCAAGCCTCGGCCCTGAAGGCGCAGACGATGCTGAACAGCGGGGCGTTCCAGAAGCAAATGGCCGATGCGCAGAAGCAGGTAGCGGAGGCTACGGCGCGGCTGAATAGCCCCGAGCTCAGGAAGCAGATTGAGGACGCTGCGCGGGCGGCGGCGCAGGTGAACAGCGCGAAGTTCCAGGAGCAGATGGCAGAGGCTCAGAAGCAGGTGGCCGATGCGCTGGCTCGAATAAAGGCGGAGCAGAAGAACGGCGCGCCGAAGTAGGTCGTGGCGAAGTCGAGTAGCCCCTTGACATGACGAATCGTGTGTTTCCAGGAGACACCGAATGCGGTGGCGCGAATACGCCGAACTGTCTGCTTCCTGATAGATAGGTATGGCGAGCATCCTATTGTCGTAGGAAAAGTATCTACCCAGGAGAGGGGAACCCCGGCATTCTGGCAGGAGCCGCACTGGAAACGCAAAAGGAGACCTAGTCTTGAGTGATGGAGTGAACGCACCGCTGAGCACGTTTCACGTTGGGTTGCAGGAGTTGCGACGGAACTGGGGGTGGCTTCTGTTGTGGGGCATCGTGCTGATCGTGCTGGGCGTAATCGCGCTGGGAGACGCGGTTTATGTCACGGTGATTTCCATGTTCGTTTTTGGCTGGGTGCTGTTGATCGCGGGGATTGTGGAGGCGGTGCAGGCGATCCGGCATCGCAAGGCCGGCCACTTGTTCGTGCATACGGTCAACGCGGTGCTGGCCATTGTTGTGGGCATTATGTTGCTGCGGAACTCGCTGGCGGGAGCGCTGGTCATCACGCTGCTTCTAGCAGCGTACTTCACGGTCGCGGGTATTTTTCGGATTGTCGCTGCGCTGGCGGTGCGGGTTCCGGGGTGGGGTTGGGCGCTGGCGAGCGGCATTATCACGCTGATCTTTGGAATCCTGATCTGGTCGCATTGGCCCATCTCGGGATTCTGGGTGATCGGCATGTTTATCGGGATTGATCTGATTCTTACCGGGTGGGCGCAGGTAGCGTTGGCGATGGGAGCGCGAAAGATTCCTGTGTAACGGGAACGTCTCGGAATCGCGGCTTGCGGGCCGCCGGTTCCTCCGCTTCGTTGCCGCCCGCAGCTGAGGACTACGGTCGGAATAATGATCGTTTTCTCTGGGGGTTGCGCGAAGCGCACATGCCTGGACGGCGAGTCCCTAGAACGGGATTCGGGCGGAGAGGATCAGGTTGTGATTTTCGGCGTGGTAGGTGGAGGTGGCGATCTGCATGCCTGCTCCCAGCGTGACGCCGAGGCGGTGGCGGAGCTTCCAGTGGCCTACGAGGCCAGGGGTGACGAAGTTCTGGATTTTGCCGTCGTGAGGGCCGCCTTCATAGAAGGTGGTATTGAATTCGACTTCAGGGAAAAAGTGCGGGCCGGCGCGGTACTGGAAGGCGGTGTTCCAGGCGACGGTGCGGCCCAGCTTGTCGGTGTTGGCGACGGGGAGGGTGACGCCGGCAGTGGACTGCGCGTCGAAATGGCCGAAGCCCTTGCCCACGGCCAGCGTGGGGCTGAGGGAGGCGTCGGTGGAGCCGTTCGAGTAGCTGCCGGTGGGGATGGTTCCTCCAAAGAAGGCAGTGATGATAGCGTTGCCGTGCTGCTCGTTGCGCACGTAGAAGCGGTACTTCATGAGCAGGGTGGTATCACCAAAGCCGTCTTTTGCCGCTGAGTTGTGCTGGATGTAAGACGGCATGTTGAAGAGTAGCTCGATGCGGCGGGCGGGGATGAGCTCGAGCCCTTTGCCGCTGCCGTAGGTCCAAGTGGTGGTGCCGGCGGAGGTGAGCTGGCGGTCGAAGTCGGCGCGGAACTCCTGTTCAAGGCGAGGCGTGACGGTGGCGAGCGGCGTGACCCAGTGAGGTTGCGCGGCCTGGGTGGCGGTGGCGCGCGCCTGCCACTTCTGGATAAAGCTTTGCTGGGCGCGGGCCGCGGAGGGCGCGGCGAGGAGAACGGCGGTGAGGAAGATGGGCAGGGATTTCGCGGAAAATGCGGTCATTGGCCTCTTGATCTGTTTTTTGATATGACTGAATTCGTTATTTCAATACGGATTTTACCAGCATCGAGTGAAAGCGGGAAAGGTTGGACGTGGCTGTTGCGCCATGAGGTACTTTGCGGTTTCCGCGGGCGGGCGGTGGTAGCATAGCGGGAATTCACCGAGGGCGCGCGCGATGGGCAGGATTCTGCGAAGCTGGGACCTGTTGGAGCAAAGTTTTGGCGTTTTGATGTCGGACATGGAAATGCTTTGGCTTCCGGTTTATGCGGCGCTGGCCAGCGGAGCGGCTTCCCTGCTGCTTTTAAGCGCGGGCGCATTGCTGTTTTCCGACCAACTAATCACTCCCACGTTTGCCGGGCCGCGGCTGCATAACGCGGCAATGACACCGGGAATGTGGGCGGCCCTTTTTGTCTTTTACGCGGTGAACTTCTTCATTGTTGTCTTCTTCAATGTCGCTCTGGTGAGCGTTGCCGGGGATCGGCTGTCCGGCGGACATGCGACGGTGAATGACGGACTTGCGCTGGCGTGGCAGCGCAAAGTGAAGATTTTTGAGTGGGCTCTGCTGGCGGCTACGGTGGGGATTTTGCTGCGCAGCCTGGAGAATAGCCTGAAGGGGCTGGGGCGACTGACGGCGGGAGTGTTTGGCGCGTCCTGGTCGTTGGCCTGCTACTTTGTTGTGCCGGTGCTGGCGGCGGAGAATCTGGGGCCGGTGGAGGCCTTGGAACGCTCGGCGCAGTTGTTCGGGCGGACGTGGGGAGAAGAGTTGACCGGGGGCTTCAGCTTTGGGTTGATCTTTACGCTGCTGGGGCTGCCTGCCGTGCTGTTTGTTTTCCTGGGCTGGGGCATGGGGCCGATGGAGAGGCTGGGCGGCATTGCACTGGCGGTGATTTATCTGCTGCTGCTCTCGGTCGTCAGCTCCGCCGTGAAGGGCGTTTTTGTGGCGGCCCTTTACCACTACGCGACGACGAAACAAGCCACGGGCGGGTTGCGCCTGGAGGAGCTGGCTGCGGCGTGGCGTCCGAAGAGTGCTTATTCTGGTTACTCCGCACTTTAGTCGAATTACTGAGAACCCTGCCCCCACTCAAGCAAACGCGCTTGAGTGGGCCACCATCGCTCTGTGAGCGGTTGGACTTTGGCGAGGGTGGTGCTGTAACGTTTCAGGGGGCCGCTGTTCACGTTTCCGGCCGGTTGGAAAGCGGGCGCTGCTTTGGGTATGGCGCCCTGGACACCCTCACTGAATCCGCATGACCACTGAATCCGTAGGACCTTGGAGTCGGCGATGAAGAAGACGCTCGATCCTTCCCTGAACGCGCCTCAAGATGAGGAACGCGCTCCTGATAATTCTTCCGACCAATTTTCTCTGGGCCGATTTTCGCGGCGGTCGTTTCTTTCGCAGCTTGGCGCGGCGGGTCTGGTGGTTACGGCCGCTCCCATTGTTCATGCGGCGGCAGTGGACGAGACTCCGGCGGCGGATGCGAAGTCTTCAGAGAGCGTGCCGGGGGCGGTTCCGGTTACTTTGCGCGTGAATGGCGAAACGCACAAGCTGATGCTGGAACCGCGCGTGACGCTGCTGGATGCGCTGCACGAGAACCTGAAGATGTTCGGCACGAAAAAGGGCTGCGACCATGGGCAGTGCGGCGCGTGCACGGTGCATGTGAACGGGCGGCGGGTGAACTCGTGCCTGAGCTTCGCGGTGATGCACCAGGGCGACGAAATCACGACCATCGAAGGCTTAGAGCGGAACGGCGTGCTGCATACGATGCAGGCGGCTTTTCTGGAGCACGACGGGTTCCAGTGCGGATACTGCACGGCGGGGCAGATCATGTCGGGAGCGGCGCTGATGAAGGAGCCGATTGGGCCAACGGATGACGACGTGCGCGCGGCGATGAGCGGGAACATCTGCCGATGCGGGGCTTACAAGAATATTGTGGCGGCCGTTCAACAAGCCAGGGACTTGCCGTCCAGGCGTTCGCGCTCCGCGCCTTCGTGAGTCGGGCGGTGTGGCCCTCCCGCTGGTCGGGAATTGGGCTTCACCACGGAGGACACAGAGGGGCACAGAGAAGGGCATGTCTCTCCGGTTCGCTCCCTTTGGCCGCTTTTGGTCGGGACGAGATGTTCGAGGTTCTGAGGAGTTGGTATGCAGGCGTTTCGGTTTAGTCAGGCGAAGACGGTAGATGGGGCGCTGGATCCGGAGTCGCGGTTTCTGGCCGGGGGCACGACGCTCATCGATTTGATGAAGCTGGATGTGGAGACGCCGGCGCGGGTGGTCGATATCAACCGGCTGCCACTGGCGCGCGTGGAGGCGAGCGCGGATGGCGGGCTGAAGGTGGGCGCGCTGGTGCGAAACAGCGACCTGGCGATTCATCCTGAAGTGAAGGCGCGGTATGCGGTGCTGTCGGAGGCGCTGCTTTCGGGGGCTTCTCCCCAGTTGCGGAACATGGCGACGACGGGCGGCAATTTATTGCAGCGGACCCGGTGCTACTACTTCCGCGATACGGCGTATGCGTGCAACAAGCGGCAGGCGGGTGCGGGATGCTCGGCCATGAACGGGTACAACCGCATTCACGCGGTGCTGGGCGGGAGCGAGCAGTGCGTGGCGACTCATGCCTCGGACATGGCCGTGGCGATGATGGCGCTGGAAGCGGTGGTGCATACGCGCGGGGCCCAGAGCGGGAGTGGCCGCGAGCGGGCGATTGCGCTGGATGAGTTTTATCTGGTGCCGGGGACGACCCCCGAACGCGAGCATGTGCTGGAGCCGGGGGAGCTGATCACTTATGTCACGCTGCCGAAGCTGCCAGAGGGGACGCGGTCGCATTACGTGAAGCTGCGGGACCGGGCACAGTACGAATTTGCGCTGGCGTCGGTGGCGGTGGTGGTGACGGTGAAGGGCGATCGCGTGGGGCGGGCGCGGATTGCGCTGGGCGGCGTGGCGACTAAGCCCTGGCGGTCGAGGGAAGCGGAGTCGGCGCTCGAAGGCAAGAGAGTGGACGAGAAAAATTTCCGCGCGGCAGCCGAGGCGGCAATGCGCGGGGCGAAGCCGCTGCGCGACAACGGATTCAAGATTGAGCTGGCGAAGCGTGCTTTGGTGCGGGCACTGACAGTGGTTACGGCTTAGGAGTCGTTCAGATGGCGACATCGGTGGTTGGTAAAGACGTTACGCGGGTGGATGGGCGGCTGAAGGTGACAGGCCGGGCGGCTTATGCGGTGGACCATCGCATTGATGGGCTGGTGTACGGCGTGGGCGTAGCGAGCACGATCGGCAGCGGGACGATTACGGGTATCGATGCGTCAGTCGCGGAGAGGATGCCGGGGGTGCTGGCGGTGCTGCACCACGGCAATACCGAGCCGCTGTTCCGGACGGCGGAGCCGTTTGAGCCGGACAGCCATCCGGGAGAGAGCCGGCCTCCCCTTGAAGACAACACGATCCATTACTACGGGCAGTTTGTGGCGCTGGTGGTGGCGAAGACCTCGCAGCAGGCGCAGGAGGCGGCCCGGCATGTGAAAATGAGCTACGACGCGAAGACTCCGCTGACCAGGATGAATGATGCGGGAGCGGTGACCGGGCCTCCGAAGAGAAATTATTCGCGTGGGGACGCGGAGGCGGCGTTTGCGAGCGCTCCGGTGAAGATTGACGCGACCTACGTTACGCCGACCGAAACCCACAACGCGATGGAGATGCACGGGTCGATCGCGGTGTGGAAGGACGGCAAGCTCACGATGTATGAGACGACGCAGGGGGTGATGAACCACCAGGGCGTGATTTCGCAGATGACCGGGGTTCCGGTGGAGAACGTGCATGTGATTTCGCCGTTCTGTGGCGGCGGTTTCGGGAGCAAGCTGTTTCCCTGGCCGCAGTCTCCGCTGGCGGCCTTGGCGGCGCGGGCGCTGGGCCGCCCCGTGCAGGTGACGGTACCGCGCAGCCTGATGTTCACGACGACCGGGCATCGCCCTGAGACCGAACAGCATGTGCGGCTGGGCGCGACCGAGGACGGCAAGCTGCTGGCGATCGCGCATGAGGTGAGGAACCACACTTCGCAGACGAATGATTACGTGGAGGGCTGCACGGCCCCGACTCCGTTTCTCTATAGCTGCCCGAATGTAACGGCGGTGCAGCGGCTGGTGAAGCTGAACGTGGGCACACCGACTTCGATGCGGGGACCGGGGACGACTCCGGGGCTGTTTGCGCTGGACTCGGCGATGGATGAGCTGGCGGTGAAGCTGAATCTTGATCCGCTGGAGCTGCGGCTGCGGAATTATGCGGAGAAGGATGAGGGCTCGAATCGGCCTTTTTCAAGCAAGCATCTGCGGGAGTGCTACCAGACGGGCGCGGAGCGGTTCGGGTGGAGCAGGCGTAACCCGAAAATTGGCTCGATGCGCGACGGGAAAGAGATCCTGGGCTGGGGAATGGGCACGTCTACCTGGGGCGCGTATCGCGGCGGAGCGCGTGCGCGGGTGCGGCTGTCGGCGGACGGGCGGGCGCGGGTTTCCTCGGCGACGCAGGACATTGGGACTGGAACCTATACCGTGATGGCGCTGATTGTTTCCGACAAGACGGGGATTCCGCTGGATCGGGTGGATGCGGTGCTGGGAGACAGCTCGCTGCCTCCGGGGCCGACTTCGGGCGGGTCGTCGGCGACGGCGACGATTGTTCCGGCAGTGGCGATGGCCGCGATGAACGCGATTGGCGAAGTGATGAAACTGGCGGTGCGGACGGAGGGGTCGCCGTTTGCGGGCGCGGATGCGGATTCTCTGGAGATGACGGGGGGGCGGGTGCATAAAAAAGGCGAGGCCGTTGAGAGTGGGCTTCCGTTTGAGCAACTGCTGAAGATGCGGAGGATTGCGGCGCTCGATGGCGAAGGGAAAACGGGTGGGGCTCCGGAGGCGCGTCAATACTCGATGCACTCGTTTGGGGCGCAGTTTGTCGAAGTGGGCTGGGATCCAGGGATTGCGCGGCTGCGGGTGCGGCGCACGCTGACGGTGATGGATGCGGGACGGATTATCAGCGGCAAGGCGGGGCGCAACCAGATTCTGGGGGCGGTGGTGATGGGGATTGGCATGGCGCTGCTGGAGGAGACGATTTATGATCCGCGCAACGGCAAGCCAGTGAACAATAATTACGCCGACTACATGGTCGCGACAAACGCGGATGTTCCGGAGCAGGAGGTTATTTTCCTGGATTATCCCGACCCGGTGATCGGGGAGTATGGAGCGCGCGGGATCGGCGAGATCGGCCTGACGGGCATGGCTCCAGCGATTACGATGGCGACTTATCACGCTACAGGGGTGCGAGTGCGGGAGTTACCGATTCGGGTGGAAAAGCTATTAGATAGCCGGGTGGTGTAGCGTTTGAACGCAAGTGATTGATTCTTGGTCGGTGTGTTTGGGATTCGGGTTCGACGGCCAGAGAAAGTTGCGGTTTTGCTGACCGGAATGGGTTGCTGATCCGTCTCAACTTAAATAACCCGTTCCAGCCGCCTGTGGTTGTTTTGGGGCGCGCATCCTTGCCAGGAGTTCCTTAGAATTAACGTATGGCTTCCCCTCGTTTTCTTCAGACGCGTCTGCTCCCTTTATCTCTGGCCATTCTGTTCCTCTGCGCTTCCCTTCCGGTGGCGTTTGGCGATGTGTCTACCTTTGACCTGAACGGGCCACGGGTGGAAGTCACGGTGACCCGCGGGGGCAAGACGCTGCCGATCACCGAGGTTCCGAACCTGGCGGTTGGCGACAAGCTCTGGATCCATCCGGATTTTCCTGAGGCACAGGCGGCGCACTATCTGCTGGTGGCGGCGTTTTTGCGCGGGGCCACGAATCCGCCTCCGAAGAAGTGGTTTTACAAGGCGGAGACATGGGACGAAAAGTTTATTGACAAGGGCATGACGGTCACGGTTCCGGAGGGCGCGCAGCAGGTGCTGCTGTTTCTGGCCCCGGAGACGAGCGGCGACTTCAAGACGCTGGAGGGCGCGGTGCGTGGGCAGCCCGGGGCGTTTGTGCGGGCTTCGCAGGACCTGAACCAGGCGAGCCTGGACCGGTCGCGGCTGGACAAGTACCTGAGTGCGGTGCGGCTGATCAACCACACGCACCCGGAAGATCTGAAGAAGGCTTCGCTGCTGTTGGCGCGCAGCCTGGACATCAAGATTGACCCGAACTGCCTGAGCATGGAGGTGGACCTGATTGCTCCGTGCCTGACGGAGAAACAGAACAACCTGATTCTGAATGACGGGCACAGCACTTCGATTGTGGAAGCGCTGACCAACGGACCGACTGGCGACCTGGCGCTTCAGGCCAGTTACACGTCGCTGGCGAGCTACGGTTATTACAGCCCTTACATCTCGTCGGTGATGGACATTGCGCGGATCATGGAGTCGTTCCGCACGGCCGCCTACCAATATATTCCCGCACTCGCGGAGCAGACGGGCGAAGCTCTGGACCTGAAGCTGAATACGCCACCGTCGTTTCATAATCCAAAGTCGGTGATGGTGATTGCGTTGCCAGCGGTTGAAGGGGCCCAGCCCCCGCCGCTGCATCCGGTGGACGAGAAGCAGGTGTACTGCGCGCAGAATGCGACGCTGGCCCTGCCGGTGGAGGGCGCTCCGCTGGTGTTTTCGACGCGG
The DNA here is from genome assembly GCA_049280995.1 of Acidobacteriaceae bacterium. GTDB lineage: Bacteria > Acidobacteriota > Terriglobia > Terriglobales > Acidobacteriaceae > Silvibacterium. Next base: position 9,273 of record JBAPRH010000044.1, read on the forward strand.
TATGCGCGCAACTTGACGCTGCACTTGCAGGCTGCGAACGGCAAGAGCGTGGACCTGCCGCTGACGCCGAGCGCGGTGAAGGGCGGCCTGACGGTGGACACCAAGCCGCTGGAAGGGACGGTGATCGGTGCGGACGTGAAGGCATCGATTCGCGGGGACTGGGGCTTTACTCCGTTTACCGGACCGGAGGTACGGCTGCGGGGCGCGCACAGGCAGACGTGGCGGATTGCGGAGACGGACGAAGATTCGCTGGTGGTCGGACGCGAGGACACGCTGCACCTGGAGGCGGACGACGCGAGCTGCGTGGACGGGATCGAGTTTAGGAACGCAGCCGGCAAACAGATCAAGGCGCAGTGGAAGCTGGTGAAGCCGAACCAGGTGGAGGTGACGCTTCCTCTGAAGGACGCGCAGCCGGGCGCGATGATGCTGATGGTGAAGCAGGCGGGGCTGCCGAAGCCGGAGGACGTGGCGGTGCATGCGTTTGCCGAGGCTGGACACCTGAGCGGGTTCAGGCTGCATGCAGGCGACCACCAGGGGATGCTGGCGGGCACGCGGCTGGATGAAGTGGCCAGCCTTTCGATGAAGGGCATTGCGTTCAAGCCGGGGAAGCTTTCAAGCTCTATGGGAAGCGACGAGTTGGCCATGGATGCGCTGAACGCCAAGGCGGCGAGCGCGTTGAAGGCCGGGCAGACGCTGCAGGCGGTGGCCACGCTGCGCGATGGCCGCACGGTGAATCTGACGGCGACGATTGACGCGTCGCGGCCGAGCGTGATGCTGATCAGCAAGAGCGTGCAGGAGGATGGCGCTTTCGGCGGCGGGGACTCGGCGGCGAAAAGCAATATCGAGATTTCAAATCCCGACGAGCTGCCGCAGAACGCGCTGCTGTTGTTTTCGCTGAAGGCGGAGACGCCGGAGAACTTTTCGCGCGCGGAGAAGATTGAGGTGGCGACCGGGGACGGATCGTACTCGACGATGCTGACGCTGGCGAATGGATTGACGCTGCAGGATCGGCATACGGTGGTAGCCACGCTGAAACCGGCGAAGGCGTTTGGGACCTCGGCGTTCGGGCCGCTGCGTTTTCGCGTGGTGACGGACAACGGCGTGAAGGGCGACTGGCAGCCTCTCGCAACGCTGGTGCGGCTGCCGAGCTTCGAGTCCCTGCAGTGCAGTGACGAGCCGCAGGTGGCCTGTAAGCTGCGGGGCACGAATCTGTTTCTGGTGGATTCGATTGCGCAGACGCAGCAGTTCACGAACCCGGTGCAGGTCCCGGACGGGTTTCCGGGGAGAGTGCTGCCGGTGCCGCATCCGATCGACGACGGCGAGCTTTATGTGAAGCTGCGGGATGATCCCTCGGTAGTGAACGTGGTGACGCTGACGCCGGAAATTGCGGGCGGCAAGAAGAATGCATCGAAGCAGGAGACGGCGCAGGGGAAGTTTCGTCCGGCCTATGCGAGCCCGGCGGGTTCGACTGCTCCGGGGGGAGCTGCGGCTGCCAGTTCCGTTCCCGGTCCCGCACCCTCTACTCCCGCGCCTGCTCCGGCTGTGGGCGCGACGGCTCCGGCTTCCCCTGCGACGCCGGCGAAGCCTCCAGCCGCGGCTGGGCCGGATGCCGCCGCTCAGGTTCCTGGGGAGCCCTCTGTAAGCGGTTCAGCGGCGGGTTCGGCTTCAGGAGCGACGGGCAAGAAAACTACTCCTGTTACGCCAGGTCAGAAGTAAGCGGCTGATTTTTTCGCGGGCGGCTCGCATTGCGGGCCGCCTCTGCTTTTGACGCATCCTACAAGAAGTTGAATCATTGGAAGTTGAATCGAGGGGAGGAGCTGCGATATGCCTATGCTCACAGGACGGACGGCGATTGTTACGGGATCAAGCCAGGGGATCGGACAGGGGATTGCTGCCCGACTGGCGCGCGAAGGCGCGAACGTTGTGATTGACTACATTGGCGCGGCGGACGGTGCGAACGCGACGCTGAAGATGGTTGAGGACGCAGGCGCGAAGGGGATGATCTGCGAGGCGGATGTGTCGCAGGTGAGCGCGGTGCAGAACCTGGTGAGCCAGGCGTGGAAGACGTTTGGCGGGGCGGACATTCTGGTGAATAACGCCGGGATGGAACATAAGTCGGACTTCTGGGCGACGACCGAGGCCGAGTATGACCGCGTGCTGCACGTGAATCTGAAGGGGCCGTTTTTTCTGGCGCAGGCTTTTGTGCAGCGGCTGAGGAACGCGAAGAAGCCGGGGCGGATCATCAACATCAGCTCAGTGCATGAGGACATGGCGTTTCCCGGTTTTGCGACCTACTGCGCGAGCAAGGGTGGCCTGCGGATGGTGATGCGCGACCTCGCTGTTGAGCTGGGGCCGCTGGGCATCACGATCAACAACGTGGCTCCCGGAGCGATTTCGACGCCGATCAATACAGCCTTGCTGGAGAACAAGCCGAAGCTGGATGCGCTGCTCAAAAAGATTCCGCTGGGCAGGCTGGGCACGGTTGACGACGTTGCCGGGCTAGTGGCATTTCTGGCGTCGGACGACGCTGCTTATGTCAATGGCTCCACATTTGTGATTGACGGCGGGCTGATGCGGAACTACCACGAACAATAGGACTAGCCGTCCGGGCACACGCTGGATGGCCGTCGGGCACACGCGGGACTGGCCGTCCGGGCACACGCGCTTCGCGCCTGCGTGGCGCTGGCCTCTGTGGCGCTCGCTTTGGTTAGGGACTTGGCAGGTTTCCCGTATCGGAATTTCTGGATTAAGGATTAGCGAATGCACTTGTTTCGTGTGTGGGCACCGCTGGCGGAGCGTGTGGAGGTGAAGGTTGGCGAGCGGGTGCATCCGCTTGAGCAGGCTGGCGGCGGATGGTGGGAGGCGCGCGTCGAGGAGGCGGGGCCGGGTTCGGAGTATGGATTTCTTCTGAATGGCGATGGGATGGTCCTGCCTGATCCTCGATCGCTTTGGCAGCCTTACGGCGTGCATGGGATGTCTCGTGTGCTGGACCAAGGGGCGTTTGCGTGGACGGACGGCGAGTGGCATGCTCCCGCGTTGAAGGATGCGGTGATTTACGAGCTGCATGTAGGCACGTTTATGGCGGAAGGAACGTTTGCGGGGGTAGAGGAGCGGCTTGAATACTTGCAGACGCTGGGCGTGACGCATGTGGAGCTGATGCCGGTGGCTTCGTTTCCCGGCGCACGCGGATGGGGCTATGACGGCGTAGACCTTTTCGCTCCGCAGGAGGCGTACGGCGGGCCGGAGGGGCTGAAGCATTTTGTGAATGCGGCGCATGCGCGCGGGCTGGCCGTGCTTTTGGACGTGGTCTACAACCACCTGGGACCTTCGGGGAATTATTTGGCGCGGTTTGGCCCTTACTTTACGGCGAGTCACCACACCCCGTGGGGCGAAGCGGTGAATTTTGAGCAGGCTGGCAGCCATGAGGTGCGGCGGTTTTTTATCGACAACGCGAAGATGTGGCTGCGCGACTACCACTTTGACGGGCTGCGGCTGGATGCGGTTCACGCGTATGTGGACCGGTCGGCGATTCGGTTCATGGAGCAGCTTGGGGTCGAAGTCCACGCGCTGGAGCGCGAGACGGGACGCAGCCATGTGGTGATTGCGGAGAGCGATCTGAACGATCCGCGGGTGGTGACGGAGCGCGAGCGCGGAGGCTATGGACTGGATGCGCAGTGGAGCGATGACTTTCATCACGCGCTGGTGACGCTGCTTACCGGCGACCGCAGCGGCTACTATGCGGATTTCGGGTCGATGGCCGACTTGGCGAAGGCGCTGCGCGAGGTGTTTGTGGTGGATGGGCGCTACTCGGCGTATCGCGATCGCGTGCACGGGCGGCCGGTGGAGGAATTGCCGTCATGGCGTTTTCTGGGATACGCGCAGAACCATGACCAAGTGGGAAACCGCGCAAGAGGCGAGCGGCTGAGTGCGCTGGTGTCGCCGGGACGGGTGAAGATTGCAGCGGCACTGGTAATGACTTCGCCGTTTGTGCCGTTGATTTTTCAGGGCGAGGAGTGGGCGGCGTCTTCTCCATTTTTGTATTTCACCGACCATGAGCCGGAGTTGGGCAAGCTGGTCTCTGAAGGTCGCAAAGAGGAGTTTGCGGCGTTTGGATGGAAGCCAGAGGAGATTCCCGATCCTCAGGATGAAGCGACGTTTGCGCGCTCGCGGCTGCGGTGGGAGGAGATTACCGAGCCGGAACATGTGGCCGTGCTGCTGGGGTGGTATCACGAGCTGATTGCGCTGCGGCGGCTGGCTCCCGGGGATTTTGTTTCGGGCGATGTGGCGGTGGAGTTCAGCGAGGAGGGTCGCTGGCTGGCACTGCGGCGGGGGCGATATTTGGTTGCGTTCAGCGTGGCTGCGGAGCCGGTGAGGGTGCCTGTTCCGCCGGGCGCGAGGATGGTGATGCAGTCGTCGGACGAGGTTTCGATCACTGAGAATAGGCTGGTGCTGGTTCCGGACTCGGTGGCGATTGTCCGAATGGTATAGCGGCGAGAGTTCATAGTTTAGGGCCCAAGAGCGAGCGTTCAACAAAAAAAGCTTCCTCTGCTTTCCGGAGTTGGGTTGGGTATGTACTCTGTTAGGTCATGAGCACTGCGGAGTTTTCCGGGATTATTTTCCTTAGCTCGCTGGCGGCGGGGTTGCTGGGATCGTTGACCGGGCTGGGCGGCGGCGTGGTGATTGTGCCGGTGCTCACGCTGCTGTTTCATGTGGACATTCGTTACGCGATTGGCGCTTCGCTGGTCTCGGTGATCGCGACTTCGTCGGGCGCGGCGGCGGCGTATGTGCGCGAGGGTTACTCGAACGTGCGGATCGGCATGTTCCTGGAGATTGCGACGACGCTGGGCGCGGTGCTCGGCGCGTATTTGACGACGCGGGTTTCGGCGAACGCGATCGGGCTGATTTTTGGGCTGGTGCTGCTGTATTCGGCCTTTGCTTCCGCGATAAAAAAGCATACGCACGCAGGTGATGCACGCACGAACCGGCTGGCGGAGCGGCTGCGCCTGCGGGGAAGCTTTCCGGTCGCGGGCGGAAAAGAGGATTACGTGGCGCGGAGGGTTCCGGCCGGGTTCGGGCTGATGTTCAGCGCGGGAACTTTGTCCGGCCTGCTGGGGATTGGGTCGGGCGCGGTGAAGGTGCTGGCGATGGACCAGGCGATGGGGCTGCCGTTCAAGGTCTCGACAACAACCTCAAACTTCATGATCGGCGTGACGGCGGCGGCGAGCGCGGGAATTTACCTCAGCCGCGGTTACATTTCTCCGGGACTGGCGATGCCGGTGATGTTGGGGGTTCTGGCGGGCTCGCTGACGGGCGCGAAGCTTCTGGTGCATGCCCGGGTGAAGACGCTGCGCATTGTGTTTGCGTTGGTGATTCTGGCGCTCGGTGTGGAGATGATTGTAAACAGCGTGGCGGGGAGGCTCTAGGTGCGGCTGACGGACGAGAAGCTGGACATCGCGATTGGGCGCACGTTGCAGGCCGGGGTGCTGCTGGCGGCTTTGATCGTGCTGATTGGCGGAGTAATGTATCTGCTCCACGCGTCGGGGCCACGTCCGGATTACAGCCACTTTCATGGTGTGGCGGAGCATCTGCGGACGCCTGAAGGAATCTGGCGCGGAATCATGCACGGTAGTGCGGAGAGCGTGATTCAGCTGGGGCTGCTGGTGCTGATTGCGACTCCGGTGGTGCGGGTGATTCTGGCCGGGGTGGGCTTTTTGATGGAACGCGACCAGCTTTATTTCTGGGTGAGCGCAACGGTGCTGGCGGTGCTTTGCTACAGCCTTTGGCATATCCGGTAGGCGCTTGCCGCACGGGCACACGCGCTTCGCGCCTGTACTGCCTACCTGGGCGGCCACTCCCCTTGGTTCTGGATGTAGCTGTACTCCTAATTTTTCTTTGCCGTTTTGCATGCGGTACAAAGCTGGCCGGTGATGCCTTTGCCCTGCGTGATGGTGAAAATGCGGTCTACCGCGGGCAGGTGGATGGTTTCTACCGGGGCGCCCGGCCAGTGGATTTCTACCTTGCCGACGGTTGTGGCCTCGCCGAGGCCGAAGTGGACGCGCTGGTCGTTCGAGGACATGTAGCTGCCTCCGCTTAATACGTCGCTGCGCTGGCGCATGCCGTTCGCGGTGAGGTAGACGGCGGCTCCGACGGCGTCGCGCGGAGTTTTTGGTCCGGTTCCTATGAGTTTCAACTCGACCCAGTGGTGATGGTCGGGGTTGACGTTGCGAAGCAGAATGGCGTGGCCCTCAAGCGGATTGATGACCACGTCGATTTTTCCGTCATTGAACAGGTCCCCAAAAGCCGCGCCGCGCGCGGGCGTGACCACGGCGAGGCCGGTGCCCTCGACGGCGGGAACGAGAATGAATTTTCCGTTGTGGTCGTTATGGAAGAGCAACGGGCGCTGGGCAAAGCTGGTCCCCCAATCCTGTTTGTCCACGCCGGGATAGACGTGGCCATTGACCATGAAGAGGTCTTTCCAGCCATCGTTGTCGTAGTCGATAAAGGCGTCGCCCCATCCGAGAAAGGGGATGGTGGGCTGGGCGACTCCGGCGTGGTAGCTGATGTCGGTGAAGTTAGCCTGGCCGTCGTTGTGGAAGAGGACGTCGTAGTCGTCGGAAAAATCGGTGACGAAGAGACTGTCCCATCCGGTGTTGTCGTAATCGCCCACCGCCAGTCCCATGGAGGCGATTTCGCGGCCGTCCTGATTGAGAGCGAATCCAGAAGCGTAACTGTCGTCCTCAAATGTTCCGTCTCCCTTGTTGATATAGAGATAGTTGGGAGTGGAGTCGTCGGCCACGGCGAGATCGACTTTGCCGTCGTTGTTGAGATCGACGAAGACGCTCGAGAAGCCGTAATACCGGTTGGGGTCGTTGACTCCGGCTTTGACGCTTACGTCGGTGAAGGTTCCGTCGCCGTTGTTGTGGAAGAGGTGATCGGGCTCGCCCTCCAGCCCGCGGGGGCCGCACATGACGGAGATTCCCCGGAAGTTGCAGAAGCTGTAAGCGACGGCTTTGGAACCGGGGATGGGTGGGTTGTTCATATCGTAATGAATGTAGCCGGGGACGAAGAGGTCGAGGCGCCCGTCGCCGTCGTAGTCGCCGAAGGTTGCGCCGGTGGACCAGTTGCCGAGCGTGACTCCGGCCTTTTCGGCTACGTCGGTGAAGGTCCCGTTGTGGTTGTTGTGGTAGAGGCGGTTCTTGCCGTAGTTGCCCACGAACAGATCGGGCCAGCCGTCATTGTCGTAGTCGCCGACCGCGCATCCGAATCCCCAGCGGTCGTTGGTAACGCCCGCGATGCTGGCGACGTTGGTGAAGGTTCCGTCGTGATTGTTGCGGAAAAGCGCGGCGCGGGGTGGGGTGGTCTTGCCGCTGAGGGCATCGTAGGTGGAGCCGTTGACGAGGTAGATGTCGAGCCAGCCGTCGTTGTTGTAGTCAAGCAAGCAGACGCCGGAGCCGTTCGCCTCGATGATGAACTTCTTCTCCGGCGTGCCCATGACGTGCGTCCATGAGGCGAGGCCGGACTTTACGGAGTCGTCTTCAAAGATGATGGGACCCGACTTGACGAATCCGCCGGCGGTGATGGGGCGTTTTTCGGCGTCGTAGATGGCGGTGTGCGCGCCGCCGGTGGCCATGCCGCCGCCTGTTGGCGCCTGCTGCTGCGCGGCCTGAGCGTGGGAGACGAGGGGGAGAGCGGCGGCGAACAAGGCGGCAGCCGCGAGGCATTGGTATTTAAGCAAAACTGCAGGCTCCTGCGCGGGGGTTACGTGCTGAGGATAGCAGAATGGCGCGATGGTTGCGGCTTTGAATGGCTCGGTAAGATAGTTGATCTTACTGACTTCCCCCTATTGCGGCGAATCCTGCCCGTCGATACAGGAGTTTCCGCGTAATTTTCTCCACGATCCCCTATGAGGGGCTTGATTCAAGCCCGACGGCCAGAACGCATCCATCTGGCGACCGTGAGATTGCAGAACGCCGACAAAGGTGTGGGAACAACATATCGCGGGATGAGCAGGCATTTGAAAAGAGAACCTTCCTTTGCCTTCCTGCTCCACCTTCATGAACTCGCCGTAGCGCTGCAATGCCGAAGCTGGCCTGGCAACGTGAGGGGCCATCCTCACTTTGCCCAGAGTCAAAAGAGAGTCTGACCAGCCGATAAACTTACCGGGCGCAACTTCGGCCACATGCATGCAAACGGAAGCCAGCCCGAGCCCGGGCGCACTCAACCATGTGCCAGCGACGGGACCTGGTCTCGCAATCGTCGGTCGGCGCAGCACCACATTTGCGTCGAACCGGCCACGATGAAGACGCCCAGCCCATGTATCGTCAGAGCGCTTTACAAGATTCAGATCGATGGACGGTGTGTCCGCATGAGTCGAAGCAAAATGCAGCGTTAACTGCCCATCTTCAAAGTGAACCCGTCCACCGCGGGGAGAATCGCTGAAGAAATTTTCCTCGCCAACCTGCATCTCCGTCGCGTGCCGGTCGAACACCCCTACCTGAAGGTCCACCCACGTCTGCGGAACTCCCTTGAAAGAAGTTGCGTCTCCGGGAATCGTCGTGTCCAGGATCAGATGAATACCGATCGTGCCCCCGCGACGATCGGAAGTCTCCCAAAGCCCGGAGAGCGCCTCAGGATATTCGACCAGCTTTCCCGAATAAAAACTCTTGTCCGGTGAAGGCAGCGCCTGCGCGCCGTGCGCCGATAAGCGCGCAAAAACCAGAACAGCGACAGCCATATACCGGAGCATAGTGATCTGTTTTCTCACACGTTTCGACACCAGCTTAGCGGAAGATGTTCCTTGACGGGGCTTGTATTACAGCGATTCGCGCCTTCGGCGGCATTGGTCTCGCCGGTGCTATACTCGTTTTTCTTGCAGAAGCGATTTAGTTCGAGCAATCAACAATATGCGTAAAAATTTCCTCCCGCTGTTAGCGCTTCTGATTGGTCTGTTGCTCGTGACGACGGGCAGGGCGCAGACGAATGGGCAAGTGTGGGTAGGGAGTTGGGCAGCTTCCCAGCAGATTCCGGAGCCGCAGAACTCGCTGCCGCCGGCTGCCATGACGGATGCGACCATCCGGCAGATTGTTCATCTGTCCGTAGGCGGAACGACGCTGCGCGTGCATCTTTCGAACGCCTTTGGGACGGAGCCCTTGCACTTCACTTCCGTGCATATCGCGCGACCGCTTTCGGCCTCTTCGGCAGCGATTGATCCGGCTTCGGACCAGGCGCTGCTCTTTTCCGGGCGACCCAATGTCACGGTTCCGGCGGGCGCGGAGTATATTTCCGATCCGATCCGATATACCGTGGCGGCGCTTTCCAATGTGGCGATCACGTTCCATCTGGACGAGCCGCCGGCGCGCGAGACGGGGCATCCGGGTTCACGGGCTACGTCCTACTATGTCCACGGCGATCAGGTTGCGGCGGCCGAGTTGCCGGGTGCAAGAACGGTTGAGCATTGGTATCAGATCGCCGGAATCGATGTGCTTGCTCCGCAGGGAGCTGCGTCCGTTGTAGTGCTCGGAGATTCGATTACGGATGGTCATGCCTCGACCGTGAACGGCAACGACCGCTGGACCAATGTGCTGGCGGAACGGTTGCAGGCTTCCCCGGCGACGCGGGCGATTGGCGTTCTGAACGAGGGGATTGGCGGAAACCATCTGCTGACGGACGGACTGGGGCCGAACGCGCTGGCGCGGTTTGATCGCGATGTGTTGGCGCAGCCGGGGGTTCGCTGGCTGATTGTGTTTGAGGGAGTGAACGACCTGGGTGGGTTGACGTTCCACGGAGAAGTGCCCGAGGCCGCGCATGCGCAGCTGGTCGATCGGATAGAAGGCGCGTACGAGCAGATGATTACGCGCGCCCATGCACACGGGATTCGCGTGATCGGCGCAACGATTACGCCTTACATGGGGTCGGACTATTACCATCCGGGGGCGAGCAATGAAGCCGACCGGCAGGTGATTAACCAATGGATTCGCGCGCCCGGCCACTTTGACGCGGTACTCGACTTTGACAAGGCGATGCGCGATCCGAGCCAGCAGAACAGGCTGCGGCCCGCCTATGACAGCGGAGACCATCTGCATCCCTCGCCCGTGGGATATCAGGCGATGGGGGAGGCTGTTCCGCTTTCGCTGTTTGGACGCTGACGAACGCGGCTGCTGAAATTTTCCATATTTGGACGAATTTCGGTATAACGTTGGGTGGCCTATGAATATTAAGGAAGTCGCTCGGCTCGCCAAGGTCTCTACGGCCACGGTTTCGCGTACCATCAACGGCTCAGACAAAGTTACGGAGGCGACGGCGGAGCGGGTGCGGCGCGCGATTGAGACGCTGAAGTTCTATCCGGACACGAATGCGCGCGCTCTCGGGTCGGGCAAAAGCAGCCTGTACGGGCTGATTATTTCTGACATCACGAACCCGTTTTTTCCCGAGCTGGTGAAGAATTTTGAGGACGTGGCTGTGCAGTACGGGAAGGAAGTGCTGATCGCTAACACCGACTATGACAAGCGCCGCATGGAGCAGTGCGTGGTGCGGATGCTGCAGCGCAAGGTGGACGGCGTGGCCATTATGACGTCGGAGATGGATGAGCACCTGATTGCGGAGTTAAGCAGCAGAAAAATTCCGCTGGTGTTTCTGGATATGGGCGTGCCGCAGAAGGGGATCAGCAACATTGCAATTGACTATGCGTGGGGCATTGATGCGGCGGTTGCGCATTTGCGCGGGCTGGGACATGAGGTGATCGGGTTCATTAGCGGCCCGGCGGAGTTGACCTCGGCGCGGGTGCGACGCAAGGCTTTTCTGGCGAGCATGAAGCGGAACGGGTTGGCCCCGGACAAGGACCTGATTGAGGAAGGCAACCACCGGATGGATGGCGGCCATGATGCGATGGCGCGGCTGCTCCGGAAGGCGAGTCGGCCGACGGCTGTGATGGCCTCGAATGATATGACGGCGATTGGCGCGATGGGCGCGATGGTCGAGCGGGGGCTCAGAGTTCCGCGCGATATCTCGGTCATTGGGTTCGACGACATCGCCATGAGTGCGTACACGCAGCCCGCGCTGACCACGGTGCGGCTGTCGCGCGCGGAGATTGCGAAGCTGGCATTTCGCGCGCTGTATGGAAATCAGGACGCGGCGACCGCCAAGGGCGTGGAGTATTCGATTCAACCTACGCTGGTGGAACGAAAGAGCACCGGGCCGGTTGCGGTCTAGCCGATCGGGTTTCTAGTGACACCCTTTGTCTTTTCCCCAGGTTTTGTAGAGGCCAAGGTAGGCGTAGTTTTCGGTTTGGCCGGCGACGGAGTGTCCGTAGGCGAAAATCAACTAGAGGCCGGGTGAGTTGAAGTTGTAATACCCACCGGCATCGATCATGGTGGAGGACTCCGATTGCGGCGCGGCGGCACCTTCGCGCGCGTGCGAAAAGATCTCAGCCGCCAGATCAAGCTTCTTGTTGATGGTGCGCCTTACGAGGAAGCCTCCGTATGGATAGTTGCGATATCCGGTCTGCGGGTTCACGACATATCCCGCCCCGCCATCGAGGATCCAGGGGCCGATGCCCTTCGCCACCCAGATGGGCAGCTTGTACCAGACCTTGCCCACGCCGAGGCCTCGGTCCGCGTCGCCCGTTGGTATCTCAACCATGGTGAAGGAGCCGATTTCGGGCCGGTGTTTTGTCTGCGTGACGAAACCGTACTTTACGCCCAGTTCCATATCGGTGAAGCCGAACGTAAGGGGGCCTTGTCCAGCGGGAGCGTATGCGGGATGGTTCATCGGCGCGGCAAATCCAAAGGGCAGAATGGCGTGCAGTTGAATGCGCGGGATGGCGCCCCAGTTGAACTCAAACGCTGGGCCGACGGAATCCATCTCAACGGGCGTGCCGTCCGCAGTGCCGAAGGCGTAGAACTCGTAATGACCGCACTCGACCGGAATAGGGTCGTCAGTCTGAAAGGGCGGGCCGGCCTGTGCGCGGAGCTTGGCGGCGGCGAGAAGGAGGATGATGGGTGCGATGCGCGTACAAGCGTGAACGATCCCCATTGGGGCTCCTTTGTATCCACTCATAGAGATGCAGCACTGGAGATGTTACGTTAGAGAGCTCTTCCTGATACTATGACTCGATCTCCTTCGATGTTGTTGGCTGTTGGTTGTAGAGCAGATGAAGAGCTCGAAATATCAAGCACGGTTACTTGAATGCCTCGGTGTAGCAGCCCTTGCTCTGGCTTGGTCAGCCATTGTCTGCATTGCTCAGGCATGGCCCTCGCCGACTCGTGTGTGGTCGGTTGGGCCGCTTATTCAGAGCGAACCAGTCGTGGGCGCAACTTTTGGTGCTGGAGGAATTACGCTCACAAGCCCACGTATGGATTCTCAGACAGGCTCGATCTTTTTAGCCACCCGCAGCGTCGTTTTTGCCGGTGATCGAATTGTTGCAATGATGATTATCCAGCGAACACCTCAGCAGGTTTATGAGCTTTTATCGCTCGATGCTAAAACAGGCGAGGTGGAAGGGGTGCGCAAGTTTGCTAATTTTGGCGTGCGTGCGATCTTTGCGACAGCTGACGATCACGTGATCGTCTCCGGTAGTAAGGTGCTGCGGCTAACACCAGATCTAAAAGATGACGGGAGCTTCGACTATCACGCAACAGGGCATAAATTCGGACTAGTGGAGAATATCTCGACTGACGGGTCCACGTTATGAGATTCGACCAGTCCGGGATTTGAACTGCTGGATGCCAGGACTTTGAAAGCTACGGAGCTTACGCCGAATCCTTCAGTTGCTACCTCAGTGAACGATGCCGGTTTTGTGACCAACAACGTACTCTGGGTCAACGAATATCCAAAGGAACAACAATTTGTCACCTATGCGGACACCTCAGGAGAGCGGCTACTCTATCACGGCAAATGCGGTGGCCGTCCTCAGTTCCTTACAAATGATCTGGTTCTCGTGTTGGGTTGCAAACACCCCCTGATCATCGGTACGCATGGCAATGTAATTAGATCGTTGTTGTCTGCTAAAGGCACGCTTTCATATGCTGGTGTTTCTCAGAACGGGAAGCGGTTTGCATTGCAGGCCGCAAGCTTCACCGGGATGCACTCTCTTAAACAAGAGCGTTTCGTCATTTATTCCACTGATAGCGGTGAGCCAATCGCAGAAGTGACGCCTGATAGCCCTGCTGAGGAGCAGTCCTTGACGGCATTTTCTCCGAACGGCTCGATGTTTGTGGTCGGTTCTCCGCTGAGACTAACGCTCTATCGTCTGCCTTAGTGCGCCCAGCCGTGCGTGGATGGCGAGTCCTCAATCGATCCTTTCGTGACGGTAGCCGGCCTCGGTCAACATGGTTCGGATTTCTTTGATGTGCTCGCCTCCCCGGGTTTCTAATGTGATGTCGATGACGGTGTCGCCGAGGCTGACGCCGTAGTGGGCGCGGTCGTGGGCGGTTTGCACGATGTTGGCACGGGCATCGGCGAGGATTTTCGTTAGTTGATGTAGCGCTCCGGGGCGGTCGGTAAGGTGGATGCGGAGGCGGGTGCGGCGTCCGTCCTTGACGAGGCCGCGCTCGATGATGCGGGCGAGCAGACTGACGTCAATGTTGCCCCCTCCGATCACGACGGCGGTGCGCTGGCCGCGCAGCGTGGTTTTATGCTGGAGGAGCGCGGCGAGGGCGACGGCTCCGGCGCCTTCAGCGAGAGTCTTTTCGCGTTCGAGCAGGACGAGAATGGCCTTGGCGATTTCTTCTTCGTCCACTGTGACGAGTTCATCGACGAAGCGCTGGACCAGCGGGAGGGTTCGCTCGCCAGCGCGGCGCACGGCGATGCCGTCGGCGATGGTGGCCTCAGCGGGGATCGTGACAGGCGAGCCCGCGTCCGAGGCGCGAAGCATGGAGGGCAGCCGCTCGGTTTGAACGCCGATGACGCGGATGTGCGGGGCCGATTCCTTGATGGCGCAGGCCACGCCGGCGATGAGGCCACCGCCTCCGATGGGGACCACGACGGCTTCGAGGTTGGGGATTTGCTCGAGCAACTCGAGGCCGAGAGTGCCTTGGCCCTCCATGATGGAGTCATCGTCGAACGGATGCAGGAAAGTCATGCCGTCCTGCTCGGCCAGGCGGAGGGCTTCGGTGCAGGCCTCGTCGTAGTCGGCTCCGTGGAGAACGACTTCGGCTCCGTAGGCGGCGGTGGAGGCGGTTTTGACGAGCGGTGTCATGAGCGGCATGACGATGCGGGCGCGAATGTTGCGCACGGTGGCGTGATAGGCGACAGCCTGGGCGTGGTTTCCGGCGCTGGCGGCGATGACGCCGCGACGATTTTCGTCGTCGGAGAGGGTGAGGATCTTGTTGAGCGCGCCACGCTCCTTGAAGGCCCCGGTGCGCTGTAGGTTGTCGAGCTTCAGGTAGACCTGCTGGCCTGTCATCTTCGACAGCTCGTCAGAGTGCGGCGCGGGGGAAAGATAAATATCGCCCTGAATGCGCTGCCGGGCCTGCTGGATTCCGCTTAACGTTACGCTCATTCAGTCTTTGACCTCCAAAAAAAAATACCACCAGGTTCCGGGAGCTGGTGGTTTGGGATTGCTTTCGTCTGGTTCGCCCGCCGCCCGCTCCTCAAGAGGAGGGAATGATCATGATGGCCGAAATAATTCGGATATCGGTGGCCGGGATGATCATGATGCGGTGCATGCGAATGTGCTGATGAAAACAGAGTGTTGGCGGGAAGTCAACCTGGGCTGTCAGTCTTTTGGATGTTGTTCTATTTGGTTTTATGTGTTTTTTTATGTGTAGTAGTTGTGTGGTGGGGCATTGCGATGATCGTAAAAGCAATACTAGGAGTTTTGCTAATCTCGGCGTTCGTTGGCTGGCAGGCGTGGCGCTTCTGCAAGCATGGCGAGAGAATGGAGCGAGATTCAAGGTATCGTCGCCGGTGGTTTTACCTATGGAGCGGACTCTTTGTACTTCCTGTGATCATTGTGGGCAGTGATGTCGTAAGAGGGCACGCCCATATATCGCAATTGCTGGGTGCGCCGATTGCGCTGGGTGCAGCTTGGTTCTTTTTTCAAGCCGCGAGGCGCGTCGAGTCTCCCTCCAAGGCTGATATTCCGAATAAAACGGACCAATAACTTCTCATTATTCCGCAGCCTTGTTGGCTAGCGCTTCGACGGCGGCGAGGACGGGCAGCCTTTCTTCGGGGAAGTCGTGTCGTTGCTGTAGCCAGGCGGGGTCGTTCCAGGAGAGCTGGACTTTTCCGTCGGGCTGCTGGGCGATGAGGATTTTTAGCGGCAGGTCGAGAGCGAGGCTGGGCGCGGCGAGCATGAGCGGGGTTCCGGCGCGGGGGCTGCCGAAGATGAACAGCCTCGTGGGCGGCATCTTCAGGCCCACGGCGCGGGCTTCACCGGAATGATCGACGAGGCAAAAGAGGGTGATGCCTTCCTCGATCAGGAGAGTCTGAAGCCGTTCGACGGTTTCCTCGAATGAGTAGCGGCTTGTGCGGGTTATGATTCCTTCGGGCATCGGTGCGTCCTTTCGCTTTGCTGCCTCGCCTTGTCAGATTACTCCCGGATATTGAAGGTTGTGCCGGCCTGTCCCGAGGGTGGTGCATAGCGAGCCGTCGTACACTGTCGTTACCTTTTGCGATGCGAGAATGGCTGGAATATGCGGTGGTGCGGGCGCTGGTGACGCTGCTGGGGGCATTGCCCCGGCGGGCGGCTCGCGGCGTGGGCGTGGCGGTGGGCGCGACCGCTTACCATCTGATGACGCGGCTGCGGCGAACCGGACTGCGGAACCTGGAACTGGCGTTTCCTGAAAAGCCGGTGGCGGAGCGGGAACGGATCCTGCGGCAGCTTTACCGCAATTTGGGCTGGCTGCTGGCGGAGTTCTGCCGGATGCCTCGCTACACGCGCGAGAACACGAAGGATTTTCTTCACTACGAAGGGCTGGAGCATTATCTGGCGGCGCGAGCGCGCGGCAAGGGCGTGCTCATTGTCACCGGGCACCTGGGCGCGTGGGAGCTTTCGAGCTATTACCACTCTCTGATGGGCTATCCGATGGGCATTGTGATTCGGCGGCTGGACAACTCGCGGGTTGACCGTCTGGTGAATGCGATTCGCTGCGGGCACGGAAACCGCGTGCTGAACAAGGACGACTTTGCGCGCGGGCTGCTGGCGGCAATGCGGAAGGGCGAGACGGTGGGGATTTTGATGGACACGAACATGACCCCGCCGCAGGGAGTGTTTGTGCCGTTCTTCGGGCGCGAGGCTTGCACCGCGTCCGGGCTGGCGCGCGTGGCACTGAAGACCGGCGCGGCGGTGCTGCCGGGTTTCATGGTATGGGAAGAAGCGGAGCGGAAATACGTGCTGCGATTTGGCGAGGAGATTCCGTTGACGGCGACCGGCGATGACGAGGCCGATGCGCTCAGGAACACGGCGCGGTTCACGGGGGTAATTGAGAATTGGGTGCGGCGGTATCCTGAGCAATGGCTCTGGGTGCATCGTAGATGGAAGACTCGTCCGGATGGGACGAGGGAATAAAGCGGCAGTCGGCGTTCAGCAATCAGTGATCACAAGCTTCGAACGCTGAAGGAGTGAGTTTTGCGGCTGGTTCAGTTGGCGGAGTTGCTGAAGGCGGAGGTTCGGGGAGGCTCGCCGGAGCTTGAGGTTTCGGGCGTGGCTTCAATCGCCGCCGCGGGCGTTTCGGACGTGGTGTTTGCCGAGGACGATGCGGTGCTTCGTGAGGCGTTGTCTTCGGGAGCTGGCGCGGTCATTGTCTCTGACAAAAGGAGCGCAGCGGCAGGAGACTCAGGCAAAGCCCTGCTCGTGGCTACAAGTCCGAAGCTGGCGTTTGCGCGGGCGGCTCGGCTACTGTCGCCGGCTGAGGTGGAGGCGGAGATTCATCCTACGGCGTTGATTGCCGCTGATGTGGTACGCGGGCGGAGAGTTGCGGTGGGTGCTTACGCGGTGATCGAGACTGGCGCGCACATCGGCGATGAGACGGTGATTGGCGCGGGCGCGGTTCTAGGCCGCGGCGTGGTCGTGGGCCGCGCGTGCCGGATTTATCCGCGGGTGGTGATTTATCCAGGAACGGAGTTAGGCGACCGAGTGGTGATTCATGCGGGCGCGGTGCTGGGCTCGGACGGTTTTGGTTATGTGCGCAATGGTGAGACGGGCGAGTACGTTCAGTTTCCACAGCAGGGGCGGCTAGTGGTTGAGGACGATGTGGAGATTGGCGCCAACACGACGATTGATCGCGGCGCGCTGGAAGAGACGCGAATCGGGTGCGGGGTGAAGATCGACAACCTAGTCCACATAGGACATAACGTGCGCGTGGAGCACGACGTGGTGATTGCGGCACAGACAGGCGTGTCGGGGTCGAGCGTGATTCGGGCGGGCGCGGTAGTGGGTGGCCAGGTGGGCATTGGCGACCATGCGGAAATTGGCGAAGGCGTGATTCTCGGGTCGGGCTCGGGCGTTCTGACGCATAAAAAGGTGAAGGGGGCGGGGGTGGTGCATTGGGGACGGCCGGCGCGGCCTTTGCATCAGTACCTGAAGGAGTTGGCGGCGCTGGGACGGCTGGCCGCGGAGTGGAAGACGGCCCCGAAGCAGGCGCGGGCGAGTGAGACGCCAAAGGATGGGGAGATGGCCAAACGGCGTCCTCCGAAGAAAAAAAGCTAGCCGGATGGCGATGGTGTTTGCGTGGAAGCGCACGGTTGGCCTCGAATCGACGCGGGATTCGATCATCGTTGCGTGAATGTGATACAAAGTTGGGGCGTTCAGCCTTCTGTGGCAATTTTCAGGAGAGTCCCGTATGTTTTTGAACCGATTTCAGCCCTGTGTTTTTCTACTCGCCCTTTGCGCCGTTGCCGTTGCGGCCGCGCAGGCCGTTCCTCCAACAACGCCACCGCCGGTAAAGATGGGGCTTTGGGAGACTACCTTAACTACCCATATGAGCGGGTTTCAGCTTCCGCCGGAGGTGGTGGAAAGGCTGAAGCAGATGGGTAGGCCCGTGCCGGGCGGTGCGCACACCATGGTGACCCAGGGATGCCTGACGCCGGACGAATGGCGGAAAGACATGGAGGATATGAACAAGCCGCGCAATTCCGACTGCACGATCACGAAGCACGGAGACGACGTGCGATCGCTTTCCTTCGACATTAGTTGCAAACAAGGGAACAGCACCATTAGCGGCGACTGGGAGATGCATGTCATCGACAACGAGCATGGCCACGGATCAGGACATATGACGAGCGATCAGGCGGGGCCGAATGGCCAGTCCATTGTGGTGGACTCCACGATGGACTCGCGCTACCTGGGCGCGGACTGCGGCGATGTGAAGCCGGGAGCGACGAAGATCATCAAGCAGTAGCGAGGAACTTCAGACGAACAGAGATCGCGCGGCTCTTCGCTCGATAGTGCATTAATGTTCAATGTTCGGCAGGTTTGAGTAATGTTGGTATGGCTCAATGACGACGCTGTCCGACGGGCTGCGTGTTGGAAATGCATTCGCCTTGAGAATCCACATGCCCTTTGATCCGAGAGAAACAATACGATTCGCGATCTGCTCAGTGGTTGCGTTCGAAATTGGTCGTAAAGAGAAACGTTCATCATTGGTCGACCCGAGAATGCTTCCCACGTAGCCATTCGCATAATCAACGTCGGCCAACATCCAACCGGTCAGCATCGCACCCAACTCGACCATGGTTTGATTGGATACCGGCCCGAAATCGGAATAAGGGTAAGTGAGCAGGTCTTGTTGACGAGCGGTCAGATCACCGGCAATGAGCACCATTACGCCGCTCTCCTCGTCGAGGGTGTAGCCGGTGTCACGAATAGCCATCTGTAAGGCACTTCTCGCGTCCACTTTCTCCAAGTCGTAAGGTCGGCCGGATCGGGAAAGGATGTCGGGGTGTTGCCCCAAAACGATCCCAATTGGAATCCGGGTTTGGCGCCCAACCGCGCGGATGAGATCCATCGGAGTAGCGCGACCGCACTTGAAGGTGACCGTGGAGTCAGGGTTGCTGACGACTGTTGGGGCGAACTCTAATCTCGATGCACACTTCGGAACCGCACTGCGTTGCGCATCGAGACAAATGGCTTGACAGCAAACCAGCACGACGGTAGCAACAGCAAATTTCCGCATGTCACTTGTTTCCTGGAGAATTAGACAAACGGCTCGCGCTTCATGGCTCCGTTGCGCTGCTTGATCAGGATTTCCACTTTGCCCTCGGCTTCAGCGAGCTGCTGTTTGCATCGCTCGGCTAATTTTGTGCCTTCCTCGAACAGCTTGACCGAATCTTCGAGCGCGATGTCCCCCCGCTCCATCTGCGCGACGATGGCTTCTAGCTTCTTAAGCGATTGCTCAAAGTTTTCCAACCGGGGCTCCCTCACTGGCTGAAGCTTGCGGCGGCTGAAGCGCGCCTTCGATAACGTCGGCGGCGAGCGCGTAACGCCCGAAGGGCGCGCTGACCTGCACGCCTTGTACCAGGCCGCGCACGGCAGCGAGCATCTCCTGCGCGATGCGGACGCCCTCGGCGCGGGCGAGATCGGGCGTGGACGCCTGCTGCATGCGGACCAGAATGCTGTCGGGCACGGAGACGCGGAGGTCGTTCTTCATGAACTCGGCGTTGCGCAGGCTGGTGAGCGGCCAGATGCCGGCGATGACGGGGATGCGGAAACCTTCGATGCGCTTGAGGAAAACTTCGAGCAGGCGCAGGTCGAAGACGGGCTGCGTGATGGCGTATTCGGCCCCGGCCTCGACCTTGTAGGCGAAGCGGCGAACCTCGTTGTCGATGTCGGGCACGCCGGGGTTGGCGGCGGCGGCGATGGTGAACCCGGTGGACGCTCCGATAGGGTTGCCGCCGATATCGAGTCCATGATTGAGGCGGCGGACAATGTTGACGAGGCCGATGGCGTCCACATCAAAAACCGCGGTCGCGTCGGGGTAGTTGCCGAGTTTTGGGGGGTCTCCGGTGAGGCAAAGGATGTTTTTGAGCCCGATAGAGGACGCGCCGAGCAGGTCGCTCTGGATGCTGAGGACGTTGCGGTCGCGGCAGGTGTAATGCAGTACGGTTTCGATACCAGTCTTCTGTTGAATCTGGATGCAGAGGCTCTGCGAGCTCATGCGGGCCGAGGCGCGGGGCGAGTCGGGCACGTTGATGGCGTGGATGCCGCGGCTGGCGAGCAGGGCCGCGCCCTCCAACTCTTTCGTGCAGTCGATGCCGCGGGGTGGAACAATTTCGACCAACGTGACGAAGGTTCCGTCATGAATGAGGCGGCCGATTTTCGAGCGCTGTTCGAGAGGCGCGGGCGGTGTTTCGGTGACGATAGCCTCTCGCGCGGCGGCGGGCTTGGCGGTTTTCTGTGCTTCAACGGCACGGATGGCGGACTTGATGGCGCGAATGTGGTTGGGGGTGGTTCCGCAGCAGCCTCCAATGAACTGCGCGCCTGCTTTGAGGAACTTGCGGGCGAAGCTGGCCATGTATTCGGGCGAGCACAGATAGATGTTGCGTCCATCGACGGCGCGGGGAGTTCCCGCGTTGGGCATGGCGGCGAGCGGCAGTGTGGTGACGGCGCTCATACGCTCGATGGCGGTGAGCACCGTAGCAGGGCCCGCGCTGCAGTTGCAGCCGATAGCGTCGGCTCCGGCTGCGGCGAGGCGCGCGGCGGCGGTCTCGGGGCTGGCTCCGTCGAGACAGTTGGCATCTTCATCGACGGTAATCATCGCAAGGACGGGCAGGTTGGGGGCGACTTCGCGCGCGGCGCGGATGGCCTGCTCGGCTTCATTGAGGGCGACTATGGTTTCGATGACGAGCAGATCGACACCCACACCCGGGCCTCCAGCCACGAGGCCGCGAATCTGCTCGGCGAAAGCAGCGCGGGCTTCATCGAGGCCGGTTTTTCCGAGTGGTTCAAGGTGAACGCCGAGCGGGCCGATGGCGCCGGCGACCCACGCCTTGCCGGCCTGCTTGTCTTCGATCTGGTGGACGGCCTGGCGGGCAATTTCGGCTCCCGCCTTGTTGATGGCGAAGACCTGGTCCTGGCAGCCGTAGCGCAGCAGACGGAAGGTGTTGGCACCGAAGGTGTTGGTTTCGATCAGCTCGGCGCCGGCCTGGAGATAATCGTCATGGATAGAGCGGACGAGGTCGGGTTGCGAGAGGTTCAACTCGTCGTAACAGCGGTTGATGAAGACGCCGCGCGCGTAGAGCATGGTGCCCATGGCTCCATCGCAGAGAATGGTGCGCCCGGCAAACATTTCCTGAATACGGTCGGTCTCGGTCATCGAAAAGCCTTCACGTCATGGTATTCCAGAGGGGGCCGCATTGCCAGCGAGGGAGACCGTCTCCGCTGGCCGGAAAGCGCGGGTTTTTGAGAGACTGTTGAGACCAGGGAACCGGCGCGGGGGAATTGGATGAGAGCGGGATGAGCGAAGGCACGGAGCAGAGCGTGAAGGCGGACTACGGCATTGATGCGCCGGGCGTGATTCGGAACCTGGCGGTGATTGGCGCGGTGTTGCTGATTGCAGCGGGTGTCGCACGGCACTTCGGGAGCCCGTGGCAGTATTCGTTTTTCTGGACGGGAATTGCGCTGGAAGCGGAGAGCGTGCTGATGCTGGCGTATTCGCGATGGGGCAAGCTGCTGCATCGCGACCGGATGCTCGGGCTGCACCGATGGCGCGGAGACGAGGAGGTGCTGGACGTGGGAACGGGTCGCGGTCTGCTGTTGGTGGGCGCGGCGCGGCGGCTGACGACGGGACATGCGACAGGCATTGACATTTGGAACGCGGCGGACCTGAGCGCTAACACGCGCGAGCACACGGAGGCGAACCTGGCGCGGGAGGGAGTGGCGCGGATGTGTGCCCTGATGAACGAGGACGCGGTGAAGATGAGCTTTGGCGACGGCAGCTTTGACGTTGTTGTGTCCAACCTGTGCCTACACAATATTGGAGACCGGGAGAAGCGGCGGAGCGCGGTGCGGGAGATTGCGCGGGTGCTGAAGCCGGGCGGCGAGGCGATTCTTTCCGACTTTAAGAAAACGGGCGAGTACGCGCGCGAGCTTCGGCGGGAGGGTCTGGAGGTGACGCGGCGCTGGCCGAATCTCCTGACGACGTTTCCTCCGTTGCGGATTGTGGGAGCGCGAAAAGCTGTGGGCAGGTAGGGGCGAAATCGAGCCCTGGCACTGTATACTTAGCATTCCCACATCTTGTGAGGTTTTCAGGTTTGAAGAAAAGAAGTTTAACGAGTTTCTGGATTGGTTCTGCACTTTTGCTGGCGTTTGCGTCGCTACTCACCTCCTGCGGCAAGAACTTTTATTTCGCCGGGCGCAGTCTGCCTCCGAGTGGTGTTTTGAACCGGGTGTTAATTGCGGTGCAGAACCCGAGCGGGTTCACCAAAGGTGCGCTGCCGTTTGTGGACGCGTACTATGACATTCGCCACCCCTATAACAGTAGCGCCGGCTCATTTTCGATTGCCGGGTATTCCGGATCGCTGCCGCTGACCATCCAGAACATGCCAGAAGAGCAGGTGGGCGCGGTGAACAGCGCCGGCGGCACGTTTGTGATCGTGAGCTACGCGCAGGAGAAGACCGGAGCGGGGATTTCGCTGCCGGCCGGCGTGTCGTCGAGCGTGTTTGTCGACCGCGCACGCCAGTATGTGTATGCTGCCAACAGTTCCGGGCACGTGCTTTCGGTGTCGCAGCTTTCGACAGGCAAGTCCTATGTGTTGAATCTTCCGAATGTGTACCGCGTGTCGGTGAATCCGGGCGGAACCATCGCGTTGGCGTTTGAGCAGAACTCGACGCAAGGCCCGAATAGCCAGATCGGCTCGACGCCCAGCGATGAATTCAGCGTGTACAGCGTGGTGGGATTGAACGCCGACCAGCAACAGGCGGCATCGGTTTCAACTGACCCGCAACATTACCTGAACGCCCAGGATTGCGAGCCTCAGAACCTGCCCGCGTTTTGCGCGTTCCCGGTCAGCACGGGGCCGAACGCGAGCTTTGATAACCCGATCAAGGCGGTGTTTTCGGCAGATGGTTCGGCGGCCTATGTGCTTGATTGCGGGCCGGAGTGCGGTGGAACCACGGCGGGGGTTACCGTGATTCCGATTACCGCCTCGTCGCTGAACACCAACACCACGGGAGCCAAGGGCATTGCGCTGGTGGCCGAGAGCAACATCGCGGTTCCGGGCGGCGCGACCAACGCTATTTTCAACGGCAACACAATGTATCTGGCGGGGCAGCAGTTGCAGCCGGATGGGTTGTTCCAGGGAGAGCTTTCGATTTTGAATCTGCAGACGGGCCAGGTCACGGGGTCGTATGCGATCAGCGACGGCACGCATAACAAGATGGCCTTTGGCGACGACAACACGCTTTGGATCGGCTCCGCGCAGTGCACTTCGGGCGAGACGTACAAAAAGGCGCAGGCGACCGGCGGAAGCCAGTACGGCTGTCTGACGATGTTCAACACATCGACGAACACGGCGACGCTGGACGCTTATAAAGGCGACGCGACGGGGATTGCCGCGGTGACGGGGCTGCACAAGGTGTACACGGCGGAAGGCGGCCAGGTGTACATCTACAACACGACGGATATGTCGGAGCGCGATAACTCCAACGTGACGGTGACGGGAACAGCGTCGGACGTGGCGTATATGGACGCGGCCAGCGATAACGACAATACGACGTATTAGGGATTAGAGAATCTGGATTTAGGGCGCGGCTATCTTTCAGCCGCGCTTTTCCTTTATGGTGCTTTGTATGGCGGATGAGTCGATGGCTGAGGTGCTGGCGATCGCTGCGCATCGCGATGATGTGGAGCAGACGTGCGGCGGAACGCTGCTGAAGATGCGCGCGCAGGGCCTGCGGACTGCGATTCTGGATCTGACGCGCGGCGAGGCGGGCACGCGGGGCTCGGCTTCGGAGCGCGAGGCGGAAGCAACGGCGGCGGCGACAATTCTGGGTGTGGCTTGGCGCGAGGCGCTGGATATCGCTGACGGAAGAGTGGAGAACACCTACGAAAATCGGGTGAAGATTGTGGAGGCGCTGAGAAGGGTGAGGCCGCGGGTGGTGATTCTGCCGTACTGGACGGGGCGGCATCCGGACCACTCCACAACCGCGACGCTGGGCTATGAAGCGTGCTTTTTGAGCGGGCTGGCGAAACTGGAAACGGGGGCGGCTCCGTGGCGGCCCTTCAAAATTGTTTACGCGAGCCTGTATGCGGATGTGCGTCCGAGCTTTGTGGTGGACATTGCGCCTTACATCGAGGACCGGCATCGCGCGCTGATGGCTTACCGGTCGCAGTACGCGAACCAGGTTGCGGGCGGCGGGCTGTTTGTGCCGGAAGAGGAGATTCGGGAGCGGACATTTGCCGAGGCCCGGCACTACGGACTGCTGGCGGGCGTGACCTATGGCGAGCCTTTTGTGCAGAAAGAAGTGGGCCTAGTCGAGGATTTGACGCTGCTGCCGGTCGCGTCGATGTGAATGCCGTTCATGCCCAACGAATTATGGAGAACTTATCGAGCCTCAACATGTCGAGTTTCGATGCTTTTGTGCCAGAACAAGGCTGCAAGGATCAATTTAGTAGTCCAAAATAAGGCTCCGGACACCAGAGGGATCGGATACTGTGACGGTCTGACGCCAGCAGGCACAGAAATAAGGTTACAACTGTGGTGGAGGCTAGAAGGATAGAGGCTGCTTTAGGCTTTCTCCACGCTAAGGCGAACGCGATCGAATCCAATACGGACATCAGTACAACAGAGATTTCTCCAGGAAGAGGCGTTTCGTTGAAAAGAGAAAAGCCGAGCAAAAGAATGATATCCAGGGCGAATAAGCTGGCCTCAAAAAGAGCTACAACAACGTCGTAACAAATTTTTGATGTTAATTCCATCCGGGCATAGTGCTTTCCTACTAATGTTGCCACAAAAAGAAAGGAGCAGGCTTTTTCGGCCTGCTCCTTTAGTCGCTGTATGTTACGCCTCAATGAATATCGAACTGTTCGGGATGGAGGGCCGGGTCGCTCTTCACGATGATGGTTTTGCCGGATATCTCCTCGAGCTCGTTGAGCCAGCGGGCATTGCCGGCCTTGAGCACCTTGACGACTTCCGGATTGACGCGGAGCATGACATCGCCGCGCTCGAGGTGCTTCTGCATCTTGCGCAGCTCGATGTAGATTTCGTTGGCGACGGTGGTCGGGCTCTTGACCATTCCTGTGCCCGTGCAGATGGGGCAGGGAACGCTCAGCGTGCGCTCGAGCGACTGCTTGACGCGCTTGCGGGTAATGGCGACCAGTCCAAAATCATTGAACTGGAGAACCTTTGACGGAGCGCGGTCGGCCTTGAGAGCCTCCTCGAGAGCAGCCATGACCTTGTGGCGATTGCGGCGCTCGTCCATGTCGATGAAGTCGATGACGATGATGCCGCCGAGGTCGCGCAGGCGAATCTGGCGGACGATTTCCGGGATCGCGTCGAGGTTGGTCTTGAGGATGGTGTCCTCAAGACGTGCGGTTTTGCCGACGTATTTGCCGGTGTTGATGTCGATGGCGACGAGAGCTTCGGTCTGGTTGATGACGATGGAGCCTCCGGACTTGAGCCAGACCTTGGACTTGAGGGCCTTGGTGATCTCGTCCTGAAGGCCGAATTGCTCGAAGAGCGGCGTCTCCTTGGTGTACAGCTTAACGCGGCGAACCAGCGCGGGCTGGAAGCGGTTGAGGAAACGTACGATGCGCTCGTACTCGGCCTCCCCATCGACCCAGATGGTGGAGAAGTTGTCGCTGACCTGGTCGCGGAGCACGCGCTCGACGAGGTTGAGGTCGTGGTAGATGAGTGCCGGAGAGTTGCTGCTTTCCTCACGCTGTTTGATGTCGTTCCACAGGCTGATGAGGAAGCGCAGGTCGGCGCGCAGCTCGTCTTCGCTGGCCCCGTCGGCGGCGGTCCGGACGATGAAGCCTCCGGAGGCCTCGCCCTTTTCGCTGATGAGGATGCGCTTGAGGCGCAGGCGCTCTTCATCGGAAGAGATTTTGCGCGAGACGCCGACGTGGTTGACCGTAGGCATGAAGACGAGGAAGCGTCCAGGCAATGCGATGTGGCTGGTGACGCGCGCGCCCTTCTTGGCGATGGGCTCCTTGGCGATCTGGAGCAGAATTTCCTGGCCCTGCTTTAACAGATCGCTGATGATAGGCAGGTCCATGGTCTGCGCCGAGGCGCGGTGGCGTCCGCCTCCGCCCTGACGGCGGCCCAGGCGCCCTCCGCGATGGTCACCTCCGCGGCGGCCACGGCGTTCTCCGCCGCGTTCACGATTGCGGGAAGGCGCGGCTCCGTCGGCAGCGGCTGCTTCTTCGCTGGGCTGTTCTTCTGAATCGTCCTCTTCGTCGAGTTCCTCTTCGCTGATGTCCAACCCATCGCTGCCTTCGTCGGCTTCTGCCTCTTCGGCCTCGGAGATGGAGGTATCGGTTGCGAGGCGGTCGTCGATGTGCTCATCGCGCACGACGTCACCAAGTTCGCCTGAGCGCTCCAGCGTTTCTTCTTCTAGGTCTTCGGAATCATGTTGTTCCTCACCCTCGGCGTGGATGGGCTCGAAGTCGTACTCATCTTCGTCGATGATCTCTTCTTCGAGGATGCCGGTGCCGGGGGCGAAGCCGAAGAGCTGATCGGCCACTTCGGTGGCCTGCTCGTCGTGTTCGGGCTCTTCCGGAGCGTCGTTTTCTAATTTCTGAGCCTGGTCGGAGGCTTCTTCCTCCGCTTCAGGTTCGGCAACGCTGGGGGTGCGGAACTCGCTGGGCGCGGCGGCATCGACGCGGTGCGATGCGGACGCATCTTCCGGATCAAACTCGTGGACTTCTTCGTGCATCTCCAACTCTTGAGGCGGCTCAGGTTCGAAAGCGGCTTCCGCGTGCGGCTGGCCCACTTCGACTGTCGGAGCGGAAGACGCTTCCTGCTGCTCGGGCTCTGTTTCATGCTCGGCTTCGGTGGCGGGAGCTGCGGTCTCAGGGGTGTCCGATTCCGCGGAGGGCGTTGCGGCAAAAGCAGGCTCCGGTCGGGAGCCCTTGCCACGGGCGCGCGATTCGCCGGGCAGCAGTAAGCTTCCGTCCCAGG
This sequence comes from Acidobacteriaceae bacterium, assembly GCA_049280995.1. GTDB lineage: Bacteria > Acidobacteriota > Terriglobia > Terriglobales > Acidobacteriaceae > Silvibacterium. Next base: position 36,330 of record JBAPRH010000044.1, read on the forward strand.
TGAGCGGCGCTTCGATCAGCGTGGAGGGCTTCGGTGCGGTGTAGCTGGGCGTGAAGGCTGTGGCCGACGCGGTTTGCGGCTTCGTGGTCTCGGCTGCGGGCTTTGCTCCGTACTTCGAGAGCGACTCGCCGGGGAGCAGAATGCGACCGCCAGCTGCTGCTGGTCGTGGCTTTTGATGCTCGAAGGCCGCTTCCGATTCGTAGACGCGACTGTCGCCGCTTGAATTGGCGGAGGGAGCGGGAGCATCGAAGCGAACGTCTTCGGAACCGGCCTCGACGGGCTGGTCCTGCACCCGATTCTCCTGGGGGCGATTTTCGCGCTCCTGCTGGTCGCGCCCGCGCTGCCTCGCACCGCGGCCGCGGCGACCGCGCCAGCGGCGGGTTCCGGAGGG